>CAJUIA010000004.1 GCA_910586485.1 uncultured Acetatifactor sp.
TAGACCCCGGAGGGGTTACAATTAAACCCCCATTTGAAATGGGGGTTGCTAACTTAGGTTAGATCTTATTTCTTTTATGAAAAGAGCCTATGCAGATGGGAAGGAGAAAGTAGATTTTTTGGTATTTCCAGAGTTTTATATGCCATTGCAATGGGTGTCAGATGTTTTGACGTTTGTAAGAAAAACTGGAATTACAGTGATTTCAGGTTTACAATATGTTACATATAATAAGCAGGCATATAATAATGTGGCATTATTTGCACCTGTTAAAACAGGACGTTATTTGAATGCGGCATTATTAGTTAGAGAAAAGAATGATTATGCCCCAATGGAATGCGAATTGTTAGCAATAGAAAAATATAAATGTAAAAATCAAAAAGAGCCTGTATATCAAGCGATTAATTGTAATGGAATACAATATGGTATATTTTTGTGCTATGAATTTACTGATATTATAGCCAGAAGCCTATATAAGGGTAAGGTGGATATAATTTTTACTCCAGAGCATAATAGAGATACATCTTATTTTTCAAATATAATTGAAACCACAGCTAGGGATTTGCATGTATTTATTGCTCAGGCTAACACATCAATTTATGGCGACTCAAGAATAACCGGACCGTATGGTAGAAATGACAGAAATGTAATGCAAATAAAAGGTGGAGATAGGGATGATATAATTGTGGGAACTATTGAGTTGGGAAAAGTAAAAAAATATCAGCAAGAAGAAAAAAAGAAATTTGATGAAAAAATTCAACAATACCTAAAATTTGATAAGCGAAAAGTTTATGAAAATGAAGCGAAAATGTTTGCAGAGCATGAGTTAAAAATAGCAAAAACCTCTGCAAGATTTCGGACAGAAGGTATATAAGATGTAGCAGTAGGCGCCCGGCCGTTTTGGCCGGGCACGCTATCCAATTATTGACATACAGGATTATGAAAAGACACAGACAACCACCCGGCTGATGAACGAGCTTGAAAAAGGTCGGAACTCCGGGGAAGAGAGAGGCTGGCTGAAATTGAAGACTGTGGAGGAAAACCTTGAGTTTACTATAATAATTTGCATTTATCGAAAGAGGGACTCCACTTTCTTCAGTTGCCGACACAGAAAGCGATTACCATTTTCTTGTAAGCGAAATTTGTGTTTCATATCAGCCTTCCCTGGCAACAAAGGCCACCGCAATGGCGCCGGGGCCGGTATGGGTTCCGATGGTGCCGCCTACACTGTTCACGGGAAGATGATCGGTTTCGTTTTCCCAAAGCGAAGCATTGTCCTCAATATATTTTTGGATCAGGTCCCTGCTCAGCCCGGTATAGCCTAAGAAATAAGGCATGGAAAAATCAATGCCGCCTGCCGCATGGATCTGCTCTACGATCAGGTTATTTGCCTGTCTGGAGCCTCTGGCCTTTCCCAGAATGGCAACCTCCCCGTTTTGTATGGCTATGACCGGTTTGATAGAAAGCAGGCTTCCGGCCAGTGCTGCCGCACTGGATATGCGGCCGCCCTTTTTTAAGTACTCCAGAGTGTCCAAAAGGGCGATCAAACGAATCCGCTTTTTCAGCAGATTCAGTTGTTTTACGATTTCTGCGGCTCCTGTGCCCTGCTCAATCATGCGGAAGGCATATTCCACAAGAATGTGTTCGCCTACGGTTACATTTTCACTGTCAACCACCTGTACTCGGCCGGGAAAATTTTCCGCGGCTGCCATGGCGCTCTGCCAGGTGCCGGAAAGTTTGGAGGACAGGGTGATAACAATGACTTCATCGTCGTTTTCTAAAGCCTTTCTCATGGATTCTTCAAAGAGAAAGGGCGGGATTTGGCTTGTGACGGGTAACACGCTGCTTTCGATCAGCATTTCGTAAAATTGTGTGTGGCTTAAGTTGACACCGTCCTGATATTCGGTTTCTCCAAAGGTGACTGTCATGGGGATGACAGTCAGATTTTCATGTTCGGATTCTGTAATGTCGGAAGCGGAATCGGTAATAATATGTATGCTCATTGGCGGCCTCATTTCTGCGCATCTGATCTGCGCGTCGATCGAAAATTTATTTTTAATGACATATAAAATTATACGGGCAAGCGGTTGAATTGTCAACTCAGGCGGCTGTTTCCGTCAGCTTCTATGTTGATTCTATGTTGATTTGCCTTCTGCTTTCCCGTCTGTAAATCAGCAGAGAAAAGCCCGCAGCCGCAAATTCCGTGACGCAGAAGGCCCACCACACGCCGTCGGCGCCAAGCACTCTGCTGAGGAAAAAGGCAGCCGGGAGGATGAGGATCACATACCTTAACAGGGAAATAATAAGAGACGGACCGCCTTTCCCAAGGCCTTCCAGGGCGCCGGAGCAGGTGACGGAAACAGCGGAGATCATAAATCCCAGGCTGATGATATGCAGGGCGGTAATCCCGATGGAGATGGTCTCGGCCTGATCAGTAAACAGGCCGATCAGGCGTCCTGGCAGGATCCAGGAGAGCAGCGTGCCCAGGAACATAATGCCTGCATTCAATGCCAGTGACGTGTGATAAATCTTTTTGACGCGCCTGTGTTCACCGGCTCCGAAGTTGTAGCCCATCAGAGGGCGAATACCCTGGATAATCCCGTTAGCGGTCAGATAGATAAAGGTTTGCAGCTTGTAATAAACTCCCAGAACCAGAACATATTTTTCCGAAAAATCTGCCAGTATTTTGTTTAAAGATGAGATCAGCAGCGAAGGCAGCGCCAAATTCAGGGAGGCAGAGATCCCTACAGAATAAAGCTTTTTTAATACGGCGGAATCCAGGCGCAGGGATTTCCGGCTGATTTTTACCGGAGGGCGCAGGAAAGCGTAAAAAAGCAGGTATGCCAAAAGTGTAATACATTGGCCAATGCCCGTGGCGTAAGCGGCCCCGGCAATACCAAGGCGGGGAAAGATACTGATTCCGAAAATCAGCAGCGGGTCCAAAATAATGTTAGCAATACAGCCACAGATCATGCTGAACATGGAGACCTTCATTCTGCCAACGGCTTGAAACAGCTTTTCAAAAGACAGACCCAGGGTAATGACAGGTGAAAAGAGAAAGGCCCGGCTGGAGTAGAGCAGGGAAAGGCGGGTGATTTCCTCCTGTGAGGAAAAACTTTTTATAAACAGAGACATTCCTGGAATGCAGATAAGAGCCAGCACAATACCGTGAACAATGCTTAAGAAAAAGCCCAGTGTAGCGGCAATGTCTGCCCGCTTTTGATCGCCGGCGCCCAGATAGAAGGCAATTACCGCATTGATGCCGATACCAAAACCGATGGCAGCCGCATTGATCAGATTCTGCACGGGGTAAACCAGGGACAGAGCCGTCATGGCGCTTTCACTGAGCTTGGCCACGAAATAACTGTCGATGATGTTGTACAGGGAGTTGACGGCCATGGAGACTACCATCGGAAGAGACATGGACAGCACCAGCGGCAGTATGTTTTTTTCCTTCATAAAATTTTGATCCATATTTATACCTTACCTTTCTGTAACCTGTAAATTCCTGACGACGAAAAGCATAAGTTCTTTGCCGTATGGGCCGCAGAAACAAATTTGCGTGTAACGCACACAAAAACCACGCAATTACATGATGTAATTGCGTGGCGAAAAAAGAATACTCTTGAAAAATCCACTCCTGAAAAGGTTTTGCGATGATTACAGTATATTTGCCTGATGTCTATGAGGATACGGCATAATTATATATGCTTTGAAGGTCCTCCAGCAGTCCGCGGGAATATTCCTCTGCCTCCCGGTAGATTTGCTCTGCGTGGGCATATTGTCCGGCTTTTAAAGCCTGAATTACTTCTGCGCCAAATTGATGAAACCTTCTATGTTTGTCTCCCAGAGCATCCCAGATCGGAAGAATAGCCGGAATCTGCGGGGTCATGGCATAGTAAAAATGACCAAAGCCGCATTTTTGGGAATCAAGCTGCAGGGGAGT
This sequence comes from uncultured Acetatifactor sp., assembly GCA_910586485.1. GTDB lineage: Bacteria > Bacillota > Clostridia > Lachnospirales > Lachnospiraceae > Acetatifactor. Next base: position 3,944 of record CAJUIA010000004.1, read on the forward strand.
GACTGCACGGGCGTTCACCATCTTGCTCAGGTTGGACAGCCAGGTGCGATGGGCGCCGATGGCATTTTTTACATATTTGGCAAATTCTGCATTCTCCAGATGATAAAAAGCGTCCTTCGTCATGCTGCCGATCTGTTTTACGGCATCGTCCAGGCTCTGCTCGATGCCGACTACCGGCTTTACTGCGTCGCCCAGATCGGTGCTTACCTGATTCATGAAATCGGTACTGTCCCTTAAGCGATTTTCCATTTCTGTCATGGAGCTGCTAAGCTCTTCGCTGATGGCAGCGATGGAGCTGATAGATTCGCTGACCTTGGAAACATGAGCCTGATTTTCGCTGTTGAGCTGCCATACATTATTGATTTTGTCGGTTACAGCTTCCAGAGCCTCCAATGTCTCAGAGGTGCTCTGTATACTGGTTCGGGAAGCACTGCGGATGCCTTCCAGAAATTCGTTCATGCTGCCGGTAAGCTTCTGGGTCTCGCCTGCAAGCTCACGGATCTGCCCTGCCACTACGGCAAAGCCTCTGCCTGCCTCACCTGCTCTTGCCGCCTCAATGCTGGCATTGATGGCAAGAAGGTTGGTCTGCATGGAGATGGAATCAATTCCGGAAACAATGGTTCCAATGCTGTCAATAATCTGTGACAGGCCGTCAATATCCTGCTGCAGCTTTTTGGAAATATTGATGGTCTGACTGGAAAGATCCTTGATGGCTGTCAGTTCATTCTGACCCTCTTCAATCTTTCTGGTTACATCATCGGCTTCCGATGCCACGTCAATAATCGTGTTTGTCAGTTCCGTATGCTGGTTGTCCGCATCGTTGAGTCCGGAAGCACCGAAGATTCTCTCGGAAGCCTGCTGGATCTTCTGAGAAATATCAACAATTTTTTCTGTCTGATACTGCATGGTAAGGTCGAGAGAGCTGATCTGCATTACTGCCTGAATGTTTTTGTCAAAAACCTCGGAAAGCTGTTTCCGGCCGCCTTGCAGCCGCTTGTACATTTTCTGCAGTTCTGGGGCGGCGCTGTAATCGGCGGCCTTCAACTCCGAAAATGAATTGATGAGTTCTGATTTTTTCTTGATCCGCATTTCCATCCTATCCTTTCATCGTAGCCAATAAATAATTGCAAAACCACTTCGCGATGCAAATTGGATGCAATGTGCCTAAGTAAGTTATCCTCACTTATAATAATACTGGATTTTGGATTTTTTGCAAGGGTTTGTTTCCTGTTTGGGACTAAAATGTAACGGATGTGGTAAAAATAAAAAAAAGTTTAAAAAAATTAGCACTCACCTATTGACAGTGCTAATAATGTGTGTTATATTACATCTAGAACAAAGGAAACAGATTGTTTCCGAAAAGAAAAGGAGAGATGACTTATGTTGACACGTAATTACGGAGTACCGGCTATATTTGGAGAGGATTTGTTTGATCGGTGGATGGAAGGAGCTTTGTCCGGTTTTGCGGATGCGGACAGGCAGCTGTACGGAAAGCACGCAAAGAATATGATGAAGACCGACGTCAAGGAGACAGAGGGCGGCTACCAGGTGGCCGTGGAGATGCCGGGCTTTGATAAAAGCGAGATTTCCGTGGAGCTTGATAAGGGGTATCTGACCATCACGGCTTCCAAGGGGCTGGATAAGGATGAACAGGATGAAAACGGCAAATATATCCGCAGAGAACGCTATGCAGGAACAATGCAGAGAAGCTTCTATGTGGGAGAGGGGGTACAGCAGGAGGATATTAAGGCAAAATATGAGAACGGAGTTCTGATGCTGGGGATTCCCAAAGAGGATACTCAGAAAATTCAGCAGAACAAATATATTGCTATTGAAGGCTGACAGTATGAACCAATGATAATGGTTCTGCAGGAGGGCTGTGAAAAAACGGGGGTTGAAAATCTCCGCAAGGCCGACACTTCTTTACGGAGTGTCGGCCTTTCACAGTCCTTTTTTACTTGCCTTTTTGCACGGTTGTGCTTTATAATCACGGTAATGACGGGGGAAAGATATGCAGGTAGATTTGACAAAAGGAGCGGTCACAAAAAATATTATCATATTTGCGATCCCCATGATCTGCGGGAATCTGCTGCAGCAGCTTTACAATGTGGTGGATACGCTGATTGTGGGAAAATTTCTGGGGGAGAAGGCTCTTGCGGCGGTGGGCTCTTCTTATACGCTTTTGACCTTTATTACATCTGTCTTTCTGGGGATGTGTATGGGCTGCGGCGCCGTGTTTTCCATTCGCTGCGGGGAAAAGGCATGGGAGAAGCTTAAGGAAAATATTTTTACTGCCTTTGTGATGATTGCGGTGTTTGCGCTGCTCGTCAACGGGGCAGTTTATCTGCTGACGGACAGGATTATGAGTCTGTTAAATGTGCCGGGAGACGTTTATCCCCTGATGAGGGAGTACCTGCTGGTGATTTTTGCGGGCATTACGGCTACCTTTCTCTATAATTTTTTTGCTTCTCTTCTGCGGGCAGTGGGGAATTCGGTAATCCCGCTGGTATTTCTGGCAATTTCCGCCGTGGCAAACATTATTTTGGACCTTTTATTTGTTCTTTATTTTGACTGGGGCGTGGCGGGAGCGGCAGCAGCCACGGTGATCGCCCAGTGGCTTTCCGGTTTGGGCAGCATGGCCTATACCTTATTAAGATGCAGGGAGCTTCGTCCCGGCCGCAGCCAGATGCGGATCAGAGCCGCCGGCATAAAGGAGCTTTTGAGTGCGTCTGTGCTGACCTGTATGCAGCAGTCGGTGATGAACTTTGGTATTCTGATGGTACAGGGGCTGGTCAACAGCTTTGGTTCCGTGGTCATGGCAGCCTTTGCGGCGGCTGCCAAGATTGATTCTTTTGCTTATATGCCCCTGCAGGATTTCGGCAATGCCTTTTCCACCTTTGTGGCGCAAAATTACGGGGCGGGAGAGGAAAAGCGGATCAAAAAGGGTATTCGTGCGTCTCTTTTCATGATGCTGGTGTTTTCCCTGTTCGTTTCCACAGTGGTGTGCCTGTTTGCCAGGCCGCTTCTTTTGCTGTTTATTCATGCAGAGGAGACGGAAATCCTTTCCGTGGGCATCATATATCTGCGCATTGTGGGTGCTTTTTACTTTGGAATCGGCGGTCTGTTTATGCTGTACGGTCTGTATCGGGCGATCAACCGTCCCGGTATGTCACTGGTGCTTACGATCTGCTCCCTGGGGACCAGAGTAGCGCTGGCGTATCTTTTATCGGCGGTCCCGGCAATCGGGGTGTTGGGAATCTGGTGGGCGGTGCCCATCGGGTGGCTGTTGGCGGATTTTGTGGGGGTTGCCTATTATCTGGTCCGCTGCAGGGAAAAGCCGGGAAGGAGCGGAACACTTTGAGGGCAGCTGCTCAGACGCCAATAATCTGACGGCAGCAGAGGATTGCAGAAATAACGGGGGCGTTGTAAAATAAGAAAAACAAAAGGAGGCCATATACTATGAACAAAAATAAATTTGCATTGACGCCGCCCATGGGGTGGAACAGCTATGATTACTATGACACTACGGTAAATGAGGAACAGGTTAGGGCCAACGCGGAGTATATGGCGGCAACCTTAAAGGAGTTTGGCTGGCAGTATGTGGTGATCGACATCGAATGGTTTGCGCATGGCGCCGGGAGTCAAAGGGACAGGTATCAGTACATACCCTTTAATGAGCTGGAAATGGACGAGTACGGCAGGCTGTTGCCGGATCCGGAGCGTTTTCCCTCATCCGCGGGGGGAGCAGGCTTTCGGCCCCTGGCGGATTACATCCATTCTCTGGGACTAAAGTTTGGTATCCATATCATGCGGGGAATTCCCAGAATGGCAGCCCACAGGCATATGCCCGTCAAGGATACGGAGACTACGGCCAATGTGATTGCGGATCCTTCTTCCATATGCGGCTGGAATCCGGATATGTACGGTGTTCGGGATATGCCGGAGGGTCAGGCGTATTATGATTCCCTCCTGGAGCTGTATGCCGGCTGGGGAGTGGATTTCATTAAATGCGACGACATCTGCAATACTAACATATATCCCCATAATCCTTATTCTGCCCGCCATGAAATAGAGATGCTGGCGAACGCAATTCAAAAGTGCGGAAGGGAAGTAGTGCTTTCTTTGTCTCCGGGGCCGGCGTTGATCGACAAGGCATGGCATTATGAAACCTATGCCAACATGTGGCGGATTACCGACGATTTCTGGGATAACTGGAAGCTGCTTAAGGATATGTTTTGGCGCTGTGAGCTGTGGCAGAACCATGTGTCTGAAGGCTGCTTTCCGGACTGTGACATGCTGCCCTTAGGGTATCTGGGCAAGGGGTTTGGACAGGAGCGCACCACTCATTTTTCCATGGCGGAGGCCCGGACCATGATGACTCTGTGGTGCATTTTCGGCTCGCCGCTGATGGTCGGCGCGGAGCTGACCAAGCTGGATCAGGAGACCCTTTCGCTGCTGACAAATAAGAGGGTGCTGGCGATGCTGACGCCGGCGTGCAGGCCCAGGCAGATCTGCCGGGATGACGAAAAAGCAATTTGGAAGGCGGAAAACAGGGAGACGGGCGCAAAATATGTGGCGCTGTTTAATTTGGGGGAAGAAGAAGCGGAGCTGGCCGTAGAGCTGCAGGCAGCAGACATGGAAGAATGTACGGGGCTGACGGAGTTATGGACTGGCGGAGAGGCTTTCGTTTCCGACGGCAATCTGAAGGTAAGGCTTGGTGTCCATGCCTGCGCAGTGTATGGAAGCCTGAACGAAGGAGAAGCATAATTTTTCGAAAGTTTGAGTATTGCATTGAAGCGGGCCAGAAAATCAGAGAAATAAAATCAGAGAAATGAAAAGCAGGAGCCGGGCAGAATTGTCCGGCTCCTGTGTTGAACGTGCGCCTGACGGCGCACGTTTCTATCTGTTTGGCGCATACAATGCGTTTACGCCTGCTGCAGGGTATTTGACTTTTGCAGGGAACAGATCAGTACCGTGACGCTGTATTCTTTCAGCAGCAGCTTTAGATTGTCCGTATTCGGCGCGTCAGGGGCCAAAAGAGCATCGGCCACAGGATATACCTTGCGTGGCTTGGCATGGGAATTTACATCCTCAAGTCCTGCGGCCAGAGTGAGGCGGCGGCAGGCGCTGACGGGGCGGTCAGTCTTAAAGAATATCTCCTGATCCCGGTCCGCCAGATTCACCAGCTTAACATACAGGGTCTGTCCGTCCTCAGAAAGGGTGGAGACGGCCTGAATGGCGCTGCCCGCCAGTGCTGCCAGGGAGCCGGCTCCTTCCGGGGAAGAAGCAGCGGCAGGGGATACAGGTTTTTTCGGAGAAGCGGCTGCTACCGGATTCTCCGTCAGCTCCGTTTCCACTAGGCAGGTTCCCAGATGGTTCCCGAACAGCTGCTGTACATAATAACTGGGAGTGCCGTATGCGCTCTCATTGTCAAACCAGATCAGGTCCGGCTGCCACTGCTGATGGCCCGTGCGTCCCAGCAGGGGGGCATAGCAGGACATGACCACATGATCGGCATTTTTTTCAAGGCCCGTGAGAAATGCGGCCTCGCAAAGAGCGGCGTACCAGTTACATACACGTTGGGAGGTATCCTCATGGGTGTGGGCGGCATATTCCCCGGCAAATACCTTTGGCAGGCTGCGGTCATAGCCGTCGTAGCGGTGTATGTTTTGAAGAAACCATTCCGGCGATTTATAAAAATGCTCGTCTACCGCATAAGCTTTTTCCTTGTGGGAATTCATCCAACGGTAGGCCGTATCAAAATCTTTTCCCTCAGCAGTCCAGCCGGCGCAGGTGATCAGCTTTATTTCCGGATGCTTTTTAGAAAGTACCTTCTGAAAGGCTTCATAGCGTTGAAAATAGACCTCCCCCCACTGTTCGTTGCCGATACCGATGTATTCTAGGCCGAAGGGAGCCGGATGGCCCATTTCCGCCCGCTTCTGTCCCCATGTACTGTCTTCCGGCCCGTTGGCAAACTCAATCAGGTCCAAAACATCCTGAATCCACAGGTCCAGTTTATCCGGCTCCGCCAGCAGGGCCTCGTGCCATTGGCAGGTCATTCCCGCGTTCATTACCGGAACAGGCTTTGCCTTCAGGTCCTCACAGAGACAGAAATATTCATAGAAGCCCAGTCCGTAGGACTGAAAATAATCGGCAGAGGACTGCCCGTTTATCTGATATTCTTCCATCTGCCAGCGGTTCCAGTTGGTAGGACGGGCGGTGAGGGGGCCGATGGTATCCTTCCAGCGGTACATGTTTTCAAAGCTGCGCCCCTCCACGATGCAGCCTCCGGGGAAGCGCATAAAGGCAGGATGAAGCTCCTGAAGCAGCTCGGCGATGTCACGGCGCATCCCGTTTTCACGCTCCATAAAGGTGTCTGCCGGGAAGAGAGAAATAAGATCCAGATCCAAGGCGCCCTCTGTTTCCAGAATAATCTCCGGGTATACCTGCCTGCAGCTTCCCGTGGCAGTGAGGGTAAGCTTGTATCTTGACCAGCCCCTGCCGCATCTTACCAGGGAAAAGCTTTTACTTCCATACTGGTTTCCGGCGTCATCCGTAAATCTTACCGCCAATTTTACAGGTGCGGCATTTCTGGCATAGCAGGAAAAACGAAAAGTCTGTCCCTCATGAACGGCCAGACCTTCCCCGCAAAAGCCGAGGCTGCGGAGGCCGGTCCCAGCAGTGCCTGAAAGGCGGGCATAGTTTTTGTGGGCCTTGCTTAAGGGGAAGCGTTGTTCTATGGAAAAGCGGCAGTCGCCTACAGCCTTCCAGCACATGATTCTGATGTCCGCAGCCTCTGCAGGGCCTTGGGGGGGATTTACCTCCCGCTCATAATATTCAAAGGAACGATTGGCAATCAGCTCTCCGTACAGTCCGCCATCGCCTCCATAGTTAATGTCTTCAAAAAAGATGCCGTAGAGCATGGGGCTTACGGTATTTAATACCTTTGAGGTATTGACCGTGATGTTTGTCATGGAAGTCTCCTTTCGCTGCTTTTGATGTGGTAATTGTAAATGCAGTCCAAAATTCTTAAAAAACGGCGGCCATATGCTCTGTAAGAAGCCTTAAGTTTTCCGGTACAGGTTTGGTCCCGTCAATTTGGATGGCCGGACAGCTTAAGGTCCGTATCCATTCTTCCACCGAATTTTCGGGTCTGGCCTCTACAAGTGTAAAAAAACGTTCCTCGCTGTCGTACAGGTCTCCGCCCGGCAGCATTCGGGGGCCGAAGCGCAGAAAGGAGCGGTCTCTTACACGCTGCAGTCTGATTTGCCGCGGCACCTGAATCAGTACGGCATATTGAAAACAGGAAGTGACCGCTTCCCCGTAATCCCCCTTTACGGAGGTGAATACGAAATGATCGTGTACTTCAATTTGCCGCAGGAGAAGCCCTTCCACCTCGCTGCGGGAGCGGGGAGAGGCGTAAGGGCGTTCAGGGTCTGTCTTTGGGAAATACAGATCCTCGTTATCAATAAAGTGAAAGTTAAGTTTTTCTGCAAGAGCCTTCCCCAGAGTGCTTTTTCCCACGCCGTTTAAGCCGCAGATCAGAATTCCTGTTCCCATAAAGTCCCCGTTCCTATAATCATTGCAGAATTGTCCTTTGCCAGTTCCCTCAAGGCACGTTTACTCCTGTGGGAGATTTGCTTTTTGTCCTACAATGATTACATGATTACTTGCGCCCAGCAGCGACCTTTCACGGCAGACGCTGTAATGATAATCACACCAGATTTTAAACTCATCTTCGTTCCAGGCGTCAACCTTTTCCGAAAAGTGCGGAGTGGCTCCGTCCTGTGCAAAATGGTCGATCACGGTAACATTGTGCTGCCGATATAATTGTTCCATTTCTTCGCAGGTAGAATAATAGGTATCTGTCCAAAAGCATTTTTCATCAGTATGGCGAAGCTCGCCGGTCTGAATAATCTGTTCGGCAAGTCCGGCATCCAGAAAATTTTTGTCCTGCAGGGCGACATATTGAAAAACATAGTATCTGGGAATATAAGCGGTAATCAGCAGCCCGCCTTTCTTTAATACTCTTAAGGTCTCCGCCATACATTTTTCCCTGTCCGAAGCCTCAACCAAATGATAAAAGGGTCCCATATTCAGCACTACATCAAAGCTTTCGTCCTCAAATATACTCATGTCGGCGGCATCTAGGACTGCCGTCTGCATCTCGTATGGCTTCGCCTGCAAGGTATTTCGAATGATGTCTATATGTCTTGGGGTAATATCTGTTGCCGTAACGGAATGTCCCTTATCTGCAAAATAAAAAGAGTAGATGCCTGTTCCCGCGGCACAGTCAAGAATGGATTTTTTCCCGGTAATCAATTTGTCCAGAGCTCTCACAGTGGTCAGAAATTCTATTCTTCTGGCATTATTTGTGGATAATCTGTCTTCCTCACGGTAATTTTCATAGTTTTCTACAACGTAATTTTTCATGTCATTATCTCCCATAGCTTTTGTCGGTAGTTATCAATGACAGCAAAAGTATAGCATACACTTCACGGAATCACAACAGCTATTAAGTGCTTTCGCTATCGCCCTTTTTTGGCAGTTTATCAGTTTGCCTGCGAGCAGCTTCTTGTGATTCCCCCAAATTCGTGCTATAATAAAAATATTGCAGGAGAGCGATGAGAGCAGAACATATAAGCAAGAAGGCATTAAAAAAGCAGAATAGGGGAGGCAGGGTATGGATATTAAGCAATTTACGGACATGAAAAAATTTGAAGACATTATGGCAAACTGGGCTGCGGCAACAGGGCTGGCAACGGTGGCTGTGGGGGCGGACGGAAAATATATTTCCCAGTGCTATAATTTTACGGATTTTTGCATTAAGCTGACACGTGGAAGCAGCGAGGGCTGTGCCAGATGTGAAAAGTGTGACAGGGAAGGCCAGGGTGTGTATCATTGTCATGCAGGACTGATTGATTTTGGCATTCCCCTTGAGATTGAAGGCGAGAAGGTCGGCTCCGTAATTGGTGGACAAGCGCTGCCCGCAGAGCCCGATGAGGAAAAATTCCGTCGGGTAGCCAGGGAGATTGGGGTCAATGAAAATCAATACATAGAAGCGCTGCACAAGGTCAATGTGCGGACGGAAGAAGCGATCCATGCTTCCGCTAACCTGCTGGGAGAGGTTTTGAACAATTTCATCAATGCAGAATATGCAAAAATGAAGAATAAAGTGGTCCACGAAAAGCTGTCAAAGGGCGTGGATGAGACCCATGATCTGGTGGAGCAGATCAAAATGAAGACTACGGAGCTGAAGGAGCTGCAGAACAAACAAAGGATTCTGGCGCTGAATGCCAGCATCGAAGCGGCAAGGGCCGGCACCGCAGGCGACGGCTTTGCCGTGGTGGCTAAGGAAGTGGGTAAGCTTTCCGGAAGGAGCAGCGTGGTAAACAAGGAAATCGAAGAGATTGTGCAGAATATCAATTCCGCCGTGGAAGCCATGAGGGAATAGAGAACAGAAGTGTAATGAAAAAGGCCGGAGCCGGATTTTACGGCTCTGGCCTTGTGGACATTATAGGGGATGTTTCCTTTATTTTTCTACCTTTGGCAGTCCGGCAAAGCCCTTTTCCAGCTCCGCGTCCGTGGGAATGTAATCTGTCATTTCGCCATTATTGTACTTTTCATAGGCCACCATGTCGAAATAACCGGTGCCGGTGAGTCCGAAGAGGATGGTCTTTTCTTCGCCGGTTTCTTTACATTTGAGCGCTTCGTCGATGGCAACTCGAATTGCATGTGCGCTTTCCGGGGCAGGCAGGATGCCTTCTACTCTGGCAAACTGTTCTGCCGCTTCAAATACGGCAGTCTGTTCCACACTTCTGGCTTCCATCAGCCCATCGTCGTACAGCTGAGAAAGTGTACTGCTCATGCCATGATAGCGTAAGCCGCCGGCATGATTGGAGGAAGGAATGAAGCCGCTGCCTAAGGTATACATTTTAGCTAAGGGGCAGACTCTTCCGGTATCGCAGAAATCGTAGGCAAAGCGCCCTCTGGTAAAGCTGGGGCAGGAAGCAGGTTCTACGGCCACAAAATGATAATCTCTTTCTCCACGAATTTTTTCGCCCATAAAAGGTGAGATCAGACCTCCCAGGTTGGAGCCGCCGCCGGCGCAGCCGATAATCATATCTGGTATAATCCCATATTTGTCAAGGGCCGCCTTGGCTTCCAGCCCGATCACGGACTGATGCAGCAGCACCTGATTTAGTACGCTGCCTAAAACATAGCGGTAGCCGTCGTCGCTGGCAGCAGCCTCAACAGCCTCCGAGATGGCGCAGCCCAGACTTCCGGTGGTACCCGGATGCTCGGCCAGAATCCTTTGCCCCACCTGTGTGGTAGTGGAAGGGGAGGGGGTTACGCTGGCGCCGTACGTGCGCATGACCTCTCGGCGGAAAGGCTTTTGCTCATAAGAGACCTTTACCATGAAGACCTTGCAGTCCAAATCAAAGTAGGAGCAGGCCATGGAGAGGGCGGTGCCCCACTGTCCGGCGCCGGTTTCGGTGGTGACTCCTTTAAGTCCCTGTTTTTTGGCGTAATAGGCCTGGGCGATGGCGGAATTCAGCTTATGGCTTCCGCTGGTGTTGTTTCCTTCAAATTTATAGTAAATCTTAGCAGGGGTCTGCAGCTTTTTCTCCAGACAGTATGCCCTGACCAGCGGCGAAGGGCGGTACATTTTGTAGAAATCAAGGATTTCCTGGGGAATATCAATATAAGGATTGACATCGTCCAGCTCCTGGCGGACCAGCTCGTCGCAGAACACGGTGCCCAGCTCTTTTGCAGTCATGGGCTGCAGAGTGGCAGGATTTAAGAGCGGGGCAGGCTTTGTTTTCATGTCCGCACGCACATTATACCATTTTGAGGGCATTTCCTTTTCTTCAAGATAAATTTTATAGGGGATTTCTTTTTTGTTCATAGCAGCCTCTTTTCCTTATTTTAATATTTTAATTTTATAAAATTTATAAAACTTTTAAATCAGTTTATCAGTGTAGAGCAGTAAAGTCAAGAATGTTGTAAATATATTAATGTAAATGTTGAAGATTTATGATATAATAACCGCATAAGAAAAACAAAGCGCAAAGTGACGTACCGTCACTTGAAAGCAGGCATTTGTTTTTCTGCGGTTATTAACGAGAAAGCGTTTGACGAAGTCAAACAGAGAGTGCAATGCGAACGATGTTCGCATTCAGCACGGGCTTTCGAGTTTTCATGATATAGTAGACACAAAGAAAAAGGAGAAAGGATCAGGAGTATGTATTATCTTGCCATAGATATAGGGGCGTCCAGCGGACGGCATATTTTAGGGCGGCTAAATAACGGCAGCATGGAATTGGAAGAGATTCATCGTTTTCCTAACGGAATGGTGGAGAAGGACGGCAGGCGCGTCTGGGATGTGGACGAATTGTTTACTCAGATCAAGGCCGGAATGAAAAAGTGCAAGGAAGCGGGGAAGATTCCGGTCAGCGTAGGTGTGGATACCTGGGGAGTTGACTTTGTTCTTCTTGACAGGCAGGGGCAGCGCATGGGCGATGCGGTGGCTTACCGGGACGGACGCACCGGGGGAATGGATCTGGAGGTGTACAAGGTCATCGGTGAAGAGGAATTGTACCAAAGGACCGGTATCCAAAAACAGATCTTCAACACGATTTACCAGCTGATGGCCCTGCAGAAGCAGGACAGGCAGCAGATGGAGGATGCGGAGGCTCTTTTGATGATGCCGGACTATTTTCATTACCTGCTTTCCGGCAGGATGGCCACGGAGTATACCAACGCCACTACGGGGCAGCTGGTAAGCCCGGAAACCAAGGACTGGGATTATGAGCTGATCCGCAGGCTGGGCTATCCTGAAAAGCTTTTTCAGAAAATCCTGCCTCCCGGAACCGTGTTGGGAGATTTAAAAAAGGAAGTTCAGGAGGAAGTAGGATTTAACTGTAAGGTAGTGCTTCCTGCTACTCATGACACAGCTTCCGCAGTTGCGGCAGTTCCCACGGACAGTGATTTTCCGCTGTATATCAGTTCGGGCACCTGGTCTTTGATGGGGACGGAGCTGGCAGAGGCGGACTGCTCCGCAGCCAGTATGCAGCATAATCTGACAAACGAGGGCGGTTATGATTATCGCTTCCGGTTTTTGAAAAATATCATGGGCCTGTGGATGATTCAGTCCGTGAAAAAGGAAATCGGAGGGAGCTTAAGCTTTGAGCAGATTTGCGGGCTGGCGGAAAAATGTACGATTTCTTCCATTGTGGACTGTAATGATGACCGTTTTCTGGCACCAGGAAATATGACGGCTGAGGTGCAGGCAGCCTGCCGGGAATCCGGGCAGCAGGTGCCGGAGGGAATCGGGGAAACGGCCTGTGTGATTTACAACAGTCTGGCAAGGTGCTATGCCGAAACCATCCGGGAGCTTGGGACAATTACGGGACAGGCATATAGCGGAATACATATTGTAGGCGGCGGCTCGAATGCAGATTATCTGAACAGACTGACTGCAGGGGCGGCGGGAGTTCCCGTCTATGCAGGGCCCGCGGAGGCAACGGCTATCGGCAATTTGATGGTGCAGATGATTTCTGAGGGAGATTTATCGGACTTAAAGAGTGGGAGAGCCTGTGTCCGTCAGTCTTTTGAAATCAAGGAATACAGGCAGCGCTCTAAGCAGCTTTAGTAAATAAAAAGGAGAAGGAATATGACGATGACAAGATTTGAATCTGCGAAAGAAATTTATGCTTCTCAGGGAGTGGACGTGGAAAGTGCTATGAAAAAGCTGGCGGAGATTCCGGTTTCCCTGCACTGCTGGCAGGGGGATGATGTTACGGGCTTTGACCATGACGGTCCCTTAACGGGAGGTATCCAGACGACAGGGAATTATCCCGGAAAAGCAAAGACGCCGGAGCAGCTTATGGCCGACATGGATCAGGCCTTAAGTCTGATGCCCGGCAGAAAGAAGCTCAATCTTCATGCTTCCTATGCAGTTTTTGAGCCGGGAGAGTTTGCAGACAGGGATAAGCTTGAGCCCAGGCATTTTAAAAAATGGGTGGAGTTTGCGAAGGAAAGGAATATGGGGATTGATTTTAATCCCACCTTTTTCTCGCATCCTAAAATAAAGGATGGGCTGACATTGAGCAGTCCGGATCCGGAGATTCGTGCTTTCTGGATCAACCACGGGAAGGCCTGTATCCGAATTTCCCAGTATTTTGCGGAAGAGACGGGAATTCCCTGCGTCATGAACATCTGGACGGGGGATGGCTTTAAGGATATTCCCGCAGACCGCATGGGTCCCAGAATGCGCTATAAGGAATCCATTGAGCAAATCCTTTCGGAGCCCTTTGACAGAGATAAGGTGAAGCCCTGTGTGGAGTCCAAGGTTTTTGGCATCGGCGTGGAGGCCTATACTGCCGGAAGTGCGGAGTTTACCTTAAGCTTTGCGGCTACTCATGAGGGATGCCTGCCGCTGATGGACAACGGACATTATCATCCGACGGAAGTGGTTTCCGATAAGATTCCGGCCCTGTTATGCTTTTTCCCGGAGATTGCGCTGCATATTACCAGGCCGATCCGCTGGGACAGCGATCATGTGGTGCTTTTTGACGACGAGACCAGAGAAATGGCAAAAGAGATTGTACGCTGTGACGGATTGGAGAGGGTATACATGGCATTGGACTATTTCGATTCCAGCATCAATCGGGTATCTGCCTGGGCCATGGGCTTTCGAAGCTGGCAGAAGGCGCTTTTGGCGGCGCTTTGTACGCCGAACGGACGGCTGAAGGAGCTTCAGGATCAGGCGGGCTTTACGGAACTGATGGTGGAGCAGGAGGCGGCGAAGCTGCTGCCCTTGGGGGATATTTGGGATGAGTACTGCAGGCGCCAGGGGGTTCCGGAGGACAGGGATTTCTTTGCCAGGGTCAAGAAATATGAAGCTGAGGTCCTTTTGAAAAGGCAGTAGGTTTCAAATTAGTAAGTTTCAAATAAAGAAATGAATCGGGAGGTGTCGGAAGATGTACAATATTACGGACATAAAGGTAATAAAGGACTTTATGCGCATGTGCGCCGACGGTGTGGCCTTGGGGTGGCACGAGCGCAACGGAGGAAATCTGACTTATCGGATGAAAGCGGAGGAAGCGGCGCAGTGCCGCCCCTTCTTCCGGGAGCAGCCCGGTGAGTGGGTATCCATGGGGGTGGAGGCCCGCAATCTGCAGGGAGAGTATTTTCTGGTTACGGGAAGCGGGAAATATTTAAGAAACATAGAGCTGGAGCCGCAGGATAATATCTGCATTCTGGAGATCAATGATACGGGGGATTCCTGGCGGATTGTCTGGGGGCTGGAAAGCGGCGGGAAGCCTACCAGTGAGTTTCCCAGTCATTTTATGAATCATTCCGTGAAAAAACGGGTGACGGGCGGTGCAAACCGAGTAATTTATCATGCACATCCGCCTTATGTAGTGGCTTTAAGCTATATTTTACCCTTGTCCGCAGAGGCCTTTACCAGGCTGCTCTGGAAGAGTGAGACGGAGTGCTGTGTGGTATTTCCGGACGGCGTGGGAGTGGTGCCCTGGATGGTGCCGGGCGGTGCGGAAATTGCGAAGGCAACCTGTGCGGAGATGGAAAAATATGACGCGGCAGTATGGGCCTTTCACGGACTGTTTGTGTCCGGACCGGATTTTGATACGGCTTTCGGCTTGATGCACACCATCGAAAAAGCTTCTCAGATTGCCTGCATCACTCTGGCGGCAAACGGCGGCAGGAAGACTCGTCAATGTATTACCGATGATAATCTCAGAGCCATTGGCAGGGAATTCGGTGTGACGCTGAATGAGGAGATATTGAATTACAGATCTGACGAGGAATTATTTGTTTAGGGAGGGACCAAGATGTATGAGGGAATGAAAGAGAAGGGTAAGATAGATCCGGAGTTTGAATACAGCTGGTACATGGAAGCCATAGATCTTCATTGCGAGGGTGTGGAGGATCGGGCCAGGGAAATTCTTTGGGGGATGTTCCGCGGCGTGCTGCGCTTTGTTACCGGCTACCGCTGGCTGGAGGAATGTCCCACGGGCATCAGTCTGGCAGGCATCAGCGTGACTACGGAAGCAAAACCAAATGAGGCCGGGAAGAATCACCATGATATTCTGGGAAACTGGGACATTATCTTTACCTTTACCCCCTGTGAGGATGCTGAAAAAAAGGCGACGAACCGAAGCACGCTCATGAGTATTGAAAAGAGCATGGAAAGGTTTGTACGCTCCAGGTATGATTTAAAGGAGCCGGAGGATTTAAGCCTGCTTTTGCTGGAGCAGCAGAGGAAGGAACTGGTGGAAAAGCATTTTATTGGAGTTTTGGATTAATTGGAGTTTTGGGTTCATTTAAGAACGGACAGTTAAAAAGGAAAAGGAGCGATGTTTATTGAAGAAGAATGAATTGTATCTGAATGAGTATGCGGCATTGTGCAGAGAGGCGGACAGACTGGAGCCGGAGATGTTTGACCGGTATGAGGTGCAGAGGGGCCTGCGTGACAAGAACGGAAACGGCGTGGTCACCGGCCTGACCAATATTTCCAGGATTGATTCTTTTAAGATGGTGGACGGCGTAAAGACGCCCTGTGAAGGCAAGCTGTGGTATCGGGGGTATGACTGTATTGAGCTGGTAAAGGGATTTCGGGGAAAGCATGCGGGCTTTGAAGAGGTGGCCTATCTGTTGTTATTTGGAGAGCTGCCCAATTCCCGGCAAATGTGGGAATTCCGGGATATTCTGGCAGCAAACAGGACCCTTCCCACGAATTTTACCAGAGACGTGATCATGAAGGCGCCCAGCAGCGATATTATGAATTCGCTGACAAGAAGTGTGCTGACGCTGGCTTCCTATGATAAAAACTGCAGTGATAACTCTATTGAGAACGTACTGCGCCAGTGTATTGCCCTGATCGGCGTGTTTCCCATGCTGGCGGTGTATGGGTATCACGCATATAATCACTATCAAAATGACGAGAGCATGTATATCCATCGTCCGTCCAAAAAGATCTGTACGGCGGAAAATCTGTTAATGATGCTGCGTCCTGATAAAAAGTACACGGATCTGGAGGCAAGGGTGCTGGATATTGCGCTGGTGCTGCATATGGAGCATGGGGGCGGTAATAACTCTACCTTTACCACCCGTGTGGTGACTTCTTCAGGCTCGGATACATATTCTGTTATTGCGGCAGCGCTTTCCTCCCTGAAGGGTCCCAAGCACGGCGGAGCCAATATAAAGGTCGTGGAGATGATGCGGGACATCGAGAAGAACGTGGGCGACTGGGAGGATGAGGACGAGGTAAGGACTTATCTGAAGAAAATACTGAACAGGGAAGCCTTTGACCGTAAGGGACTGATCTACGGGATGGGCCATGCGGTATATTCCCTTTCCGACCCAAGAGCCCAGGTGTTCAAGGGCTTTGTGCAGAAGCTGGCGGAGGCAAAGGGACGGAACAGGGATTTTGCGCTGTATTCTATGATCGAGCGCATTGCACCGGAGGTTATTGCAGAGAAAGCCCGCATTTACAAGGGCGTCAGTGCCAATGTGGATTTTTACAGCGGATTTGTGTATAGTATGTTGGAGATACCATTGGAAATGTATACTCCCATATTTGCCATTGCAAGGATTGTGGGCTGGAGCGCCCATAGGATCGAAGAGCTGATCAATATGGATAAGATCATTCGTCCTGCTTATAAGAGCGTTATGGAAGAGCGGGAATATGTGGATATAGAAGACAGATCATAAAGAGACAGATTATGAACAGACAGATCATAAAGATACAAATCATAAAAAGGCGGATAAGAGCCGGCGGATCGCAAATACTATAGAGGCGGCTTTTTATGACAGGTATCGCTTAAATTGCGGGAAAACAGGCAGGATTTCATGATGGGAACAGTGCTTGAATATATAAAAGAATACGGAAAATATTCCTTTCAGGAGAAGCCGATGACCGAAGTGGACAGCCTGGCTCTCTGTCAGCTGTCATACTTAAAGTTTGACGGCATGGTGCCGGATGTGAAAGAGCGCTGTACCCCCGTGACACTGGAAAGCTTAAAGCAGCATCCTGATTACGAAAGGCTGTTTGCGGATGTGCGCTATGAAGAAGTCAACCGGGCGCTGATTGAGGGAATGCTGGCGTCAGAGAGATTCCGGGACCTGCAGCTGAACTACTATGTCAACGAGATCGAGAAGGAGTGTGAGACGCAGTTTTCCGCAGTTACCTATACCTTAAACGATGGGACGGTTTATGTGGCATATCGGGGAACGGACGAGACGCTGGTGGGTTGGAAAGAGGATTTCAACATGGCGTTTCTTTCGCCGGTGCCGGGGCAGGAGTTCAGCGTGGGTTATCTGAACGCGGTTGCGGAAAGGATTCAGGGCCCCTTTTATCTGGGCGGTCATTCCAAGGGGGGAAATCTTGCGGTATACGCTGCCATGAACTGTGATTTGGAGCTGCGGGAGAGAATCGTAAAGATTTTTAATCTGGACGGACCGGGATTTCGGCCGGAGGTCCTGGAAGCCTGCGGCTATGAAGGAATAACGGATAAAGTGGTCAAGATTCTGCCGCATTCCTCTCTGGTGGGGATGCTGTTTGAGTCGGATATGCGTTATAAGGTGGTGGAGAGCAAAACCTTTGGTCTGATGCAGCACGATCCGTACACCTGGCTGGTGGAGGGGGATCATTTAAAAGCGGTTGATGACATTTACGGACGCAGAAAGAAAATGGACAATACCCTGAACCGATGGATTTTGTCCTTAAGCGAGGAGCAGCTCAAAACCTTTGTGGATACCCTGTATCAGGTAATATCCGCTTCCAGGGCAGATAATCTCATAGATATGACTGCGGAATGGAAGCGGAGCATGAACGGAATCATCGCGGCGCTGAAGGAGATCGACGATGAGACGGTAAAGATCCTGAAGGCTGTGGTCAAGGCGCTGTTTGACGTTGCTTCACAATCAAGGAAACAAAATAAGCCAGGACGGCCCCGCCGGAAAGACTAGTCCGTTTGGGATCAAGGCGTTCCGGATGCCACTGAACGCCGAGAACGGGCAGGCTTTCGTGAACGATTGCCTCCGGACAGGAATCTTCAGGACAATACTGCACAACCTGCAGTCCCCCTCCGGGCCGGCCGATGGCCTGGTGATGGGCGCTGTTTACAACGGCGTTCGGCCCGTACAGGTGATACAGCCAGGAGCCCTTTTGGATGATGGTGGAATGGTATTGGTCGCAGTCCTGATATTTATGCAGCTCTGCAGAAGGCAGGTCCTGTATGACGGTGCCGCCCAAACCCACATTGATGACCTGCATGCCCTTGCAGATGCCGAGGACGGGTTTCCCGTTGCGGACAAACAGATCAAGCGCCTGAAACTGCAGAACATCTAATTCCGTGTCAATGTTGCGTGAGCCTCTGTTTTTTTCTCCAAAGAAGGCGGGAGTGATGTCACCGCCGCCGGGAAGGATCAGGCCGTCGCAGTCAGCAAGCTCTCCCGAATTCAAAGTTACCAGTGGCTCCATGCCGCCTGCTGCTACATAGCGGACATAATTTTCCGTGGCATTTCTTTTGCCGGCAATCGCAATTTTCATTTATTCTCTCATTCCAGCTAAAGTTCTGAATCTGATTTGTTTTATAGTATATGTTGTAGGGCATGGAAAAATCTGCTATAATCGGAAAATAAATATTCTGGAGATTTGAGGCTGAAATTCATGAAAAAAATAAAGGTAAAGCCAGAAAAAGCAGTGCTGATTTCGGCTTTTTTGCTGCCGACAGCGCTGATGATTTTTCTTTTTATGATAAAAGGGATCTATCCCTTTGGCGACAGAAGTTTTTTATCCGGGGATTTATATCATCAGTATATGCCCTTTTTCAGTGAGCTTCTGCATAAGGTAAAGGGTGGGGAGAGTTTGAACTTTTCTTTTCATGCAGGGATCGGCTCTAATTTTCTGGCCCTTTTTGCCTATTATCTTGCCAGCCCGTTTCACATATTGGGTCTGATAACGGGGGAGGCGCATCTGGTGGAGTTCCTGGGCTATATCGTGGTCATAAAGACCGGGCTCTGCGGCCTGACGGCTTGTCTGTATTTTCAGAAACATTTTCACACAAAAGATTTTGCCGTTCTGCTTTTTTCCATGTTTTATGCCTTTTCGGGGTTTATGGCGGCGTATAATTACAATATCATGTGGCTGGACTGCATCTGGGTCCTTCCTCTGATTCTGCTGGGACTGGAGAGGCTGGTGAAGGAGGGGAAATGTACTCTTTACTGCCTGACCCTGGCTTTCTCCATCTATACCAATTATTACCTGTCCATTATGATCTGTATTTTCCTGGTGCTGTATTTTGCGGTGCTTTTGATAACGGAAAAGGGAAAACGGCTGCGCAGTGCCTTAAATTTTGGGTTATATTCTCTTTTGGCAGGAGGCATGGCGGCGGTATTGCTGATTCCTTCCGTCTGTGCCATTCTGCAGACGGATTTTGGAGATGCGGCATTCCCCAAAAAGATAGAATCCTATTTTTCCGTGCTGGATATGCTGGCCAGGCACTGTGTCTGTGTTTACACGGAGCGGGGCCTGGATCACTGGCCGAATATTTACTGCGGCAGCGCGGTGCTGATGCTGATTCCCATGTACCTGATGAACAAAAAGATTTCCATACGGGAGAAGTTCTGCAGGCTGGGCCTGGCAGGATTTTTACTGATCAGCTTTTCCACCAATATCTTAAATTTTATCTGGCACGGCTTGAATTATCCCGATTCCCTTCCGGCCAGACAGTCCTTTTTGTATATATTTCTGGTGCTGACCATGTGCTATGATGCGTATCATCATTTACAGGAGGTCGAAGAGCAGCAGATTTTATATGGTTATCTGTTCGGGGCGGGCTTTTGCCTTTTCTGTGAAAAATTTATAGATCATGAGGATTTTGAACTGGGAGTCAAGCTGCTGACCCTGCTGTTTTTAAGCCTTTATGCGGTGCTTTTGTATTTGCTTCGGACAAAGAGGGCAAAACAGGTCAGATGGGGAATCGGAGTAGTGGCCCTGGCGGCGGTGCTGGCAGAGTGCGGTGCAAACACATGGGATACCAGCATTGGAACCACCAGCCGCTCTGCCTATCTGGAACAGCAGGAGGATTATAAGGCGCTGTATGAGTTGACCAGAGGGCGGGAAAACAGCTTTTACAGGGTGGAAAAGTTTACCCGTAAAACAAAGAATGATGCTACGCTGACAGGTTACCCGTCTGCCAGTGTATTTTCGTCTACCTTAAATTCGGATGTGATGGATCTGTACACCAGGCTGGGTATGCGCCACAGCAAGGTGTATTACAGCTTTGACGGCGCTACGGGGCTTACCTCGGCGCTGCTGAATGTGAATTATATGTTCGGCGAATCGGATGCTTATGAATGCGGTCTTTATACCCGCCTGGCCCAAAGCGGCGACATCGTCCTCTATGAATGCAATGCGGCTCTGCCCTTCGGCTATACGGCGCCGGTGGGCTTTGACATACCTGATGGGTATGAGAATCAGCCCATAACCTTACAGAATCAGATCGTGAGGGAGCTGGGGGTCTCAGGGCAGCTGTTTCGCGGCATGCAGAAGACCGCGGTGGGGGACGACATACAGTTTACCCCTAAGGAGGGCGGAATTTATTACGGTCTGGTGACAGCCTCCGGAACAGGTAAGATCAAATGTATCGGCGGCAGCAGGGATGAAGAGACCTTTGGAGATTTAAAAAAGGGATGTATCCTGTATTTGGGATACCTGGAAAAGGGTCAGACCATCACTTTGACCAATGGAGACGAAAAAGATGATACGCCGAAAATATCGGCGGATATTTACAGTCTGGACGAGAGCGTGCTGGAGGAAGCCCTGGCGGTGCTGGCAGGGGACTGCCTGGAAGAGACGGATTGGGGGAGCGATGCCCTTTCGGGCCGGATTTCCCTGGATGAGTCAAGAAGACTGATCCTTTCGGTGCCCTATGAGGACGGCTGGACGGTATGGATAAACGGGGAAAAAGCGGAAGGAGAACTGTTTGGCGGCTGTCTGATGGCCTTTGATCTGGAAGCGGGAGAATATGAGATTGTGATGAAGTACCGTCCGGCAGGGGCCGGGGCGGGTATTGTGGTTACAGTGATCAGTATTGCGGTGTTTGTGGGAATTACGGTGCTGAAAAGGAGATATTCCGGTTCCGCATCGTAATGGGCAGAGGCGCAGAAATGTTTTACGGAATCTACAGGAAAAGTTTATCTGGAGTTTAGATTCCTGCCTTGACAGATACGGAGCCCAAAATTATAATAAAAAATCTAACCGGGTTAGTAAATAGCAAATAAGAGGCGGATTTATGGCATCAAGAGAACAGATTGAGTTATTGAGAAGGCAATTATGGGAAGCCGTCCCCATGGAATTTTGTAAGCAGATAGACCAAAAGCAGGTCGGAATGGAAGCAATTCTGCAGCTTCTCCTTGAAGCCGATCAGACGGTAACTGCCGGTATGCTCAGCGAGGCAATGAATGTCAGTACGGCAAGAATGGCAGTGCTGCTTCGAAAAATGTCTGAAAAGGGCCTGATTGTGAAAGAGACGCATGCCCTTGACGGCAGAGTAACGGTAGTCCGGCTTACGGAGCACGGTGAGGCAATCGCAGGGAAGAAGCGGGAGGAAGCCCTTCGACAGATCGGGGCAGTTATTGATAAAGTGGGAATGGAGCGCATGCAGGAATTTATCCGTATTTCCAAAGAAATCAAGGAGGTCATAAGGTGTCCGGAGTTTGATCTGTAGGGAAAGGTGTATTGATAAAACGAAAAGGAGCAGATAAGAATGATTAAACTTTTGCGAAATTTAACCAAAAAAGAGTGGGCTTTAATGGCCGTGGCTTTTGTTTTTATTGTGGTGGAGATCTGGCTGGAGCTGACCATGCCGGAGTACATGGCGGAAATTACCCGCTTGGTGCAGACCGAGGGGACTGCCATGTCGGAGATTCTTTCCGCAGGAGGAATGATGCTGCTCTGTGCATTGGGGAGTCTGGCCGGTACGGTGGTCACGGCTGTCTGTGCCGCCAAGGTGTCCGCTAATTTCAGCGGCACGCTCAGAGGGAAGCTCTTCCGGAAGGTACAGTCCTTTTCCATGGAAGAAATCGGCCGTTTCCAGACAGCCAGTCTGATTACCCGCTCCACGAACGATGTTACGCAGGTGCAGATGCTGATTGTTATGGGCCTGAACGTATTGCTGAAGGCGCCGATTATGGCGGTATGGGCAATCTGCAAAATTGCGGGAAAAGAGTGGCAGTGGACACTAACTACCGGCATTTCGGTTTTGATACTGCTTGCGATTGTGGGAATCTGTCTGCTTCTGGCGCTGCCCAAGTTTAAAAGGATGCAGCAGCTTACGGACAACCTGAACCGGGTTACCCGTGAAAACTTAAGCGGACTGCGGGTGGTACGCGCATATAATGCAGAGGAGTATCAGGAGCAGAAATTTGAAGACGCCAATCACGACCTGACCTCCACAAATCTGTTTGCCATGCGTACCCTGTCTATGACGATGCCGAGCATCCAGATGATTATGAGCGGGCTCTCCCTTGCAATTTACTGGATTGGCGCGGTGCTGATTAATGAGGCGGGGATAGCCGATAAGCTTACCCTGTTTTCCGATATGATGGTCTTTTCCCAATATGCGGTGCAGGTGGTCATGTCCTTTATGATGCTGGTTATGATATTTATGCTGCTGCCGAGGGCCCTTGTGTCTGCAAAGCGGATCTGCGAGGTGCTTGACACGCAGCCCACGATCCGGGAAGGAGAAAGAAAGGAAGGACTGCCGGGAAAAGCCGGAGAGGTGGAATTTAAGAATGTGTCCTTCCGGTATCCGGATGCGGAGGGATGTGTGATTCAAAATATTACGTTTACTGCGAAAAAGGGAGAGACGGTGGCATTGATCGGCTCCACCGGATGTGGAAAGAGTACCGTGATTAACCTGATTCCACGATTTTATGATGTGACGGAGGGCCAGGTACTGGTTGACGGGGTTGACGTGCGGGAGTACGGGCAGAAATTTCTGCGCAATAAAATAGGCTATGTGTCA
Source organism: uncultured Acetatifactor sp. (assembly GCA_910586485.1). Taxonomy (GTDB): domain Bacteria; phylum Bacillota; class Clostridia; order Lachnospirales; family Lachnospiraceae; genus Acetatifactor. Next base: position 27,004 of record CAJUIA010000004.1, read on the forward strand.
CAGAAGGCCACTCTTTTTAACGGAACCATCCGCTCCAACGTTGCATTTGGCGATAACGGAAGAGGGCAGGAGACGCTGGAGGCAAACGTGGAGGCTGCCGTGGCGACGGCACAGTCAAAGGATTTTGTGGAAGGAATAGAAGATACCTATGACGGCTATGTGGCACAGGGAGGCTCTAATTTTTCAGGCGGGCAGAAGCAGAGGATTTCCATTGCCCGCGCGATTGCCAGAAAGCCGGAGATACTGATTTTTGACGATTCCTTTTCGGCGCTGGACTATCAGACGGACCGCAGGCTCAGAGAAGCCCTTGACAGGGAATGCGCCCAGACCACAAGAATCATTGTGGCGCAGCGCATCGGAACAATCCGAGACGCAGACAGAATCATTGTCCTTGACGAGGGAAGGATGGCCGGGATGGGCACTCACGAGGAATTGATGAAAACCTGTAAGGTATATCAGCAGATTGCATTATCACAGCTTTCAAAGGAGGAACTGGCATAATGAACAGAAACAGAAAAGGAGAAAAGGCAAATGACCTGGTGGGCACCTGGAAAAAATTATTGAGGTATTGCCGGAAGTACCGGATTGCTCTGGTGATTGCCGTGATTTGTGCGGTGGTGGGAACGGTCTTTACCCTGATAGGGCCGGATAAGCTGTCGGAAATCACGGACTGCATTACGGCAGGGATTGCACCGGTTCCGGAAGCGCCTGGCGGTCTTACGGATTCCCTGAACGGGCCGGTAAAGCCGGGTATACATTTAGACAGGGTATTTAAAATCGGAATGTTTCTGGTCACCCTGTATGTATCAGGCTATGTGCTGTCCGCCGTACAGGGGTGGATTATGGCGACGGTTACGCAGAAGGTATCCAAGCAGCTCCGCTCGGATATTTCGAGGAAGATCAACCGGCTGCCCATGTGGTTTTATAACCGCACCACAACCGGGGATGTTCTCTCAAGGGTGACAAATGACGTGGATACCATCGGGCAGTCTTTAAACCAGAGCATCGGGCAGCTTATTTCCCAGCTTGTCCTTTTTATTGGCAGCTTTATCATGATGGTGCTTACGAACGGATGGATGACGCTGGCAGCGGTTTTGTCCAGCCTTTTGGGCTTTGTTATTATGTTTGCCATCATGGGCAGAAGTCAGAAATATTTTACCCGCCAGCAAAAGGCTCTCGGTGAGATCAATGGGCATATTGAAGAGATGTATGCGGGGCAAACCGTTGTCAAGGCATATAACGGCGAAGAAAACTCGGAAAGAGAGTTTGACCGGCTTAACGGGAAGCTCTGTGACAGTGCGTTTAAAGCCCAGTCCCTTGCAGGATTGATGCGTCCGATCATGGGATTTGTGGGAAACCTTGGATATGTGGCGGTCTGTGTGGCAGGCGGCGCGATGGCGCTGGATGGAAAGATCAGTTTTGGCGTGATCGTGGCCTTTATGATGTATGTGCGGTACTTTACCCAGCCCCTGTCACAGATTGCGCAATCGGTACAGTCGCTTCAGTCTGCGGCCGCTGCCGGGGAGCGAGTGTTTGAGTTCCTGGAAGCGGAGGAAATGAAGGATGAAAGCGGTAAGACAAAAAGAATCGGAAAGGCACAGGGGGATGTGGCTTTTGAACATGTAAAATTCGGCTATGAAAATACAGACCGGATTATCATACATGATTTTTCGGCGGTGGCAAAGCCGGGACAGAAGATTGCCATTGTGGGCCCTACCGGCGCAGGAAAGACAACGCTGGTGAATCTTTTGATGCGCTTTCATGAAATCCAGGGCGGCGATATTCGAATTGACGGCGTTCCCATAAGGGAGCTGACCCGTGAGAATGTTCATGAGCAGTTTGCCATGGTGCTGCAGGATACCTGGTTGTTTGAAGGGACGATTCGGGAGAATCTGGTATACTGTGCGGATGATGTCCCGGATAAGAGAATAGAAGAGGCCTGCAGGGCAGTGGGCCTGGACCACTTTATCCGCACGCTTCCCAAGGGTTATGATACGATCTTAAATGATCAGTTGAATCTTTCTCAGGGGCAGAAGCAGCAGCTTACCATTGCCCGTGCGATGATTGCGGATAAGCCCATGCTGATTCTGGACGAGGCAACAAGCTCTGTAGATACCCGTAGCGAGCAGCAGATTCAAAGCGCCATGGACCAGCTGATGGAAAACAGGACTTCTTTTGTGATTGCACACCGTTTGTCTACCATCAAAAATGCAGATCTGATTCTCGTATTGAAGGACGGAGATATTATTGAAAGCGGGAATCATGAGGAATTGCTTCTCCGCAAGGGTTTTTATGCAGAGCTTTATAACAGCCAGTTTGAAAAGGCAGTGTAGAAAGGAGCGGGACATGAAGATAAATGCGATTGCGATTGAAAGGGAATACGGAAGCGGCGGGACAAAAATTGCACGTCTGCTTTCGGAGGAAACGGGTATCCCGTGCTATGGCCATGAAATTCTGGAGGAAGTGTCAAGAAAGCATGGAATTTCGGTGGATGCCATTCAAAAATATGAGGAAAAAGGAACGGGCAGCATTCTCTACTCCGTTTATGCAATGGCAAAGGCGACGGCAGGAGATGGCGATATGCTGACAGGGGAAGGGCATGTTTATCTTGCGGAGCAGCAGGTGATCAAGGACCTGGCTATGCGCGGTCCTGCCGTTTTTCTGGGGCATTGCGCATCAGAAGCGCTGAAGGAGAAAAAGCAGGTTATTAAGGTATTTATCCGCTGCAGCGACGAGGCGGTAAAAATAAGCAGAATCGAGAAGGAGTATGGTATCCCCTCTGCAGAAGCAGACAGTACAAGAAAGCGGTTTGACCGGAAACGGGCCAATTATTATTATGCGAATACGGGGCGGAAATGGGACAATTACAGAAATTATGATATTGTGCTGGACAGCGCTGCACTTGGCATTGAGGGCTGTGCTGCCGTGCTGAAGAGTCTGCTTTAATTAGCAGAGAGCATGGGGTCTTCTCAAAAATGGTCAACGGGAGTAAAATGTTTCATGGGGTTGATCCCAAGCGAAAGACAGGTAAGAAAAATGAATGAAAAATTTTATCTGCTGTCGGAGAAAAAGCAGCAGAAAATCATGGATGCAGGTTTTGTGGTGTTCGGGCAAAATTCCTATCGTAAAAGTCCCGTTCAGGAGATTGCAGATCAGGCGGGAATCAGCAAGTCACTGCTGTTTCATTATTTTACCAATAAGAGGGAGCTGTATCTTTTCCTGTGGGACCGGGCATGTGCGATAACCACGGAATATCTTACGAAATATGGCTGTTATGAGTCGGATGATCTTTTTGAAATGATGGAGCGGGGAATGCGGGCCAAAATTCACATGATGAAGAAATATCCGGCTATGACGGCGTTTGTGGTCAAGGCATTTTACGAAAAGGATCCGGAGATCTGCCCGGCGGTGCAGGAGAGTTATCGGAAGTATTTCGACATAAAGGCGCGGGACGCATTTTCAAGGGTTGACCCTGGAGATTTCGTAGAAGGGCTGGACCTGCAGATGATGCACCGGGAAATGTATCTGGCCTCCGAGGGTTATCTCTGGGAAATATTCCAGCGGGGGGAAGAGCTGGACGTGCTTAAGCTGGAAAAGGATTTTGGGGAAATGCTGGGGTTTTGGAAGAAGATTTATTTGAAACATTCTCCAAAGAATGCAGACCAGTAAACCTGTTTGGGGATGGAGGGCGCATGATGACAGGAAAAAATGCGATAGAAACCAGAGGACTTACGAAGCGGTACGGCAGAGCACGGGGAATTACCGACGTGGATTTAACCGTGCCGGAGGGGGATTTTCTTGGATTTATCGGGCCAAACGGTGCGGGAAAGAGTACCACTATCCGGATTTTGCTGGGCCTGATTGCGCCCACGGGCGGGGAAGCCAGGATATTCGGAGAGGATGTGCGCGGGAAGCGTACCGAGGTGCTTGCCAGGATCGGCTATATGCCGTCGGAGGCTTGCTTTTACCGGGGAATGAGGGTGGGCGAGGTCCTGAAATATTCCGCCGGTCTGCGGAAGCAGGATTGCAGGGAGGAAGCAGGGCGGCTTTGCGAAAGGCTGGAGCTGGATGTGGGCAAAAGGGTGGATCAGCTGTCCCTGGGCAATCGGAAAAAGGTGTCCATCATCTGTGCGCTGCAGCACAATCCGGAGCTGTGTATTCTGGATGAGCCTACAAGCGGGCTCGACCCGTTGATACAGAGGGAGTTTTACAGGATTCTGCAAGAGCGCAATAAAGCCGGGGCAACGATTTTTCTGTCCTCCCATGTGCTTTCGGAGATACAGAAATATTGCCGCCATGCCGCCGTAATCAGAGAGGGCCGGATATTGGCCTGTGACAGCGTAGAGAGCCTGGGACACACGAACGCCAAAAACGTAACCCTGTGGGGAGTTACAGCGCCGCCGGCGCTGGCGGGAATCAGGAATGTAAAAGCAGAGGACGGCAGCGTCAGCTTTCTGTACAGCGGAGAAGCAGGGGAACTGCTAAAGGCGCTGGCGAGCCTGCCTGTTACCGATATAAATATCACGGAGCCTGATCTGGAAGAAATTTTTATGCACTACTACAAGGAGGAAGCCCATGACAATATTGAGGCATGAAATAAAGCAGGGAAGGAATGGACTGCTGATCTGGACGGCTGCCGTGGCTTTTTTGATGGGAGCCTGCGTATTGATTTATCCCGAAATGTCAAAGCAGATGGGGGAAATCAGCCAGTCCTTTGCCAATATGGGAGGCTTTTCTGCGGCATTTGGCATGGACAAAATCAACTTTGGAGAATTTACCGGATTCTTCGGAGTGGAGTGCGGCAATATCCTGGGCCTGGGCGGGGCATTCTTTGCGGCGCTGCTGGGCATTTCCGCACTGTCAAGGGAAGAAGGAGAGCATACTGCAGAGTTTTTATTGACTCATCCCGTAAGCAGGAGCAGTGTGGCAGCCCAGAAGCTGCTGGCGGTATTGGCGCAGATTACAATTCTCAATGCGGCGGTTGCTGCAGTTACGGCGCTGACCGTGCTTGCCATCGGGGAAAAGCCGGACTGGAGGCTGTTGGGGCTGATGCTTTTTGCCTACCTTATTATGCAGGCGGAAACGGCGGCAGTCTGTTTCGGTATTTCAGCCTTTATGAGAGGCGGTGGGCCGGGCTTAGGGCTGGGGCTGGCGGCAGTGTTTTACTTTTTGAATCTTGTGGCCAACCTAACGGAAAAGGCCGGATTTTTAAAGTATTTTACCCCCTTTGGCTATACTGAAAGCGCGGACATTATCACTAACGGGCGGCTGGAGCCGGGGTATCTTGCAGTGGGGCTGGCGGCAGCTGCTTTGGGAATTGCGGCCGGATTTTGGAAATACGGGAGGAAGGACATAGTGTGAGAAGAGTTTCTAGCCGCTCGCAGCATAGGCTGCTTCGCGGAGAAACTCTAAGTCCGCATAGCGGACTTTTCTCACACCGAGAAATGCCTAAAATACGGCATTTCTCATCCCGATTTGAGATTCCGCAGAGCGGAATCATGGGAGTGAGCGTAGATGAAGAAAATTCTTGTGATGGATGAGCATGACTATGAGGAAGGATTGGAAGAAATATACAGGGTTTCCGTAAGAGGAATTATTTTTCTGGATGGAAAGCTTTTGATGATTGAAAATTCTTTCGGAGAGGTAAAGCTGCCGGGGGGTGGCATGGAGCCAGGGGAGGACGAATATCAGGCTCTCATTCGAGAGGTGAAGGAGGAAACGGGATATGATGTGATCTTTAAGTCCATAAGGCCCTTTGGAGAAGTAGAAGAGAAGCGTCTGTCCGTTCAGGAACCAATGATCTGGCATCAGATCAACCGTCTGTATTTTTGCGATGTGTACCCGGAACGGGGGCAGTGCGAATATTCCGAGAATGAAAAGAAGTATGAGTTTCGTCAGATGTTTTACACTATCGAAGAAGCATTGGAAAAGAATGAAAAAATGTTGGAAAAGGAAGGGTTACAGGCATGGAATCAGCGGGAGTATAGGACAATGCTGCTGATAAAAGAGCATTTCCGGCGCGGTACTTAATTTATCGGAGGTACAAAAGATGCAGGAAAAGATTTACAGGCAAAGCGGCTCTGGGGTATAATGATACTGCAGAGCTGTTTGACGTACTGGCAAAAGTGAAGAAAGGACTTAATCCCTGAAAAGGGGTTGAAACAGGTGAATAGAATATGAAATATGATGTGATTATTGTTGGCGCAGGGCCGGGAGGAATCTTTTCGGCTTACGAGCTGACTAAGCGCAGTCCGGAGCTTAAAGTCGGAGTGTTCGAGGCGGGACATGCTCTGGAAAAGCGTCACTGCCCCATTGACGGGGAGAAGGTGAAGAGCTGCATTGGCTGCAAATCCTGCTCCATTATGAGCGGCTTTGGCGGGGCGGGGGCCTTTTCCGACGGAAAATATAATATCACCAATGATTTCGGCGGTACGCTTTTTGAGTATATCGGCAAGAAGGAAGCCATTGAGCTGATGAAGTATGTGGACGGCATTAACATGGAGTACGGCGGTGAAGGGACGAAAATGTATTCCACCGCAGGAACGCATTTTAAGAAGCTGTGCCTGCAGAACAAGCTGAATCTGTTGGACGCTTCCGTGAGGCACTTGGGTACGGATATTAACTTTGTGGTGTTGGAAAATTTGTATAAAAAACTTAAAAGTAAGGCGGACTTCTACTTTGATACGCCGGTGGAGCGGATCGAGCTGGCGGAGGGCGGTTACCGGGTGATCTGCGGCGAAGAGACTTATGACTGTGAAAGGTGTATCGTCTCCGTGGGGCGCAGCGGCAGCAAGTGGATGGAACGGGTGTGCAGGGAGCTGCAGATTCCCACGAAGTCCAACCGGGTGGACATCGGCGTGCGGGTGGAGCTGCCGGCGGTGATATTTTCCCATCTGACGGATGAGCTGTATGAAAGCAAGATTGTGTACCGCACGGAAAAGTTTGAGGATAATGTGCGGACATTCTGTATGAATCCTTACGGTATTGTGGTAAACGAGAACACCAACGGCATCGTCACTGTAAATGGCCACAGCTATGAGGATACAGAGAAGAGGACGGAAAACACAAACTTTGCCCTGCTGGTGGCAAAGCACTTTTCGGAGCCCTTTAAGGACAGCAATGGCTACGGCGAGAGCATTGCCAGGCTTTCCAACATGCTGGGGGGCGGCGTTATCGTGCAGAGATTTGGGGATCTGGTGAGAGGGCGGCGAAGCAACAGCAAGCGAATTGAAGAAGGGCTGGTACAGCCCACTCTGGCGGCCACGCCGGGAGATTTAAGTCTGGTCTTGCCCAAGCGGATCCTGGACGGCATTATAGAGATGATCTATGCGCTGGATAAAATAGCGCCCGGCACGGCTAACGATGACACCCTGCTGTATGGGGTGGAGGTGAAGTTCTACAATATGGAGGTGGAGATCGACGGGAATCTGGAGAGCTGCCACAGGGGATTATATATCATCGGAGACGGCAGCGGCGTGACGCACTCCCTGTCCCATGCCTCCGCCAGCGGCGTGTATGTGGCCAGGCAAATAGCAGGAGCGAAGAAACATTTAGTTTGAGAAAGGAACTGACATGCGTACAGAGGATATTATTTTAACGGTAAGGGACGGGGAGCTTGTGCTGCGCAATCCCAGTGAAGAGGATGCGCAGATGCTTTTGGACTATCTTAAGACTACCTGTGGGGAGACCCGGTATCTGGTGAAGGAGCCGGAGGAAATCAACATGACCATAGAGGAAGAAGAGGCATTTATCCGGAGACAGAACGATTCTGAAAACAGCGTGATGCTGCTGGGATTTCTGAACGGGAGATATGTGGGGAACTGTTCTCTCATGGGCAACGGTCCGCTCAGATACCGGCATCGTGTCAGCATGGGAATCGCCCTTTATCAGGAGTTTACCGGGCTTGGCATCGGCAGGGCCATGATTGGCGCGTTATTAAAGATTGCCGGGGAGAAGGGCTTTGAGCAGGTGGAGCTGGAGGTGGTGAAAGGGAATGAGCGGGCTATTCGCCTGTACAGGGATATGGGCTTTGAAATCTGCGGCACCTTTCCCAACAATATGAAATATAAGGATGGCAGTTATGCGGACGCTTACTGGATGGTAAAGCGGCTGACGTGACGAACGGGGGTCAGCAAGTTATGTAATGACACTGGCTTAAACAGAAAAGGAGCTGAAAATGGAAGGGATAATAGAAATAACAGAGATTCTGGACGGCAGGCAGAAGCGGGAAATTGCCCGTGAAATACTGGAGGCATTGCCCGATTGGTTCGGGATCCCGGAAGCCAGGGAGACCTATATTGCAGACAGCGAGGGCCAGACTTTTTTTGCAGCCTTTCAGGAGGGCAGTCCTAAGGGCTTTCTGTGCTTGAAGGAGACGGGGCGGGATACGGTGGAGCTTGCCGTGATGGGAGTGCGGCGGGAATTTCACCGCAGGGGAATTGGCAGCATGCTTTTTCAGGCAGCCAAAGAGCAGGCTCGTAAGGAAAAGTATTCCTTTTTACAGGTCAAAACCGTGGAGATGGGGCATTATCAGGAATACGATGCTACAAACCGGTTTTATCTCAGCCTTGGATTTCGGGAATTCGAAGTGTTTCCGACTCTTTGGGATGAGGGGAATCCGTGTCAGATTTATGTTATGTCCTTAAGCTGACGCTTGATTATTCATGTGCCCCTTTGCGTTCGGGGCTTGAAAGGAGAAAAAAATGATACTTTGCATTGCATCAGCTCCATGCAGAGTCTGAGGAGACTGCATGGAGGAACGGCTTATGCTGAATTTCCTCAGGCTTTGCTTCCAACATCGAAATCAAAAAAAGGGAGCAAAGAGATGAAATTAATAAAAAAGAATGAAATACATGAATTAAAGGATTTTCTGATACTTTGGAGTACCCAAAGTGTGTCTCAGCTTGGCAGCAGCATAACATCATTTGCACTGACTCTGTGGCTGTATGAAAAGACAGGTTCTTCCTTAAGTACGGCAGCACTTGCGATTTGTTCCTATGCGCCGTATGTATTAATGAGTATTTTTGCCGGAGCATTGTCGGACCGATTTGACAAAAAGAAAATAATGCTCGGATGTGATGTATTTGCCGCCATATGTACAATGACTGTCTTTGCATTGTATCAGACAAATAGCCTGACGGGGTGGCATTTATATGTTTTGAACGGAATTTCGGGATTAATGAATACGGTTCAGCAGCCTGCTTCCGAGGTTGCGATGACGCTGATTATGCCGGAAAAGTATTACCAGAGGACAAGCGGACTTCGTTCCCTGTCGGGCAGTCTGATTTCTATTCTGAATCCTTTGCTTGCCACGTCTCTGTATTCGTTTACGGGGCTTTATGGGGTAATAGCGGTTGATCTTGGAAGCTTTATCCTTGCATTTTCGGCATTGCTTTTGTTTATCAGAATTCCGGAAAGCAAAGGCGATCAAAGTACAAAAGTACTTACGCTGGCAAAGCAAGGGCTTTTGTTTTTAAAGGAGAATCCGCTGATTATGGCACTGATTCTGTTTATGGCCGGCGTTAATCTGGTGGCTTCTGCTTTTGATGCGGCGCTGCCCGGTTATGTACTTCCCAATCCTAAGGGGGGCTCGGCGGTGCTGGGAATAGTTACATCCTGTTCCGGTGCGGCCATGATTTTTGGCAGTGTGATTGCTTCTGTGCTGCCAAAACCGAAAAACAGAGTGAACATTATCTACCTGACAATGTTGTTTTCGCTGGGTACCGAAAATTTTTTACTTGCATTTTCCAGAGAACCGGTATGGTGGTGTATCGGACAGATTATCGGCTGGATTCTGGTGCCGGTGATGAATGCCAATTTGGATGTGATTCTCAGGACAGCTATTCCTGTGGAGCTGCAGGGGAGAGTCTATGCGTGCCGCAATACGCTTCAGTTTTTTACGATTCCCATCGGATTGTTTGCAGGCGGTTTTATGGTTGACAAGGTATGTGAGCCGTTTATGAGAGCATATGGGGAGATAGGAATTTTAAAAACGCTTTTCGGCACAGGCAAGGGCTCTGGTGCCGCACTGATGATGCTGATTCTCGGAGTATGCGGCAGCCTGATCTGTATTATTACCGGAAAAAGGCTGAAGAAATATCAATATAATGAGGGGTAGATAACTGGTATCGTCCGCCCGGCAATGGCCATAAAGTTGCGTTGACTCGGATAATGGCCATTGTCGTGGGGACGGAAGTTGAGAGAGAGGTGCTTTATGTTACCCACTGTCGAGGACGCAAAAAGAGAATTGGAGACTGCGGCGGAATGTAATCCCGGCCCCTGGGTCAGGCATTCCCTGAATGTGGGAATTGCAGCCCGGAATATAGCGGAGAAGGTGCCGGAACTGGATGAAAACAAAGCATATATTTTGGGAATGCTGCACGATATAGGACGAAGGGTCGGTATTGTCAATATCCCGAAGCATGTATATGAAGGCTATCGTTATTCTCTCGGAAAGGGCTGGGATGAAGTGGCAAGAATCTGTATGACCCATTCCTATCCCCTTATGAAAGACGAGTTCGATTATGAACCGGATACCGAAGAAGAGCGGGTGATAAAAGAATATATATTGAATTGTCAGGCGGATGATTATGATAAACTGATTCAGATATGTGATGCCCTTGCCACGGATTATGGTTTTGTGATTCTGGAAAAGAGATTTGTGGATGTAACGCGCAGATACGGAATCATGAAAAGTTATATCGAGGGGTGGGATGTTACCTTTCGCAATAAGGAATATTTTGAAGAAAAAATGGGGTGTTCCATTTACGATGTTCTGCCGGACATCGGGAAGACCACCCTGCTTTGTCCGCCGCCCTGGAAGCCAGGGCAGGACAGGCGGCAGAGTGACAAGCCGGGAGAAAAAAATTTGGACGATTGCAGCGGGACATTTGAAAAGTGTCGGCTGGGAGGCGGAATGATGCGCGGAGAAAAGGAAATATTAGATTTGATCTTCAAGATCGGAGAGCAGGACGAGCGGATCAGAGGCGCTTACATGAACGGCTCCCGGACGAATCCCAATGTGCCAAAGGATATTTTTCAGGACTACGACGTGGTTTATGTGGTGCGGAAGACGACAGAGTTTATTGAGGATAAAGACTGGATACGGCAGTTCGGGGAGATTTTGTATATGCAGCTGCCGGACGAATTCCCGGACGAGGGGACGGATATTTCCAAAAGCTACGGCTGGCTGGTGCAGTTTGCGGACGGGGTCAGGATCGACCTGCATGTGGAGACAGTGGAGAAGAATCTGGAGGACGGCTTTGACGATTCTCTGACGGTGATCCTGTTTGATAAGGATAACCGTTTTCCGAAGCTTCCAGAGTCCAATGACAGGGGCTATCATGTGAGAAAGCCGGACAGGAAGGAATACGCCTGTGTATGCAATGAATTCTGGTGGTGTCTGAACAATGTGGCCAAGGGCATGTGGCGGGAGGAAATGCCTTATGTTCAGGATATGGTAAATTTTCATGTGCGCAAGCAGCTGGAGAAAATGCTGGCCTGGAAGGTGGGAATCCTCACAGATTTTAAAGTCAGTGTGGGAAAATCGGGGAAATATATGTACCGCTGGCTGGAAAAGGAAGAGTGGGAAACATATCTTTCCACATGGTTTTCTGCAGATCAGGAAGAGGCCTGGGCAGCAATTTTTAAGATGTGCGGTTTATTCCGGCAGACTGCAGAATATGTGGGCAGGGAACTTAGGTTTGAATACAATCAGGCGGAAGGAGCCAACAGCTTAAGCTTTCTAGAGCATGTGCGGAGGCTGCCGAAGGATGCGTCATCGGTATTTTAGCTGCCAGGAACTTTTAACGGGAAAATCGTCTGATACAGCAGAGGGAGGTACAGATTATGGCAAGGCTTCGGCTGGGACTTTACGGGGCAGCCCATTTCTTGGTAGATTTTGGCTGCGCCCTTTTGCTGTTAGGGCGGATCTGTCCGGAATGGGATCCCGCCACGGCAATTTTGTTGTATAATTTTCTGGCCTTTGCGGTACAGATGCCCATAGGATTACTGGCCGACCGGCTGGGCAGATGCCACCTGTTTGCATCCGTTGGCTGTCTGTTGGTGGTTTCAGGCTGGATGCTCCCGCCGGGTCTGGCAGCTGCGGTGGCAGCAGGCTTAGGCAACGCGGCGTTTCATGTGGGCGGGGGACTACATACTTTAAATGAGAGCGGAAGCAAGGCAGGTCCCTTAGGGGTATTTGTGTCTCCGGGGGCCTTCGGCGTTTACCTTGGTGGCATTTTAGCCGCGGCCGGTCCGGCTCTGCTGCCCTGGGCGGTTTGTCTGGTATTGGTTCTCTCTGCGGTGCTGCTGTGGCGGTTTGGCAGGGGGGCGGAGAATGCACCTTTGGCGCTGCCCCGAAGGAATGTCAGGCTGTGGGGAGCGGTGGTATGCCTGCTGGCGGTGGTGATCCTTCGCTCTTATCTGGGGTTGGCGGCAAATCTGCCCTGGAAGGCGGAATTTGGTTTATTGGCAGTTTGTGCTGTGGCCGGCGGAAAAGCGGCGGGCGGGTATCTGGCGGATAAGCTTGGCGTGCTGTTTACGGCTATCATAAGCCTGTGCCTGTCGGCCTTTTGCTATCTGGGCAGCGGTAATCCCGCAGCGGGACTGGCAGCATTGTTTTTATTTAACATGACCATGCCCTTGACGTTGTGGGCAGCTGCCAGGCTGTTTCCGGGAATGAAAGGATTCTCCTTCGGACTGCTGACCTTCGGGCTGTTTCTGGGTTTTCTGCCGGTATATTTTAAGGGTGGAGGCCTTGGCGCCATGGCTCTTGCGACAGGGACTTTTTTGTCCTTGCCGCCGTTGATTTTGGGAATCCGTGAGGCGCGGGGGAGAAAGGGAAAGGAAAATGACGTTGCTTGATTTTGTTCTTTCTCTGGCGCTGACGCTCTTGTTTGAAGGGGTGATCGCGCTTGTGTGGGGACTGCGGAAACAGGATCTGCTGTTGTTTGCGCTGGTCAATATATTGACAAATCCGGCAGTCGTGCTGCTTCACGCACTGTTTCCGGGGTGGGCGGTTACGGCGGCGCTGGAGGCAGGTGTGGTGCTTGTGGAGGGAGCATTGTATCAAAGGCTGGGCTATGCGGTCCGTCGTCCCTGGCTGTTTTCCCTGTGCGCCAATGTATTTTCCTTCTGCATTGGGCTGGCGGCAGATCTGGTGATTTGAAGGGAAGAAGTCCGGGAAGAGAAAAATTGGAAAAACGGAAAAAAGAAAAACGGGAAAAGAGGGAGGAATCAGGTTGAGAAGGTTACGTAAAACATGGAAGCTTTTATTACTGGCAGGTCTGTTGTGGCTGGGCTTTGTGCCGGCCAGGGTCCGCGCCGATGTGCTGGTCGAGGTGGACGACAGCTTTTGGCGGGCTCATCAGGACGAGTGCTCTTACTTTTATCGCAGCTATACGGTCAATGCTCCGGAGGGGTATGCCGCTATATGGGCAAGCCCCCTGTCCTCCAAACAGCGGGAGGTTTTAACCAACGGCGTTTCGATTTACAGCAACTGGCATTACACGGATGATGCAGGCGAGGTTTGGTGCGCCGTGATGACGGGAGAGATGAATGATAAGGGATATGATATGATTCGGGGATGGATGAAGACTTCGGACTGCATGGTAAGGGCGGATTATTTTCAGTTTCAGGAGGTCTACGGTCAGGAATTTGAGGTCTACAAGGGGACTCATGGGAAGGCGCTGGCGGAAGCGGAGACAGTGGTGCTTTGGGAATATCCCTGCTCCGGGGAGATACGTGCAGAGGATATAGACGCGGAGTGGTTTGATAATTGGAATATCGGGCCCTGCTGGGAGGATCCCCAGGGCCGGATGTGGGCCTTTGTGACTTATTGTTACGGCATCCGCAACACCTGGATTTGCCTGGATGATCCTTCAAATGCGGATTTGGAGGCGGATGAGAGCATCCTGCCTCAGACAGAGACTATTTATCCCGCGGCGGAATATCTGCCGGGAGCCAAAAAAGGCGTCACAGGGCTGGCCGTGGGCGCCGTTTTGGGGGTAATGGCGGTTACCGGTCTGTTGTTGTGGGTGTTTTTTGTGAAGAAGCGAAAGTCCGGTGGGGAGAACTTATCATAAATAGCTTGATTTTTTGTTCTGAATACAATACACTTTAGGAGTAACTTGACACAGAAATTGATACGGCGCAGAGGCTTTGCTGTACGGATGTGTTTTTAGTTTTTGGGAAAACGCTGCGGCGGAAATGAGAGGTATAAAAATGAGTGTTCAGGAGTTTACGCCCGTTAAGGAGGGCAAGGTACGTGAAATTTATGATAACGGCGACAGCCTGATTATGGTTGCCACGGACAGGATCAGTTGTTTTGACGTGATTCTGAACAACCGAGTGGACAAGAAGGGGGCGGTTTTGACCCAGATGTCGAAATTTTGGTTTGAGATGACGGAGGACATCCTTCCGAATCATATGATTTCCGTGGATGTAAACGATATGCCGGAATTTTTCAGGCAGGAGAAGTTTGACGGCAACAGCATGATGTGTAAAAAGCTGACCATGATTCCGGTGGAGTGCATTGTGCGGGGATACATAACGGGGAGCGGCTGGGCCAGCTACCAGAAGGACGGCACTGTCTGCGGCATCCGGCTTCCGGAAGGGTTAAAAGAGTCTGACAAGCTGCCAGAGCCGATTTATACGCCTTCCACCAAAGCGGAGATCGGAGATCATGACGAGAATATCTCCTTTGAGCAGAGTGTGGAGTATCTGGAAAAGCATTTTCCTGGAAAGGGCAGAGAGTATGCCGAAAAGCTTCGGGACTACACGCTGGCGCTTTATAAAAAGTGTGCGGATTATGCGCTGACAAAGGGCATTATCATTGCGGATACGAAATTTGAGTTTGGCCTGGACGAGAATGGGAATATCGTGCTTGGTGATGAGATGCTGACGCCTGACAGCTCCAGATTCTGGCCTGCTTCAGGCTACGAGCCCGGACACAGCCAGCCTTCCTTTGACAAGCAGTTTGCCAGGGATTGGCTGAAGGCCAATCCGGACAGCAACTGGACGCTGCCGCAGGAGATTGTGGACAAGACCATTCAGAAGTATCTGCAGGGCTATGAGCTGTTGACCGGAAAGCCTTTGGAATGATACCTTCCTATATTGCGGAGAGAAACAGATGAGAGAATATAACGGAAAGACATATGCTGAAAACCAGCCTCATACCATGGAAGAGCTGTTGGAGATCACCACGATTCTGCGCAGTCCGGAGGGCTGCTCCTGGGACAGGGCGCAGACCCACGAGTCGTTGAAGAAATGTCTGGAGGAAGAAACCGGCGAGGTGCTGCAGGCGGTAGAGCGTAAGGATGATGAAAACCTGTGTGAAGAGCTGGGAGATCTTTTACTGCAGATTCTGCTGCATTGTGAGATTGCCGGGGAAAGAGGTGCTTTTTGCTTTCAGGATGTGATTCAGGGCCTGGCTGACAAGCTGATCCGTAGACATCCCCATGTGTTTGGGGATGTCAAGCGGCCGGAAAGTCCGGAGGAAGCACTGGCACTCTGGAAGGATGTTAAGCGGCAGGAAAAGGAGCGCAAGGCAGGAGCACAAGAGGCATAAAAGAGGATAAGAGAGGCATAGCGCAGGTATAAAGCAGGGGAAGAGCTTTTCGGCAGGAGCGGAGAACGAAATTTATAATCTCAGCTTACGCTTAGATTTGCGTATTTCTTGGGCGATACTCCGACAGCCTTGGTGAAGGACTTAAAGAAGCTGCTGTAATCACTAAAGCCGCTCTTTTCAAAGGCTTCGCCTACGCTTGCGCCCTCGCTTAGCGCGGCTTTGGCAATGCTGATGCGGCGGGCTGAAATATACTTGCCGATGGTGGTGCCGGTGGCCTGCTTAAAAATGCGGCAGATATAAGATTCACTTAAGAAAAAGTTTTCCGCCAGCTGTTCCACTGTAACGGGATGGGCAATGTTCTGATTGATATACATCAGTATATCGTCTACCTGATGATTGTATTTGTATTCCGTTTTTGCGGTATCCGGAGCGTTTGCGCTGGAAAGGGAATTGATCATCACCAGCAGCTCCATAAAGGCGGCCTGCTCCACGATGTCGTGAGCATAGCCGTCCGCAGAAGTGATCTTATTGACATAATACAGAAAGCGCTTCTGCTGTTCCCTGCTTAAAGAGAGCTTGTGGCGGAAGCCGGCGCTGCGGCAGGAAAAGCAGGCGTCAAGGTCCGTCTCAGGCGTAGAGAGGAGCTTGGTATATTCGGGGTGAACGGAGAGGACAATGCGCTCGTGGAGCTGATTGTCGATCTGAGTCAGCTTGTGGCTTTCGTATTGGTTGATGATGAATAAATCACCGGGAGCGATGGCATAAAAGCGGTTGTCAATGAGGAACTGTTTGCCGCCGGAGATGGAATAATACAGCTCGTAACAGTCATGGATGTGCATGTCCATGGCTTTTTCTTCTTTATAGAGATGTGCCACGGCAAAGGTTTTGGTGCTTTGGCAGTTTTCGATGGCAACTTTACAGGAGGTGAGTTCTTCCATGGGGCATTCCTTACCTTTCGTTTATGTAGCCAGTATAATGGAAAAGTTCAAAATTTGCAAGGTTTTGAAAAATATTTGAATAGACCTGGAGAATCTTTTCGGGTATACTGTAACCGTAGCATAGAAAAGAAGCAAGAAATCTGAAAATTTTATGGAAATGGCAATTATTGTATGCTATAATGTAAGCACTTACACAGATCGACATTATTTTGAAAGGAGAGGTGTGTTACAGTGGAGTTAAGAACAGCAGTATCACCAAGAGATGTGAAGCATTATACCACGGAGCGGCTGCGGGAGGAATTCCTGATTCAGAACCTGTTCGTGCCCGGCGAAATCAAGCTGGTATA
The DNA here is from genome assembly GCA_910586485.1 of uncultured Acetatifactor sp. GTDB lineage: Bacteria > Bacillota > Clostridia > Lachnospirales > Lachnospiraceae > Acetatifactor. The sequence continues at coordinate 43,857 of CAJUIA010000004.1, forward strand.
CAGTCACATTGACAGGATCATTACCGGGGCGGCAGTGCCCGTAACCCCCATTGCGCTTACGGCAGGAGACGAGCTTCGGGCGGAATATTTCTGCCAGAGGCGGGAGCTGGGTGTGATCAATATCGGCGGGCCGGGAACCATTACCGTAGACGGAAAGGTGTACAGGGTTGGGTTCAAGGAAGCAATGTACATCGGCATGGGCTCTCAGGAGATTGTTTTTGCCAGTGACGATTCGGCGTGCCCGGCAAAATTTTATTTAAATTCCGCGCCCGCACACAGGACTTGCCCCACCGTACTCATTAAGCCCGAAGGCGAGCCGGAGGAAGGTGTGGTGATTGTAAAGCAGGAGAACAAGGTAGAGCTGGGAAGCCTTGAGGATGCAAATCACAGGGTGATCTGCAAATATATTCTTCCCGGCCAGGTTGAAAGCTGTCAGCTGGAGATGGGTATGACGAAGCTGGAGCCCGGCAGCGTCTGGAATACCATGCCCTGCCATACTCATGACAGGCGCATGGAGGTCTATCTTTATTTTGAAATGCCGGAGGATGCCTTTGTGATGCACTACATGGGCGAGCCCAGCGAGACCCGTCACATTGTTATGAGAAACGAGGAAGCGGTAATTTCACCCAGCTGGTCCATTCATTCCGGCTGCGGCTCCAGAGCTTACACCTTTATCTGGGGCATGGTAGGGGAAAATCAGGACTTCGACGACATGGACGGCGTTGCAATGAAGGATTTAATGTAATCAAATAATTTAAAAGGAGAGAATAACATGGGAAATTTTGTAAACTGCTTTTCACTGGAAGGTAAAGTAGCTCTTGTAACAGGAGCATCTTACGGCATTGGTTTTGCAATCGCTTCCGCTTACGCCGAGGCAGGCGCTACCATCGTTTTCAACGACATTAAGCAGGAGCTGGTGGACAAGGGCCTGGCGGCATATGCAGAGAAAGGTATTAAGGCTCATGGTTATGTCTGCGACGTTACCAATGAGGAAGCTGTGAATGCCATGGTGGCACAGATCGAGAAGGAAGTGGGCGTGATTGATATTCTGGTAAATAATGCCGGGATTATCAAGAGGATTCCCATGATCGAGATGACTGCAGCGGAATTCAGACAGGTAATCGACGTGGATTTAAATGCACCCTTCATCGTATCCAAGGCCGTAATTCCTTCCATGATTAAGAAGGGCCACGGCAAGATTATCAACATCTGCTCCATGATGTCCGAGCTGGGCCGTGAGACCGTTTCCGCATATGCGGCGGCAAAGGGCGGCCTGAAGATGCTGACCAGGAATATCTGCTCCGAGTATGGCCAGTACAATATCCAGTGTAACGGCATCGGCCCCGGCTATATCGAGACACCTCAGACGGCGCCTCTGCGTGAGATTCAGCCGGACGGCAGCAGGCATCCTTTTGACCAGTTCATCTGTGCAAAGACTCCTGCAAACAGATGGCTGAAGGCGGAGGAGCTGGCAGGTCCTGCAGTGTTCCTGGCTTCCGATGCTTCCGATGCGGTAAACGGACACATTCTCTATGTGGACGGTGGTATCCTGGCTTATATCGGAAAGCAGCCTTCATAAATAAAGGCATTTTCAAATATTGATTTGTATGTGCGCCGGAATGCGCAGGAGGGTGTAAGCCTGCGGCTCCGGCATGGAGGAAAACATGAAAATTGCATTGATTAATGAAAACAGTCAGGCGGCGAAAAACGAGCTGATCTGTGCAACCTTAAAGAAGGTAGTTGAGCCCATGGGGCATGAGGTGTTTAATTACGGCATGTGCGGCACGGAGGATCCCAATTCCCTGACCTATGTGCAGAACGGTATTTTGGCGGCGGTGCTTTTAAATTCCGGGGCGGCGGATTATGTAATTACCGGCTGCGGTACCGGAGAAGGGGCAATGCTGGCCTGCAATTCTTTCCCCAAGGTGCTTTGCGGTCATATTGAATCTCCCCTGGACGCCTACCTGTTTTCGCAGGTAAACGACGGGAACTGTGTGGCCATTCCCTTCGCCGAAAATTTCGGCTGGGGCGGTGAGCTGAATCTGCAATACATTTTCGAAAAGCTGTTCTGCGCTCCCGGAGGCGGAGGTTATCCTCCCGAAAGGGTGGAGCCTGAGCAGAGAAATAAAAAGATTCTGGACAAGGTGAAGGAGGTAACTCATACGGATATGGTTACCATCCTGGAGAAGCTTGACCGGGAGCTGGTGAAGGGAGCCCTTTCCGGAGCCAAATTCAAGGAGTATTTCTTTACAAACTGCAAGTGCGACAAGATTGCGGCGGCGGTAAAGGAATTAGTGTGAAGGGAATGAAGATTTTCTAAGCGATTCTTCCTGTATGCGTTCAGGCTGTGTCCGCGTGGTTTTACGCAGGCTGAGCGGAAATGATAATTGGAGAATAAAGACCGCGCAGAAATGAGGATAATATGGATGCAGTATTAGAGCAGATCAGTAAGATCGGCATTGTTCCTGTTGTAAAGATCGACAGGGAGGAGGATGCCCTGCCTCTGGCAAAGGCCTTGTGTGCAGGCGGCCTTCCCTGTGCAGAGGTTACCTTCCGTACCGGTGCGGCAGCAGGCGCCATTAAAATTATGACGGAGAATTTCCCCGATATGTGCGTGGGCGCAGGAACCGTTCTCAATGCGGAGCAGGTGGATGCGGCGGTGGCTGCGGGGGCAAAATTTATCGTCAGTCCGGGCTTAAATCCTAAGACGGTAAAGTATTGTATTGATAAGGGTGTGCCCATTACGCCCGGTACTTCCAGCCCCTCGGACATCGAGCAGGCGATTGAATTCGGTCTTGAGGTGGTAAAGTTCTTCCCGGCGGAGCAGTCCGGCGGACTGGCAAAGATCAAGGCTATGGCAGCGCCTTATGTAAATATGAAATTTATGCCTACGGGCGGCGTGAATGCAAAGAATCTGACCTCTTATCTGGATTTCCCCAAGATCATTGCCTGCGGCGGCTCCTGGATGGTGCCGGGGGATCTGATCAATGAGGGCGCATGGGACAAGATTGAGGCGCTGACCAGAGAAGCGGTACAGACCATGCTGGGCTTTGAACTGGCGCATGTGGGCATTAATGCGGAAAACGAGGAAGAAGCCATGAAGGCGGCAAATCGCTTTGCCTTCCTGTTTGGTATGCCTGCCAAGGCAGGTAACAGCTCTGTTTTTGCAGGAACAGCGGTAGAGGTAATGAAGACACCCTTCAAGGGAAAGAACGGGCATATTGCCATTCGTACAAATTACATTGAGCGTGCCGTGAATTATATGACTACCGTTCTGGGCGTGGAATTTGAAGAGCCCAAGAAGGATGACAAGGGCAAGTATAAGGCAATCTATCTGAAGGAAGAGGTAGGCGGATTCGCAGTACATCTGGTGCAGAAGTAAGGTTTGCGGAGTCTGAAGGAGAGGTGCGGAATCCTCTCCGGCAAGGAAAATGATAAATTGAGGACGAAAAAAGAAAAGGGGAATTTAGAGAAATGGCAAAAGTAATAACGATGGGTGAGATCATGCTGAGACTGTCCACCCCTAATTTTGAGAAGTTTATTCAGGCTGATGAGTTTGACATCAACTATGGCGGCGGAGAGGCAAATGTAGCAGTGTCTTTGGCAAATTACGGGCATGATGCAGAGTTCGTCACTGCCGTTCCGGCTAACGAGATCGGTGAGTGCGCAGTGGCGGCTTTAAGAAAGTATAATGTGGGTACAAAGCATATTGCAAAGTGCGGAGAGAGACTGGGTATTTATTTCCTGGAGAGCGGTTCTTCCATGAGACCCTCCAAGGTGGTTTATGACAGGGCGCATTCCTCCATCTCCACGGCTACCGCTGCAGATTTTGACTTTGACGAGATTTTCAAGGATGCGGACTGGTTCCACTTTACAGGGATCACTCCCGCTGTCTCTGACGCGGCAGCAGTGCTGACAGAAGAGGCTCTGAAAGCGGCAAAGAAGCATGGGGTAAAGGTTTCCGTGGATTTGAACTTCCGCAAGAAGCTGTGGAGCTCTGAGAAGGCACAGAAGGTTATGAAGAATCTGATGCAGTATGTGGATGTGTGCATCGGCAACGAAGAGGACGCAGAGCTGGTTTTGGGATATAAGCCCGGCAAAACCGACGTTACCAGCGGGGATCTGGAGCTGGCAGGCTATAAGTCCATTTTTGAGCAGATGGTGGCAGATTATAACTTTGAGTACTGCATTTCTTCCCTGCGTGTGAGCCACTCTGCTTCCGACAACGGCTGGTCCGCATGTATTTACTCACGGGATACCAAAGAGTTTTATCATTCCAAGGAGTACAGTATCCATCCCATTGTTGACCGTGTAGGCGGCGGGGATTCCTTTGCCGGCGGCGTGATCTGTGGAATGCTGGATGGTAAGAATTTCAAGGACGCTCTGGAATTTGGCGTGGCGGCTTCCGCTTTGAAGCACACCATCCCCGGCGACTTTAACCTGGTTTCCAGAAAAGAGGTTGAAACGCTTGCAGGCGGCGACGCATCCGGGCGGGTACAGCGGTAACATGACCGGACTGTTATGTAATATGCCATAAAAAAGAGGTTGACTTTTCGGAAGAGTAATGCTAAGATGATACTTGCGCAGTACATATGCTGTGTATGCGGAAGTGTCGGAACTGGCAGACGAGCAAGACTAAGGATCTTGTGATAGCAATATCGTGTGGGTTCAAGTCCCATCTTCCGCATTTGTTGGCGCGAAGCAGAACACAGGTTGTTTATGCTTCGCGCCATTTTGTACAGTTTATGGCGTGAAATCAAACCGGAATGGTTTTGGTTTCGCGCCGTTTTGGTTGTGTGCCCTGGATGCGCTTTAACGGGGAAGTATGTTTTGCAGGGAGGTGACGGAATGCCCGAAAAAAGAGTGTATGAAATTATGCACATGGATAGAAGAGTTGCGAAGATTAACGCTTCCGGACAATGTAAGATATATGATCAGTCATTTATGCCCTGTAATTTATATTTGGAAGAGGCGGAAGAGATTGAGGCTCTGGTTAATAATATTACCAATTTCAATTATTGGTGTGCAACAAGAGTCCTTACGTTAGACAGAAAGTATGCAAAAGAGATCTTGAACAGTATAGGAATGCTGCAGGCAGTGACGGATAGGGAAAGAGCCCAAATCGCGTTATCCTATAGATGCGCTTCGCTGACGGATGTCTTTTGGGTAAAGCTTGAAAAGGAAAAGATTTCATTCAGGGATGTTAATTTGTACGAAAATCATTTGGATAATACTTTTATTGATATTGCGTTGAGAGGAAAGCAGTATACGGTTCAAAACGATTGTCTGGCGAGAGACCTGTCAACAAATGGCTGTTTTCCAAAAGCCTGGCAGAGAATGGAGGCTGGTTTCAGATTATTAAAGGGCGGGGGCGCAGATGCAGTCGAGAGAGAGCTTCTTGCCAGCCGGATCTGCAGATGTTTTGCCGTTTCACAGGTGTTATACGAAAGAGATTATTTTGATGGAGAAAAAGTCAGCGTCAGCAGTAATATTACCTCAAAGGAGTATTCCATTGTTTCGATGGAGGCATTTGAGATATATGCAGTGAATCATGGCATAAACACCGAAAAGTTTATTCTTTCTCTGGATCAATATAATTATTATATGATGAATATTGTGGATTACCTGATCGGAAATACAGACAGACATTGGGGAAACTGGGGGATATTGGTCCGTAATTCCAATAATAAGCCGGTGAGATTACACGATCTGATGGATTTTAACCAGGCATTTCATACGTATGATGATGTTGAAGGCGCCAACTGTCAGACTATGTTTGGAGAGCATATTAATCAAAAGGAGGCCGCAATCAGGTCCGTTGAAAAAGTCGGTTTAAATCAGATCAAAGAAATAAACAAAGCAGATTTTGTGGAATTGCCGCAGTATTATGATATGTTTTGCAAAAGGCTGAAATTATTAAAATCTGTTGGCGGTGCAGCAGATGGAAAATGAGAAATTATATCAGATGGATTTTTCAAAGGTTTATCATTTGCTTGTCAGCAAAGCGGAGAAGAAGGGGCGGACAAGACAGGAGGTTGACGAGCTTGCCAAAGGGAAGGCTATGGAAAAAATACTTCGCAGATAAAATGGGATGAGGAATTTCAGTGGGGAGGCGACAGGCACAATGTTAATGGAAACAAAAGATCTTATATTGAAAAAGGCTGTATATGAGGATTGGAAATCTATATATCATAATGTCTGGTCCAGGCCGGAGACGGCAAAGTATATGCAGTGGAAGGTGACAACTGACGAAGAGGGGGCCAGGGAACGAATTCAGAAAACCATTGCTTGGCAGGAAAACCATGACGCCTGGCTGGTATACGAGAAGAAGAGCGGCCAGGCCATCGGCTTTACGGGAATCGTGGAGACCCGGCCACATATTTATGAAGAGACTGGCATTGCACTAGGACCGGAGTATGTTGGAAAGGGATATGGGAAACAGATTCTGCGGTTGCTGATGGAGTATTGCATCTCTTTGGGCGGGGTGGAATTTCAGTACTCAACATGGTCAGGCAATCTTGCATCAAAAGCACTGGCGGCATCGGCCGGATTTGTTTATCAATATTCGGAGGAAAAAAGAGATCCACGCAATGGAGAGCCCTACGAATTGGAGCATTATAAGAAGGATTTGAGATGATAAAACAGATTTCACTTATTGTATTTTTACAGGTGATTGTGTATAATGAAATAAACAGACAGTAAGGCAAATTGTCGGAATATATCAGACAGTATGATCTTAAAGAGGCTGCGAAACAGTTTTTCCAACTGAAAGAAAGCGGGGTGTAGCTATGGCAAAGGATACTCGTCTGATTAACATATATCTTAAAATATACCATAAAAAAGTGCTGACCATGGACGATCTTGCCTATCTGGCCAAGTATGATCCGGAGTGCTTTGAAAAAACCTGCAAAAATGTTGTCTACAATGTTCCCAAGGCAAAGCCCATCATGGAGCCGGAGAAAGGAAAAGCTGTAAAGTCCGAGCCGGTGCCGGCGCGTTCTGAGTGGCAGACAATAGAAAAAGTGTTATACAATTTAAAGCGTTTGGAGGCAAACGATTATCCTGTGGCGGATATTGATGCAGATCAGGTGAAAAACCTGCTGGGAAATCTGTATATGGAGCTGCTGTTCCCCCATAACGATCAATATGCTTTTGTAGACGCGGGGGAATACGGCGAGACCTCCGTGTTTGACAAAAGGGCATAAAAGTCAGGACAGTAAACCTTTTGCTCCTGTGAGCAGTCAATACTCGTAAGGTAATTGACCGACAGTGCCGGAAATTCTCAAATTATGAGAAATCTTCGCATAGGGTTGAGATTCCTCGAAGCGGAAGCATGAGGGTTAAGATCATTTGGAGGGAGATTGCATGAAGCTGTATCATGGAAGTAATATCGGGGGGATCAGGGTCTTAGAGCCAAGGCAGGCGGATCATGACCGCCCCTTTGTTTATTTATCTACAATTCCTGTGGTGGCGGCCTTTTATCTGCGCAACGCCGTGGAGAAGCCTTATTATTGGTTTCCCTATGGCTTTGACCAGAGCGGCATACCTGTTTATCATGAATTGTACCCTGATGCCCTCAGGCAGGTATCGGAAGGGGTCAGAGGATATATTTATGAGGTGGAAGCAGGAGAACAACAGGTGATCCCCTTTAAAAACATTCCCTGCGCAAGGCTGGCCACAGAGCCGGTGGAGGTGACCGGCTGTCTGGAGGTGGAGAACGCATACGCGTTGTTTTTACAATATGTGGAGCAGGGAGAAATGCGGGTCGGGCGTTTTGAAGATAAATCGGAGCAGGAGCTGGCCAGATGGTATTCCATGCTCAAAGAGTATCTTAAAGAAAAAGAGATGATCGAGACTCCGGACTGCTCTTATGCGGTGTTTGTAAGAAACAGGTTTCCGGGGGTATGGGAGGAATATCTGAGGGAGGAAGTTTAAGTATATTGGAGAAACCATAGTGTGTCCAACGGTTCGCTGTTTATGGTAAAGACATCAGGTATTGCATATGTTATGTTTTCTGTGATGAGATCAATGAAAACAACGCAGAAAAGGAGAAAAGATATGGACCTGATTCAAATCGGAAAACTGTTTCCGTTTACAGCGTTACAGAGCAGCGCCGTAATAAGGCCGGAGATCACAATAATCAACAGGTCCACAGGGGCCAGTACAATTTCGCCAAGTCCGTCAAAAAAGAAGCCGCTGCCGAACCGGTACAGGTTCCCATGTAAGAGAATCATTTCTCCGGTGTACATGAGCAGGGTGACAAGAGAAGCGAGAACGGCAGGCAGCAGGATTGCTGTTTTTCTGCTTTTTCCCAGAGTGAAGGAGCCAGCAAAAACACCAACGGTAACGCCCAGCAGAGCAAAAAAGACGGACATCAGCAGGGCGGACAGGGCAGAAACGGTGAGCTCGCCCCCGCGGTAAAAGGACGTAAAGCAGGCCCAGATGCACATTCCCAGAAAGCCAAAAGCAGTAATTGTCTGGAGAGTCAGTATCTTTTTCCGGGTGTTATCCTTTGAACGGATCATGTTGGAAAAGCCGTAAAAGGAATTGAGCAGGGACAGAATCAGGACCATGGAAATCAGATAAAAATGAAGCTTAAAGGCAGGGCTGTATCCGCCCAGCAGGACATCCACCGCCTCCCAGGTCCTGGTCTCGTACTGGCGGGGAGGCACCATGCAAAGCGACAGCTGCCAGCCTTCCAGAGGGACGACTTCTGTTGTCTGCACAAGAATATTGGTTTCCATCAGTCTCTCAAAAAGAAAAAAGATGCCTACGGACAAGGCGCCGCCGCAGACAAGATCCAGCCTTTTTCCCAGCTTTTGAAACAGGGGAAGCAGCAGTACTCCCAGGATCAGGGCGACGGAAATCGGAGTGTAGGGTATGATGTACTTCGGATAGCGCTCCATCGGGATGGCGCCGTTTCGCAGCATTTCATTTACTGCCAGAATTCCCATATATATGGGATAGGCAGAGAGGGCTGTCACGCCGGCCAGAGAAAAAAGATAAAATTTCCGATAGCTTTTGTCCTTCATTTGCATGCCTCCGGTTTGTTCTTTTCTTTACTCTAACATGAGTGAGGAGGCTTGTCAATAGAATGCGGGTATCGTCAGTTTTTCTCAGATGTAAAGCGTATAATTATCCCCCTTGTGTTTTTTATATTCCAGATCCGAATAAAGGCAGCTCGCACAATCATCCGTTATTTTCCGGAGAGCAGCCTTTGTCATTTCCGTGCAATCGCTTCGCGACAGGGCTTCCGATATTTCACAGAACAGAGCTTCACTGTTTTCGCACATATCGCTTGTGGGCACTCCGCTGATATAGTCCATTTCTAATAGTATATACCAGGAGCTGCGCTCACAGCGGATCCCCGCCATGCGTCTTACAGCCGCAGTAATGCCTGTTTCCTCTAAAACCTCCCGCACGGCGGCTTCCTCCGGCAGTTCGTTTTCATGGCAGAAGCCGCCGGGGATCAAAAGCTTACCGTTTGCGCCGCCATAGGTATGGCGTACAAGCAGAATTTGGTTATCTTTTCTTACGATACAACCTACTGAAAAACTATAGTTATCTTTCATGACTTCAACACCTCCGCCGCATAAAGTTCTATCATTTCTTCAGCCACCTGCTCAGGCGGCCGTGATACTGCATCTCATACCGTTTTCGCATGTTCCTTCAGGAAGATGCCCAGTTCCTGGAAATTACTTACGATATTGCCGGAATAAGCCTCGTGATCTCTGTTAAACAAAACCGTCTCCAGTCCTGCTTTCCGGGCGGCATTTATGTTTCGGACGCTGTTATCCACAAAAATGCAATTCCGGGGCCTGCATTGCAGGCGCTCCAGCGTATGGGTAAAAATTCGGGCTTCCGGCTTGCGCATATGGATTTCCCCACTGACAATAGCATCTTTAAAATATTTTTGAAGCCCATATAACGAAAACAGGTATTTACTCCATTCTCTGACATCATTTGAAAACAGCACAAAATCATATTGCCTGTAATGACATTCCGCGAACCTGATGAAGTCAGGATCCAGAGTCAAATAATGGGTGAGATAATCCTCCATGGCTTCCTGCGGATCCGGATAGCCTAACCGGGAAAGAAATTCATCAGAACTGATTTCTCCGTTTCCAGCCTTCGTAAACAGGCATTCCTCCCGAAAGGCCCTGGTAAGCCGGTCATGCTCTTTGACATCAAAATGTTCATAAGTGTAGGGGATGAAATATCCTTTACTTTCCTTTATGATTACTCCATACATATCAAGCAGCAGAATGGGTTTATTCTTTGGCTTTTCTTCCATAAGAAATCATTTTTCCTTTCATAAATGTATATCCGGCTTCAGGGTGATCGGCAAAGAATTTTGCAATTTCAAGATTACGATTGCAGTAATCTTCCGCCTCTTTCCGGGAGAGACCATGGGTCAGCAGATGCAGGATCAGCGCATTCCTTTCCTCTTCGCTGATGCCGGCGCTCCAATCATTGTAGGCGATAAAATCTTTCTTTGTTTCCTCGTACTCCGGAGAATGCGGGGTCACAAATTCCACCTTGTCATTCATTCTCACGTCAACATCCGTCAGCCCCAGTTTCTGCATAATATGTGCGGTTCTGATGGCAATCGCATAATCTCTGCCCTGCATGGTAAGCTCGGTGCGCCATTTTTTTTCCAACCCCTCATGCCGGCACAGCTCCTGATAGTCCATGCCGTCAATATAAAGCCCGCAGCACTCAAACTCCCTGTTTGCGTCAATGCAGACCACATATCCACCCGGTTTTGCAAAGGAAATCATCTTTCGAATAAAAGCCTCAGGGTTGTCCAGATGCCTGAGAACCGCCTGACAAATCACAATATCATATTGACTTTCGGCGGAATATGCAAAGACATTTTTGCAGATAAAATTTACCTGCGATTTCAAGGCAGTCGTCTCCCCAGCAGTTTCTTTTTCCAGAGCGGCTTTCTCATTCTGTATTTTAAAAAGGTTCTTTCCCTTTTTGATTAAGTCTTCCGCAAAATCAATTCCCGTGTAGGTGCTTTCCGCAGGCAGACAGGGAAGCAGGAGCATTCCCAGAAATCCATAGCCGCAGCCGCAGTCCAGCAGGGAGACAGGCTCGGTAATTTTCCAGACCTGTGATACGAGAAAGCGGGCATAATCCTCATTCCAATAATTTTTCCGTGTCCGCAGAAGGTATTCCAGCTTTTGATTCCAGAAATCTTTGGTGGCTGTTTTTTCGGGGAGATAGGTTTCTCCCTCCAGGGGCTTTAAACCCAGCAGTTGGTCGGTGGACACGTTAAAAAAATCAGCTAATAGTGGCAGGATGGTAATGTCCGGCATATTAACGCCGGTTTCCCATTTACTGATCGTCTGAAAGGAGACGCCGATGCAGTCCGCAAGCTCCTGCTGTGTTATCTTCTTGATTTTACGCAAATCGGCAATGCGCAGTGATATATTGTTCATGTGAATCTCCCGGCTTAAGCCTTCCTGTGATTAAAACATATCATTTACTTGGATTATATCAAAAATCAGGACGTTTGTATTCTTATGAATCGGAGAATATTTTCGCCCGGAAGGCGAACGAAGAGCAAATTCCTGTCTGCCGGACAAATTTTGCCTGTATGACGAAATGTCTGTTCTTTTCGTCCTGCAGATGTTATACTTTGTTAAGCATAAAAGGGAGGGATATATTATGTTTCATTTTGGATTTTCTTATGTGGGCCTAATTTATCTTGTGATGCTGTTTCTGCCCAATATACTCTGGACCAAAAACCAGCCTGCGGGCTATGAAAATTATGTAAAGAATGAAAGCAAGGCCTTACAGATTCTGGAGAGGATCGGGGAAGTGACAGTATGCTGCTTAATGCTGATATTTACGGATTTTAATGTGCGGACAGACTCCGCGTGGTGTATCTGGCTGCTGATTTCCTTCCTGTTGATGCTGTTGTATGAAACATACTGGGTTCGATATTTCAGGAGTAAAAAGCGCATGGCGGATTTTTACAGGGGGATCTGCGGCATCCCGCTGGCGGGAGCCACCCTGCCGGTAATGGCATTTTTTCTGCTGGGGATCTACGGGCGCAACGTATTTCTTCTGGCGGCCACAGTTGTTTTGGGGATCGGGCATATCGGCATTCATGCAGGCCATCGCAAAGAGATTGAAGGGGAGGCAGAGTGATGGAGACATTTTATGAGCCGATGACGGGGTAAAACAGCGGAATCAATTATCAGCCAGGCCGGTAAAATGGCCGATGCCCTGCGGGTCTGCCGGGGGCAGGAAGCAGATATAATAATGGTTTTGGGAGCCGCCGCCCTGGGGAACAAAGTCGATCAGTACGGTTTCCACACTGCCACCCGTGGCCGGAGCAGCTTGGTTGTGGACTTCAGCCATTACGGTAATGGTAACATGAAACAGGTTTGCAAACTGCTGTATATGCTGATACTCTACCGGAGCGCCTGCCAGCAGGGGGGCCGTGCCGTTTTGCAGATCCACAAAGCGGTCTCGCAGGGCGCTGGCATTTTCGATTCCCGATATATTCATAAGGGGGAACATCGCCTCAAAAAAGCAGTTGTTGGCACTTTTGGATTGGAAACTCAGAATGCGGACGGCATTGGCGGACAATCCTTCAACGCGCTGCATTCCGGAGGTTCTTGCCCCTACGGGCCGGGTAATCAAACGGGCAGCGGATTCTTCCCCGCTTCCCGCCGCAGGCTTTGGCCTGTCAATAAAATCATATTGCATCGGCAGCACGTCATGGGGCACCATGATCTGCACATCATGTACCATGCCGGAAATATAATCCCAAAGGGCATCCTTGTTTCCTATGATAGTATTATATTCGGCCGCACCGCATTCCTGAAGTGCGGTGAGTTCATGGGCGGCGCGCAGGGCAATGCCCTCAATAATATTTAGTCCCTGAAGAAAATTTCCAGACAGATAATCGTGAATATGGGTGTCATGTTCACGTCCATCCGGTGTCTCCAGGAAAATGTCCTGCTTCGCCGTGGGAAGAAACAGTGACAGCATACTGATCAGTGGCGTGGCAGGATCCAGTTGTCTCTTAAAATCAGGCGGGAACTTTTCAGGCAATTTCGGGATATTTTCCATTTTAGCGGGTCTGTAAAAGTTACGTTTTGTAATGGATTTCGGGGTCGCCTCCGTTTTTAAGAATATGCTGGCCATAAGTTTTAAAAAGCTTTTGCTCTGTCCCTGGACGGCACTTTCGGTCTGCTTCGCCAAGGCTGGATGGATTATATCTCTGCCGCTTTCGGATTGATTTGCCATATCATGCAGGATCGCCCAGGCATCTTTCAAAATGTTAAGCCTTTGATTAAGCGGAACGGTATAACGATAGCGGCCAAAACGTGTTGCACTGCGAGGCGGCGCACCTGCTCTTTCCAGAAAAAAGAACACAAAGCCCGTGTTGCGGAACATGGCGGTATCTACATCCTGACTTTTGGATATGCTTGCTTTTTCACTTACCGTTCTCAAGTCTGTCGGTGCTTTCTCTTCCAATATCTGATTGGCTTTCAGGTAATCTGTGGAATGCAGTACTGTCAAGCTTGGATTATGGGTATAATGGCTTAAGCATGCTTCCTGTGAGAGTGTGTGTCTGACAAGTTTAAGCACAGTATCAAAGACATTGTGGGACCGTTTGGAATGTGCACTCTTTGCAAGATGAAGCTGCATTAGGTGATGCTGGCTTAAGGCCTGAACCATATCAAATTCAGGGCTGTCTGAAGCCGGGGATTTTTTTCACCGGCATTTATTCTTTCTGCCAGCAAATCCAGCAGTACATGCAGATGGCGCTGCTGGGCGGCTCTTTGCGGGGCAGTGTTAGGAAGCGCATCGTATTCCCGCGTGAGCCTTGCAAAATCCGGGCCAAACGCCCTAGGGTCAATGCCCTGTTCCCGAAGGCGGTCCGCCAGTGGAGCCGTTTGTTTCCGCTGGATCACGTCCTGAGCCGGTTTGCTGTAACGAATAAACATGCTTTTGCGGGAGGAAGCCGAGTCCTCTGTCTCACAATGTCTTCGGTCTGCGCGGCCTTTTGACTGCCGGGCCATCGTATGCTTTTCCTGATCGGCAAATTCCAACATTGTCTGTTCCTCCTGGTGTGCCCTATGGTTTCTCAGTTGTACTTTATTACAACAGGGCAGTATATGACAGCAATGTGGCAGAAAAGCCAATATGCAGGTGGAAAAGGCAGAATCCACAGGGGTTGAAATTTTTTGTTGACATGATTTATTATATGTGCTAATCTGAATTAGATGTTTTAAAACATATGATTTAAAACCAGTGATTTCAAATATGCAGCAGGACGTAATGCAGATGTACAGCAAATGGACCAGGCTGAGAAAGGGAGGTATTCATGCCGCCAAAGGCAAAATTTTCCAGGGAAGAAATTGTGGAGGCCGCGCTGGCGATTGTAAGAGAGGGGGGCGCCGGGGTGCTGACTTCAAGGGCGCTGGGAGAAAGGCTTGACAGCTCGGCCAGGCCGATCTTTACGGTTTTTCGAAATATGGAAGAGGTACAGCAGGCAGTATTCAATGCGGCAAAAGCGCTTTACAGAGAATATGTGCAGCGGGGACTGGCGGAAAAACCGGCATTTAAAGGGGTGGGAACACAGTATATTCTGTTTGCCGTCAACGAACCGAAGCTGTTTCAGCTTCTTTTTATGACAGAGCACGGTCAGGTGCCGGAGCTTTCGACGGTGCTTCCGCTGATCGACGAGAGCTATGAGCAGATATTGCTGTCCGTTCAGGAGGGCTACGGAGTAGATCAGATTACTGCCGAAAAGCTGTACCGTCATTTGTGGATATATTCTCACGGTATCGCAGCCTTGTGTGCCACGGGAATGTGTCATTTTACAGGGGAAGAGATTGGCAGGATGATGACGGAGGTATTTGTCAGCCTCTTAAAGAACAGGGAGAGTTTAGTGTAGTGTAAAGATACAATGTTATCTTGCCGGGCAGAAGGAGGAATTATGATTGAAGTGAAGGAAATTACAAAGAATTACGGAAACGGTGAAAGCAGCTTTCAGGTTTTGAAGGGAATCAGCCTGAAAATAGAGGACGGAGAGTTTGTGGTGATCCTGGGGGCATCCGGATCGGGAAAATCTACCTTTTTGAATGTGGCTTCAGGGCTTGAGCGGCCGGAGAGCGGAAAGGTGCTGTATGACGGGAAGGATATTACAGCTTTTTCCGACAGTGAGTTGACCGAGTTTCGAAAAGAAAACATAGGCTTTATCTTCCAGCAGTATTATCTGCTGCAGAATATGAATGTTGAGAAAAACGTAAAAATGGGGGCTGACCTGGCCGGCAACCGGGATTATAAAAAGGTGATCGAAGCGGTGGGGCTGGGGAAGAAGCTGCATAAATATCCAAGTGAGCTTTCCGGCGGTGAGCAGCAGCGTGTCTCCGTGGCAAGAGCCCTGGCAAAGAATCCGAAGTATTTATTCCTGGATGAGCCTACGGGAGCGCTGGATGAAGAAACGGGGCGGCAGGTGCTGGACTATATCTGTGAGCTGCAAAAGGAATACGGATTTACCGTCATTATGGTAACCCATAACCTGAATATTGCGGAAATGGCAGATACTGTAATCCGAATGAACAGCGGAAGAGTGGCGGAGATCTATAAAAACCAGGTACGAAAGACGGCGTATGAGATCGGTTGGTAAAGGAGAAAGCGATGGTAGTGGGAATAAAGGATGGGGCAAAGCTTGCCGGGATTGTAATTATTTCTTTCTGTGCGGTATTTGTATGCACTTTGTTTTTAAATTATCAGGCAGACATTACAGGGATTGAAAAGGAAATTGTTTCGGAGCAGGTGCTTGTTTTTTACAAGGCCCAGGTGTCTACGGGAAAGATGGTCTGCGGGCTTTCCGGGGGCTGTCTGTGTTTGACATCGGTGGTAATGCTGATGTTTTTTATCAAGCAGTATATTGACACTCATAAAAAGGAGTTAGGTATCTTAAAGGCATTGGGCTGCTCTAATATAAAAATTGCCGGAAGCTTTTGGGTGTTTGGCAGCAGCGTTTTTCTGGGGGCGGTTTTGGGATTTGCAGGAGCATTTCTGCTCATGCCGTTATTTTATGAGGTGCAGAATATGGATCAGCTTTTGCCGGAATTTCCGGTGCGGTTTCATCCGGAGATTCTTTTGTACCTGGTGGTACTTCCCGCGGCGGCCTTTTCGTTACTGGCGGTTTTTTATGCCTGGCACAGGCTGAAGCTGCCGGTTTTAAATCTGTTGCGGGACAGCATGTCCGACGGCGGGAAAAGGAAAAAGCATAAGGCTGATCGAAGCAGCGGCGGTCTGTTTCTGGAGGACTTGAAAAGGAATACCCTGCGGGATAAAAAGGTACTGGCGTTTTTTATTGTATTTGCGTCCTTCTGTTTTTCCGCCATGACCCAGATGTCCTTCAGCATGGATGAGCTGGCCAGCGAGATGATGGGAATCATGATTATGCTCATCGGGCTGGTGCTGGCCTGCACTACACTGTTTCTGGCGATTACTACGGTGATCGGCGGCAATAAGAAAACCATTGCCATGATGAGGGTGTTCGGTTATTCGCAGAAGGAATGCAGCCAGGCAATCTTAGGGTGCTACAGACCCATGGCTTATATCGGTTTCGCCCTGGGGACAGTGTATCAGTACGTGCTGCTGCGTATTGCGGTTGACGTTGTATTCAGGGATATGGAGGGAGTTCCGGAGTATGAATTTGATTTTCCGGTGATGCTGATTTCTCTGGCGGTCTTTGCCGTTATTTATGAGCTTGTAATGCACGTTTATTCCGAGAAAATCCGGAAAATTTCAGTAAAGGAGATTATGCTGGAATAAAGCATAAAATATTTGTTGACAGATCATGGAAAGAAGTTTATAGTAGTTGATGTAGCTGAAAACGAGTTTAGGGGAAAGGAGGCAAATGCAATGACAAGGTCAGGAAAGCATCAGGCAGTAAGAACAAAAAGCAGTCAATGTATTGTCTCCCGGATGATAGATGCGTAGAATCTGTAGACAGATCATGACCTGGCGGGTAATCCGCGCAGGCAGGCAGATAGGAAGCGGCATGACATACATGATATACGGACTTGGGTATATTGTATGGCATGCCGTTTTTGTGTGCTTTTACGGCGTGGGCTTTGCCCGGCAGGAGACGTAAGGCATATACAAAAGCAGCATCAAATATCGGGGGGCATTAAGCATACAGAAATGTATGGGAATCAGGGAAAGGCATGTGTAAAGAGGTATCAGTATGAACTTACCAAATAGTTTTACAAAGGTTTTGGAGAAATATGGGATCAATAAGGATGAGGTGGTATTTGCCGCCATGGCGGATCTGGATGAGGAATTCCGCTTTGCGGATTCCATCGTGGCCATTACGGACAAGAAGCTGATTGTGGCCAGATACCCGTACAAGGAAAAGCGTGAGTACCGCCTGGGCGGTTATGACAGCTGGGCCATGCAGAACGCCAAAGACAGCGCGGAAAAAATGGCGGAGCCTGCTGTGCTTTTCTATGAGCTGGCAGATGTGGAGATGCTGGAGGTGCTGCGCCAGGTCAGTACGGGAGTACTGATGGGAAAGATCAAGGGAAGTGAGCAGTATATATGTCAGTTTTCCAACACGAAAATGGAAGCATTTATGAGAATGTGCCGCCTTTTGGAGAAGACCCGGAAGGGGGAAGAAATCACGAAGGAGGACCTGGACGTGAAACGGGGAAAGGAGTGCTGTCCCAAGTGCGGCATGATTTATCCCGATCAGGAAAGAAAGGTCTGCCCCAAGTGTATGGATAAAAAGTCCATCCTGTGGAGGATAGTGGGGTATTTTAAGCCCTATAAGGGTATGCTGGCCATCATGATGTTCTGCTATCTTGCCACCGCAGGCTTAAATCTGGTATGGCCGTACTTAAGCGGTACAGTCCTGTATGATAAGGTGCTGGCAAAGGATGAAGCGTTTTTGGCAGTCTTCCATGTTCCCGCAGGCCGGTTTGTGCTGTCATTGGGAATATTGGTTATCGTCATGATCCTGACAAAGGTGCTGATTCAGGCCCTTGGTATATTGCAGGGCGCATTGACTGCCAGGATTGCTCCAGAAGTGGTGAGCAAGCTGAAAAGTCAGGTTTTTGAGTCCATGGGAAAGCTGTCCATCAGCTTTTTCACGAAGCGCCAGACCGGAGGCCTGATGACCAGGGTTTCCGATGATGCAGATGAAATATCCAGCTTTTTCATAGATGGGATTCCTTACTTTTTTATCAATGTGGGAACCATTCTCGCCACCTTGGTTATTATGTTCATTTTAAGCCCGCTGCTGGCAGTGGCGTCTATCGTTTTGATGCCGGTACTGTTTTGTATCAGCTATTTTATGATGCCCAGACTATGGCATTATTACGGAAAGCGGCACCGGGCCAACAGAAGGCTGAACAGCCAGATGAACGAGAATCTGACCGGAGCCAGGGTGGTAAAGGCTTTCGGACAGGAAGAGCAGGAGATGACCCGTTTTACAAAGAGTAACACAAGGGTGCGGGATGCCGAAGTGGATGTGGCCGGCTATGACTGTCGGTTTTCGGCGCTGTATTACCTGGTGGAGGACTTTTTGACCTTCCTTGTCTGGGCAGTGGGATCGGCCCTGATCATCAGCGGCTCGGATATGGAGCTGGGACTGTTGATTACCTTTTCGGGCTATGTAGGACAGTTAAAATGGCCGTTGGAGTTTATGTCCCGTATTTTCCGCTGGTATACCAATGCCATGAATTCCGCTCAGCGTATGTTTGAGATTATTGATGCCGTGCCGGAAGTGAAGGAAGCGGCTGATCCGGTAAGGCCGGAGAGCCTTAGGGGCGAGATTGAGCTTAAGAATGTTACCTTTGGATATGAGCCGAACAAGCCTGTATTAAAGGATGTAAGCTTCCGAGTGGAAGCAGGGGAAGTGCTGGGGATTGTGGGGCGTTCCGGCGCCGGAAAGTCTACGCTGGTGAACTTGATTTCCCGCCTGTATGATGCAGGCGAGGGAGAGGTGCTGGTAGACGGCATTAATGTAAAACAGTACGGCTTTAAGGAGCTGCGGAAGAATGTGGCCATGGTGTCTCAGGAGACCTATATCTTTATGGGGACGGTGGCTGAGAATATTGCCTATGCCAGACCGGATGCCACACGGGAAGAGATTATAAAGGCGGCGATACAGGCCAGTGCCCATGACTTTATCTGCAAAATGCCCCAGGGGTATGATACCATCATCGGTGCATCCAGCCGTGCCCTGTCTGGGGGCGAAAAGCAGCGAATATCCATTGCCAGAGCCATTCTTGCCGATCCGAAGATACTGATACTGGATGAGGCAACATCTGCGGTGGACACGGAGACGGAGCTGGCCATTCAGAAATCTTTGGAACAGCTGGAAAAAGGCAGGACGGTGTTGTCCATTGCCCACAGACTGTCAACCCTGCGTAACGCCAATCATCTGATCGTGATCGACGACGGCCGGGTAACGGAGTCGGGGACGCATAAGGAGCTGATGGAAAAGAAGGGAACCTTCTTTAAGCTGAGTGAGCTGCAGACAAAGGCCCTGGCAATGCGGGGTGTGGAAGTATAAAAGGCGAAAAGATTTTCTAAGGTTGAAAAGAGCTCAACCAAAGAAAATCTAAGTTTCGCCTCGAAGAATTGCCTTTCGGCAATTCTTCCCAGAGCGGGTGAAAACGTTAAGGTATATATAAGGGAGCGCTAACGCTGCTCCCACATGGAGGTAAAAATGGAAGAAAACAGAGAAAACGGAATGCCGGATCTGCTGGATCTGCAGGAATTTGATGAAGAGGCGTTAAAGAGAGAGTCGGAGGAGGTCCTGCAGATGCGGTTTCTCACTTCCGAAAATGCGGAGTTTCGCCGTACGGATGGCGGTTTCCTGTCTCTGAAGCTGGAGGATAAGGAATATGCAAGGGTCGGAGTATATCTGACCTTTCCTCTGACAAACCCGGAGGAATTTATTTCGATCCGGGAGACGGATGAGAAGGCGAAGGAGATCGGTATCATTCAGAGCCTGAAGGATATGAAGAAGGACGTGCAGGAGATGATCAGGGAGCAGGTGCGCCTGCGCTATTTCATGCCTGTGATCCGCAAGGTGATGGATGTAAAGGATGAGTACGGATATGCCTATTGGCATGTGATGACGGATTTTGGAGTGTGTCGTTTTACTACTCATATGGGGGGTGATGCCGTGATTAACATCGGCGGAGCCAGATACCAGATTACGGACATTGACGGAAACCGGTATGAGCTGCCGGATTTGTATGCGCTGACGGTGATGGAGCGCAAGAAACTGGATTTGTTCATCTAATAACGAGCAAAGAAAAACAAGGGGCTTCAGCAGGAGATATTTGTTTTTCGAAAAAGGGAGTTTATCATGAAGTTACTATATACATTAAATGAGTCTTGTCAGAAGGCGCTTGAGCTGCAGGACGGGGAGGCCATATGGTACTGTGTGCCCGTGGACCTGCAGTTTGATAACGGCGAAAAACGCGCACGGTCTTCTTATGCAGAAGGGTCCTGGATTGTGGTGACAAAGGAGCGGCTGATCGTGCTGGACGGCGGTGTGAAAGCGGCGGAGTACCGGCTGGCAGACTGTGAGAAAATCAAGTGTGAGCATCAGGTTTACAGCGGCATCCTTACGGTGTTTCAAAAGGACGGCTCTGTCTCCTGTGCGGCAAGGTTTTCCATGCGCCATATTATCCGCGTGGCCTATGTGGCCAGGGGCGCTCAGACCATTATCAATGCAGGGGAAGAGGGAAGAGTACTTTCCGATTCCGACAGGGTTATCAGCCGGGAATATGAAAAGTATTGTGATAAGTGCGGGCGCGCTCTGCCGGGGACCAGTAAGTGTCCTTATTGCGACGGCAAGGGTGATGTTCTTAGAAAGTTCTTTGCTTTATGCGGGGAGTTTACGGGAAGACTGATTCTGCTTTCGGTGATGCTTTTGTTTATCGCGGCGGTAAATCTGATTTCCCCTATGGTACAACGGCAGTTTATTGACGAAGCTCTTTCCGACGGGAGCGGCACCTATACCCAGCTTTGGTGGTTTATCGGCATTACCTTTGCACTGATGGTGCTGGGACTGGCCTTAGGGATTGGACGATATTGGTTTTGCGCCAGGCTGGGGGCGTCGATTAGTCTGAGCCTGCGGAAAAAGCTGTATTATAAGATACAGGTACTGTCCCTGTCCTTCATCAACAACAGAAAGCCGGGAGAGCTGATGAACCGTGTTTCCCGTGATACGAGGCAGATCAGGGAATTTATGGAAGAGGTGTTTGGCGATATGCTTTCCACCCTGGTAACAATGATCGTGTCTCTGGTGATGATGTTCATTATCAGCTGGAAAATGTCTTTATTGTCGCTGATGTTCGTGGTGGTGGTGTTTGTGGTGACAAAAGCTTTCTGGCATCATATCCGCACCATTTCCCACAGGCAGTGGCTGAAATTTGACGACTTAAGCAGTAACCTGCAGGATATTATTTCCGGGATGCGGATTGTAAAATCCTTCGGACAGGAGGAACGAGAGAGCGCAAAATTCACAAGAAAGACAAGGGAATTTGCGGCAATTCAGAAAAAGAACGAGACCTTTTGGGCGGTATTTTTCCCGATTCTTACCTTTCTGCTGGGAGTGGGCACCTATATTGCCATCTATTTCGGCGGTATTCAGGTATTGGAGGGAGACATGACGGTAGGCCGGCTGGTACAGTTTGTGACTTACAACGGCTATCTGTTTGGACCCTTAAGCTGGATGACTCATCTGCCCCGTCAGGTGATGCAGATGGTGACCAGCTTAAACAGAATTTACGACGTGCTGGACGAGGAGCCCATGCTGGCGGACAAGGAAAACAGCAAGGCATTTCCCATCAAGGGAGCCTTTGAATTTGAAAAGGTATCCTTCGGATACCAGACCTATGAGCCGGTATTGGAAAATATCAGCTTTTCGGTGAAGCCGGGAGAAATGATCGGCCTGGTGGGCGCCTCTGGTACCGGAAAATCCACCCTGATCAACCTGATTATGCGCCTGTATGATGTGGATCAGGGAAAGATTACTCTGGACGGCTGTGATTTGCGTGATATACAGATGGAAAGCCTTCATTCCCAGATTGGGGTAGTGCTGCAGGAGACCTTCCTGTTTTCAGGCAGCATTTTGGCCAATATCCGCTTTGCCAAGCAGGATGCTACCTTAGAAGAGGTGATCCGGGCGGCCAGGGCGGCTAACGCTCACGACTTTATCTGCAAGACGCCGGACGGCTATAATACCTATGTGGGAGAACACGGCTATAATTTGTCCGGCGGCGAACGGCAGAGGATTGCCATTGCCAGAGCGATTTTAAATGATCCCAGAATCCTGATCCTGGACGAGGCAACCTCCGCCCTGGATACGGAAAGTGAGTACTTGATTCAGCAGGCTTTGGACCGTCTGGTAAAGGGCCGGACTACCTTTGCCATTGCGCACAGACTTTCTACTCTGCGCAATGCCGACAGGCTGGTAGTTATTGATAAGCACGGCGTGGCGGAGATCGGCACGCACAACGAGCTTTTGGAGCAGAAGGGAATTTATTACGGACTGGTGAACGCTCAGCTGAAAATGAGTGAAACTGCTTAGTGTGAGAAAAGTCTGCGTAGCAGACTTTTCTGGGTCTATTCGCCCTATTCGCCGATTGACTTTTAAGGTGGCAACTGATATTATTTTATAAAAGTGCATGAAGGGAGCGGCTTGGTGAGATTTATCAGGGGAGCAATCGGCGAGTCTGCCAAATCCGTATTGCCCATAGCGGCAATCGTTTTGGTTTTAAGTGTAAGTCTGGCATCTTTGGATTCCGGCATATTGGTACTGTTCATTTTCGGAACGGTTTTTCTGATCCTGGGCATGAGCCTGTTTACCATTGGGTCCGGCATGTCCATGCAGCCCTTGGGCGAAGGCATCGGCGTACAAATCAGCAGATCAAAAAAATTTCTGGCGGCCATTGTGGTCAGCTTTGTTTTGGGTGCGTTGATTACCATTGCGGAACCTGACCTTCAGGTCCTTGCGGAGCAGGTTCCTTCTATTCCAAACCTGGTGCTGATCTTGTCTGTGGCTCTGGGGGTAGGAATCTTTCTTGTGATTTCCATGGTGAGAACAAAAAAGAATATTCCGCTGTCAAGGCTGCTTTTGATATTTTACCTGGCGGTCATGGTGCTGGCGGTCTTTGCTCCCAGCGAGTTTATTCCTACGGCCTTTGATTCCGGGGGTGTGACGACGGGTCCGATTACGGTTCCCTTTATCATGGCGCTGGGTACGGGTATGGCTTCTATGAAAGGCGGAAAGCATTCCGGGGAGGACAGCTTCGGCCTTGTGGCATTGTGCAGTATTGGTCCCATTCTATCGGTGCTGATCCTAAGCATCTGTTTTTCGCCTGTGCCGGAGACCACACAGACGGTTTTGGGCGAATATCTTACCACAAAAGACGCATTTTTGTTTTTCCTGCAGGAGATGCCCTTGTATGCAAAAGAGGTGTTGATTGCGTTTTTGCCCATTGTGGGTGTGTTTCTCATATTCCAGATATTCTACAGGAGATTCCATAAGCATCAGATGATCAGGATCAGCGTAGGAATGCTGTATACCTATATTGGCCTGGTACTGTTCCTGACGGGAGCAAACGCCGGGTTTATGCCTGCGGGCAGGCTGATCGGCGCCAAGATTGCCGGGGGAGATCATCAGTACTCACTGGTTGCAGTGGGGATGCTGATGGGGTATTTTGTGGTCTCGGCAGAGCCGGCGGTACATACTTTGAAAAAGCAGGTAGAAGAGGTAACCAACGGCGCCATATCCCAGCAATCCATAGGCAGGGCCCTGTCCATGGGCGTGGGGCTGTCGGTGGGGGTTTCCATGCTGCGTGTTTTGACGGGGATCCCGATCTATCCCTTTCTGATAGGCGGCTATGTGATTTCTCTTGTCATTACCTTTTTTGTACCGCCCATCTATACGGGCATTGCTTTTGACTCCGGCGGCGTTGCCAGCGGGCCGATGACGACTACCTTCATGCTGCCCTTTGCTATGGGGGCATGTGAAGCCTGCGGCGGAAACGTTATGACAGATGCCTTCGGACTGGTAGCCATGGTAGCCATGACGCCTTTGATTACCATTCAGGTGCTGGGCTTGTGGAGTAATGTGAAGAGAAAGAGAAGGATTGCTAAGGCGCATCATGAGCTGAGTCAGATAGAGGATATTATCTTGTATTATGATGAGGCGGAAGGGGAGGTGGAGGCGTGAAGGCAGACAGGCAGGATCAGATTATGCTGATCGTTTCCATCATAGAACGAGGCAGGGCAAAAGCATACATAGAGATGCTTGATAAGCGGCATATTGGTTTTCATATGCAGTGTGTGGGCCAGGGGACGGCTTCTTCGGAGATGATGGATATATTGGGACTTGGCAGCAGCGATAAGGATATTGTATTAAGCTATGCGCCACGCAGGAGTGTGGCAGCGCTGGCAGCGGAGCTGACGAAGGACATGAGCTCCGGCAAGGGCTATAACGGATTGATGATGCTCCTGTCCACATCAGCTATCAACAGGGTAGCGGCGGAGCTGCTTCTGCAGGCCGAAGAGAATGAGATCGAAGGGGAGGAAAGCGCTATGAAGAGCGAATATCGTCACAGTCTGATATTGATCACAGTCAGTCAGGGCTATGCGGATGCGGTTATGCAGACCGCAAAAAAGGCCGGGGCCACAGGAGGCACCGTAATTCGCGCAAGACTTGCGGGGGCGGAACAAATGATGGATCTGCAGGTGCAGGAGGAAAAGGAGATCATTGCCATCCTGGCGGCAGACAGTGTCCGTAATCAGATCATGGAAGAGATCAACAAGGAGTTTGGTCTGCGGGCGGAGGCCAGGGGAGTGGTCTGTGCGGTGCCGGTGGACAGGGCCATGAAAATATAGAGAGATTTGAAGAGAGGAAACGAGGGTTATGGATATTAAGGAACTTACAGAGCTGCTGGTGGAATCCAGTGAAGTATACAATCAGGCCAAGTGTATCCCCTGGTGGGGGATTAGTCAGGAGGCGGCTGATGATTTTTATGAATATAAATATTTCACGCCGAAGATCGTGGAAGAGGTGAATACCTGTGTGGAGGAATGTGGAAGGGAAGAGCTGCTTGCGCCGAGGGGCCACGGCGGCTTTACTTTGTTTCATCTGCTGGTATGGCACAATTTTTATGATGCTGTGGAGGGAATGCTTCGAGCGGGCAAGGCAGATAAGGAGACGGTTGATTTGACTGATTATGGAGGGCAGGGAATTACCCCTTTTCTTTTGGCCTGTGCTCAGGGGAATCTTGCTATGGTCAGGCTCCTGCTGGAATATGGGGCCAATGCTTCCTTCTGCGACAAAGGGGGGAGGAATGCCTTTCATTTTCTGGCGTATCCTGTTATTGAGATTTTGGCGAAAAATCCGACCTGCCTGGAGCAAAGTGTAGATCAACGGGGAGAGATCGCCCGTCTGCTGACCTGCGATATAAACTTAGAAAACGATGAAGGGCTTACGCCTTTGGCGCATTTGCTGACCTGTGATTGCTGTTCCTCTTATACATGGCCGTTGACGGAAATTTTTCTGGAAAAGGGTGCAAAAACCGACTATGTGGATGAAGACGGTAATACCCTGCTGATGTTGGCCAGGAGGAACGGTCATATTACCGGGGCTCTGCAGCTGATGAAAAGCTGTCCGGAATTATTGGATGTGGAAAATAAGGCCGGAATAAACCCTGTCCGACATGCCGTGGAATACAGGAACATGGCTATGTATTTTGCGCTTTTGGAGCATGGCGCAGCGAAAGTCCCCGATGCCTGTATGGAACTGTTTCCTTTAAGTCAGATTACCAGCAATGCTTACAGCGGCATATCCGATGATAACAGGGATGCTTTAAGCATGGCTTTGTATCTGACTGCAAAAATGATCACCCGGATGGATCCCGATGACGAGGATGAGGTGGGTGAGATTTCCGAGCTGCTGCATAATGGGCTGATTGCCGATAAAGAAGGGCATTTACTGGATGTCTGCAGGGATATGAAGATTGATTTTACCATGCCTGTTTATTACAGAGGCGAAATGTTCTGCCTCAGAGATGAGTGTCTGCGTGCTGCTTACGGGATAACGGTACTGAAAAAGCTTTTGGAAATGGGTGTGGATATGAACGGGGCGGTCATCAGGGGACGAACGCCTGCGAGTATCATTGCTGCATTAGAGAAGCGAAGGTATGGGGAAGAGGAAGCCTTTTTTGAGGAAGCCGCGGAGCTGTTTTCCAGGGAATCCATGGAGCAGACGGATCATGAGGGCAGGGCGGCGCTTCACTATGCCGCGGAAAGAGGCCATGCCGGTATGCTTCGGGTGATGATCGAAAAGAAAGTTAATATAAATCTTACCCAGGACGAGCCCGGAGATGCCGGAGCTACGGCGCTTCATTGTGCCTGTGCCAGGGGCCATGAGGACGTGGTGAGGCTGCTGATTGGTGCTGGGGCGGATGATACGCTGGCAAACACAGACGGGGAGACGCCGGCCCATTATGTGGTCAGGGAAAATCACTTAGGAGGCAGCTTTACAGCAGAACAGACAGCCGGTCTCTTAAAGGCGCTGAAAAATATAGACATTCCCAGGGAAGACGGTAGGACGCCCGTGATGCTGCTTAAGAGCTTCGGCACGGACAATGAGCTTCTGAAGCTGTTTCTGGAAAGAGGTATGGATGTCAATCATGCGGACCAGAACGGCGTTACTTTGTTGATGCTTCATACGGAAAAGGATACGGCGAAGGAGCTGATCCTGGCCGGCGCCGATGTAAATCTGGCAGACAACGAGGGAAATACCGCTCTGCATTATGCGCTGGAGTGCTGCTCTGAGGGCAGTGCCCGCTATCTGATTAAGAAGGGGGCAGACTACAACCGCTATAACAATCAGGGAGTTACGCCTGCGCAGATGGCGGCTGAAAAGGGGCTGGATATGGTGCTGGAGCTGATGACGGACATTCGATAGACAGAAGGACTGGTTTCCATTCAGGAATTTGATTGTAGATCTATCATCCACAGGATATAATGAATGTATTAAAAGTGGAGGTGAAGGTGTTATGGAGGCGTTAAGAAAAGAAGCTGTTTACACGATAGATGATATTTACGCTTTGCCGGACGGAGAACGGGCAGAACTGATTGATGGAAAGATTTATTACATGGCCCCGCCAAGCAGGACACATCAAAGGATCAGCGGGAAGCTTTTTCAGGCAATAGCGAATTATATTGACAGTAAAGGTGGAAAATGTGAGATATATTGCGCTCCCTTTGCGGTGTTTTTGAATAATGATGACCTCAACTATATTGAACCGGATATTTCTGTAATATGCGATTTGTCCAAGATAGATGATAAAGGATGTCATGGTGCGCCGGACTGGATCATTGAGATCGTTTCTCCCGGAAACAAGCCTATGGATTACTTTACAAAATTGTTTAAATATCAGACGGCAGGAGTCAGGGAGTATTGGATCGTTGATCCGACAAAGGAATTGATTATGGTATATAGATTTGAAAAAGAAACAATGGAAGAGTATTCTTTTGGAGAAGATGTGCCGGCTGGAATATATGGAGATTTTTCTTTAAAAGTCCAGCGTATGTCCTGATTACCTGTTTGACTGCCTTTTGCATACAGCATGAGTGAATAGTGCCGAAAACCCTCGATTTTACAGGTTTTTAAGGCAAATAAAAATGGAAGCAAGGGGGCTCGAACCCCTGGCCTTTCGCGTGTGAGGCGAACGCTCATCCCGGCTGAGCTATGCTTCCATGTACCCTATTTTAACACACCAGGGGAAAAAATCAATAGGTAATTATACTTTTTATATGATTGCCGGACAGGTGCTGGATAGGGAGTACCGGAACGAAGAAATAAACATAAGCGGAGGCTCTGAAGAGTTTTCGGATCAGGAGAGCGACATGACACATCAGATTAAGACGAGTATAGAGAACATTCATGTGGAGCCGGGACAGCGCATTCTGGCAGTCAGTGATATACATGGCCATCCGGATCGGCTGGTGCAGCTTTTGCGGCAGCTGCATTACAGTGCGAATGATATATTGGTGATCGTGGGAGACCTGATTGAAAAGGGGCCGGAGAGCCTGCGGGTGGTGCAGTATGTGATGGACCTGGCCAGGCGGCATCCGGTTTACGTGTCTATGGGAAACGTGGATTTGGGGCGGATTCTTATGGTAGATGAGGATTCCCCGAAAGGCGTGGCGGACTGGGCGGGTTTCCTTCATTGGGCGGAGCGGACCTGGGGCGGCAGCCTTTTTTCTGAGATGCTTAAAAGTATGGGGATACCCATCGACCAGGCAGCGGGAGAAAAGGCGGCAGAGTACCGCAGCATGATGCTGGAGCAGTTTCATGAGGAAATGGAATTCCTCTGGAGCAGGCCCACGATTTTGACCGCGGGAAAATATATTTTTGTTCATGGCGGCATACCCACGGAGGATGTGCAGAGCCTGGCGGGAACGGATCCGTGGCCGTTTCTGAAAAACGATGATTACTACAATCAGGGGTATGGGTTCCGGGATCATATTGTGGTGACGGGGCACTGGCCCACCTGCCTGTACCGTACAGACCGGGAGGACGTAAGCCCCCTGTTTGACAGAGAGCGGGGAATCCTCTGTATAGACGGGGGAAACAGCCTGAAACGCTCCGGGCAGCTTAACGGTATCGTTATTCCCGACAGTCAGGCGGACATGGAAGACATCAGATGGACAGGATATGACGGCGCGCTTCAGGTGGAAGCGCTGGAGAGCCAGGAGGGCCGGGCAGCAGGGATACATATCCAGTATTTTGAAAGTGAGGTGGAGCCGGTATCCGGAGACGGGGACATGGGAGCGTGGAGACAGCTTTCTTCGGGAAGAGTCTTTTCGGGTCCTGCGGATTGGACCTATCAGGACGGCGAGGGCAGGCTGCACTATGACGATTATGCGGATACACGGCTGGCTGTGGCGCCGGGGGACAGATTGAATGTGATCCTCCGGACAGGGGCAGGGTATTACTGTAAAAAGGATGGCTGCATCGGCTGGTATCAGGGGAAGGCGCGGCCGGTGGAAGAGCGTCTTGTGCTGCAGCCGGAGGGACCGGACCGGCAGGAGGCCCATCGTCTTGAGCGGGAGCTGATGGTATATGAGCTGCTGGAGCGGCTGCACATTTCTTATGAGCGGATTGACCACAGGGAGGCCAACACCATGGAGGCCTGTCAGACGGTGGAGGAGGCGCTGCAGGGAGCGGTGATCTGTAAGAATCTGTTTTTATGCAACCGTCAGCGGACGGCATTTTATCTGTTGATGATGCCGGGGGAAAAGGTATTTAAGACGAAGGAGCTTTCCGCCCAGATCGGCAGCTCCAGACTGTCCTTTGGGGAGGCGGTCTATATGGAGCGGTATCTGCATATCAGTCCGGGAAGCGTCAGCGTTATGGGGCTGATGCACGATCGGGAACACAGGGTGCAGCTGCTGATAGACAGAGAGATTCTTCAGGGAGAGTTTTTCGGCTGTCATCCCTGTGTAAATACCTCCAGTCTCCGCCTGCGGCTAAAGGACCTGTTGGAGGTCTTTCTGCCTGCGGTGGGACATGAGCCATTGTATGTGGAGCTGGATGGAGAAGCGTGAAAATTAAAAAATGGATTAGACTTTGTCCGGAGATTATAGTATATTATAGGTAACAATAATGTTACAGCCACAAAGGAGGCGGACAATATGGAAGCATTAAGAATAGAAGAACCAGGGAAAGAAGATATTTACACGATAGAAGATATTTATGCACTGCCGGACGGAGAACGGGCAGAGCTGATAGACGGAAAGCTTTATAATATGGCCCCGCCGAAAACCAGGCATCAAAGGCTGCTGAATTATCTCAATACAGAAATAAATCTATATATCAGAAGCAATAACGGCGAGTGTGAGGTTTTTCCGGCTCCCTTTGCGGTATTTATAAATAAGGATAACAAAAACTATGTAGAACCGGATATATCGGTGATTTGCGACGGGAATAAGATCAGCGAACGCGGGTGCGAGGGCGCTCCTGACTGGATCATTGAGATTGTTTCTCCGGGCAGCAGGCAAATGGATTATTACAGGAAGTTGTTTAAATACCGGACTGCAGGGGTCAGGCTTTACTGGGTGGTGGATCCTGGAAAAGAGCTGGTTACGGTATATAACTTTGAGAAAGACACCATGGAAGAATATCCCTTTGGCGAAGAGGTGCCGGTTGCGATTTATGAGGGATTTTCAATCCGGGTGCAGGATTGAAGGGAAGGAAGGATTTCTTTTATGGAATGTTTTCAGTCCTTGCTTTTTCCGGGTACCAGTGATATACTTGTAAAGTAGTTTAAGGTTTCTCCACAGTATGCGGTCCATGGCTGCAGGGCAGAGAGGATTCAGTTGAAGGAGGAATGTGATATGAGAAAAAATGAAAAGGCGGTAGTACTCAACAACTGAATACAGGGCATGGAGCGTGCCGATTTTTTGTACCTTTATGAATTATGTCTATGCAGATTGAGAGACACATCATAGCGGTGTGTCTTTTTTGCGCGTAAAATTTGACAGGATATTTGGAAGAAATGAGAAGGAAATTTAAAAGGAGAATTTAATTTGAAGAGATTAAAATATTATATTTTAAACATGAAGCCCACCAGCGAAAATTATGAGGATATGTATGAGGGCAAGATGTATGAATCCTTTATGGATAAGGATCCCATCGTCCACAATCATGCGGTGTACTGGGACGGAGAGATCGGCTATGAGATCACAAAGAGCAATCGGCTGGAGCTTTCAAAGCCAACCGTTACCATCCATATCCCCTTAAAGCTGCTGAAAACGGAAGAAACAGGTACGGCGGCGCTGGACTATATGTTCCGGGCGATGATTCCGTATATTCGCGGGCTGAACGAACAAAATGACAACCGGAAGCGGACGGCTGCGGAAAACGGGCATTATTTTATTTATGAACCTGGCAATAAGGTGCTTGTAAGAAATGTGGTCACGGTTAAGACGGTGTCGCAGAAATATTATCGGCTGATCAGTAAAAATACTATCGAGCCGATAGACGGCCTGCGTGACAGGGGTGTAAATTCTTATACTCCGGGAAAAAATTGTATGATTGCGCCCATTGACGGGGAAAAAAGGATTCCTGCTTATCTGTGCGTAAGTATGATGCTGCAGGTGCAGCTTCCGAAAGGAAAACACAAGAAGGCGGCGGAGATGCTCTGCAATAATCTGCCGGAGGCAGTGAACCGCTATATAGAAGAATTTGACAGGGAAGGATTAAAGCGGGCGGTGGAGCTTGAAAGGGTGCAGGCGGCTATTCGGAAATGGCTGGCGGATCATGACTGCTGTGCCTTTGTGGCCAACGGAAGCATCCTGCCAAGAGTCCAGGGAAGCGATCTTCCCATGAAGAACGCAGTGCCTTTTGTGTCAACGCCTGAGGATGAACGGGAAGTGGCCGGTATCAGAGGCATGGTCTTTCAAAAGGGCGTCACGGTGATCACAGGAGGCGGTTATTCCGGTAAAAGCACTCTGCTGGACGCTTTAAGCGCCGGTATTTATAACCATATCGACGGCGACGGCAGGGAGCTGGTGATCACGCTGCCCTCTGCCATGCAGATTTCCGCAGAGGACGGCAGAAGGATCCGGCACGGGAATCTGTCTCCCTTTATCAAGTGGATTCCCGGAGGGAATCCGGGGGATTTCTCCACGGCCCACGCCTCAGGCTCCACCTCTCAGGCAGCCAATATCATGGAGGCGGTGAACTGGGGGTCAAAGCTTTTGCTGATCGACGAGGACAGAACCGCCACCAATTTCATGATTCAGGATCATGTGATGAAGGAGCTGATCGAGAAGGAGCCAATTACGCCTTTTGTGGAAAGGGTGCAGGAGCTGGCGGAGCAAAGAAAGGTTTCCACGATCCTGGTGATCGGGGGCAGCAGTGAATATCTGCAGGCGGCGGACAGAATTTATATGATGAAGGATTACCAAATCAGCCAGATCACGGAAACAGCCAAGGCGCTGCAGGAAGCGTATGCGGGCAAAGCGGCAGGCGGCAGGCCGGAAGGGCTGAAAGCAGCGGATTTTACAAATCCTGACAGGGTGGATGCCAATTACTTAAATACCCGTCCCCGGAATTCCTCCACAGAGGTGCTGCAGGTGTGGGATCTGGGTTTTCTGATCCTGGGAGACGAGCGGGTGGACGTTCGTATGCTTCATGACATTGCAAGCGTTCCTCAGCTGAATGCCATTGCTTTTCTGCTGCGGAAGCTGATGGGGGGCTTAAATCCCTTAGAGAGATTTCAAAAGTTTAAGCTGCCGGAGACCGGGGCAGGGCCCGGAAGCATGGCGGCAGAGGGGAATGACTGCTCCGAGGCGGAACCTGCGGAAATGACGCCCAAGTGGGTATGTCTGGAGGAAGAGGTGGACCGCCTGCTGGAGGAAATCAGCAGGGAGGGGCTGGAGAGTGTTTTTTCTCCCTTCTTTACGGAATGCGGCAGATGGCTGGATCTGCCGAGAAAATATGAATTGCTGGCAGTCCTTGCCAGAATGGGGCTGGATTGCCGATAATGGCAACAGGAAAGGAAACAACAGGATGTATAAGATCATGATTATAGAAGACGACCCGATGATCAGGGAAGAGTTGGCGCTTCTGCTGGAAAACGAGGGGTATTGTTCCGTGAAGGTTACTGATTTTACGGATATTGCAGAGCAGGCCCGTAGAATCATGCCGGATCTGGTGTTGCTGGACATAGGCCTTCCCGGCCAGGACGGTTTTGTACTGTGTGCCCAAATCAAGAGGGCGGTAGAGGCACCGGTGATTTTTGTGACCAGCCGGGACTCCGGTCAGGACGAGGTGCGGGGATTAAGCCTGGGCGGGGACGATTATATTACAAAGCCTTACAGCGTCCCTGTCCTGCTGGCCCGGATCAGGGCCATGCTGCGCCGGGCAGGGGGCAGCGCGGAGCCGGATACTATGGAGGCGGCCGGGCTGACGCTTCATTTGGCGAAGGGAAGGGTATCTGCAGCAGGGAAGGACGTGGAGCTGACCAGGAATGAGCTGAAAATACTGGCCTGTCTCATGGAGCATTCCGGGAAGATCGTCTCCCGGACCGACTTAATTGAGGCGTTGTGGGACTGTCAGATTTACATTGACGATAATACCTTAAGCGTCAATATGACCAGGCTGCGGGCGAAGCTGGCGGAGCTTGGTTTCCCTGATTCTATCAGGACGCGCCGGGGAATGGGGTATCAGATATGAGGTTTCGGGAATTTTTGGCTGACAGGCTGGGAATGATTGTTTTGCAGTTGTTTTGTGCCATTTTGGCAGCGCTTTTTCTTCTGGCGACAGGGACCCAGCCCGGCGTTATTATGATATTGCTGCTTTTTCTGTTCTTTATTTTCGGTGTGGCACAGGGCGCTGCCTTTTTCCGCGGCCGGGCACGGCTTCGGGAGCTGGAGGCCGTTATGAACGGTCTGGATCAAAAATATTTATTTACCGAGTGTGTGCCCGCGCCGAAAGGATTGTATGAACGGAGGCTGTTTGAACTGGTCCGCCGGGCAGGGCGGGATATGGCGGGAGTGGTATCTGACGCCGAGGCTGCCCAGCGGGAGTACAGGGAGTATGTGGAGCGATGGGTACATGAGATCAAGGCTCCAATCACCGCGGCCGGCCTGATCTGCAGGAAGCTGGAGGGTGATACCCGCCGCCGGCTTGATTATGAGCTGGGCCAGGTGGAGGCTCATGTTGAGCGGGCCCTGTTTTATGCACGGGCAGAAAGCCCGGAGCGGGACTGCGTAATCCGGCAGGTAAATTTGGGCAAGGCTGTCACCAGGGCCATTGAAAGCCATCGCACACTGCTGATTATGGGCGGGGTGCGGCTGGAGACGGAGGGGCTGGACCGGATGATATATACGGATGAGAAATGGGCGGCTTTTATTTTAGGACAGCTGTTGCAAAATGCCGTCCGCTACCGGGGAGAAGCGCCGGTGATTACCATATCTGCCCGGTCTGATAAGGCGCAGGTGCAGCTCACTGTCAGAGATAACGGCATCGGCATTCCTGCCCATGAGCTGTCACGGGTTTTTGACAGGGGCTTCACCGGCAGTAACGGGCGGAATCGGGAGGGGTCTACCGGCATGGGACTGTACCTGTGTAAAAAGCTGGCGGGATTTTTGGATCTGGGCTTAAGCCTGACCTCGGAGGAGGGGAAGGGAACAACGGTACTCCTGACCTTTCCTGCAAAGGGAAATCTTACGAAAATGTAAGAAAAAGCAATATGAATTCGATACCATGGGCGGAGCGTTTGGTGTATCTTTAGAAAAAGGAGGCAGACGCTATGTTGCAGGTGACAAACATTGAAAAATATTACGGAAGCCGGAATCAGGTGACGAAGGCAC
Organism: uncultured Acetatifactor sp.; assembly: GCA_910586485.1. Lineage (GTDB taxonomy): Bacteria > Bacillota > Clostridia > Lachnospirales > Lachnospiraceae > Acetatifactor. Next base: position 78,276 of record CAJUIA010000004.1, read on the forward strand.
TGGACCGGGTGAGCTTCCGGGTGGAGGACGGTGAGTTCCTGGCTATTATGGGGGCATCCGGAAGCGGTAAGACAACCTTGTTAAATTGTATTTCTACAATCGACACCGTCAGTGCGGGTGAAATCCTGCTGGACGGGGTAAGTATGGCTGACTTGCCGGAGAAGGAGCTGGCCAGGTTTCGGCGGGAGAGACTGGGCTTTGTTTTTCAGGATTATAATTTGCTGGATACGCTGACGGTGGAAGAAAACATCGGCCTGGCCCTTTCTTTAAATCATACGGACCCCGGTGCCGTCCGGGCAAAAGTGGAGGAAACAGCGGGAAAGCTGGGGATAGCCGACATTCTGGGTAAGTTTCCTTATCAGATTTCCGGCGGTCAGAAGCAGCGGACTGCCTGTGCCAGAGCCATGGTAGCGGGACAGTCTCTTATTCTGGCAGATGAGCCTACAGGAGCGCTGGATTCCAGAGCGTCTAAAAATCTGCTGGAAATCATGTCCATCATGAATCGAGATATGGGAGCCACGATACTTATGGTTACCCATGATGCTTACAGCGCCAGCTACGCCGGGCGGGTACTTTTCCTGAAGGACGGAAGGGTCTTTAACGAATTGTTTCGAGGGGAGCGGGAGCGGTCCGTATTTTATCATGAAATCTTGGATGTACTGGCGGCGTTGGGAGGTGATGTCAGTGACGTTATTTGAGCTGTCTTTCCGCAACGCCAGGCGGCAGGCGCGGGACTATGTGGTTTATTTTGTTACCATAAGTCTGGCAGCCGCTTTGCTGTACGCATATAACGGCCTGGTGTTTTCAAATGAAATCAGGACACTGGCAAGCAGCATGAATTCCCTTTCTTTGACGATTGTGCTGGCCAGCGTCGTGGTGGTATGTGTCTTTGGCTGGCTGGTAGCCTATGCTGTCAGATTTATGCTGCTTCGACGCAGCAGAGAGCTGGGAACTTATATTCTAATCGGGCTGGAGAACCGACAGGTGGCACGGATGTTTTTTATGGAAAATCTGATGGTGGGGGGCTGCGCACTGGTCATGGGCCTGGGGCTGGGCGGACTGCTTTATCAGGCGTTCAGAGCCATTATCTTTAACTTGTTCGGTCTGCCTTATCATTTTGCATTGGGATTTTCTTTGCCTGCGGTTATGCTGACGGCAGTTTATTTCAGTCTGATTTATTTGTATGCTCTCCGCAGAAACAGAAAGCGCATCCGAAGAATGAAAATATATGACCTGATCTATTCCGACAAGCGTAATGAAGAAACTGTTATCCGGTCCGGAAGAAAGCGGCAATGGGTCTTTATGAGTTCCATCGTGCTGGGCGTCATCGGGGTCCTGCTGCTGATCAGCGGAGGGATTCTTTTTGGCTTGGCTGGAGCGGCCTGCATTATTCTGTTTTTGTTTGGTTTTTTCCTAAGCTTTGCTTCGGGGGTGCCTGCTTTTTTTGAACGGCGGCCTGTAAGAAAATACCAGGGGCAGAATCTGCTGATCTTTCGGACCCTGACTGCCAAGCTGGCCACCATGGGGATCGTTATGTCTGTTATTTCCATGATTTTCACCGCTACCATTATGGTTGAGGGGAGCGGTCTGGTTTTTAACGGATTGTTTCGCGGCAGGGCGGAGGAACAGGCCTGTTTTGACCTTTATTTTGGAATAGAAGGGAAACAGAGAGAGCCTCAGGTTTATTTGGATTATATTAAAGAAAATATTTCGGTGGAGCAGTGTGCTTTGTATCAGGTTTATGTAAGCGGCAGTGCCGACGTTCAGGAATATGTCATCAGCCGCACTGCCTATTATGTTTACGACTATGATGAGCAGGATGCCGTTCTGCGCTGGAGCGATTATGCCGCCCTGCGGGCTATTGCAGGTTATCCGGCGGCAGAGCAGGAGCCGGGGCGGTATCTGATTCACTGCATGCCTTACCTGGAGGAACCCTTGCGGGACTATACTCGGTCCCTTAATCTGGGAGCTGTTTCATTGACGCCGGGAAGCGTTTATACGGAGCCTTTTTTTCAAGGCACCGGCGTTACTAATGGGCGGGGGTATATTCTGATTGTTCCGGATGAGGCGGTAGAAGGGCTGGAGGTCCATCATCTTGCTTATGCTGCCAAAACGTCGGAGCCGGTAAGCGCGGAGCAGTTTGAAGAGCTGACCGCTGCCGCCGTTGTGGATGAAGAGAGATTTCGATCAGATCCTACAAGCTATCTCTTTTTTACAACCAAGGCAAATGCGAATGCGGAGGCTGCTTCCCAGACGGCGATTACCGTGTTCCCGCTTTTCTTCCTGGCCCTGGCTTTAACCATGACCGCGGCCACCATTCTGACCCTGCAGCAGCTGAGCGAGTCGGAGCGTTACAAGCGGCAGTTTGAACTGCTGCGGAAGCTGGGGATGGACCGTTGGGAAATGGCAGGGGCTTTAAGAAAACAGTTTGCCATTTATTATACGATGCCAGCCGTACCGGCGCTGTTGATCGGAGTCCCGTTTATCTTAAAGCTGGCCGGCACTCCGGAGCCGGGAGTGATGGTGGGAGCCTCAAGTCCGGGAGTTATCGTGTGCATCACGCTGGGAATCTTCTTCCTGATTTATGGAATTTATATCGTACTGGCTTACACCGGTTTAAAACGGAACGTGCTGCCTGCGGAGCAATGAAATTTTAAAAAACTATAAATTTTTAGAGCATTTTTGCCGATTATATGGTATAATGACCTTATTCATAGCAGTTAACGAGCAAGCGCTTAGGAAACGGTAAAAAATAATTGCATACATATATACAGGGAGGTGCGATATGAGTATTAATATTCATGAGAAACAGGATGTTTCATATTTGTTCCCCAGTATCGGGAGCGGCGCTGCCGGCGTGGCGGGAAGCAGCTGGCTCAGCGATTATGCCGCGCTTAAGAACGGCAGCTATGGGAAGCTGATGAAGGCATACTACGCAGGTGACAAGGATTCCGGCACCACTACGGGAAGCAAAAGCAGCAGTGAAAAAAATATTCTCAAAAAGCTGGAAGAAGAGAAAAGAAATCCGAAGGTTTCCAAAGAGGTGCAGAAGGCCAATTCCAATTTGACATCCGGGCTTTCCAGCCTGAAGGGCTCTCTTTCAACGTTACAGAACAGTGCAACCTATACGGATACGGAAAATGGCAAAAGCGCCGCAGACAAGGTGGTATCTGCCGTGAAGTCCTTTGTGTCGGATTATAACAATGTGGTGAGTGCGTCAAAGGATTCTACGCTGACCAGTAAAACGGCATATGTGGCAAATATGATGAGCAATACGTCGGCAAATTCCGGTAAGCTGGCAGAAATCGGCGTGAGATTGAATGCAAACGGTACGCTTGAGGTTGATGAAGCAAAGCTGAAGGCGACTGATCTCTCCAAAGTGCAGGAGCTGTTTTCCTCTGAGAATATAATGAGCTATGGCTCCAGGCTGGCATCCCGTGTCCAGTTTGCAGGAGCTTCCTCCAGCAAAAATACGACGACGGACAGCGTGGAGACAAGTAAGCCGGCGGTTACCGGCGCAGCCGGACTGAAGGCAGACGGCAGGACCCTTGCATCCGATGAATTATATCAAAAGGTGAAGGATAAGGACGGCAATGAAAAGTATGAGGTAGACAAAATTTTTGCGGCGGCAAAAAGCTTTGTCAGCAATTATAACCGCATGTTTGATACTGCCGAATCCAGTACAAATTCCGGCGTTTTGGCAAATTTGTCCACGATCAGGGAAAAGACGGCAAAGAATGCGGATGTGCTGAAGCAGTTTGGAATTAATGTTGATGCCAAGGGCAATATGAAGATCGACGAGGATACGTTTAAAAAGGCGGATATGTCCAAGGTACAGGAGTTCTTTAAGGATTATGGTTCTTCCATAGCAACTAATGCTTCACTTGTGGATTACTATATGAACACGCAGGCGGGCGCAGGCAGCGGTTACACGGCGGCTGGTGCATATAATGTGCAGGGCGGCTCCGGCTTTAACGGGATCATGTAAAACAATTAGTTGTAAAACAATCATGTAAAAATTTAAAAATAATTATTGACTTCTGCGAATAAATCGTGTAAAATACAATTTGTTCGCAGGAATGGCGGAATTGGCAGACGCGCACGGTTCAGGTCCGTGTGGTAGCAATACCATGAGAGTTCAAGTCTCTTTTCCTGCATAATGAGAGTGTTAAGTATAAGACTTAGCACTCTTTTTTGCTAGTGTACGTTCAAAATCTGAAAGGTTAAAGGCTCTATGGGAAAAAAGGAGATCAAAGAGAAGAACGGGCGGCGGGATTGGTATAAGCTGGATTTGTCTGCCATTGTATATCCTACCCTGCAGCGACGGGACTTTTCCTCGGTGTATCGGCTGTCGGTGGTCTTGAAAGAGGAAATACAGCCGGAGGTACTGCAGAAAGCGCTGGACATGACGCTGCCCAGGTTTCCCACTTATAAGGCAGCTATTCGGAAAGGACTGTTTTGGCGGTATCTGGAGCCAAACGACCGTCCGGGACCGTTTGTGCAGGAGGATGTAAAGAATCCCTGCCAGCCCATGTATTTTAAAGCAAGCAATCGTTATTTAATCAGAGTATACTATTTTCGAAACCGAATTGCTTTAGAGGCTCATCACAGTCTGGGTGACGGAACGGGAGGCATGTGTGTGCTGCAGACGCTGACGGCTGTCTATCTGCGGCTGCTGGGACATAATGAAATCGGAAACGGAGGATTTGTCCTGGATATTGACGGAGTACCGGGCGAAGACGAGCTGGAGGATGCTTATATGAAGTATGCCAACGCCAAGGTCTGTCCTCCCAGGCTTCAGGAAAAGGCATACAGAATCAGGGGAACGGCGGAGCCTTTTTACACATTGAACATTATTGACGGCATCATGTCGGTTTCAGAGGTCATGGCGGTTGCAAAGAAGTATCACGCTACGATTACGGAATACCTGAATGCTGTCCTGCTGCAGGCACTTTTGACAAAGCAGCTGAAGGAGAACCGTATCCGTCTGCGTCCGGTGAAGATTGCCATGCCTGTGAATCTGCGCAGGTTTTTTCCTTCAAACACGCTGCGTAATTTCATAACCATGATTTATCCGGGAATAGATCCCAGACTGGGCGAATATACCTTTGAGGATATTGTGGAGCAGGTACACAATTACATGCGTTATTATATTAACGAAAAGCTTTTACGGGGAGACATTACAACCAATGCGGCTACCCAGCGCAATCCGCTGATCAGGGTAGTACCCCTGTTTTTAAAGGATCTGGTAGTGAAAACCTTTTACACGAAGGTACAGGACAGAAACTCATCCGCAGGCTTGACAAATATGGGGGCCATGAAGGTGCCGGAGGGGATGAAGCCGTATATTGACCGTTTTGATATTTATATGGGGCAGCCCTTTTCCAGAAGAACAAACTGTGCCATTATCAGTTATGGGGATGTATTGACCGTAAACTTTGCCAGCAGTATTATTGAAGCGGATGTGGAGCGGTACTTTTTCCGCAGGCTGGTGCAGGACGGAATTCATGTGAAGATCGAGAGTAATCGGGAAAGGGTGGAGGATTAGAATGTCATATTGTGTAAATTGCGGCGTGGAGCTGGATGCTTCCGCCAGGGAATGCCCTTTGTGCAATACGCCGGTGATTAACCCCAAAGAGCTGGAGAAGATGGCTATGGCGCAGCGTCCGTTTCCCACGGAGCAGGGACAGGTGGAGACCGTAAAAAGAAAGGACTTAGGGCTCCTGGTATCCATGGTGGTGCTTGCCACAGCCGTGACTTGCGGTATTCTGAATGCGCTGACCTTTCAGGAATCGCTCTGGTCCCTGGCAGTGATCGGAGCCTGCATTATTTTGTGGGTGATTATGATTCCTGCGGTTATCTATACCAAGCAGCCGGTGTATGTATCATTACTGTATGACGGCGGCGCGGTGGCGCTGTATTTGTTTATGCTTTCCTATCTCACGGGGACCAGGGACTGGCTATGGGGACTGGGGATACCGATAACGGCTTTGGTTACGGTGCTGGCGGAGATTTTTACCTTTTGCGTCCGCAGGCTGCCCAGATCTTTTTTGACGGTTTCATTGTATTTGTTTACAGCAGTGGGTCTGCTTTGCATGGGGCTGGAGATTCTCATTGACAGATATGTGGGAGGAAATATCGCTCTAAGCTGGTCTGCGGTAGTGCTGACGGTGTGCGGTATCCTGGACATTGCAGTTATTACCATGCTGTCCCGCAGGAGACTGCGCAACGCGGTGCGCAGAAGACTGCACTTTTGAGCAAGAGGCAAAAAATGAAGCGACGCGAAGCACTTAAAAAACAGGAGTATAGAAAGACATGCAGAATAGTACAAGCAGACGAAACCAAAATCTAATGCACTTAATTAAGCGGGCCCACGGATTGGTGGAGCATCCTGATCTGGAGAAACACAGGCAGTCTCAGGACGCCATCGGCTCCCTTCTGGGCAATTCGAAGACCGTCAGCTACCGCGAGGTGGAGATAGAGGGGATTTACGGAGAATGGGTGGGCGTGAACAGGGCGCATATGAAGAAATATGTGGTGCTGCACTGTCACGGGGGAGGATATTCCACAGGCAGCTGCCTTTATGCCAGGACATTGACCTCCAAGCTGGCAGAGTCAACCTCCATGGACGTACTCTGTTTTGATTACAGACTGGCGCCGGAGAATCCTTATCCGGCAGCCATTGAGGATGCAATGAAGGCCTGGAACTATCTGATGCTGTTAGGATACGGGGCAAGGGACGTAATATTAACGGGAGATTCCGCCGGGGGCAATCTGGCGCTGGCGCTGTCCCTGAAGCTGAAAGAGCAGAGAAGGCTGCTTCCCAGAGGCTTGGTGCTGATGTCTCCCTGGACGGACCTGACTTCTTCAGGAGAGTCCTTTGAGAGCAAGAGTGCTCTTGATCCTGTACTGAACAGGCCCTATATTGACAGGATGGTGTCTGCATACGCTGCGGAGCAGGATTTGAAGAATCCCATGGTATCGCCGTTGTTTGGCAATTTTGAAGGGTTTCCGCCAACCTATATACAGGTGGGGGAAAATGAAATTTTACTCAGCGATGCGGTGCGGCTTCATCAGGTATTCGTGGACGCGAATGTTCCGGTAAAGATGGATATTTATCCCGGTATGTGGCATGTGTTTCAAATGTCTCCCGTAAAGGCGGCCAGGGAAGCCATGAATAAAAATGCAGAATTTATTTATGATATTTGCCGATAACGGACCCTCTTCGCAGGCCGGAAATGTCGTGTTAAAAAATTTTTATGAAAAGAATAAAAGGAATTTGGAGTTTTATGCAGAATATATAGGGTAAAGGGATGAAGATTCTTTAAGGTCAGAAGGGAGGCTGTATGACGATCAGAGAAAGCCTGGAGCTGCGAGAAAAGGAGTACTTAAGTCCTTATGCTTCCCTGAGCATGGAGACAAAAGGAAGGCAGAAGCAGGAGGTGGAATGTGATATACGTCCGGCCTTTCAGCGTGACCGGGATAAGATCCTGCATTGTAAGGCATTCCGCAGACTAAAGGATAAAACGCAGGTGTTTCTGTCGCCGGAGGGCGATCATTATCGTACCCGATTGACTCACACGCTGGAGGTGTCACAGAATGCCAGAACAATCGCAAAGGCCTTGAAGCTGAACGAGGACCTGGTGGAGGCAATCGCCTTGGGGCATGATCTGGGGCATACTCCTTTCGGCCATGCAGGAGAGCGGGCGTTAAACAGAGTCTGTCCTCTTGGTTTTGAACACAGCGCCCAAAGCGTCCGTACCGTGGACAGGCTGGAGCGGGGGGGCCAGGGATTGAATCTGACTTTTGAGGTCAGAGACGGTATTTTGAATCATCAGACCATCGGCAAGCCGCATACCTTAGAGGGTAAGGTGGTCAGACTGTCCGACAAGATTTCCTATATCCATCACGATATGGATGATGCCGTGCGGGCAGGTATTTTGAAAGAATCGGATGTGCCGCGGGAAATCCGCGATGTCATCGGGTCTACGCCCAGCGAGCGGCTGGATCATTTTGTTCATGATATTGTGACCAACAGCATGGGAAAAAATGAAATCCGCATGTCCGGGGCCATAGAGGAAGCCATGAAGAAAATGCGGCAGTTCATGTTTGAAAATGTTTACCAGAATCCAATCGCAAAGAGTGAGGAAGGCAAGGCGGAGGCGCTGACGGAGACGTTGTATCAGCATTTCCTGAAGCATATCGACGATATGCCGGAGGAATTTTTGCTGCTGATCTCCGAGGGGGAACCCAGAGAGCAGGTGGTCTGTGACTATGTGGCGGCGATGACGGACCGCTTTGCCATTTCTCTTTACGAAAACATATACATACCGAAATCCTGGATTTTGTGAAGTAGGGAGGTTAAATGTTCTACCCTGAAGAACTGGTGGAAGAAGTCAGATCAAAAAACGACATAGTGGATGTAGTATCAGGATATGTGAGACTGCAGAAGAAGGGCAGCAATTATTGGGCATGCTGTCCCTTCCATGGGGAGAAAACGCCATCCTTTTCCGTTTCGGGAAGCAAACAGATGTATCATTGCTTCGGCTGCGGTGTCAGCGGTAATGTTTATACTTTTGTCATGCAGTATGAAAACTATTCCTTCCCGGAGGCGGTAAAGCTTTTGGCGGATCGGGCGGGGGTGAAGCTGCCGGAGCTGGAATATACAGAAGAGCAGAAGGCAAGGGCCGGCAGGCGGGCCAGGCTTCTTGAAGTAAACAAGGAAGCGGCAAAGTTTTTTTATTATCAGCTCCGCTCTCCCCACGGGGAGGCAGGCAGCAGGTATCTGCAGGCCAGGGAGCTTACCGGGGAGACCATACACCGCTTCGGCCTGGGGTACGCAGGCAAGAACGGCGCTGAGCTGGTACAGTACCTTCGAAGCAGGGGCTTTGAGGACGAGCTGATCAAAGAGGCAGGACTGGCTAATTATTCCGAGCGTCATGGGCTGGTGAGTCAGTTCTGGAACAGGGTCATGTATCCCATCCAGGACGTAAATCACCGGGTGATTGGCTTCGGCGGCCGGGTCATGGGGGAGGGAGAGCCCAAATATCTGAATTCCCCGGAAACTCCGATTTTTGATAAGAGGCGGAATTTGTACGGATTAAATTTTGCAAGGACGGCCCGCAGCGGTAATATCATTATCTGTGAGGGGTATATGGACGTCATATCCATGCACCAGGCGGGCTTTACCCAGGCGGTGGCTTCTCTGGGAACGGCCTTTACACCGGAGCAGGCCAATCTGCTGCGCCGGTATACGGAGCTGGTCCTGCTGGCCTATGACAGTGATGATGCCGGCGTTAAGGCGGCGCTGCGCGGTATCGGAATCCTGCGGGATGCAGGATTGACTGCAAAGGTCATTAATATGCGGCCTTATAAGGATCCTGATGAATTTATGAAGGCTCTGGGGATGGAAGCCTTTCAGGAGCGTCTGGATCAGGCAGAAAACAGCTTCTTTTTTGAAATCAGGATACTGCAGGAGCAGTATGATATGGCAGATCCGGAATCAAAGACCAGATTTCACCGGGAAATTGCAAAAAAGCTGTGCGAATTCAGTGAAGATGTGGAAAGAGATAATTATCTTCAGGCCATAGCCGAAAAATATTTTATCGGTATTGACAATCTGCGGAAGCTGGTAGCGTCTTATGCGGCGCAGACAGGGCTGGCAAAGCCCATCGAGCGCCCAAGGAGCGGAGTGCAGACAAAGGCCGGCCCGGAGGAAAGCGCCAGAAAGGCCCAGAGGCTTTTGCTGACCTGGATTACGGACGAGCCTGCGGTTTTCGAGAAGGTCAGAAAGTACCTGTCGGCAGAGGATTTTACGGAAGAGCTGTACCGTAAGGTGGCTAAGAGATTGTTTACGGATATGGATGGAGGAAGCTTCAATCCGGCAGGAATTATCAGTACCTTTGAGGATGAGGAAGAGCAGCAGGCGGCCGCGGAGCTTTTCAATACCAGCCTGCCGCAGCTGGGAACACGGCAGGAGCGGGAAAAAGCCTTTCATGATATTCTCTTTTCCGTAAAAAAGAACAGTTATGAATATTTTTCCGCAAAACTGGGAAGTGATGTAAATGCGCTGAATCAGGTGATAGCAGGCAAGAAAGCCCTGGAGGAACTGGCGAAAACGCATATTTCCCTGGATTAGGGCAATGATTAAGTATAAGGGAGCAGGTATCCCAAGGAAGGATGGAATTATTACGATGGATGAAAATATACAGGCAAGGTTTGACGAGAAGGTCAGAGAGCTGTTAGCGGCTGCAAAGAAAAAGAAAAATGTTCTGGAATATCAGGAAATCAATGATTTTTTCGTGGACATGCCTTTGGAAGAGGAACAGTTCGAAAAAATCCTGGAAATACTGGAGCAGAATAATGTTGATGTGCTGCGCATTACGGAGACTGACGATGTAGACGACGAAGAAATCATCCTCACGGAAGAGGATGAGGTTGATGTGGAAAATATTGACCTTTCCGTACCTGACGGTATCAGCATCGAGGATCCTGTCCGTATGTATTTAAAGGAGATCGGCAAGGTCCCCCTGCTTTCTGCGGAAGAAGAGATTGAACTGGCAAAAAAGATGGAGCTGGGGGATCAGGAGGCCAAAAAGAGGCTGGCAGAGGCTAATCTGCGCCTTGTGGTCAGCATTGCCAAGCGCTATGTGGGACGAGGCATGTTGTTTCTGGATCTGATTCAGGAAGGAAACTTAGGGCTGATCAAGGCGGTGGAAAAGTTTGATTACCGTAAGGGTTATAAATTTTCTACCTATGCTACCTGGTGGATCCGTCAGGCCATCACCAGGGCCATAGCGGATCAGGCCAGAACCATCCGCATTCCCGTGCATATGGTGGAGACCATCAACAAGCTGATCCGGGTGAGCCGTCAGCTGCTGCAGGAGCTGGGGCGTGAACCGACTCCGGAGGAAATCGCGGAGGAAATGAATATGCCCGTGGACCGGGTGCGGGAGATCTTAAAGATCAGTCAGGAGCCTGTGTCTTTGGAAACCCCCATCGGTGAGGAAGAGGATAGTCATCTTGGCGATTTTATTCAGGACGATAATGTGCCCGTACCTGCGGACGCAGCCGCCTTTACGCTATTGAAGGAGCAGCTGGTGGAGGTGCTGGGAACCTTGACGGAGAGGGAGCAGAAGGTGCTTCGTTTAAGATTCGGCCTGGACGACGGCAGAGCACGCACCCTGGAAGAGGTAGGAAAAGAATTTAATGTTACCCGTGAACGGATTCGTCAGATCGAGGCCAAGGCGTTGAGAAAGCTGCGTCATCCCAGCCGCAGCAGGAAGCTGAAGGATTACCTGGATTGAAAAAGAGCGGACAGGTGGTTTTGTCCAGACGCTTACAGATGCTGGCGGATATGGTGACACCGGGAAATTCTGTGGCGGATGTGGGCTGTGACCACGCATTTCTGTCGATTTATCTTGTACAGGCAGGGATCAGCCCCCGTGTACTGGCCATGGATGTGAGAAAGGGTCCTCTTGCGGCCGCCAGGGAACATATTACGGGCAGCGGGTTGAATACATATATAAGGCTAAGATTGTCTGACGGGCTGGAGCAGCTGGGAGAAGGAGAGGCGGAGACAATTATTTGTGCCGGTATGGGCGGCAGGCTGATGGCAAGGATTCTGACAGCCGGTGAGGCAAAGGCCCGGCGCATGAAGGAGCTGATTTTGCAGCCCCAGTCGGAATTAAAGGAGTTTCGCGCCTTTTTGCGCCGTGAAGGATACCGAATCCTGGCGGAGGATGGGACATATGAGGAAGGTAAGTACTATTTTGCGGTGAAGGCGGTGTACGGGGGAGCTGTTGCGGATCCGGAAAAGCGTCAGGGTGAGGATGTATGGCCATGGAAAAAACGGGATGAGGCACAGAGGCAGGATATTTTTGACGAATATGGGGAACTTATGCTTGCAGGCCGGCATCCTGTGCTGAAACAGTATCTTTTGCAAAGACAGGAAAAGATAAAGGGAATTTTAGAGAAGCTGGAGGCGGAGGACAGTCCCGGAAGGGCAAAGAGGGCTTCGGAGTTCAGGCGGGAGCTTGAAAAGCTTGAGGGGGCTTTGACAGAGTTTTATGGCAGCGTTTGCCAGTGAAATCGGCGTTTTCCTTAAGAACCTTTGGAGGATGAACATGGTGCTTAAGGAGGAACGGCGGCTCTGTAAAAAACAAAATTAGCCGGGAAGCGTATACGCGCTTTTTCCTACGGCGGAATGAGAGGAAAATGTCGGTGGTTACGGTTACAATTAACGGAGAGAAGAGAGAATATGCCCAGGGAACGAGCTATGAGACCATTGCGGCGGAATATCAGCAGGATTACGAGGGTATGATCGCCCTGGTGGCGGTAAACGGAAAGATCAGGGAGCTGTTTAAGAAGGTGACAAAGGATTGTCTCCTGGAATTTTTTACGCTGGGGGATGACGTGGGGCATAAGACCTATGTGAGAACGGCCACCATGCTGTTTTTAAAGGGAATCAGCGATGTGTTCGGCGCGGAGGCGGCCAGGGAAAGCTGCGTGGAATTTACCATCGGTCACGGGCTTTACGTGAATACGCTGGGAAGGGCGCCGGTGACGGCAGAGAGCGCCGAAAGGATCAAGGCCCGTATGCGGGAACTGGCAGCAAAAAAAGTTCCTTTTATGAAGCGTTCCTATCCGCTGGAGGATGCAATGGAGCTGTTTCGGGAAAAGGGCATGAAGGATAAGGAAAAGCTGTTCCATTACCGCATGAGCTCCCTGGTAAATATTTACGAAATTGACGGTTATTATGATTATTATTACGGATATATGCTGCCCAACGCAGGGTATGTAAAGTGGTTTGATGTGATACCCTATGAAGAAGGCTTTATGCTGCTGCTTCCCTCCAAGAAAAATCCCACCGCTCTGGAGCCCTTTGACGAGAGAAGAAAGCTGTTTGAGACCATGGAAAGCTCCCAGGACTGGGGCAGAAAGGCCGGCATCGAGACAGTGGGAGATTTGAACGACCAGATCTGCAGCGGCTCCATGAGTGACCTGATCCTGATCCAGGAGGCGGAGCAGGAGCGGAAGATCGGCGAGATTGCCAAGGATATTCTGGACCGGGGCAACGTAAAGTTTATCATGATTGCAGGCCCGTCTTCATCGGGAAAGACCAGCTTTTCCCACAGGCTTTCCATTCAGCTGCGCACCATGGGAAAAACGCCCCATCCAATAGCGCTGGACGATTACTTTGTAAATCGCGAGCAGACGCCCAGAGACGAGAAGGGAGATTATAATTTCGAATGTCTGGGGGCCATCGACGTAAAGCAGTTTAACGACGACATGGTGAAGCTTCTTGCCGGGGAACGGGTGGAGCTGCCCACCTTTAATTTTAAGACCGGGCAGCGGGAGTACCGGGGAAATTACAAGCAGATGGAAGCGGATGATATTCTGGTCATTGAGGGAATCCACGGGTTGAACCCGGAAATGTCCTATGCACTTCCAGAAGAAAGTAAATATAAAATCTATATCAGTGCTCTGACCGCGCTGAATGTAGATAATCATAACCGGATTCCCACCACGGACGGCAGGCTGCTGCGCAGGATGGTGCGGGACGCAAGGACCAGGGGCTCCAGCGCTCAGAGGACCATACAGATGTGGCCTTCCGTCAGAAGGGGAGAGGAAGAGAATATTTTCCCCTTCCAGGAGGAAGCGGACGCCATGTTCAACTCAGCGCAGATTTTTGAGCTGGCGGTGTTGAAGACCTTTGCGGAACCGCTGCTGTTCCAGATCCCTAAGGAGGTGCCGGAGTATTATGAGGCCAAGCGGCTGCTGAAATTTCTGGATTACTTCTTAAGCGTGCCCAGCGAGAGCCTGCCCAACAACTCTATCTGCAGGGAGTTCGTGGGCGGAAGCTGCTTTAATGTATAGAGAAGAAAGCAGGAAGAAACGAGGCGTGCAGCGGCGCCGATTCACAAATCAGGGATCGGCGTGGTTTCACGGCTGATTAAAATCGGCGTGATGATTTTGTGGACCGGACTGCCGGGAGCGGCCGGTCTTCTTTTTTTTCTTTCGTTCATTTGCTCTACAAGTATTTCCATGGCTGCCTCGGCAATTTTGTCAATCTGCTGCCCTACGGTGCTGGTTGGTATCACGGCTTCGCTGGAAATGGGGGAGTTGTCAAAGCCGATGATGCGGTAGTCGTCAGGCAGGGAGCCGTGCATTCTGATCAGAGAATTTAAAAACATATTGGCATAGGTATCATTAGCCAGGAAGACGCCCTTTCGTTTTCCGGCATATCTGCCATCCAGGTAATCAGCCGTCTTGCGAAGCGCCTTCAGGTTATCTTCATAAGTGTTTCCCAGATCCCTTAACAGCAGTTCATGAGGAATATTGCGTTCGCTGCAGATGTCGAGAAAACCCTGAATCCGTCCGTGGGCAGGAGTGCTTTCAGGCACGTTCACGTTAATGTGGATCAAAATGTCGCAGGCGCATTTGTAAAGCAGTCCGGCAGCCTGCACGCCGCCCATATAGTTGTCTGTATTGACGCTGCTGGTATATTGGTCTTCCCGCTCGATGGTCACAATGGGAATGTGGTAGGAGGCCAGCTCTGCGGAAGGAATCGTATGGCTGAGTACAATCATGCCCTCAATGTTATAGGCCAGCAGCTCCTGAATGTACCGGCGTTCCACCGCTTCATTGGAATTGCCGGCAAATACCAGGAATTTATATCCGAATTTCTCGTAGGATGAGAGAATCTGGTTTAGCATTTCCGAATAGTAGTGAAGATACAGATTCGGAACGATAATGCCCACAAATTCCGTCTTTCCGCTGGGTATCTTCTCTGCCGGCTGCGGGAAAGCGGCAGTGGGGCAGGCGGACATAAATCCTGATACGCCGCTGGAAGAAGTGACGTTTCCGCTGGCGGAAACCGGCAGACTGTCCTTTATTACCAATGCGCCGGCCAGAACGGAGCAGGATCCCAATAAGAGGACCATATTCATGCGGCTGGAAGAACAGACGAACGTGCATATTGACTGGACCTGCTTTGTGGCGGATCAGTTTGGCGACAAGAAAAATCTGGCGCTGGCGCAGTTCGGCGCACTGCCCGACGGGCTCTTTGTAGCGGGAATGGGGGATTATGATCTGCTGCGCTATGCCAAACAGGGGATTATCATTCCCCTGGAAAACCTGATTGACAAATATATGCCCAATCTGCAGGCTGTTTTTGCGCAGTATCCGGAGTACCGGGTCATGTGTACGGCACCGGACGGGCATATCTATTCCTTCCCCTGGATTGAACAGCTGGGGGCGGGAAAAGAGGCAATTCAGGCCATTGGCAATATTCCGTATATTAACAGGAAGTGGCTGGATTATCTGGGGCTGGCAATGCCGGAGACCACGGAAGAGCTGGAAGCGGTGCTGATTGCTTTTCGGGACCATGCGCAGGAACTGGAACAGCAGTTTGAGATTACGGGCAGCGTGATTCCGATGTCCTTTATCATCAATAACGGGGATCAGGATCCGGCCATTTTAATCAACGGGTTTGGGGAAGGCTATGGAGATACCGGTGACCATTTTGCGGTTACTGACGAAGGGGTTGTAATTTACACTTCGGTGCAGGAGGGCTACCGGGAAGGCATCGCCTGGCTGCATCATCTGGTGGAGGAAAGGTTGGTGGATCCGGAAGCCTTTACGCAGGACTGGTCTACCTATGTGGCCAAGGGAAAGAATCACCGGTACGGTCTGTGCTTTACCTGGGATATTGCAAATATTGATAATTACGAGGATTATGTGATGCTGCCCGCGCTGGCGGGGCCGGCGGGGCTTGTGAATATCACAAGGCAGAACGGCAGCGAGACCAGTGGTTTTGACAGAGGGCGCTGCGTGCTCACATCAAACTGCAGGGATACGGCACTGGCGGCAGCCTGGATTGACCAGATGTATGCGCCCCTTCAGTCGGCCCAGAATAACTGGGGCACCTATGGCGAGGAAGGAACAGCCAATATTTTTGAAATGAGCACTAACAAGGACGGGGAGCCAATGCTGAAGCATATGGAGCTTGGCGATAATTCGCCGGTGGAAATCCGGGAGAATCAGTCCGTCAACGGCCCGCTGGCGATTCTGAATGAATATTACGGGGTGTATGTGACGGAGCCGGATGATGCCAAATGGCGTCTGGACAATATGCACGCTGCCTATCTGGAGGACATGAACAGCAGATATGTGTTCCCCAATGTCTTTATGAGCATAGAGGATACCAACAGGGTATCACAGCTGGATACCGATATTAGAAAGTATGCGGAGCAGATGAAGGCCAGCTGGATTCTGAACGGAGGAATCGAGAAGGAATGGGGCGAATACCTGCGGAAGATGGAGGATTACGGGTTGTCCGAATATCTGGAAATCAAGCAGAAATATTTTGACAATTATCTGGCCTCGCTGGCGGAAGGCCAGGAATGAAGGCGAAGAAAGAGGGAAGGACATTATGAGCGAATTATTGGAAAAAGCCAGAGAATACGAAAAGGAAACAGCGGGGAAAATACCGGACCACAGCAGACCGGCATTTCATTTTTCCAATCCCGTGGGCTGGATGAATGATCCCAACGGATTTTCCGAGTACAGGGGAGAGCATCATCTGTTTTACCAATATTACCCCTACGCCACACAGTGGAATTCCATGCACTGGGGCCATGCCAAAAGCAGGGACTTTATTAAGTGGGAATACCTTCCCGCGGCGCTGGCGCCGGACTGCGCCTATGATAGCTTCGGTGTATTTTCCGGCAGTGCTATTGAGGACGGAGAGCAACAGGTCCTGATTTATACCGGTGTGGAAGAGAAGGTACTGGAAAACGGGGAAAAAAGCATCCGCCAGAATCAGTGTATTGCCGTTGGGGATGGCTTAAATTATCGGAAGCTGGAGCAAAATCCGGTGGTTTCTGCCGACATGCTGCCGGAAGGAAGCAGCCGGGAGGATTTTCGGGATCCGAAAATGTGGAAAGAAGACGGCAGGTATTATATGGTAGCCGGAAGCCGCAGCGGCGACGGCAGCGGCCAGATCGCATTATTTTATGCCGATACCCTGGAAGCATGGAAATTTGCAGGAATTTTGGACCGCAGTGAGAATAAATGTGGTAAAATGTGGGAGTGCCCGGATTTCTTTCCCCTGGCGGACCGGCAGATTCTGCTGATTTCACCCCAGGAAATGGAAGCGGAGGGCCTGGAATTCCATAACGGGAATAATACTGCATTTTTAATCGGAAGCTATGAGAAGAGCCATGAAAGAAATGAATTTCGATTTTGCCGTGAGAAGATCCAGAGTGTGGACTGCGGTCTTGATTTCTATGCGCCCCAGACCATGCTGACAGCGGACGGAAGAAGGATAATGATTGGCTGGATGCAGTCCTGGGATAACCCCATGTATCCTGACAGCCAGCCCTGGTCCGGCATGATGACCATTCCCAGAGAGCTTTCGCTGAGGAACGGCAGAGTCTGTCAGCGGCCGGTGAGGGAATTGGATGCTTACCGCAGAAATCAAGTTTCTTATCGGGATGTGTGCCTGGAAAAGGAAATGAGTCTTGAAGGCATTGAGGGCAGATGCACAGATCTGGAGCTTCGGTTAAAGGGCGGTTCCTGCGGGAAGGACAGAATAAAGCTGGCCTCGGACAGCAGGCTGTATTCAGAGATTGTTTACGACAGGGAAGAGCAGGTGCTTACCTTTGACCGTACCCATTCCGGCCTGAAAAAGGACACGATCAGTACACGCAGCATGAAGGCCGGGAGTAAAAACGGCGTCTTAAGCCTGCGGATTTTGATTGACAGATATTCCGTAGAAATTTTTGCAAACGACGGGGAACAGGTGATGACTTCTCTGATATATACACCGTTTACTGCCGCGCAGATTTCCTTTGCCGGCAACGGAAAGACTTATCTGGATGTGACAAAATACGATATAGCGGCAGGATAAAGACTGTGGCGGGAATGAAAAGGGTAAGAGTTTGGCGGAGGTGAAAATGGGAAAATATGATGTAGCGGCGCTTGGAGAATTATTAATTGATTTTACACAAAACGGATTCAGCAGCCAGGGCAATCCGATTTTTGAAGCCAATCCCGGCGGTGCGCCTTGCAATGTGCTGGCCATGCTGCAAAAGCTGGGGCGGAAAACCGTGTTCATCGGCAAGGTGGGACGGGACGGCTTCGGTTTGCAGCTGGAGAGCGCCCTCAGGGAAACGAGGATTGCAACGGAAGGCCTGTGCTTTGACGATGAGGTACATACAACCCTGGCGGTAGTACAGAAAAAGGAGGACGGCGACAGGGACTTTTCCTTTTACAGGAAGCCGGGGGCAGATATTATGCTCCGGGAGGATGAAGTGCGGGAGGATTTGATTCGCGGGGCAAAGATTTTTCACTTTGGCGCATTGTCTCTTACGGATGAGCCGGTAAGGAAGGCCACGCAGAGGGCGGTTCAGATCGCGGAGGATGCCGGGATTCTGCTCTCTTTTGATCCCAATTTAAGAAAGCCTCTGTGGGCGAGCGAAGACGAGGCACGGGAACAGATCCGGTATGGCCTGCGCCATTGCCATATTTTAAAAATATCCGATGACGAGTTGATCTGGCTGACGGGAGCAGAGGATTATGACAGAGCGATGGAGCAGTTGAGGGCAGAATTTCCGATTCCGCTGATATTCCTCTCCATGGGGAAGGACGGAAGCCGTGCCTATTGCGGGGAGCAGACTGCGGAAATGCCATCTTTTTTGAGTACTCAGACCATAGAAACCACCGGCGCGGGGGATACCTTTATGGGCTGTATACTGCATCAGATTCTGAATATCGGGTACAGGGATTTAAGCAGACGGGAACTGGAGGAAATGCTTCGCTTTGCCAATGCGGCAGCCTCCATTATTACCACCCGAAGGGGGGCCCTTCGGGTGATGCCGGAAGAAGAGGAAATACGGAAGGCAGGCGGTTTCACTGCTTGATGCTGACTTTTCAGACAGTAAAAATCCTGGCCTTGCTTTTTTGATTTATCCGGCATATAATAAACAGCGGTAAGTAAGACAGACGGTCGCGGCTGGGGCTGCCCCTTCGGGCGGTCGCCAGGTGAGGAAAGTCCGGGCTTCGCAGGGCAGGATGCCGGATAACGTCCGGTGGAGGCGACTCCAAGGCCAGTGCAACAGAAAAATACCGCCAGGGTACTTTGTGCCTGGGAAAAGGCGTGAGCCAATTTCCCGCGTGGACGCAGTATCTGTGTCCGCGTTGGTAAGGGTGGAAAGGCAGCTTAAGAGACTACCGTCCGGCTGGTAACAGTCGGAGCCATGTAAACCCCATCCGAAGCAAGACCAAACAGAAAGCAACAGGCTTGCCCGGCCTGCTTTCAGGTGGGTCGCTTGACGCGGCTGGCAACAGCCGTGCTAGATAGATGACCGTCCAACGACATAACCCGGCTTATCGTCTTGCTTACCATTTTTGTAAAAATTGCTGTAAAAAGGGAAAAACCAGGCAAGTTTGGACGGCGTTTTTAAGTGATTCCGGATTTGCTTGGTTTTTATTAGGCCTATGGAAGATATTCAATATCGAACGTTATGTTTTGCGTTGAGAAGTGGTTTTATTTAACATGGAGGTCAGGGTGAAGATCAGGTTTTGGACTTTAATTTTCCTGTGCGGATTTCTGGGGCTGCAGGCCGGATGCGGCAGCAGGGAAGAGTCAGAGTGGAGAAAAGAGTCAGAGAGCAGAAAAGAGTCGGAGAGCGGTAACGGGCAGGAAGACAAAGAAGGCCAGGATGCAGAAGGGAAGCAGGCTGTCTTTATCAGGCAGATGGAGCTTTTACAATTCGAGGATTCGGAACAGGAGAATCTGGCGGACCTGCTTCAAAAAGCCGGGGGCGGCATGATGGTGCAGCTTCGGGCGGGAGGCCTGCTGGGCAGCGGCGTAATCTGCGGTACGGAAGAGGACAGGCTGTTAATACTGACGGCGGCCCATGTGCTGGAAAAGGCTGAGGATGCCGTAGAGGTGATTTTTGCTGACGGCGAGTGTGTGTCTGCGGATCAGTTTGAATGTTCCAAGATGGGAGATTTCGCCGTGGTGCAGGTAATAGCAGGCGATATACCGGAGGATACTCTTGCACAGTGTCTTTGTGCCAATCTGGATAAAGAAAGCTTTGATGCGGCAGTCTCCGGCCAGGGCTGCATCGTCATGGGCAGCAGAAGCGGCGTGGCAGCAGAAGCTTATGAAGGCGTGATTTTGGATCATTGGATTTATATGGAGGATTACGGGCAGTATATGATTTGGGTGAGAGCGGAAGGAAAGCCGGGAATGTCCGGAGGCGGTCTTTTTGACAGGCAGGGACATTTTCTGGGTATTATCTCCGGTGGCAGCGAGGACGGGGAGCTGGCGGTGGTGCCCTTAAGCCTGATGCTGGCGGAGGTGGAGCTGCTGTAAGCCTGTCGTAAAAATTAATTGACATTCTGCGTTGAAACTGCTATACTTTACTCAAAGCATAATTTTTCTATTTATTGACATATTTCTATTATCTTTTTTATTCGAGAATCTATGCTTTTATTTCAAACTATTTACCACTACAATAAGAGCAGGAGATTCCGGGATTATTTGTATATCAAAGGTTTTTGTCTTCTCCTGCAGGATTACCGAAAGGAGGAAGACATGAAACTTGTTTCACTGAAGACAGACCTGGACATCTTAAGCAGCTGGTTTAGGCTGGCGGCCCGGAGCAGGACGGTGGACGAATTTGCGGGCGCTGTTTCGGAAGGACAGGAATGAACAAGACATACTGCTGTCGTGTTTGCCAGGGTATACTTAAAATAAAAAAGGAGGCAGCAGATGAACCATTCTGTATTTGAACGGGCGAAGATGTTTATGTACCGGAACGCCAGACCGCTGGATATGGCCAGATTTCAGTACCACTTTGAGGGAGGCAGCAGGGAAGCAGTGCTGCAGGCATTGTCCTGCTACCAAAACGCAGACGGAGGCTTTGGACATGCTTTGGAGGCTGACTGTTGGAATCCGCATTCCACGCCGCTGCACGGCAGTACGGCAGGAGAAATGATCCGCGAGGCAGGCTGTGAGGATGCCGGGCATCCGGTGATTCAGGGGCTGTTGAAATGGTATGGGAGTGGCAGCTGTTTCAACGGAAAGACCTGGGAAATGGTGGTGGAAAGCAATAATGCTTATCCTCATGCACCGTGGTGGCATTCAGAGAGCGAAAGCGCCTGCCATACGGATTACAATGGTACGGCTCAGATTGCCGGCTTTCTTGTCCGTTATTCAAAGCCAGGCAGTGAGCTGTACCAGCTGGGAATACGCATTGTAAGAGAGGCAGTAGAAGCGCTGCAGTCTTCGGAGCTGAAGGATATGCACACCTGTGCCTGCTATATCCATATGCTGGAGCATATCATCGAGGCCGGAGCCGAAGAGCAGATTCCCTGTGACCTGCTGAAGGAGCAGCTGTATGCGGCGGTAAAGAGGCTGATTACTGCGGATACGTCCCAGTGGGGAGGTTATGTTTGCCGGCCCTCCCAGTTTCTGAATTCCAGGGACAGTATGTTTTACCCGGAAAATAAGGAGCCTGCGGAGTATGAGTGCAAGCATATTGAAGCCACGCAGCTTGAAGACGGCTCCTGGGAAATCCCCTGGGCCTGGGGGGACTTCCCTGAGGTCTGGCCGATCAGTAAGAACTGGTGGAAGGGGCAGGTGATTATTGAGAATCTTTTGTATTTGAAAGGATTTGGGATGATTTGATTCCGGCGGCAGCGAGCCGGGCGGCGGTTTGCAGGCCCGGCTCGCTGCCGGCATTGGCAGGTTATTGCGGAGACTCCTTTTGCCAGAAAGTCCATTTAACTGCCGGCTTATAGCCGATTTTACAATAAAATTCGTTATCGCCGCCAGTCATATGTGTTGCGCCCAATGCTTTCATATTATGATACAGCTTGGATAAGGCTGCGGCAGCAAGTCCCTGTTGGCGGTATTCAGGAATGGTGCAAAGAGGTTCCATATAAGCCAGTCTGTTTTCCGGCGTCCACCACATCCCTGCATAGCAGGCATATTCATCTCCTGCATCGGCTATTATGACAGCCAGATCCGGTGTGGCGTGGGGAGCTGTCTTTAATAAGCGGCTGTTCTGCTCATTCTGATGATTCCAGGGACCTTCTGCCTGTTCATGGTCAAAGCCCTTCCAACGGCATTTCTCGATTTTATCCAGATCAAAGTTTTCCGGTCTTACAAAATGAAAGCCTTCCGGCAGGGGATAATCCAGCGTATTGTCAAAATCAAACTGCATGTCCGTGCGTTCCCATATGGGGCGGTATCCTGATTGTCTGGCTGCATTCATCAGTGCGCTTTGTCCTTCAAACAGGATCAGATGAATGTCTTTTCCCTTAAGGGGCATATTGGCATCTGCATATGCAATCATTTCATCTGCCAGTTCCTCATATCCGGGCCGCAGGCTGAAATAGATGTCAGTTACCGGATTCTCGTAAAAACAAAATGCTATTATTTTACCATGATCTTCCCAGATACGATTTTTGTATGACCAGGTTATATCCATCCAGGATGAGAAAGAAGAGTAAGCATATTCAAAAAAGGGGGCGGGCACACCGTTTTGCCAATCCCGCTCATAAATATCCAGCATAAACTGATAGATTTTTCCGCAATCTGCTAGTATGCTGAAGGGTCTTGCCGTAATCTGTTTCATTTAGATAGTTCTCCTTCCAAAGCAAATTAAATAACAAGTGTGTGAAAATTCCGGCAAAGCCTGGCCGCGAAGAAGACGTTTCAATAGCCGGAAGTTATCAATAATAATTCAAGTATATGAAAGATTGGTTTGTGGCGCAAGTATCTAAAATGCTTATAAACAAGATTGCACAAACCAATTCTTTTTATGGTATAATGATTCTGCTAACGCAGAATTCAAGCCAGCTTTAGCTGGCTTGAAAAGCAAATGTCTTTTCAAGACGTAGGAGGAAAAAGATGTTTTGGGATAAGGTATCTGGATTTTATGATCTTGTAGAAACCATTTATAATGGGAAAGTGTACAGTGAGCTTGGCAGGCGCATTGCCGAAGAGATTAAGCAGGGTGATATTGTGCTGGAATGCGCCTGCGGCACGGGGGCGATCAGTAAACATATTGCTCCTGAATGCAGGCAGCTGATTGCAACGGATTTTTCCGTAGGCATGCTGAGGCAGGCGGCGAAAAACTGTAGAAAATATGCTAATGTAAAGCTTCGGCGTGCGGATATGACGCATTTGAAGTGCCGCGATAACAGATTTGATAAGGTAATTGCCGGGAATGTGATCCATTTGCTGAAGGATCCGTATGCTGCGGTCAGGGAGCTGGAAAGGGTGTGTAAACCGGGCGGCCGGATCATTATTCCCACATACATTAACGCGTCTGCAGGGGTGAATCAAAAAGCGGTGCGGCTGTTGGAGCTGGCAGGCGCAGACTTTAAACGTCAGTTTGATATGGAGTCATACAGACAATTTTTTGAAGCTGCCGGGTATCAAAACGTTGAATATTTTGTGATTCCCGGAAGAATGCCCTGCGCCGTGGCAGTCATCATAAAAGATGGAGCAGGGAGCCTTTAGCGGCAAATCACACGGCAGAACGGGCAGAAGCGGGAATGGAATCTGCCCTTGTGTTTTCCTGAATCTGGGTTTATAATGTCTTTTGGAAATCGAAGAGCATTTCTTTTGAATGTTCCGTAATTATCTGATATAATTCAAATCAGGAAAGGATGAGGAAAATGACAAAAATAGATGTGGTTTCGGGCTTTTTGGGAGCAGGCAAGACAACCCTGATTAAAAAGCTGTTAAAGGAGGCCTTAGACGGCAGCAAGACGGTGCTGATTGAAAATGAATTTGGCGAGATTGGGATTGACGGCGGCTTTTTGAAGGAAGCCGGCATTGAAATCAAGGAGATGAATTCCGGTTGTATCTGCTGCTCTCTGGTGGGGGATTTCGGGGCTTCGCTGAAGGAGGTTATTGAGACGTATGCGCCGGAGAGAATTCTGATCGAGCCTTCGGGCGTGGGCAAGCTTTCCGATGTACTGAAGGCGGTGGAGAATGTGGCGTCGGATCTGGATGTACAGGTAAACAGCGCCGTGGCGGTAGTGGATGCTTCCAAGGCTAAAATGTATATTAAGAATTTCGGCGAATTCTTTGTGAATCAGATTTCCTTTGCGGGAACGGTGATATTAAGCAGAACGGATAAGGTGAGCCAGGATAAGCTGAATGAGTGTGTTGCCCTGATCCGTGAGCATAATGATAAGGCTGCAATTATCACAACGCCTCTGGACCAGCTGGATGGCAAGGCTGTGCTGGAGACCATTGAGGGGGCGGATACTCTGGATGAGATGATGCGGGAAATGATGGAGCAGCTGCACGACGAGGATGAGCATGAGCATCATCATCACCACGAGGGCGAGGAACACGGCCACTGCTGTCATGATGAGGACGGCCACGGGCATCATCACCACGAGGGCGAGGAACACGGCCACTGCTGCCATGGTGATCACGAGCATGGTCATCACCACCATCATGCGGATGAGGTGTTTACCAGTTGGGGCAAAGAAACACCGGCCAGGTTTACCGCCGAGAAGATTGAGAGCATTCTGACGGCTTTGGACAGTGGGGAATACGGCGCAATCCTGCGCTCCAAGGGGATGGTCCCCGCTGAGGATGGCACGTGGATTTATTTTGATTATGTACCGGAGGAACATGACATCCGCACGGGAAAACCGGAGGTGACGGGAAAATTCTGCGTGATTGGTGCCGAATTGAAGGAAGATAAGCTGGAGGAACTGTTTCGATAGGAAATGTCCGGGAGGAAGGCGGCGGAAATGAAACCCGTATATGTGATTAACGGCTTTCTGGAGAGCGGAAAGACGGAATTTATCAGCTTTACCCTGTCACAGCCTTATTTTCAGATTAAGGGGAAAACCCTGCTTTTGCTGTGCGAGGAAGGGGAAAATGAATATGACGAGGCCCTTTTAAAAAGGAGCCGCACGGAAGTGGAGCTTATTGAAGAGGAAGCGGATTTTACACCGGAAAAGCTGACAGAGCTGGAAAAAAAGCACAAGCCGGAGCGAATCCTTATAGAGTATAACGGCATGTGGAACTATAAGAATGCCAGGCTGCCATGGTATTGGAAGATCGAACAGCAGATCACGATCATTGACGGCTCCACCTTCCCCATGTATTATACAAATATGCGTTCCCTGTTAGCGGAGATGATCCGTGGCTCGGAGATGATTATTTTTAACAGGTGCGACACCGTCAGGGATCAGCTGAATGCCTACAAGAGAAATGTGAAGGCCGTGAATACAAAAGCAGATGTTGTCTTTGAAGATTCCAACGGTGAAATAGACGAGATATTTGAAGAGGATCTGCCCTATGATCTTAATCAGGAGACCATTAGATTAGATAACAATGGTTACGGAATCTGGTATCTGGATTCCATGGATCATTTGGAGAGGTATTTGGGCAAAAAGCTGGAGTTTGTGGCGATGGTATTAAAGCCGGATAATTTTCCAAAAGGGTATTTTGTGCCGGGCCGGATGGCTATGACCTGCTGTGCGGAGGACATGGCATTTTTGGGTTATGCCTGTGAATATGCGGGGGCAGACAGCCTGGATCAGAAGGAATGGGTCAAGGTTACGGCAACTGTTTCGAAGGAGTATTTTGAAGATTATCAAGGAGAGGGACCCGTTCTTCATGCGGTGAGCGTTGAAAAGACAAAGGCACCCAGGGAAGAGGTCATCAGCTTTACATGATGGAGCTGCAGCAGCAAAAAAACAGATTTCATGATCTTGCGGAGCGCTCTTATGCCAGGGATTTGTTCACCTTTACCGGTTTTCTTGGGCTTGGGGAGCAGGATGCCTTCTGGCAGGAAGAGCCGAAGCTCAAATATGCGGGGTACACCTTGTATGGTGGCTGTGAAAATGCGGACCGGGTGATGGTGCGGTTTGGCAATGCCGAGAAGTTTGGTTATGATGTGCCCTTTCCCATTGTCTGCATCCATATTCGGCCCCTGGCCAGCAAGTTTGCCGATGAACTGACGCACCGGGACTTTCTGGGGGCATTGATGAATTTAGGGATAGACAGAAGCACTTTAGGGGACATTAAGGCCGGTGAAAAGCAGGCGTATCTTTTTTGTCAGGATTCCATTGCCGAGTTTATTTGTGAGAATTTGGATAAGGTCAGACACACCAATGTAAAATGCGTTCTGGCAGAGAATGTGGAAGAGCTGGTTCAAAATGAGCCGGAGCGGATCAGCGTACAGGTGCAGTCGGTCCGGGTCGATGCAGTGCTGGCGAAGGTTTATAACCTGTCGAGGGAAAAGAGCCTGGAGCTGTTTCGGGCAGGTAAGGTCTTTGTGAACGGCAGGATCTGTGAAAATAATGCAAGGGCCCTGAAGGCAGGAGATGTGGTGAATGCCAGGGGCTATGGGAAGCTGCGTTTGGAAGAGGGAAGCAGGGAGACCAGAAAGGGAAAGCAGGCCATAGATGTGGCGGTATACAGATAGCGGCATCCTGCTGGAGGAACTTTGGCAGGATGCGTTTTCAGGCGGCGGGAAGGGAGATTATGTACCAGTATTCTGTGATCCAATGGCTGTTTATATTTTATTTCTATTGTTTTGGCGGATGGTGTTTTGAATCCGCCTATGTTTCTATTAAGAATAAAAAGCTGACAAACAGAGGATTTATGCGTGGGCCTTTTCTCCCCATTTACGGAAGCGGCGCCACCATGATGCTTGTGGTGTCCATGCCTTTTCAAAGCATGGGGCTTCCCTGGAGAGTGATACTAACCTATCTTGCAGGCTGCATCGGAGCGACGGTGCTGGAATATGTAACCGGCGTAGTAATGGAAGCCTTGTTTAAGGTCAGGTACTGGGACTATTCTAATCAAAAGTTTAATTTTCAGGGTCATATCTGTCTAAGTTCAAGCCTGGCGTGGGGCCTGATTACCATAGCCATGACGGAGGTGATTCATGGGCCTGTGGAGCGGCTGGTAATGGGGATTCCGGGGCAGGTTCTTACTGCTGTAACATTGATTTTGACTGCAGGGATTTTTGCGGACTTTGCGCTTTCCTTTAAGGCGGCCATCGACCTGCGCAATGTGCTGGCCAGGATGAAGCAGGCAAAGGAAGAGATGCTGACCATACAGAAACGTCTGGATGCTATTTTAGCTTCGGCCAGTGAAAGTGTGGGAAATTATCGAGAGGGCATTTCCAAAAGCATGTCCGATTTGAAAAAGGGGATCGAGGGCAGGCTGGAGAGTATCAGGAATATAGTGTTTACCAGGCCAGGGGAGTATTTGGACAGCGTTAAGGCGGAATTGGTTGATTTAAGAGCAAGGTATCTGGTGAATAAGGAGGATCATGACCGCCTCAGCAGCCTGAAGGACTTTTTCCAGCGGAGCTTGATTCGCTCCAATCCGAAGATGACCTCCGTTGAGTACAGGGAATTTCTGGAAGAGCTGAAGGAAGGCCTGGCAGGGAAGAAAGACCTGACCTTGACTGCCCAGGAAAAGGAAGAGGATCTGGCGGAGAAGGAAGAAGAAGGCCCTGAAAGAAAGGAAGAGGACCTGGCAGAGAAGGCAGAAGAAGGTCCTGAAAGAGAGGAAGAGGACTCAGATAGAAAGGAAGAGAACCCGGCCGGGAAAAGCAATAAGATTTAAAAAATAGGAAGAAGAATTTCAGGACGGCATCCCGCTTTCGTCAGTCGGGGCGCCGTTTTTATATGTTAAAGATTTCTTAAAAAATTCCCCTGTTTATTGTTAAAATATATTTTGCTAAAATGAATTTGAAAATGAGGGTAAGGGAGACAGAGATATGTATAACATTTTGATCTGTGACGATGAGCGGGACATTGTAAATGCGTTGAAAATTTATTTGAATGATGCAAATTATACATTGTTTGAGGCCTTTGACGGTAAGGAAGCGCTGAAGGTGGTGGAAGAGCATGACATTCACCTTGTGCTGCTTGATATTATGATGCCGGAGATGGACGGCATAGAGGCTATGGTGAAGATTCGAGAGAAAAGTAATGTGCCGGTTATTCTGTTGACGGCCAAGTCTGAGGACACGGATAAAATTTTGGGCTTGACTGTGGGAGCAGACGATTATATCACCAAGCCCTTTAATCCGGTGGAGGTGTCTGCCAGATGCAAGTCCCAGCTTCGCAGATATATGCAGCTGGGAGCGGGAAGCATACAGGCGGCAACCTTACGGTGCGGTGCGATTGAGCTGGATGATACGGAAAAGCGGGTGACACTGGACGGGGATGAGGTGGCGCTGACGCCTACGGAATATGACATTCTGAAGCTGCTTATGCAGCATCCCGGTCAGGTGTTTTCGCCGAAGGAGATTTATCGGAGAATATGGAACGATCTGCCCTATGGCAGTGAAAATACGGTGGCGGTACATATCAGGCATTTGCGTGAGAAGCTGGAGATTAATCCTGCGGAGCCCAGATATTTAAAGGTGGTATGGGGGCAGGGCTATAAGATGGAGAAAGGGAGGCTGTAGTGATGAGAGAAAAAGGTCTGTTGGAAGAGAAGGAATGTACGGATGCAGAGAGGACAGAAGCGAGGGCAGAAGAAAGAACAGAAGAGAGAGCAGAAGAAAGGGGACATATGAAAGAAGGTTATGCAAAAGAGGAAGCCGGAAGGCCAGGGGGGAAGCGCCGTTTCAGACTGACAGGTTCCATTGTGGCAAAGGTGGCGGCAGCTCTGCTCATGCTGCTTGGCGCCGTCGCGTGTGCGTTTGGCGGGCTGGCCTGCTATGTGGCCGCTGAGGGAAATATGTATATCAGCAGTTATGATACGGTACTGAAGGATGGACTGCAGAGTAAAGCGCAGGCTGTTGCTTATAGGATGTATGATTATTTTAATAATGAATATGCAGTGCCAAATCCGGAGCGGCGCTATCTGGACGGGATCAATGCGGAGGTGGCAGTTTTAGAACGTGAGGATATACTGGCGACGGACAGCAGTGAGTTTATCTGGCAGAGCTATCAGCCGACCGAGGCCATGGAGGATAACGGCTTTTATTCCGGGTTGTATGCGGATGTTTATATGCAGCTGCCGGCGTTTGATCGACAGGAGGGCTCGGAGACCCCGGAAAAAATATCTTATGTTATACGTGTGTTTTTTGATCCGGCATTTGAAAAGCAGGATGATATAAGGATCGTGGCAGGGCTGATTAGGTTGCTGTATCAGGCCAGATATTGGGTGATTGCAATCTGCGTGGGCGGCGCTCTGCTGACGGTGGTCTGCATCATCTTTTTGTTGTGCGCCGCAGGACACAGGAATGGCAGAGAAGGAATTGTTCCCGGATTCCTGACGAGGATTCCCCTTGACATACTGACTCTTGGTTTTGTAATGTTAGCATTTTTGATATATTCGTTCATGCAGGAATATATGTATGGAATAATCGGCTATACCATGCTGTCAATCGCACTTTGTATTATTACTTTGATGTTAGGGATGATCTATCTTTGGGATTTTGCCATCCGGCTGAAGCTGGGGAAGCTGTGGCGGCATACGGTTATTTATAAGGTTTTGCGGCTTCTGCGGCGAATGCTGCGGGGAATATGGCGGCTGCTTCGGAAAATTCCTTTGGTGTGGATTACCGTAACTGCTTATCTGGGTCTTTGCTTTTTAGAATTTGTGGGCATGTCCATGTTTACGAGAAAGGTCTATGACCCTGGAATGTTTTTGTGGGTGATGGAAAAGCTGGCAGTATTTTTGGTGGTGCTTTATACGGCACTGGTTTGTAAAAGTCTGCTGAAAGCCAGCAGGGAGCTGGCGGAAGGCCATGCAGACTATCGGGTGGACACGAAATATATGTTTGGAGATTTTAAGGAGCATGGTGAAAATCTGAATTGTCTGGGGCTGGGAGTTTCCAAAGCAGTAGCGGAGAAATTAAAAAGCGAACGATTAAAGACGGAGCTGATCACCAACGTATCTCATGACATAAAGACGCCGCTTACTTCCATCATTAATTATGCGGAGTTGATCGGCAGGGAGGCGGAAAATTCTGCGGAAAACCAGAAGCTTCAAGAGTATGCCGAGGTATTGCTGAGGCAGTCCGGCAGGCTGAGAAGGCTGTTGGAAAATCTGGTGGAGGCTTCCAAAGCCGTTACGGGCAGTATGGAGGTGCATCTGGAGCCCTGTGAGGCAGGAGTTTTGTTAAGTCAGGCAGTAGGTGAGTATCAGCAGAGGATGGAAGAGAAAAATCTGGAGATGCGGGTAAGCCAGCCGGAGGAGGCTGTGAGAATCCTGGCGGACGGCAGACACTTATGGCGGGTTTTTGATAATTTGTTAAGCAATATCTGTAAATATTCCCAGGAGGGCTCCAGGGTGTATCTGTCGCTGGAGCAAAGGGAAGACCGAGTATTTATCATTTTCCGCAATATGTCCAAGTATGCGCTGGATATTTCGCCTGACGAGCTGGAAGAGAGATTTGTCAGGGGCGACAAGTCCCGGCATATGGAGGGTAACGGCCTGGGGCTGTCCATAGCCAGAAGCCTGACAGAGCTGCAAAACGGACAGATGGAGATTGTTGTGGACGGTGATTTATTTAAGGTAATCCTGACCTTTCATATCATGTAGTATTTGCCTATTGCCCGCATGAAGACTGCCGCTCCCTCAATTTTTTAAATCATTTGCATTTCCGATACTATTTTACGCGGGAATATGGTATAATGATTCTGCTAACGCAGAATTCAAGCCAGCTTTAGCTGGCTTGCCAGCACTCCGTGCTGCATTATACTCAGCCATGGCTTGAAAAGTAAATGTCTCTTCGAGACGCTTCCTTTTCTGCGCACATGGTATAATAACCTTATTCGAGGCAGGAAACGGCCGGATGGCCATCCATATGGCCGCACAGGAATGGAGGACGAAATGGCAGGATCAAAGGTTTATTTTACAAAGGAAATTACGCCTCAGGCGATGATTCGGATGTATCAGGCGATGGGAGTCGTACTGCCCGGCAGGGTGGCAGTAAAGCTGCATTCCGGCGAGGTGGGGAATCAGAATTTTCTGCGTCCTGATTTTTTAAAGCCCGTGATTGATTATGTGAACGGCACCATCGTGGAGTGCAATACCGCGTATGAAGGACAGCGGAACACCACAAAGGCACATCGGGCAACCATGAAGCTTCACGGCTGGAGCAGTATTGCGGAAGTGGATATTATGGATGAGGACGGAGAACTGGAGCTGTCCGTTCCGGAGGGCAGGCGGATCAAAAAGAATTTCGTGGGAGCAAATTTGAAAAAATATGATTCCATGCTGGTGCTCTCCCATTTTAAAGGTCATCCTATGGGTGGCTTTGGCGGTGCATTGAAGAATATATCCATCGGGATAGCGTCATCTCACGGAAAAGCGTATATTCATGGCGCCGGAGACGAGGCAAAAATTTGGTCCGCAGATCATGATTCCTTTTTGGAATCCATGGCAGATGCGGCAAAGTCCGTTGTGAACTATTTCGGAGAAAAGATCGTTTTTATCAATGTCATGAAAAACATGTCCGTAGACTGTGACTGCTGTGCGGTTGCGGAGGATCCGGCAATAGCGGATATTGGTATTTTATCTTCTGCGGATCCTGTGGCTTTGGATCAGGCATGTCTTGATCTTGTCTATGCCTCCAATGATCCGGGAAGAGATCATTTGCTGGAGCGGATCGAATCCAGAAACGGGATTCATACCGTGGAAGCGGCAGCCGGAATCGGCGCAGGCAGCAGAGAGTATGAACTGGTGGAAATTTAAGCGTTGACCGATACCAGATAAGGATAAGATTTTTGTTTTGTGAAAAAGAAATGTATCTTGCATTAAAAATCTGCATATGCTATAATGCCGTTAGGCAAAGAAATGTGGAGAAATCCATGCAGGCAAAGAACGAATCCCCCGACCGTAATGGCGTACAGTCGAGGGATTCTTCTTTCCTTTTTATAGTGGCAAAGCACCCACTAGACTATTTGTTGCCTTTGTCGTGCCTGTCTAGCCATTTGCTGATGAGGTGGCAAACCACACCTGCTGCGACAGTCACAAGAAATGTGAAGAATAACTCCATGCAAACACCTCCTCCCGTTGCCGGGTGTAGGTTAGACAACACAAGCATTATAACATAACAAGGAGCATCCTTCTATCTCTTTCTTAATCGGGTTTCATACTTATTGAAATTCAAATACGAAAAATCTTTAAAAAATCTTCATTCCTTTTACGCTTTCTTCACAGTATTTACAACGGTATACTTCCTTTTCCGCATCGGAAAGATAAAAGATATGGGGCAGCTCCTGCTCAATGGAGGTAATACACCTGGGATTGCGGCAGCGAATGACGTTTTTGATCTCCGAGGGAAGGACCAGTACCTTCTTTTCTACAATCTCACCGTTTTTGATCACGTTGACGGTGATATTATGGTCGATAAAGGCCAGCACATCCAGATCCAGCATATCAATGTCGCACTCTACCTTTAAAATATCCTTTTTCCCCATCTTATCACTGCGGGCGTTTTTGATAATAGCTACCGTGCAGTCCAGCTTGTCCAGCTGTAAATGTTCATATATATCCAGACTTTTTCCGGCCTTGATGTGATCCAGCACAAAGCCTTCTTCGATTTTTCCTACATTCAGCATATTTTCCTCTCATTCTGCCGCGCAAGCGGCATCTAAATCCCAAAATTGAAAATAACAATTTTCAGTCTTTTTCTCATTTCTGCGCTGCCCTTTGTGTAAATCCATAAAGGGATTATGAGCTTGTGTCAGGTCATTTATGGCCTTGCAGCGCGCAGACACAAATTTCATGACTTTGTTATGCCAGCTCCAGTAATGTAAGGATCAGCGCCATACGGACGTAGACACCGTACTGCGCCTGCCGGAAATAAGCGGCCCTGGGGTCCGCATCCACCTCCACGGAAATTTCGTTGACTCTCGGCAGAGGATGCAGCACCAGCATATCCTTTTTTGCCAGCTCCATCTTTGTCGTATCCAGGATATAGAAGTCCTTCAGGCGGATATAGTCCTCTTCGTTAAAGAAGCGCTCCTTTTGGACTCTGGTCATGTACAGAAAATCAAGCTCAGGCATTACCTTTTCCAGGCGGATAACCTCGCTGTATGAGATACCCTTCGCCTTCAGCATCTCGATGATATAATCAGGGCATCGCAGTTCCTCCGGGGAGATGAAAATGAAACGGATATTGTCATAACGGACCAGAGCATTTATCAGCGAGTGGACGGTTCTGCCAAATTTTAGATCGCCGCACAGGCCGATGGTAAAATTGTTCAAGGAGCCTTTTAAGCTGCGGATGGTGAGCAGGTCGGTCAGGGTTTGGGTGGGATGCTGGTGGCCGCCGTCACCGGCATTGATTACAGGGATTCTCGATTTTTCACTGGCCACCATGGGTGCGCCCTCCTTTGGGTGGCGCATGGCGCAGATGTCCGCATAGCAGGAGATGATGCGGATGGTGTCGGATACGCTTTCGCCCTTGGAGGCAGAGGAAGAGGCGGCATCGGAAAAACCGAGGACCCGTCCGCCCAGCCGGATCATGGCGGATTCAAAGCTTAAGCGTGTTCTGGTGCTGGGCTCGTAAAAGCAGGTAGCAAGTATTTTACCATCGCAGGAGTGGGCATATTTTTTCGGATTGCGCTCAATGTCGCAGGCAAGGTCAAACAGCCGATCCAGCTCTTCGGGGGTAAAGTCCAGAGGACTCATTAAATGTCTCATTATAATCATTCCTTTCCGTAATTCTTTGCGCAAAAAGAGTCGAAGAGAAAACTCTTCGACTCTGATACTCATGTTAAAAAGGATAACAGTTCATCCACGGTCTTGCGCTTGGGAGCGGTGGGAAGCTCCGCAGGGTATCCGATGGGAATAAGGGCCACCAGCTCTCTGCCTTCGGGAAGACCGAGAACCTTTGCGGCTTCTTCTTCGTCAAATAATCCCATGATAACGGTTCCAAGGCCCTGCTCATAGGCCGCCAGGCAGAAGGCTTCACTTGCAACGCCTGCATCGTACATCTGCCAGCCGTTTCCTTTAGGAGTAGAGAAGGAGCCGTCGCGCTCGTAACCGCTGCGGCCGGTGACGACGGTAACGGCAATCACCATGGGAGCCTGCTCCATGATTGTACCGTTTCCGGGATAAAGGGAGGTGCATTTGGCAAGTGCCTTTTTGGTTTCGCCCTCCACGGCAATGTAGCGGGTGATCTGGGTATTCTTCCAGCTGGGAGCATAGGAAGCCGCCGCCACGATCTTTTCAATCAGCTCATGTGAAACCGGCTGATCCGTATAACTGCGGATGCTTCTGCGCCCAACGATACATTCGTTAGCTGTCATGATGATAACCTCCTGCATTTTTTTGACTTGTTCGTTTATTTATGATACCACGGCAGGACGACAGTTTCAATGGTGAAAATGTACTTTTTACGAATTCCTTTTTCTGATTTGTGAATATGCAGGACCAAACGGTGACATTATAAAAATTTAAGGCGGAATTGCTGTTAATTAATGAAAAAGGTTTTGCATCCGGGGAGTATTTGCACTATAATAAACACAAAAGCGAGCGGAAAGGGCGGTAGGAAGAATGGGATTTGTTGAAAGAAAGCGGTGGCTGTTTTTGGGACTGCCATTTACCTTTACCAAGTATATTATCAAGGAAGAGATTATAACCATAGACGAAGGGCTGTTAAAAACGGTGGAAAATGACTGCTATATGTATAAGGTGCAGGATGTGCAGCACAGCGCCAGCCTGGCGGAGAAAATGTTCGGCCTGGGTACGGTGACCTGCTTTACGGGAGATACCACCCATGCTCAGCTTATTTTAAAGCATATCAAGCATTCCAAGGCAGTGAAGGATTTTATTTTGGAGCAGTCTGAGGTCGCAAGAAGGAAGCGTCGGACCATGAATATGCTGGATATTGGCACAGGCGATATGCAGGATATGGACGATATGGAATAAAATGTGATAGCCGTAAGGATACCCCGCCGATTATGACGGGGTATTCTTACGGTGGTGCGGGAGGGCGGCGGTCAGTCGATGGCTTCTTTTGGGTTACACAGCAGGCGCTCGAACAGCAGGCCGGCGAGAAACCAGCAGGGGGCAAAGTCCAGGCGGATCACATTATTTATGTTCCATCTGCTCCTGCCATAGTTCCAGGGACAGAGCTTATGTCTGGAAAGCAGGCGTCCGGTGAGATATTCGCCGGAAAAGATGAGGCTCATGTAGGTCAGTCCCCGGAGCCAGAGCGGCCTGTTTTCCAGCAGGCGTCCTATGGGGGCCATGAAGGCGGCGCAGCCGTAAATGGGAAACATCCAGACAGAGGTGTCTCCCTTTAAGGTAAGGTCCCGCCTGCGGAGGGAATCCAGAGAGGTGAAGAGAATCTCCATACACCATCCGGTAAGTCCGCATTTGAAAAAGTTTTTCGTAAGGGATGCAGTTTTTTTCACACTAACCTCCATGATTTCGCTCTGCGGAATCTCAAATCGGTATGAGAAATGCCGTATTTTAGGCATTTCTCGGTGTGAGACTTAGAGTTTCTCCGCGAAGCAGCCTATGCTGCGAGCGGCTAGAAACTCTTCTCACACTAATCCCACGGAGCGAAAGCTCCGATGAAGAATACCGCTGCCCATAGTATGAACGGAAACTCAAGAAAATATGTAAATATAAGGATAATTGCGGGAGGTGTAAAGCGGATGAAAGAGCGTGAAGTGACGGAATATATTGAAAGCATAAGCGGCAGGGGAATTGTGCCCGGCTTGGGCAGCATCCGGGAGCTGTGCAGGAGACTGGATTCGCCCCAAAAGGCGCTGAAATTTGTACATGTGGCCGGAACAAACGGAAAAGGCTCTGTATCCGCCTATATGGCAGAGGCTTTAAAATGCGGCGGTTATCGGGTGGGAAGATATATATCGCCTGTTATTTTTGAGTACAGAGAACGGATTCAGGTGAATGGCAGATATATTACCAAGGAGGCCTTGGGAAGACTGCTGGAGCAGGTAAAGCAGGCCTGCGACGAGATGGTATCGGATGGAATGCCGCAGCCCACAGCCTTTGAGGTGGAGACGGCACTGGGATTTTTATATTTCAGGGAGAAGAGCTGTGACATCGTGATTTTGGAGGCAGGGATGGGCGGACTGCTGGATGCCACCAACGTCATCGACTTTTCCTTACTGGCAGTGATTACATCCGTGAGTATGGATCATATGAAATTCCTGGGGAATACGCTGGAAGAGATTGCGGCCCAGAAGGCAGGGATCATAAAGACTGGCTGCCGGGTGGTTAGCGCCGGTCAACAGCCAGAAGCGGCAGGAGTAATTGCGGAAAGAGCTGCGGCGCTTGGCTGCCCCCTTTCGGTGGTGGAAAATTCACGGATTACCTCCGTAAAATATGGCTTGGAAAAGCAGCGTTTCTGCTATGGAGGGCTTTCCGGGCTGGAAATTTCCTTGGCCGGTAAGTATCAGATTGAGAATGCAGCATTGGCGGTTAAAGCCCTGAAGGCTTTGGGCGGGCAGGGTTTTCCGCTTGCGGAAGAAAAACTGCGGCAGGGCTTAAAGCAGACGGCCTGGGCAGGGCGCTTCAGCATTGTGGGGAAAAAGCCTTATTTTATTGTGGATGGTGCCCATAATGAGGACGCTGCAAAAAGGTTTGCGGAATCGGTAGAATTTTATTTTACAAATAAAAGAATTATCTATATAATGGGAGTGTTGAAGGATAAGGAATACGAAAAGATGATTGCGCTCACACATGGCCTGGCGGATCAGATCATCACGGTTACGCCGCCGGACAGCCAAAGAGCACTGCCTGCTTATGAGCTGGCAAAAGAAGTGGCAAAGGTTCATCCGAACGTAACGGCAGTGGACAGCCTGGAAGAGGCGGTGGAGATGGGGCGGCTGCTTGCAGGTAAGGAGGACGTGATCATTGCCTTCGGCACATTATCATTTGCGGGACGTATGATTAAAATTGCAGGCGGCAACAGAGAGGTTATTTAAGATGGTAGATCAGAAGAAGATACGGGAAGGGGTCAGACTTTTACTGGAGGGAATCGGAGAGGATTCGGAAAGAGAAGGGCTGGCGGAGACTCCTGACAGGATTGCAAGGATGTACGGAGAGATTTTTTCCGGTTTGGAGGAGGATGCGGCCGTTCCGCTATCAAGGGTGTTTACGGTTGACAGCGGCGAGATGGTGCTGGAAAAGGATATTGTCTTCTATTCCATGTGCGAGCATCATATGATGCCCTTTTTCGGCAAGGCACATGTGGCTTATATTCCGGACGGAAAGGTGGTGGGCTTAAGTAAGCTGGCCCGGACGGTGGAAATTTATGCAAAAAGGCTTCAGATACAGGAAAGGATGACGGGGCAGATCGTGGATGCGGTGATGGAGCATCTGTCGCCTAAGGGCGCCATGGTGGTGCTGGAAGCGGAGCATATGTGCATGACTATGCGGGGAGTAAAAAAGCCCGGCAGCAAGACAGTGAGCGTTGCGGTCAGAGGGGTCTTTGAGAATAATGATAAGCTGCAGAACTGCTTTTTTCAAATGCTGCGGCTGGACAGGGGAAGCGGTATTGAAGGATAGAATAAATAAAATATTAAATCACCATTTATTTATTGAAAATCTGGAAAAGAATAGGACGGCAGAAGCAGACAGGCGCTTCTGCCGTCATGGCATGGAGCATTTTCTGGATGTGGCCAGGATCGGCAGGATAATCAACCTGGAAGAAAACTTAGGAATTCCCACGGAATTAATTTATGGGGCGGCTCTGCTCCATGACATCGGGAAACACAGGCAGTATGAGGAAGGAATTCCCCATGAGCAGGCAAGTGCCCTGATTGCGCCGGAAATTCTGCGGGAATGCGGGTTTACGGAAAACGAAACGAGTGTTATTACAGATGCAATTCTGGCACACAGGAACAGCGATGTAATTTCGGAGCGGAATTTGCGGGGGGTGCTGTACCGGGCGGATAAGGCCAGCCGTCCCTGCTTTGCCTGCAGGGCGGAACCGGATTGTAATTGGAAGGACGGCAGGAAAAACAAGGAGATTCTTTATTAAACCGTATAATATGGCTTTTCGGATAAATTTAGGATCAGGATCATGAAATTTACGCAAAGCGGAATCATGGAGGTCAGATGAAAATAGGAAGCAGGGAATTTCAGACAAAGGGTCACACATATGTGATGGGAATCTTAAACGTAACGCCGGACTCTTTCTCCGACGGCGGAAAATGGAACGACAGGGAAAGAGCGTTGAAGCGGGTAGAAGAAATGGTAAAGCAGGGGGCGGATTTGATCGACATTGGGGGTGAGTCCACCAGACCGGGCTATACTCCCGTAGAGACGGAGGAAGAGATTGCCAGAACGGCTCCTGTGATCGAAGCGGTGAAGGCCCGCTTTGACATACCGGTATCTTTGGATACCTGTAAATCAGAAGTAGCTCTGGCGGGGATTCAGGCGGGGGCGGATCTGATCAACGATATATGGGGATTAAAGCAGGATGAAAAGATGGCGGGTGTTATTTCTGATAGCGGACTGCCCTGCTGTCTGATGCACAACCGAAAAAAGGCAGAATATAAGAATTTTATGCAGGAGGCGGCGGCAGATCTGGCAGAGACCCTTCAGCTGGCGGAAAGGGCCGGGATCGAAGGGGACAAAATCATTTTGGACCCCGGTATAGGCTTTGCCAAGTCCTATGAGCAGAACCTGGAGATGATAAACTGTCTGGAAGAGCTGCATGTACTGGGATGTCCGCTGCTCCTGGGCTGCAGCCGCAAGTCCGTGATCGGCCTGACCCTGGATCTGCCTGCAGATCAGAGACTGGAGGGAACGCTGGTCACTACGGTGATCGGTGTAATGAAGGGCTGCATGTTTGTGCGGGTCCATGACATACAGGAGAACGTGCGCGCCGTCAGAATGACGGAGGCGATACTGGGGGGAGGAAGGAACTGATGTACAGCGTGCAGGGAATGATGTCTGCCGGAGCAGACAGGGAGGATAAAGACGAGATCAGAATCGAAAAGCTGGAGGTTTATGCCTATCATGGGGTGTATCCGGAGGAAAGAAAGCAGGGGCAGATCTTTTTGGTCAATGCCGTGCTATATACGGATACGCACAGGGCAGGAGAAGAGGATAAGATAGAGCTTTCCACAGACTATGGTGCAGTCAGTATTTTTATAGATGACTGGATGAAAAAGAACACATGTTATACGCTGGAGGCAGCAGCAGAAAGGCTGGCAAGAGCTATATTATTAAATTATGATTTGATATACTCCCTGGACCTGGAGATTTTGAAGCCGGAAGCGCCTATTCCCCTTACCTTTGGAAGCGTTTCCGTAAAGATACACAGAGGCTGGCATAAGGCTTATTTATCCGTGGGCTCTAATATGGGGGACAGGAAAAAATATCTGGAGGACGGAATAGAGGCTTTAAAGGCTCATCCGCTGATGAAGCAGGTTAAGGTATCGGAACTGATTGAGACAGCGCCCTACGGCGGAGTGGAGCAGGCGGATTTCCTGAATGCTGCCATTGGCCTGGAAACGCTGCTGGAGCCGGAAGCACTGCTGGAGGTGCTGCATGAAATAGAGAACGGTGCAGGCAGGGAACGGACCCTGCGGTGGGGGCCCAGAACTCTTGATCTGGATATTTTGTTTTATGATAAGCTGGTGTATGAAAGCGATACGCTGGTAATCCCTCATCCTGACCTGCATAACAGGGAATTTGTTTTAAAGCCTTTAAGTACCATTGCTCCCAATTACCGGCACCCGCTGCTTGGCATGACGATCAGTCAGGAGCTGGCGGAGTTGGAAAAATCATCGCTTCCCGTATGAGAGAGAAGGTATTTATCCGTGAAGGAGGCGGCAAGGCCGGTGAAAAGGCCGGTGAGGATGCCGCTCAGGGTAAGAAAGGGAAGATAGGCAAACACGCCCGGAGTGGCGGTCAGGGCAAAGGCTGTCAGCAGCTGGCCCAGGTTGTGAGTCAGTCCTCCGACGGCGCCGGTGAGAAAGTTCAGTTTTTTATGCAGCAGCCGGCAGGTGAAGAACATGGCAAATAAGCTGAAAAAGCCTCCGGAAAGACTGTAAAAAAAGGACAGAAGCTGACCAAAAAGCAATGCGGAAAGCAGGATACGGACAGTCAGCACCAGTGCGGCGTCTTTTAGAGAATGACGGCGCAAAAGAATCAGAGTAATGATATTGGCAAGGCCGAGTTTGATTCCGGGAAGGGGAACCAGGGGCGGGATTACACTTTCTGCGGCATAGACGGCAAGGGACAGGGTAACATAAAGGCTTAAGACGGTCAGGTGTTTCAGTTTCATGGAAGCTCCTTATCAGTAGGAAATAATATCAGGCGATATTGTATTTTTATCCTCTTCCTGGGGGCGCAGCCGGATGACGACCCGGTTGGGCAGGCAGGTGACGGGCAGCCGGGAATTGCTGATAAAGCCCTGACGGACACAGAGCTTGTCAGGGCAGTCTGCGGAAATGATGCCGATGCTGCCGGGACGGACTTCTATTTCATTGACATGACCCTCATCCCCGGTGACCGTAAAGCGGTAGGTTTCCCGGACTTCATCTAAGGGGATGCTGGCAATCAGCTCCCCGCTTTGGTATATATCCGCGATCAGGCCCGCATCCGGGCTTTTCGGAAGCAGGATATACAGCAGGCTTAAAACAGTTAGCAGTATTAAGGCCGCTCCGATCAAAAGGGCTGCGGGAACCGTTCGGTCTTTTGCTTTCATGTGATCTCCTGTTAAAAAATAAAATGATTTACACTAACCTCCAGAAAAGTATAACAAAAAGGACGGAGAAAATGAAGAGATTTTTTGCGGTATGGGCCGTGGCAGTGCTGATGCTTTTCTGCTGCGGCTGCGCGGCCGGAGGGCCGCAGTCTTTCAAGGTACAGAATGTGGATACGGTGATGGGAACGGTTCTGCAGCAAACCCTGTATATTTCGGACAGAGAAACCCCGGCGGACCAGGAGATCGCCTTGCTTTTACGGAAGCTGGAGGAAGAACGGCTCTCTAGAAGACTGGAAACGTCGGAGGTCAGCAGACTGAATCAGGCGGCGGGAGAGGATTCCGGCAGCGCCGTATCGGACTTTCTGGAGGAAGTTTTGAAGGGCTGCCTGGAAATATGGCAAAAATCCGGAGGTGCTTTTGATATAACGCTGGGAGCAGTGGTGAGCCTGTGGGATATTGACGGATGGGCCTCAGGGGAAAATCAGGGGGTTTTTGCGCCCCCCAGGGATGAGCAGCTGCGGAAGGCGCTGGAAAGCTGCGGCTGTGGAAGGATGAAAATAGAGGGGGGCCGCCTGTATCTGCCGGAAGGGATGGAGCTGGATCTGGGAGCGGTGGGCAAGGGAATTGCGCTGGATCAGCTTTTGGTGTATCTTCGTGAGAAAAATGAAATAACGGGTGCTGTTATATCCTTGGGTGGGAGTATACTGACCTATGGACAGAAGCCTGACGGAGAAAGCTGGAGCGTGGGGATTGCGGACCCTGAGGATACTGCTTCCATCATCGGCACCCTGACCCTGGAGGGAGAGTGGTTTGTTTCCACATCGGGAGATTATGAGCGATACGCAGAGGCAGACGGCATAAGGTATCATCATATCATTGACCCGGCTACAGGCTATCCTGCGGACAGCGGAGTCAGGGGAGTAACGATTTTGGCAAAGGAAGGATTTTTAAGTGATGCCCTTTCCACGGCATGCTTTATCCTGGGGGAGGAAAAGGGGATGGAGCTGGCGGCAGGCTGCGGCGTGGAGGTACTTTTTGTGGGGAAGGATGGCCGCATTACAATGAGCGAAGGAATGAAGGCTTATTTTACAGCGGCGGCAGATCATTCCCGCGGAGAATGAGTCAGACGGCCTTTCACGAAACCTTACTTGCTTAAGCGGGAGGATATGGTATAATATAAACATCACAGCAGAAAAACAAGCGGATGCGAAGCAGCCATTTGTTTTTCTGTGATGTTTAACGAGCAAGCAGCCTGCGACAGCAGGCACAAAGCGCCATGAGAACGAAGTTCGCAGGGCGTGTGCTTGCGAGTATCAAGTGGAGAACAGAAAAACAAAGCGGCAAAGCGGCCTGCCGTATAAATTTAAAAGGATGTGAGCAGATGGAGGAAGGTTTGTATATCAACGTGGACGAAGAGACCTTAAAGGCGATAGACGAGAAGATGCCGCCGGAGGAAGAGCTTCAGGATCTGGCAGAGTTCTTTAAGGTATTTGGAGATGCTACGCGGCTGAAAATATTGTATGTATTGCTTTCATCGGAAATGTGCGTGTATGATATTGCCGCCGTTTTGAATATGTCCCAGTCTGCGATTTCCCACCAGCTCAGAGTGTTGAAGCAGATGGATTTGGTGAAAAACCGCAGAGAAGGAAAAACCATTCTATACTCTCTGGCTGACGGACACATTGTGACGATCTTAAGCCAGGGACTGGATCATATTGAAGAATAATATTTATGACTTTTGCAGACGGTTGAGGTAATTGTCTTCTCTTGCCGTCTCGTCTTTTGCCGTCTGAAGAAGACGTTCACAGGAGGCGGCATCTTCCTGCCGCTGCTCATCGGTGTAGGATGCAAGCTCTCTGCGTATATCTTCCACAACCCCGGTTTTGTCCGCATAATGCCAGAAATACTCCTGCAGTCTGCAGTCACTGTAATGCCAGGGCTTGGAAACCATGATATAATGAATGATTTTGATCTCATCCTCGGCGCAGGGGAGAATACCAAAAACCTCGGTGTTCCAGCCGGGGTGAAGCCAAAGCACTCTGTCTTTGCAAAGCACGTTCAGATAATCCTCGTCCTGGGTGACGACGAAGTTATAAACGCCCAGCAGCTCCACAAATTTCGCCAGCAGGTGGTTCTCACGAAAGGCTTTGCAGTTTAAGACGATCAGGCCTGCATTGAAATAGGCGTTTCGGCTGATGCCCAGCACCTTTTCCACATAAGTTCCGTAAACGTTTTCCTGTACCATGGCCTGTTCATGCGCAGCAGCCACATAATTATCTTTCAGGTCATGGTCATACAATTCTGCCATATTTCCCAGGACGATGGTATCGCTGTCAATATAGACTGCCTTTTCATATTCGGGAAACATTTCCGAAATGAACAGGCGGTAATAGGTGGTTTTTGTGTAGTAATCCCGTATGGGCAGCCGGTCCTGGATGGATTCCAGAAAGGCGGTAACATCCGGAAAGCACACGGAAAAATGCTCATCCTGCATTTTCAGCAGCTCGTCCCTGTGAGCTTCGGAAATGCCTGTATTCAGGATGTGGATACGATACCTGCGGCTGCGGTCTGCATTCTCGATCAGAGAACGGATGGAAACAATGGCAAACTTGGCGAAAATATCATCGCAGGCATAAAAAACAGGAATGATGTCGTTCATATTCGTTTCTCTCTTTCATCTGGTAAGTATATCAGCCCACAATGGGCGGGTGTTTTGTAAACAGTCTCTCACTGGGGAATTTTATTTTGCGGCAGGGGAAAATACGCTGTAAGCAGTGCCGCCTAAAGGTATATGGTAGGTTGTAAGCTCGTCTCCGAAGGCCTGGAAGTAAACATAGCGGGAGGTCATATTGATGCGGGTATAATTCCCCTCCGCCACAACGCGGTTGTCCGAGCCGTCAGTACGCATACATTTCAGCTGGGGGCTGACGCTGTCGTTTTTCTGGTAATATATGTAGCCGTTTCCCACGTTAAAGCAGTCTACTCGATCATTGGT
Organism: uncultured Acetatifactor sp.; assembly: GCA_910586485.1. Classification (GTDB taxonomy): domain Bacteria; phylum Bacillota; class Clostridia; order Lachnospirales; family Lachnospiraceae; genus Acetatifactor. The sequence goes on from CAJUIA010000004.1 coordinate 121,953, forward strand.
CAGCACCTGAACTTCATTTTGCGTCAGGGAGTAGCGGCAAAGCCGGTAATTTTCCGCCACGTCCATATAATAGATATAATCTCCGTCCAGACAGGGATACCACAGATTCCCGCGCCACAGCTCCGTGGTCACGTCATTGGCCGTGTTCAGGGCATAAAGATAATGATCCTCCTGTGTGCCGTTGTAATAGATGACGCCGTTTCCGGCGCAGGCAGGATTGATATTGTAATTTGCCAGATCCACCTGTTCGGATTCGTCAATCTTAAGCTTGTAGAAGGAAGTGGAAGAAGCTTTGGATGTCAGCAGGTACAGATAATTATTTACCAGCTGCCCGGTGACTACCACGTCTCTGGTCAGGGTGGTGACATTGCTGCCGTTTAGTTTGCTCCGGCAGAAGGATCGCATTCCTTCGATCTGTCCGGGGCCGGATTGAGGGGCGGCGTTAAACTGGTAAAAATACAGGTATTTTCCTCCGGCCAGGATATTTCTTACCTGCATCTGGTTTAACTGCACTACATCCGTTTCGTCCGGGGTCATGGAATAGAGGCAGCCGTGATCCGCCGTGTTGGAAAAATAGACCCGGCCGTCGTATTCGCAGAAAAGCCCTTCATTGTTTAAATTTCCGGCGCTGTTGCCGACGGTGCCGTCCGGATTCATGGATATGCGGTTGGCAAACATGCTGGCGATACCTAAGCCTGCCAGCAGCAGTACACAGATAACGGTCGCCAGTACGATCTTGACGGTTTTGTTCATGTAGATTTCTCTCCTTTGCTTTGCATGAAATCGTCCCTAATTATACACTGCTTTTGTCTTGCTATCAAGATTGTTTTGGTATAAGATAAAATAAGTGAAAAATTCAGCACAAAGGAGCGGGCCTATGGATTTAGGAGAGTTAAGGCAGCAGATTGACGAGATTGACTCCGGGATCGTGGAGCTTTATGAGCGGCGGATGGAGGTTTGCCGTCAGGTAGCGGAATATAAGATCAGCACGGGGAAAAAAGTATTTGACAGGCAGCGGGAAGCGGAAAAGCTCGTCAAGGTTAAGGCGCTTGCACATAACGAGTTCAACAGCCGCGGTATCGAAGAGCTGTTTGAACAGATTATGTCCATGAGCAGGAAGCTGCAGTACGGCCTGCTGGCAGAGAGCGGGAAGCTGGGGAAGCCTTCGTTTATCGCGGTGGACCGGCTGGAGACTGTGAAGGCAAGAGTGGTGTTTCAGGGAGCGGAGGGCTCTTATTCTCAGGCGGCCATGACGCGCTATTTCGGGGAAGAAATTCAGAGCTTCCATGTGGACAGCTTTCGGGACGCCATGAGCGCCATCGACGACGGCAGTGCGGACTTTGCAGTGCTGCCCATTGAAAATTCAACGGCTGGCGTTGTCAGCGAGATTTATGATCTCCTGCAGGAATATGAAAATTATATTGTAGGCGAGCAGGTTATTCAGGTAGAACACTGCCTGCTGGGGCTGCCCGGTGTGGACCCTGCCCGCATCAGGACGGTTTATTCTCATCCCCAGTCCCTGATGCAGAGCGCACGGTTTCTTGGTAATCATGACTGGAAGCAGGTCAGTATGCAGAATAATGCCTTTGCGGCCAGAAAGGTGGCTGAGGATCAGGATCCCGCCCAGGCGGCGATCGCCGGTGAGCAGGCCGCAAACGTCTATGGCCTGCAGATTCTGCAAAGGGGCATCAATGACTGCGGCAGCAATTCTACCCGCTTTATCATTGTTACCAATCAGAAGATTTTCAGGAAGGACGCTAATAAGATCAGTATCTGCTTTGAATTGCCTCATGAAAGCGGCTCTTTGTATCATATGCTGTCACATTTTATTTATAATGATCTGAATATGACGAAGATTGAAAGCCGTCCCATCGAAGAGCGGGATTGGGAGTACCGCTTCTTTATTGATTTTGAGGGCAACCTGGCGGACAGCGCAGTGAAAAACGCGCTGAGGGGCTTAAGAGACGAGGCACGGAATATGAAGGTGCTGGGAAACTATTGACGGGGCGCACTTGAGTACAGTGGCATGATTTCGTTACGGGATGTTGTTTTGGGGCTGCACGTATAAAAACGAATGTTATTTATGACTGAAACATCTTGGCAGGAAGGAATGAAGGATTATGCGGGAACAAGAATTGATTGTTTACAGGAATTTTGAAGACGGGGACTTATTTTTTGATATGGCCTGGCTGATGGCGCATTATTCGGAGTCTAAGCCGGAGCGGGAGCCGGCGGCGCTTTTTTATGACTGCATCCACAGGCTGATTGAGCTGGCAGGAAATTATGGCTTTCACGGGAATCTTTGGCATTGTTACCTGGCAAACCTGCTGGTAAACAATGAGAACAGCTATAGCTGCGGCTGTGAGATCAGGGGTCAGATTGAAGGAACCGTCAATGAGGCGGCTCTGCATGATATTGCCATATTTAAAGAGTTTTACGATTATGATTTCAGAAAGATGTGTGAAACGCTTCAGGCGCCGGAATACGCCCTTACCGAGCATTACAAGGTAAACAGCCGGGAGAGTAAGGTCTATAATGCCAGGATCTGCGCCCGCATCTGTGAACTGGCGGAAAAGTTCTGCGGGGATCAGACGGCGGAGGAAATGAAAGCCACATTGACGGAGTTTTACAGGGAATACGGTGTGGGGAAATTTGGCCTGCATAAGTGTTTCCGGGTAGCTCATGACGAGACCGGCGTACATGTGGAGCCAATCCCCAATATTGCTCATGTGGCGCTGGAGGATCTGGTGGGATACGAGATTCCAAAAAAGAAGCTGACGGATAACACGGATGCGTTTGTGGCGGGGCGAAAGGCTAACAACTGTCTGTTGTTTGGGGACGCCGGCACGGGGAAGTCCTCTTGTATCAAGGCCATTGCCAACGAATATTATGAGAAGGGGCTGCGAATTATAGAGATATACAAGCATCAGTTTCAGGACCTGAATGCGGTGATCGGGCAGATCAAAAAGCGTAATTATAAATTTATCATTTATATGGATGATTTAAGCTTTGAGGACTTCGAGACGGAGTACAAGTATTTAAAAGCCGTCATTGAAGGAGGTTTGGAGAAAAAGCCGGAAAATGTTCTGATTTATGCCACATCCAACAGGCGGCACCTGATTCGGGAAAATTACGGTGACAGGGAAGAGATCCGTCAGGACATGCACACCGGAGATACTGTCCAGGAGAAGCTTTCGCTGGTATATCGTTTCGGCGTAACCATCTATTTTGGAGCGCCGGATAAGAAGCAGTTCCAGGGAATTGTAAAAGCTCTGGCGGAGCGGGACGGTATTAAGCTCTCCGAGGAAGAACTGCTTAGCGAGGCCAATAAGTGGGAGTTGTCCCACGGCGGCCTGTCAGGGCGCACCGCCAGACAGTTTGTGGATTACATCAGCTCGGTTACAATAGAAAAATCAAAAAGGCATTAGCGAAACGATCATTCCGTAATCGGACTTTAGATAATCCGTACATAAAACGATTCAAAAGGAGGCGGGTGATGAGTATCAGAACCTTTGCGGCCATTGTGGCAGGCAGCTTTGAGCTGACCATGAAGATATTTGAGTTTTCTGGGAAAAACAACATGCGGGAGATTGATCATGTCAGCAGGCGGCTGGCCTTAGGCAGCGATACCTATGCCCATGGCAGGATCTGCAGTGAAAAGCTGGACGAGGTCTGCCGTACCTTAAAGGAATTTGCCGGGATCATGAAGGCTTATAAAGTGGAAGCCTATAAAGCATACGGCACCAGCGCCATCAGGGAGGCGGAAAATTCCATTATTCTGCAGGATCAGATTGCACAGCGGACCGGTATTCAGATGGAAATACTCAGTAATTCCGAACAGCGATTTCTGGACTATAAATCCGTGGCTTCCAAGGGAGAGAGCTTCCGCAGAATCATAGAGGAAAAAACGGCGATTTTAGACATCGGGGGTGGAAGCATTCAAATATCCCTGTTTGACAATGATACGCTGGTATCCACTCAGAATCTGCGCTTGGGAGTTTTAAGGATTCAGGAGTACATGACCCGTTTTGAGGTAAAGCCTTCACGTCGGGAGTTTTTTATTGACGAGATGGCCATGGCCCAGCTTACGGGATATAAAAAGCTGTATCTGAAGGATAAGGAGATACAAAACCTGATTGTGATCGACGATTATCTTTCCCCCCTGGCGGTGAAGCTTTCCGGCGGAAATTCCAATAAGGCCGTGATGGACAGTGCGGGCTTTGATAAAATGATGGACAGACTGCGGACGGGAAATCCCGCCCAGGCGGCGAAGGCATTAGGACTTCCGGAGGAAAAGCTGCCTCTGGTGTTTATAAGTGCCGTGCTTACCGGCCGCATTGCGGAGCTTATGGGAGCGGAGAGAATCTGGGCTCCCGGAGTGACACTCTGCGACGGCATCGCTTATGAATATGCAGAAAAAATAAAAATGTTCCGAGGCGAGCATGATTTTGAAAAGGATATTATTGCCTGCGCCGTCAATATCAGCAAGCGCTACATGGGCAGCAGGAAGCGCTCTGAGACGCTGGATAACATTGCCGTTACCATCTTTGACAGCATGAAAAAGGCCCATGGACTGGGAAAGCGGGATCTTTTATATTTGCGGCTGGCGGCGATCCTGCATGACTGCGGCAGGTATATCAGCATGGTAAATATCGGCGAGACTTCTTATGACATTATCATGGCAACGGAGATCATCGGCCTTTCTCATGCGGAGCGGGAAATGGTGGCCAATATTGTGCGCTTTAACCATGGCAGCTTTATTTATTACGGCCGGGAGGGGCTGGACCGGGAGACATACCTTAAGATTGCAAAGCTGACGGCAATTTTAAGACTGTCCAGCGGTCTGGACAGAAGCCACAAGCAGAAGCTGAAGGGAATGAAGGCAGTGTTGAAGGATAATCAGTTGTTCCTCACGGCAGATACGGCCGAGGATATTACGCTGGAAAAGGGATTTTTCAGGGAGCGGATGGAATTTTTCCGGGAGGTTTTCAGCGTAGAGCCGATCTTAAAACAAAAAAAGGCATTGCAGGTGCAGAAATGAGGGCGATATGGGAGAAATTGATTTTTGTGATCCGAAATATTATACAAATCGGGAGCTTTCCTGGATTTTGTTTGACCACCGAGTATTGAATGAGGCGAGAGACAAGACCATTCCGCTGTTTGAAAGGCTCAAATTCTTAAGCATCACGGCCTCTAACCTGGATGAGTTTTTTATGATTCGGGTGGCATCCTTAAAGGATATGGTAAACGCGGGATACGAGAAAAAGGATATTGCAGGCATGACGCCGAAGGAACAGCTTTCAGCTCTGGACACAGCCATTCATGAGCTGGTGGAGCTGCAGTATTCCACCTGGAACCGTTCCCTTGTTCCCCAGCTGGAAAAGAATGGTTTGAAGATCATCAGCAGACATGAGGATTTAAGCGGCGAGGAAGCGGCGTATATTGACGGCTATTTTGAAGAGAATGTGTATCCTGTGCTGACACCCATGGCAGTGGATTCCTCCAGGCCCTTTCCCCTGGTACGGAATAAGACGCTGAACATTGCGGCGCTGGTACACAAGAAAAACAGCAAAGAGGAGCTGGAGTTTGCTACGGTTCAGGTGCCCTCGGTGCTGGAACGCATCGTTACGCTTCCTTCTACGGGAAAGGTGAAAAAGGTTATCCTTCTGGAAGAAATCATTGAAAGGAATATGCACAAACTGTTCCTGAATTATGATATTGTTTGTGCGCACCCGTTCAGAGTCATGCGCAATGCGGATCTTACCATTGAAGAAGACGAGGCGGCAGACCTGTTAAAGGAGATACAAAAGCAGCTAAAAAAGCGCCAGTGGGGCGAGGCCATCCGCCTTGAGGTGGAGGACTGCATAGATAAAAGGCTGTTGAAAATCTTGAAAAACGAGCTGCACATGGGGCAGAATATTTACAAGATTGCGGGCCCTCTGGACCTAACCGTATTGATGAAGCTTTACGGGCTGGAAGGCTTTGAGCATTTAAAGAATCCTAAATTTACGCCTCAGCCGGTGCCGGAGCTTCCCGCGGGCTGCCGGATATTTGACGAGATCAAAAAGGGAGATATTCTGCTGCACCACCCCTATCAGACCTTTGAGCCGGTGGTGAACTTTATAAGGCAGGCGGCAAGGGATCCGGAGGTGCTTGCCATCAAGCAGACCCTGTACCGGGTCAGTGGGAATTCACCCATTATTGCCGCGCTTGCCCAGGCGGCGGAAAACGGCAAGCAGGTGTCGGTGCTGGTGGAGCTGAAAGCTCGTTTTGACGAGGAAAACAATATTGTCTGGGCAAAGATGCTGGAGAAGGCGGGCTGCCATGTAATATACGGGCTGGTGGGGTTAAAGACCCACAGCAAGATTACTCTGGTGGTGCGCAGGGAAGAGGACGGCATCCGCCGTTACGTGCATCTGGGCACAGGTAATTATAATGACGCCACGGCAAAGCTGTATACGGACATCGGGCTTTTGACCTGCGACGAATCCGTGGGCGAGGACGCCACGGCGGTGTTTAATATGCTGTCCGGCTATTCCGAGCCTCTGGTTTGGAATAAGCTCAGCCTGGCGCCCCTTTGGCTGAAGGATAAATTCCTTTATCTCATCGGCCGGGAGAAGGAACATGCCCTTGAGGGGCATCCGGCCAGAATCATTGCCAAGATGAACTCTCTCTGTGACAGGGACATCATTGCGGCGCTTTACGAGGCGGCCAGCGCGGGAGTGAAAATTGATTTGATTGTCAGAGGAATCTGCTGCCTGAAAACCGGGATTCCGGGAGTCAGCGAAAATATTACGGTGCGCTCCATTGTGGGAAATTTTCTGGAGCATAGCAGGATCTTTTACTTTGAAAATGACGACAATTTTGAAATTTACTGCGGCAGTGCAGACTGGATGCCCAGGAATCTGGAGCGCAGGGTGGAGATTCTGTTCCCGGTGGACCGGCCGGAGCTGAAGGAAGAGCTGCTGCATATTCTCCAAAGCCAGCTGAAGGATAATGTGAAGGCCTCCGTGCTGCAGGCAGACGGCAGCTATGAGAAGGTGGACAGGAGAGGAAAATCCCGCTTCCAGTCCCAGGAGACATTTTGTCAGGAGGCAGTAAACAGGGTAAATGCAGAAGGAGAGGAAGAGACTCTGGTGACAAGAACGTTTATTCCGGAGGTGCATCAATGAGGATCTATCTGGCATCTGCATCTCCCAGAAGGAAAGAGCTTTTACTGCAGATCGGCCTGGAGTTTGAGGTAAAGGTCAGCAATGTGCAGGAGGTGGTCAGTACTTCCGAGCCTGCAAGGGTAGTGGAAGAGCTGTCTGCGCAAAAGGCTCAGGCGGTGCTTGCGGATTTGGAGCGGGAGTTAAGGCAAAGGGCAGCGGAGGAAATCCTTATCATCGGCGCGGATACCGTGGTGGCGGTGGACGGTAACATTTTGGGGAAGCCGGCAGACAGCGGGGCGGCGGCTAAGATGCTGAAGCAGCTTTCTGGAAGGAGCCATGAGGTATTTACCGGGGTCACCCTGCTGTTTAGAGAGTCTTCGGGACAGCTTGGGAGAAAGACCTTCCATGAGAGGACGGAGGTGGTCTTTTACCCCATGAGTCAGGCAGAGATCGACGGCTATGTGTCTACCGGAGATTGTCTCGATAAGGCCGGAGCATACGGGATTCAAGGGCTTTGCGCCCGATATATTAAAGAAATAAAAGGGGATTACAATAATGTGGTGGGACTTCCCGTAGGAAGGCTTTACCAGGAGGCAAAGGAGTGGCTGGAAAATGAATGAAAGGCTTTTTTATACGAAAAAGGCTGTGATCTTTGATCTGGACGGAACCCTGTCCGATTCTATCGCCAGCTTAAAATACTGTGGAGACAGGGCGCTGGCTCCCTTTGGCTACGGACCGTATCCTGAGTCGGATTACAAGTATTTTGTGGGGGACGGCGCGGCGAATCTGATCAAAAGAGCGCTGATTAAGTCCGGGGACAGGGATCTGCTTCATTTTGACGAGGCTTTTGCGTTATATAAAGAATATTTTGCCGCAGACTGTATGTATCAGGTGAAGCCCTATGACGGGATACCGGAGCTGTTAAAGACGCTTAAAGATAAGGGCATCCGTATTGCGGTGCTTTCCAACAAGCCCCATGTGCAGACGCTGGAGGTGATTCATACATTATTTGGAGAGGACTGCTTTGACGTGATTCAGGGGCAGAAGGAGGGAGTGCCCATCAAGCCGGATCCGGCAGGGGTGTTTGCCATTTTAAAGGAGCTTGGACTGACGGCGGCAGAGCTTTTATATCTGGGGGATACGGCTACGGATATGAAGACGGGAAAGGGTGCGGGAGCCTTTACCGTGGGTGCCCTTTGGGGCTTCCGTGATCGGAAGGAGCTGGAGGAAGCCGGTGCGGATGCCATGATTGCCCATCCCCTGGAGCTGCTGGAATATTTGTAAAGGGGTTGCAACAATAATGCTGGGTCATTGCAAAAGTATTGACTTTGCATTGTTTGTTTGCTATTCTTATTGTAGCAGAAGCTGAGCAGGTGCAGGAGGTGGCGTAAATGGCAAGTACGATTCAAGTAAGAGTAGACGATGATTTAAAGGCAAAATCAGATGCTTTGTTTAAAGATTTAGGGACAGACACTACCACCGCTATCCGGATGTTTTTAACACAGGCGTTGGCAGTAAATGGTTTTCCGTTTGAAATAAAAAGAGTAAATGTAAATCCATATGAAACATTAGCAGAATATGAGATGTTAGATAAGCTGGAAAAATCGCGCAAACATGCAGCACAGGGTATGTATAAAGAGGCTGCAGAGGTTTCCCGTGATATGAGGGCAAGGTATGGATTATGAAGTAGTAGTAACAAGAGATGCAGAGGAGGATTTGGAGCGTTTTATTAAATATCTTATCACTGAGAAAGAAAGTATACAGGCTGCAGAAAATGTACTGGATGATTATGATGCAACAATCGAAAGCCTTAAGCATGTGGCGGGAAGTCTGAAATTGTGTGATAATCCAAGACTGCGTCAGCTTCAATATCGTCGCATTAATTTTTTAAATCACAGATATTTTATGTTATATCGTATCGTGGATAATACGGTATTTATTGACAATATTTTTCATGAGCTGCAGGATCATGAAAATAAAATGGTTTAGTCGTAGTACGGAGAAAAAAGGGGTTGCAACAATTTGCATGTGACATATTGACAGGAGGCGCATAACATTGTAGTATGTGGGCATAAAGAACTGTGCCGGGCGGATTGACACGGTATCCCGGTGAGCAAAGGAGGGTAGAAGTATGCGCGAATTTGATGACAGAGTGCTGGAATATTTTCTGGACAATCAGCTTCAGCTTTTCCCCGAAAAGGTAGCAGAAACGCTGGATGAAGCAGAGGAATTTCTGGAGGACTGCATGGCAGTGCTGGTGGAATCTGCGGACGAGGTAATGGATTACTTTGAAGAGGAAGGCATGGATGTGCAGAGCGCCGGAGAGGACGAGGTGCTGGCCGCCAGTGAGGTTTTTGATATTGGCGACGGCAGGTATCTGATTGTGGAAGCATAGGTCTTAAACAAGCTTGAGGCGGCATAGGGAGAAGGGGCTGTTGCACAGGCAGATGGGTCATCTGTCCAAGGCAAGGGCTCCTTTACGTTTCCAGGGGTTAGATCACACATTCAATATGGGGGACAGGATGCGGGTTGCAATTTGTGATGACGAGGCGGTACAGCAGCAGATTCTGCGAAAGTATCTGGAAGAATGGGCACAGATAAAGGGCGAGACACTGGAGACAGCGGTGTTTAACAGCGGGGAGAGCTTTTTGTTTGCATGGGAAGAGGACAGGGACTTTGACCTGTTGATTCTGGATATAGAGCTGGGCCGGTTGAGCGGCATGGAGCTGGCGGCAAAAATCCGCAGTCAGGATGAAAGGATTCCCATCCTGTTTGTCACGGGATATGACAAATACATGGCTCAGGGGTATGAGGTAGCGGCGCTGCATTATTTGATGAAGCCCCTGCGCAGGGAAAAGCTTTTCCAGGTGCTGGATAAGGTAAAGCGGCTTGAAAAAAACGAGGAAAAGCTGCTTTTTAAAACGGACAGAGGACCTGTGTCCATGCCGCCCTCAAAAATATGGTATGTGGAGGCCAGGGCTCATCAATGCGTTTTGTACACGGAGGAGGAAGAATACGTTTTATCCTCCGGTATTCATGAAATGGCGGAGCTTTTGGAGCATTACCGGGAGTTTGTGCGCTGTCACCGTTCCTATGTGGTAAATGTGCGGCATATTCTGGCGGCAGTGAAATCGGAGCTGGTGCTGGATGATAAACGGAGGATTCCGGTGAGCCGGAGCCTGGAAAAAACGGTAAAGCAGGCGTTTATGGAGATGTTTAAGGGTTGACGGAAAATGAGCGGACAAACGATACTGATAATTTGCGGATTGATTTTGGTGAACGTGCTGCTGTGGCTGGTGATTCTGCCATGGTATGTGAATCGTATTAACATGCGCTTCCAGAATAAGCTGATTAACAGGCACTATGACGAGGTGGAGACGATGTACCGTAAGATGCGGGGCTGGCGGCATGATTACCATAATCATCTGCAAAGCTTAAAGGCCTATCTGAGCCTGGGGCAGTATGAGGAAGCAGCCCGCTATCTGGAAGGTCTGGAGGAGGATCTGTCCACGGTGGACAGTGTGCTGAAAACAGGGAACATTGTGGCGGACGCAATCTTAAACAGCAAGCTGACGCTGATACAGGAGCGGCAGATCAGCGTAGATGCGACGGCGGTGGTGCCGGGAGACATCCCCGTTTCAGAGATTGACTTGTCCGTGCTGATTGGAAACCTGCTGGATAACGCCATGGAGGCCTGTATGCAGCTGCCGGAGAAGGAAAGGTTTATTCGCATCTATATTGATATTGTCCGCAGGCAGCTATACATCTCCGTGACCAATTCCATGGCCGGCAGAGGCGAGGGGGGCTTTCGCACCCGAAAACGGGGGAATCATGGCTTCGGGCTTGTGAGAATTGACAGCATTGTAAAAAAGTATGGCGGTTATATCAACCGGCAGACGGACGAGGGGGTCTTTGCTACGGAAGTCACCCTGCCTCTGGCAGAGCTTTAGCTTCAGTTCGTGCACTGTGGAATACCATTCGTGCACGAATTTTTTATTTGCAGAATTGTGTGGTAAAGTGTAAGAAGAAAATCAAATTGCGTTTCGCTTTTTTTCGCTCGCGGCAGAGGCTGCTTCGCGAAGATTTTCTACGGCGCAGAAGCAGCGCCTTTCTTACACGGAGGAATCGGATATGCTGTATATGTCGAAGGTGTTTGCTGATAAAGCCCGGCGTAAATACGGATTGGTCAGCAATTTTCTATATCATATGTCCGCGTCAAAGGCATGGGACAAAAAGCTGTTTTGGGCGCAGATTTTGATGGCAGTTCCCAATGTGACGGCCTCCTTTCTGGCGACGCTGCTGCCGTCTAAGCTGGTGGCGGATTTGACGGCACGGATGACGTTATCGGGAATGATTTTGGAGCTGGCGTTCCTGGCGGCGCTTATGTGCCTGTGTAATGTGGCTTCCAATATGATGCTGGCTTACTGTGAAATGCAGGGGGATTTTATTTCCTTTCATTACGCCAATGTATTTGCACATAAAATGATGGATGTTGACTATGACTATCTGGAGGATAAGGATTATCAGAAAATTTCGGGAAATGCCTGGCGGACGGCACGCTTTGGGCAGGGCGTGTCCGGCGCCGCAACCCTGTTTCCCATGTTCCTGTACAGTATGGCGGGGGTTTTGATTTATGGTGTTCTGATCGGAAGGAAGAGTATATTACTGCTGCTGGTGATTATGGCTTCCGTGTCTTTCAGCTTGTTTCTGCTTTCTCTGGCACGGAAAAAGCACGCACAATATTATGAACAGCTTCAGCTTTCCTCCAGAAGGGAAAATTATATCACGGAGCAGGCCACGGACAGCTCCGCAGGAAAGGACATTCGCCTTTACCATCTGGCGTCCTGGTTTTTGGAAAAATATGAGGCGTCCTTAAATGAAATGGGCCGGATTTACGGGATCATTCACGACTGGTATTTGTTCCGCAATGTTTCTCATGCGTTTTTACAGCTCATTATGGACGGCATGGCTTATGGAATGCTGATTCATATGCTGGTGAACGGCAAGATCACGGCGGCGGAATTTGTTTTTTATATTGGACTTATCAGCGGATTTTCCGTTTACTTTGAAACGGCTCTGCGCCAGATCATGAGCTTCGGCAACACCAGCGCTTCCATCAGCTACCTGCGGGAATTTCTGGAAACGGAAAACGGCTGGAGCGACGGGGAAGGCGTGGGGGAGGAAGCGCTGAAAAAAATGAGGGAGCAGGGGCTTAAGCTGGAATTCAGGGATGTTACGTTTACGTATCCCGGCAATGAAAAGCCTACTCTTAAAAAGATCAACATGGTGATAAAGCCGGGGGAGAAGGTGGCGTTAATCGGGCTGAACGGAGCCGGAAAAACCACGCTGGTAAAGCTGATGTGCGGGTTTTACCATCCCACGGAGGGGGAAATTTTTGTAAACGATATTCCAATCAACCACTTTACCCGTGACGAGTATTACAGTCTGGTATCGGTATTGTTTCAGGACTCCACCATGATGGCGGTATCGCTGGACGAAAACCTGACGGGGCAGAATCCGGAGGATATAGACAGGGCCGGACTGGAAAGAGCCCTAAAGCTGTCAGGCTTTCAGGATGTATATGATAAGCTGCCGGAAAAGGGAAGGACGCTTTTGGTGAAGGAGGTCAATGAACATGCCGTAGATTTTTCCGGCGGGGAAAAGCAGAAGCTGCTTTTTGCAAGGACAATTTATCTGAATGCGCCGTTGATGATCCTGGATGAGCCTACCGCGGCACTGGACCCGATTGCGGAAAACGAGCTGTATTTAAATTACGGAAAAGCCGTGGAACAGAAAACCAGCGTATATATATCCCACCGCCTTTCCAGTACAAGATTCTGTGACAGGATACTGCTTTTAGAGCATGGAGAAATCATCGAGGAAGGAACTCATGAGGGGCTGCTGGCAGGGGATACCCGCTATGCGGAGCTGTTTGAAATGCAGAGCAGATACTACCGGCAGGAGGATGAAAGAAAGCGGAAAAGCGAGCTGATGGGGGATACCTGGCAGGCGGATCAGGAGGGGAGGAAGGGAGTATTCCATGAATAAGAAAATGTGGAAAAATATGTTTGCTCTTCTGGGACTGCTTTCCGAAAAGCATAAGGATGTGTTGATCAGCCTGGTGCTGTTGTCCCTTTTTGGGGGGATACGCCCCTTTATTGCAGTGATTCTGACAGGGGTGCTGATAGACGGGGTTTATGCGGGAGCAGCCCTTAAGGAGCTTTTGCAATATGCGGCCATCGGTGTAGGCGGTACTTTCCTGCTTGCTCTGTTTGACGGCTTTCTGGTCATGTATTTTAACAGGAAGCTGGAGTATATGCAGGAAATACAGGCTTTTCCCTTAAACAGAAAAAGTATGCAGATGGAATACGAGTATCTGGAGGATGTGAAGGTGCATGAAATGCGCCAGCGGATAGAAAAATTCGGCGGCTGGAGCATGACGGCCAGGATGTTAAGCAACGCTAATAAAATGCTTACGGCCCTGGTCAGCATCGTGACGGCGGTGTTTGTGGTGATTCCTTTGTTTGTCAGCAGCAGTCATAGGGTGTCGAAGGGTTTTACAGGCTCGTGGCTGATGTCAGTGCTGTTTCTGGCAGTGATAGGAGTCCTTGTGTGGCTTGCCTTTAAGGCCGGAAGTCATTTTAACCGGAAGGTGGCAGATGCCAGAAAGGAGGTTTCGGGCACCGAAGCAAGATTTAAGTATTATCTCGATAATTTGTCGGGATATGAAAAGCAGAAGGATTTAAGAGTCTGTAAGCAGCAGGGGATCTATGAAAAGGAATTCCGGCGTCTGTGCGTGGAGGGGAAAAGGACGGCGGATCAGGAGTCCGCGGCATACTCGGCAGCCGTGGGCATACAGCAGTCCGTATCCACCGTGATGGGGTTTCTGGTATATATTTTCACGGGCATCCTTGCGTGGGCGGGGGTGATCAGCATCGGCGGCGTGGTGACCTACGCCGCCGGCATCTTAAAGCTTACGGACGCAGTGGCAAGATTTGCGTGGCAGCTCAGCTGGATCAGGGAGCTGGCCGGGCTGGCGGATGATTATGTGATATACAGAGATCTGCCCCAGCTTAAGCATGAGGGCTCCATTCCTGTGGAAAAGCGCCGGGACGGCAGATTTACGGTGGAATTTGAACATGTGTCCTTCAAGTATCCGGGAAGCGACAGGTATGTGCTTCAGGATTTAAACCTGCAGTTCGAGATCGGTGAAAGGATGGCCATTGTAGGGAAAAATGGCTCCGGAAAAACCACCTTTATCAAGCTGCTCTGCCGCCTGTATGATGTAACGGAGGGCTGTATTAAGGTAAACGGGATTGACATCAGAAAATATGATTATGCGGAATACTGTGATTTGTTTGCGGTGGTCTTTCAGGATTTCAGGGTGTTTGCCTTTCCCCTGGGAGAAAACGTGGCCGCAGGCTCTCAGGCAGAGGAAGGGCGCGCCCAGGACGCACTGGAAAGAGCAGGCATGGGCGAGCGGCTGAAAAACTTGCCGGATGGGCTGCAAACAAACGTGGGAAAGGAGTTCGAGGAAAACGGCGTGACCTTTTCCGGGGGAGAAAAGCAGAAAATAGCCATTGCGCGGGCAATATACAAAAACGCCCCCTTTGTCATCATGGACGAACCGACTGCTGCTCTGGATCCGGAGTCGGAATGCCAGGTGTATGCCGGCTTTGACCGGATGGTTGGCAATAAAACGGCCATCTATATATCGCACCGCCTTGCGTCCTGCCGCTTTTGTGAGGATATACTGGTGTTTGATCACGGCAGAATTATCCAGCGCGGCCGTCATGAGGATCTGGAAAAGCAGGAAGGCTTGTACAGGGAATTGTGGAACGCACAGGCGCAGTATTATACATGAGAAGCCCATAAAAGCCGGTCAGTTCGGCTGCTTTCCGGGGATTTCCGGCTGCATCCACCCGGAATAGCCGACAATTTCCTGGGAGTCCGCGTTATTGAGGCTCTGAGTGGTTTTCCTGTATTCCCTGGGCGTCAGCTGCATAATTTTGATAAAGCAGCGGTTAAAGCTGGAGACCGAATGAAAGCCTACGGCTTCCGAGATGTCCAAAATGGAATCCTCGGTACTTTGCAGCAGGTTACAGGCATTGGATATTCGGGTGTGATTTACAAAATCCAGTGGAGAAATGCGCATAATATCGCGAAAAACCCTGCGGAAATGAGTGGGGCTCCAGTGGCAGAGATCCGCCAGATGTTCCATGGAAAACTGCTGGCTGTAATTTTGCTCGATATAGTCGAGGGCGGGAGCAATGGTCAGGGCATTGCCCTTTTCCTGCTTTTTTTCACGGTCGGCAGGGGCCTGCGGCCCCATAAAGCCGGAATTGGCCTCTGTGGCGTGGGGGGGGGTAAACTTATTTTTCTGTACCGTCGGAGACGAAAAGGCCCTGGCCAGCTCTATGTACAGGGACAGCAAAAGTCCCTTTGTACTGATCTGATAATTTGGCTTTTGTTCCTCCAGCTCCCGCACTGCGGAAATAACGAGCTGATAAATCAGGGGATATTGGGCTTTTTCAAACACTACCTGCATACCGCGGCGGGCATAGCGGGACAAATCAAAGTTTTTCCAGGCCATGGGAAGCATATTGCGGAATAAGATCTGGGGGTCAAAAAAAATGTAGGACCAGAGACTTTCCGTTCCCGGAGCGCTGTAGGTGGTGTGAGGAACGTTTTTGGGAATCACGGTCACATCCCCTGCCTGAAAGGGAACGGGATTATCAAATACCATCAGGCTGCCGCTGTCGGAATGGCAGATGCCGATTTCCAGACAGTTATGAAAGTGCAGCCGGTTGCTGGGAATATCGGAAATTTTCCAATGGTCCCCGGACAGAAGCAGAAGAGGGAACGGCAGGGGCAGGCTGTAGCTTCTATATTCGATTACGGTGCGCTTGGGCTTAGACATACAATTTCCTCCCATTTGTACATAATGATCAAAGAAAATCAAACATGTCTCAGGTATAAGGCTTCAGGGGCTTCTTTTAGTTTACCAAAAAAAGGCCGCTGCGTCCAATAGAATAAATACTTTTTCGTCAAAATGCTCATAAAAGAAAATAGAATATAATTTTTTTGTGCAAAAAATCGGTTTTTTCTGAAAGCCGATTTTTTTAAATGGTCGTTTTTGCATAGTATTGATAAGTTATCGCGTAGATAGGAGACGCCGGGTTGCATGATAATAAAAGCAGGTCGAACAGATGGGGGCCATGGACAGTGTCCATGGACGGTGTCCAAGACGATGTCCAAGACGGTGTCCACGGATGGCGTCCGACTGAGAATAAAACCGGGGGTGAAAGCAAGTGGAGAAGAAAATGAAAAAAATGAGTCTTGCAGGGCGGCAAAAGTTATTTGTTAAAAATTTTCGCCATACCTGGCAGCTGCTGTTGCTGGTTTCAATTCCCTTGATTCTGGTGTTTGTCCTGAATTATGCGGCCTATCCGGGTTTGCGGATGGTTTTCATGGATTATAAGCCGGCCAAGGGATATGATGGCAGCGAATGGGTGGGGTGGCAGACCTTTGCCAAAATCTTTAAGGATGCGGATTTTCACCGTGCCCTGCGAAATTCCATTGTGTTTAATATTCTGGGACTGCTGGTCAGCTTTCCGGCGCCCATTATCCTGGCGCTGATTTTAAACGAGCTGCGGTATCCCAGGTTTAAGAAGGTATCGCAGACCATCCTGTATCTGCCGCATTTCCTTTCCTGGCCCATTATCGGCAGTGTGGCGTATACGCTGTTTCGGCCAACTACCGGTCTGGTGAATGTGGTGCTGAGGAACATGGGGCTGATAAATCAGGGAATTCCCTTTTTGACGGAAAAGACGCATTGGGCCGTGACCTATCTGCTCATAGGTGTCTGGGCCGGCATGGGCTGGGGAACCATCATTTATCTGGCGGCCATTACGGGCATCAACGGCGAGCTGTACGAAGCGGCCATGATCGACGGCGCCGGCAGATGGAAACGAATGTGGCACATTACCCTGCCGGGCATCAAGGGTACCATTGTCACGCTGCTGATTATGAATATGGGGCGTCTTATGGGAAGTAACTTCGAGGCGCTTAAGGTATTTGACAACAGTCAGGTCAGGGAATATCAGTATCAGCTGGCCATCTACATATATCAGAAGGGTCTGTCCGGCAACCGCTTCAGTATGTCAACGGCGGTGGGGCTCTTCCAGTCTCTGGTGGGTCTGGGGCTGGTGCTGCTGGCAGACTGGATCGCCAAACGGCTGGGTGAAGAAGGATTATTCTAGGGGGTGAAAAGAGTGAGCAAGAGAGTGAAAGATAGAGAAGAAAGTACTGCCGGCGACGGCAGCAGAGCCATCAATAAATTTCGTCTCAGCGACGGTATCATGATGCTTGTCATTGTGCTGCTTTGCCTGACCTGTATCCTGCCCTTTATCCATGTGACGGCAAAGTCCCTGTCCGCCAATAATTACGTGTCCTCTCAGCAGGTCACCCTGTGGCCGAAGGGGTTTAATCTTGAGGCGTATAAAACGGTTTTTGCAGACCACAGCATGACCTATTCCATGGTTTTCAGCGTGATCGTCACGATTGTATTTACCTTTCTTGGACTGCTTGTATGTCTGTGTGCCGCTTACCCGCTGTCCAAAAAGGACCTGCCCTTTAAAAGGATCATCACGTTTCTGCTGGTGTTTCCCATGTATTTCGGAGCGGGTCTGATTCCCACCTATCTGCTGTATAACAATCTGAATCTGCTGGACAATGTATGGGTGCTGATCCTGCCGGGAATTTATTCCGCTTATAACATGCTGGTCATGAAGACCTATTTTCATTCCAGTATCCCCGACAGTCTGGAGGAATCCGCATTTTTGGACGGGGCCAGCTATTTCCAGATCATTCGTTATATTATCCTGCCCTTAAGCAAGCCGATCATTGCCACGCTGGGCCTGTTTTACGCGGTGGGCAGGTGGAACAGCTACGGTGACAATCTGTATTACATCAGGATGCGCACAGACTTAAGAATGCTTCAGTATAAGCTGTACTTGCTGGTATCCACGGCCCAGGAGGCGTTGTCCACAGCCCAGGAGGAAGGCTCGGCGGTGACCAGTACTCCGGAGGTGCTGCAGGCGGCAACCATTATGTTTGCCACCGTGCCGATTATTATCGTCTATCCCTTCCTGCAGAAGTATTTCGTGAAGGGAGCGATGATTGGCTCCGTAAAGGGTTAAGGGTGCGCAGCAGTCAGAGATAGTTTCCTGAAAGGGTAGCTATAGATGATACATTTTCAACAATTTTTTAGGAGGAAGAGAGTATGAAGAAGAAGGTAATTCAGAAATTCCTGACGGCGGCTCTCAGTACTGCCATGGCATTCAGCATGCTGGCAGGCTGCGGCAGTGAGCCGGCTGTGAACAGCAATGAATCCGGGTCTACGCCTCAGCAGAGCAGCCAGGATAATCAGGGAGGCGGTGACAGCCAGGAAAGCCAGGACAGTCAGGCATCTGCTGCAGAGGGCGGCTCCGCTTCCGGAGCGGCAGGGGTGGAAGGCTTTACGGCGTTTGCGGACAACGTAACCCTGAAGATTCCCGTGTATGACAGAGGACAGGCGGGAATTCCGGATGTAAAGGACAATTACTGGACCAAATGGGTGCAGGAGAATTTTGGCGACAAGTACAATATTACGGTACAGTATATTCCCATCGGCAGACAACAGGTTATGCAGGATTATGCACTGCTGTCCTCCAGCCAGAATCTGCCTACCATTCTGATGGAGTATGACTATGACAAGCTGGCAACCTGGTCTGAGGAAGGGTATCTGCAGACCATTGATCTGGATGCTTTCCAGCAGGTGGCGCCCGACTATTATGCTGCCATGGTAAGGAATAACCAGCTGGTGTATACCGAGATGAACGGCGAGACTTATTTTGTGTTGGCGGAGAGACCTTATTACAACACCACGCCCAATTTTGTGACCTTCTACCGCATGGACTGGCTGCGTCAGGTGGGATATGACCATATTCCCTTAAACCGTGAAGAGTATCTGGACGCCATGCAGAAGATCATGGACGCAGGTATCTGCGAGCATCCCGGCGGAGGCGCCATGTATGACGCCAAGGGCGGCGAGCAGGTATATGCTACCAGAACCTTCCCCTTGAATGAGGAAGAGTGGGCGATGTACGGCGACTTCAATATTCCGTCCATGGGCTGGGAAGCGCACAAGAAAGCATTGAAGTATTTGAATGAGGACTATAATCTGGGCATTACCAATCCGGAGTTTTATACCATTGACATTGCCACGGCAGAAGCTAACTTCTATGCAGGCAAGACCTATGCCTATGGCGCTTATATGGCTCCTTCCATGCCCCTGCTGGATAATTTCTATGCTCAGAACCCCGATGCGGAGCTGGCGGTGTACACCTTTGTGGGCGAAGATCAGAAGACCCAGGCCGATCCCGGAACCGGCGATTATCCCCTGTACCGTGCGGACAATCCCTTCGGTATGACCATCGGCTTCTCTGCTTTTGCAACGGAGGATGAGATCAAGGCGGCCTGGATGTACATGGAGTGGATGATCCAGCCTGAGAATCTGCATACCCTGCAGTGGGGTATTGAGGGCGAGACCTATACCCTTGATGCAGACGGCTTCGAGGTGGCAGTCAGCGATTATGAGGGCGAGTACAAGATGGGCTTCAACGGCAACAAGGATTACTGGTGTGTGGTAATCGAGGCCAGAAATGCCGGCGATATGTACGACAATATCCGCATGAACTCCCCCAAGGGCTATCCTCAGGATTTCACGGATCAGATCATCGGCATTTATGATTTGAACGTAAAGAAGGCTGAGCTTGGTTACCCGATCAGTGACGCGCTGTTTGCAATTTCCATCGGAGCGGTGGACGAGTACCGCGGCGACCTGCAGATGAAGTACGCGGAGTTTAAGGACTCACTGATTATGTGCAAGCCGGAGGAATTCGACGCCTTGTATGAGCAGTATACCAAGGAGTACCTTGATATGGGCTATCAGGAAATTCTGGACGAGAGAAAGGCTGCTTATGAGGCAGGAAAGACCACAAAGCTTCCGGATAACCAGAAGGCAGATTAACGGAAATATTTGATGCGCGGGATGCTGCGTATTAAAAGCGGCCCGCCGGTTTTGCCGGCGGGCCGTAATTTAAGTAAACACCGGAAAACGTATCCGACGTCGATTGTCCGGATCTATGCGCTGCTTTTAAATAGTGGTATGCGCGTTCATGAATTTGTATTATAATGGTATTATGATAAAGTAAGGGTTGAGAAGAACGTGTTGTTTGAATGGAGGTATTATGCTGAAGCTGGAATATGATAAGAGTCAGATTGAAGAGGTTATTGACAGGATTGTAAAAAAGACCATGAATATGGATCTGACCTGGGACTGGCCCTGCGGGGTGGCGTACTATGGCATCGGAGAGGCCTATGAAAAAACAGGTAAGAAAGAGTATCTGGAGCTTTTAAGAGAACGTGTGGACGAGCTGATCGAGCTGGGGCTGCCGCCTGTATGGACGGTAAATGCCTGCGCGATGGGCCACTGCCTGGTAACGCTTTATCAGGCTGCGGGAGAGCAGAAGTATTATGATATATTGATGAGCAAAATAGCGTATTTACAGAAGGACGCTCTCCGCTTCGGCGATCATGTGCTGCAGCATACGGTTTCGCCCAATAATGATTTCCCGGAGCAGGCCTGGGCCGATACTTTGTTTATGGCTGCGCTGCTGATGCTGCGGGTGGGCGTGATGAACGGGGATCAGGAGCTGATCAACGATGCCCTGAATCAATGGTACTGGCATATCCGCTATCTGCAGGACCCCGGCAGCGGCTTCTATTATCATGGCTATGACAATATTGCAGGGGATCACATGTCCGGGATCTACTGGGGCAGAGCCAATGCCTGGGCGGCATACACCATGTCGAAGGTGGGCGGGCTGCTCCCGCAGTGCTATCTGTATCCCGCATACATAGATGTGGCCGGCTCCCTGAACGAGCAGCTGGCGGCGTTAAAAACGGTACAGACGGAGAACGGGCTTTGGAGGACCGTGCTGGACGACGAGGATTCCTATGAAGAGATTTCTGCCTCTGCCGGGATTGCGGCGGCCATGCTGGAGCGGGGAAATGCCCTTCACGGGAAATATATCAATAAAGCCATAAAGGGTCTGCTGAACAATATCAGCGAGGACGGCAAGGTGATGAACGTGTCCGGAGGCACGGCAGTCATGCGGGATAAGGAAGGCTACAGAGGCATTCCGAAAACCTGGATCCAGGGCTGGGGCCAGGGGCTGGCACTGGCGTTCTTTTCCACCCTGCTTGTGTCCGATACCATTATGAAGGATGGGGCGATGTAAACGGAATGAAATCTTTCTAAGGTCAAAAAAGATGGGGAGGTGTCAATATGGCAAAGCAAAAAGGGGGATTTACGCTGCCGGGAGAGTCAGGGTATGAAAAATTGACTCTGGAAATGGCAAAAAAGTGGGGAGCGGATGTAATCAGAGACAGTGACGGAACCGCCCTTTCCGATGAGATTATTCATGCCGGATACGGTATTTATTCTACAATCTGCTGCATTCGGGATCATAACGAGTGGGCCAAAAAGAATCGGGATAAGCTGCAGCAGACCTTTCTCTGCACGCCGGCAGCGGTGGCGGAGGGCAGAGAGCTCACGTTTCATCTGCTGGAGAGCTTTTTTACGGAACAGTTTACAATTAACGACAGTGAGCGGGCCATGAAATACTGGGAGGTTTATGACCGTACAAGCAATGAGAAGGTGGAGGATGAGGGGTGGAGCTATGATCGGAGCCTGGGCAGTGTGACGGTCAGGAAATGCACCCCCTTCCACAAATATACGGTCAGCTTTCTGGCATATCGTATCTGGGAAGAAATTTCCATGTACAATCATATTACAAACCATTGGGATAAAGAGCATTTGATGCAGATTGAGCCCAGGTATCCGGAGACGCAGCGGTACCTGCTGGATTGGATGAGGAATTGGTGCGAGACACATCCGGATACCACCGTGGTGCGTTTTACCTCTATGTTTTATAATTTTGTGTGGATATGGGGAAGCAGCGAAAGAAATCGGCAGCTGTTTTCTGACTGGGGGTCTTATGATTACACGGTGAGTGATCTGGCACTGGACGAGTTTGCAGAAAAGTATGGCTATTCCATGACGGCGGAGGATTTTATTCACAAGGGGAAGCTGCATGTGACCCATATGCCCGGAAATCGGCGCAAGGCAGACTGGATGGCGTTTATCAACGATTTTGTCATAGCCTTTGGCAGAAAGCTGGTTGACATCGTTCATAGCTATGGGAAAAAAGCATATGTATTTTATGACGACAGCTGGGTGGGGGTGGAGCCCTATAACGGAAGGTTTGGCGAGTTTGGCTTTGACGGGCTGATTAAGTGCGTATTTTCCGGGTATGAGGCCAGACTCTGCGCAGGGGCAGATGTGCCTGTTCATGAGCTTCGTCTTCATCCTTATCTGTTTCCCGTGGGGCTGGGCGGGGCGCCCACCTTTACGGAGGGCGGCAATCCCACGTTGGATGCAAAAAAATACTGGAACAGCGTGAGGCGGGCGCTGCTGCGGGAAAGAATTGACAGAATCGGGCTGGGCGGGTATCTGCATCTGGTGGAAGGCTTTCCGGATTTCTGCGATTATATGGAAAGGGTGGCCGATGAGTTCAGATTGATTTACTCCTTTCATGAGGCAGGAAAGCCCTTTACCATTAAAACGAGGGTGGCGGTGCTTCACAGCTGGGGAGTACTGCGCTCATGGACGCTGTCCGGGCATTTCCATGAAACATACATGCACGATCTGATCCATGTGAATGAGGCGCTGTCCGGGCTGCCGGTGGAGGTGAAGTTTATTTCCTTTGAGGACGTGAAGCAGGGGGCGCTGGCAGACGTGGATGTGGTGATCAATGCCGGATATGCGGGGAGCGCATGGAGCGGCGGTGAAAGCTGGAAGGACGACGAGCTGGTAACAGGCCTTACCGAGTGGGTACACGGGGGAGGCGTCTTCCTGGGAGTGAACGAGCCCTCCGCGGTAGAAGGCTATGACAGTTATTTTCGCATGGCGCATGTTCTTGGAATTGACGAGGATACCGGCGCAAGGGTCTGTCACGGGAAATGGAGCTTTACGGCGGCAGATACGGAGAATATTGTTCCGAAGGGAGCCGAAATCCAGGCAAAAGACAGGCTATATCTTACGGACGGTAATGCCAGAGTACTTCTGGCGGAGGGGGAAAAGCCCTTGCTGACCATAAATTCCTTTGGACAGGGTATGGGCATTTATCTGGCATCCTTTCGGATGAGCCCGGAGAATACCCGCCTGCTCTATCATCTGATACGGTATGCCGGGGGAGAGGGCTTAAACGGTTTGTATATGACGGATAATCCGTATACGGAGTGTGCTTATTATCCAGAGAGCGGGAAGCTGGTGGTGATCAATAACAGTGACAGGGAGCAGACCACGGCGATTCCTACGCCGATGGGGGAGCGGACGCTGACCATCCCACCCTATGAGACGGTTTTTGTAAATCTGCGGGATATGCCTGCGGATGCTGTTTCGGAAGGATGATTTGTCAGCTGGCATTTGTTAAGGCATTTTTGATGTTTTCCAGTATCTCGTATGGCACAAAGAGCTTTCCGCAGCCGCTGCCAAGATCAATTCCCGGCTTATTGCTGCCGTGGAAGTCGCTGCCGCCGCTTAAGAGCAGATGATACTTTTGTGCCAGTGCCCGAATCTGCCGTTCCTCATGGGGCTTGTAGGTGCTGTATATGGCTTCGATCCCTTTAAGGCCGGCGGCCGTTAACTCTGCGGTCAGGGTATCCAGCCGTTCGTCGCTCATGTGATAGAGGATGGGGTGTGCAAGCACGGGAATTCCCTTTGCCTCCAGAATCAGCTTTACCGCCTGTACCGGTGTTACCTTCTCCCTTGGAACATAGCAGGGGCAGCGGTCGCCCACGTAGCGGTCAAAGGCCTCCTTCATGCTTTGAATATAGCCGTGGTTTAACAGATATTTTGCGTAATGGGCCCGCGTAATCACGGAGTCCGGAAACTCCTTTAACAATGCCTCATAAGTAATGTCAATGCCCGCTTCCTGCAGCAGGCGGCACATTTTTTGGTTGCGGGCAGTGCGGGAATCCACAAATCCCTGAAGCTGCTTCACAAAGGCTTGACTGTGATGGTCAATATAAAGGCCGACAATATGCACGTCCTGGCCCTGATATTCCGTGGAAAATTCGATACCGGGGATGACCTCAGGGACCAGGGGGGATGCCGGGGCAGGATGTGACGGGTTTTTGTTTGCCGCCTGCTTTGGAGACAACGTTTGCCTTAATTTTTCCGCATAAGAAACAGCCTCGTCCAGCCCGTCCACCGTGTCATGGTCGGTGAGAGCAAAGGCGGCGAGGCCTTTTTCCATGGCGTAAGCTACCAGCTCCGAGGGGGTATAGGTTCCGTCGGAGCGGTTGGAATGTACATGTAAATCAACAGGCAGCATAACGGAACGCCTTTCTTAATCCTCATCCTCTTCCTTCTGGGCCGTAAAGACAGTTCTTTTTCTGGCCATTTCGTCGTTTTCAAGGTATTCGTCGTAGGTGGTAATTTTATCTACGATCTGTCCACCCGGCAGGATCTCGATAATGCGGTTTGCCGTGGTCTGTACAAATTGGTGGTCATGGCAGGAAAACAGCGCCACGCCGGGGAATTTGATCAGGCCGTTGTTTAAGGCCGTGATGGATTCCATGTCCAGATGGTTAGTGGGCTCGTCGAAGAGCAGACAGTTTGCACCGCTGATCATCATTTTGGAGAGCAGGCAGCGTACCTTCTCGCCTCCCGAAAGAATCTTTACCTTTTTAACGCCGTCTTCGCCTGCAAACAGCATACGCCCCAGGAAACCTCTTACATAAGTCACATCCTTCACGGGGGAGTAGCCGGTGAGCCAGTCCGTGATGGTCAGATCATTATCGAACTCTTCGGTGTTATCCTTGGGGAAGTAAGCCTGCGAGGTAGTGACACCCCATTTGAAGCTTCCCTCATCGGGCTCTATTTCGCCCATGAGGATCTGGAACAGAGTGGTCTTGGCAAGCTCCTGGCCGCCGACAAAGGCAATTTTATCTTCATGCCCCATAACAAAGGATACATCATCCAACACCTTTTCTCCGTTTATCGTTTTGGAAAGATGCTCTACGGTGAGTACTTCGTTTCCGATTTCCCGGTCGGGCCGGAAGTCAATATAAGGATATTTTCTGCTGGAGGGCTTGATTTCGTCCAGCTCGATCTTTTCCAGGGCACGTTTTCTGGAGGTCGCCTGCTTGGATTTGGAGGCGTTGGCGGAAAAGCGGGAAATAAATTCCTGCAGCTCCTTGATCTTTTCTTCCTTCTTTTTATTGGCCTCCTTCATCTGCTTTACCAGCAGCTGGCTGGACTCGTACCAGAAATCGTAATTACCGGCATAAAGCTGGATCTTGCCGTAATCAATATCGGCGGTGTGAGTACAAACTTTATTTAAGAAATAACGGTCGTGGGAAACCACGATCACCGTATTATCAAAGTCGATTAAAAAGTCCTCCAGCCAGGCGATGGCATCCAGGTCCAGATGGTTGGTGGGCTCATCCAACAGCAGAATGTCAGGATTACCAAACAAAGCCTTTGCCAGCAGTACCTTTACCTTCAGGCTGCCGTCCAGCTCCCTCATAGTGGAATAATGATGCTCCGTTCCCACACCCAGGCCGTTTAACAGCATGGCCGCATTGGATTCCGCTTCCCAGCCGTCCATCTCGGCAAATTCCGCCTCCAGGTCGCTTACGCGAATGCCGTCCTCGTCGGAGAAGTCCTCTTTGGCGTAGATGGCATCCTTTTCCTTCATGATCTGGTACAGACGCTCATTTCCCATAATGACCGTATCCATGACCACATAATCGTCATATTTAAAGTGATCCTGCTCCAGCACGGAGAGCCGCTGGCCGGGGGTGATGACAATATCGCCCTTTGTAGTTTCCAGACTGCCGGACAGAATTTTTAAAAAGGTTGACTTCCCGGCTCCGTTGGCGCCGATCAACCCGTAACAGTTTCCTTCTGTAAATTTGATATTTACGTCTTCAAACAGGGCTTTCTTGCCCACTCTGTAGGTTACATTATTCGCACTGATCATATTTCCTCTCATTCCGCCGCGCAAGCGGCGGTTCCCGGCTTCCGCGGCAATCTCTGTTTCGGTATCTGATCTTTCCGGCTTAGTCTGCCTGATTCTGATTTCCGTGGATAATGAGTGAAACTTTTTGAAAATCGGGGCAGAATATCAGGGAAAGATTTTTTGCACTTCTTCCATTATACACAAGAAATGGTAATTTTCAAGGTCTTTTGTGCAGTTTCATTGCGGCCGGGGACAAAGTCTGGTAGAATATGGGTAAGAGATTACACGAGGAGGGTATTGCATGGGATCAAAACTGAATTATAAGAGAACATTTTTTGTGGGGCTGGCATTCTTAAGTATTTCCGCGTTCTGGCAGATGTATGACAATATCATCCCCCTGATGCTCCAGAACACCTTTGGGCTGGGAGAGACGGTAACGGGAGTGCTGATGGCTATGGACAATGTACTGGCGTTGATTCTCCTGCCGGTGTTTGGGTCCCTTTCGGATAAGGTGAATACGCCCTTGGGAAAGCGTACCCCTTTCATTCTTACCGGCACGGTGCTGGCAGTGATCTTTATGCTGCTTCTGCCCTTTGCGGACAGACGTCAGAGCCTGGTGCTGTTTTTGGCAGCATTATTTGCCACCCTGCTTTCCATGGGGCTGTACCGTTCGCCGGCAGTGGCGCTGATGCCGGATTTGACGCCCAATCATCTGCGCAGCCGGGCCAACGCGGTCATTAACCTGATGGGAGCCGTGGGCGGCGTCTACGCGCTGATTATGATCAAGCTTTTGGTGGGAGCGGGGGACAGGCCTGATTATGCGCCCCTGTTTGTCAGCGTGGCGGCGCTGATGGTGGTGGCAGTGGGAATCCTGCTGATCACCATCCGGGAGAATAAGCTGCGCAGGGAATTGGAAGAGGCGGAAAAGGCCGTAGAGCAGGCAGCGGAAGAAATAAAAGCGGATGAGGCGGCGTTGGAAAGCGTGGCAGAGGGCAATGCGGGAGAGCAGACCGCGCCGGAAAGCAGAGATTCAACAGCGCCGGAAAGCAAAAATCCGGCGCAGAAGACAACTCTGCCTAAGGACGTGAAACGCAGCATGATTTTTCTGCTGCTGTCTATCTTTTTCTGGTTTACCGCCTACAATGCGGTGACCACCGCTTTTTCCAGATATACCAGGGTGGTATGGAAGATGGAAGGCGGAAGCTTTGCAAACTGCCTGATGGTGGCTACGGTAGCGGCCATTGTCAGCTATATTCCCATTGGTAACATTTCCGCCAGATTCGGCAGAAAGAAAACCATTCTGGGCGGTATTCTGATTATGGCGGCGTGCTATCTGGCGGCGGTCTTTGTGGGTGCGTATCATCCGGTGATTAACATTGCCTTTGCCTTAATCGGCGTGGGCTGGGCGGCGATCAACGTAAATTCCTATCCGATGATCGTGGCTATGAGTCAGGGCAGTGACATTGGAAAGTTCACGGGAACTTATTATACTTTTTCCATGGCAGCGCAGATTTTCACCCCGGTATTTTCCGGATTTCTGCTGGAAAATGTGTCTTACAGGACTTTGTTTCCCTATGCACTGATTTTTGCCCTGGCTTCCTTCTGTACCATGACCCAGGTGCGGCATGGGGACGTGAAGCCGGTGAAAAAGAAGAGCCTGCTGGAGAATTTTGACGTGGATGATTAAGGATTCATGACAGGACGAAGGAGAAGAGAATTTTGATGAAGGTATTATTGATTATATTGATTTGTCTGTTGGCCCTGGCGGTGTTGTATTTGCTGATGATTATGCCCAGGATGTTTGGAAAGCCGGATGCGGCACCCTTTAAGCAGTGGCTGTATGCCCACCGGGGGCTGCATTACAATGGGCCGGCGGGGAATGCGGGAAAGGCAGCGAACGAAGGCGGAGAGGCTGTTGAAGACATCGCGCACGGTGCGGAAAAGGTCGCGCACGGCGTGAAGGACATCACGCCGGAAAATTCTCTGCGGGCTTTTCAGAAAGCGGTGACGGCAGGATTCGGTATCGAGCTGGATGTGCAGATGACAAAGGATCATATTCCCGTGGTGTTCCATGATTTTACTTTAAAGCGCATCTGCGGCCAGGAGGGGAAGGTGTCGGACTATACTTTTGAAGAGCTGCAGCAGTTTCCCCTTTGCGGCTCCGACCAGCGGATTCCGAAATTTGAGGATGTTTTAAAATGTGTGGACGGTAAGGTGCCTTTGATTGTGGAATTGAAGATCGAGGCCACGGACCTTTCCGTCTGTCCGGCAGCAGACGCCCTGCTTGCGGAATATCCCGGATTGTACTGCATCGAATCCTTTAATCCTCTGGGAGTTTTCTGGTACAGGCGGCACAGGAGACAGGTGGTCAGGGGGCAGCTGGCGGAGGGCTTTTTGAGAGTGGGAGAATATAAGGGAGTACTCTATTTCCTGCTCCAGAACCTTTTGTTTAACTTTTTGACAAAACCGGATTTTATTGCCTATAACCATAAGCATTACGATATGCTTTCCCGCAGGCTGTGCAGAGGGTTATATCATAACATGGCGGCGGCCTGGACCATCAAAAGTGAAGAAGAGCTGGAGGCAGCGAGAAAGCATTTTGATATTTTCATTTTTGACAGCTTTGTGCCGGAATTGCATAGCGCGGAAGGAAAACAGTTGTAGTGAGAGCATTTAATTGATATGCAGGCGAAAGTATGAACAGGGAGGCGCTGAGACTGTCGGCGCAGAGGCGTGGAGGGCGTATGGAACTAACTTTTGGAAATCCGGGAGTGGATCAGATGATCCGGGAAATAATGGCATTTCAGACCGAAGGAGAAGCCGATTTTTGGTCTGCGCCTCTGTATGCTTTTTATCCGCAGATTGATAAGGAGTATGCCGAAAAGCTGCCATTTAAGAACAAGAAGAATTACCTGAACGAGATGCTGCGGAAGGAATATGCAAGTGCAGAAGGGGCAATCAATGAAAAGGTAATTTTGTACTCCAAACATTGGAACGCCTGTAAGGAGCAGATTACTGCTGCGCTTTCGGATGCCTTTGCCGTTGACTGCACCGGGCTGTTTCCTGATTTGCGGTGCAATGTCAGTATGAATCCTGTGCAGCCGAGATCCCTGACGGAGAAAAGCTTTGACATCTTTTACTTAAATAGTGAGAAGGGAGCTATTGGCACCGCTATCCATGAGTTGATACATTTTGTATGGTTTTATGTCTGGAACGGGCTGTTTCATGACAGCTATGAGGAATACGAGCGCCCGTCTCTGAAGTGGCTTTTAAGTGAGATGGTGGTGGAGGCTGTGATGGGGGATAAAAGGCTCAGCACCATCAATCCTTATTATCCAAGAGAACAGGGGGGCTGCATCTATCCCTGCTTTTTTGACCTGAAGACAGGCGGAACCCTGCTTCTTGACACCTTGGATGAAATGTACAGAAATCGAAGTATAGATGACTTTATGAAAGACAGTTATGCTTATTGCCGGGAGCATGAGCAGGAGATCAGGGAGCATGTGGGCAGGGAGCTCTTGGCAATATAAAGAACAGGGGGACTAATGATGAAAAACAGTAAGTTTCCGTCCTTACAATATATCAGTTTCAGTATGAGGCATGCAGCAGGATATACGGGAGCGCTGATTTTTCTGCGGCTTGCGCAGGCACTTATGCCTGCCGTGCAAATATTGACACTGGCAGGTCTTTTGGACAGGGCACAGGAAGCGTTTGTCGCCAGGAAATTTACGGATGCTTTATATCTCAGCATTTTTTTATTTGTGGGCTTTATTCTGCTGGACACGGTGCTTAATATTATCAGCAGTTATGTCAGAATGAAGTACGAGATAAAAATCGGAATGGAGTATGATCGGAGCCTGCTGATGAAAAAGAGCAGGCTGATTTATTATCTGACGGAGGATCAGAATACACAGGAGTTAGTCAGCCGCCTGTCCGAAGAAAGTGCCGAAAGAATGGCCAAGGGCCTGCAGAATCTGCTGGATTTATTTGAGTATGGCATCCGTATAGCCGGCGTTGCCGTTATCGTTTTGACGGCGCATGTGGGAATTGGCCTGGCAGTGATGGCAATTTTTGCAATCATGCTTCCGGTGGCAAAAAAATGCGGTGAAGAGGATTACGAGGCCTACACGGAGGCGGATAAGCAAATGAGGAAGGCGGCTTATCTGCAGCAGGTATTGGGACACAGAGATTATGCAGATGAGAGAAAGACGTTTGCATATACAGATAAGATCAATGAAAAATGGGAATTACAGCATGACAAAGGACGGAAAATGTCACAGGCTGTTACAAAGAAAAATTTTATTCATATTAAGGCGGCAAGTATGCTGACTGTGATGCTGGCAGTATCAGCTGCCGCGCTTCTTTTATTTCCGCTGCGGAAGGGAATGATGACTGTAGGCGGGTATGTCAGTATCGTTACTGCCATCATCAATCTGACAAAGCTGATGTCGTGGAACTTAGCCTACATCATAGAGGATTTTACTGTTTGTAAAGAGTATATTATGGACCTGCTAACCTTTTGGCAGCTGCCGGAGATCGAAACAGACGAAAAAGGAAAAATAATGCAAAGCAGCAGGGAGAAAATTGAAAAAATAGTATTTCAAAAGGTATCCTTTCGGTATCCGGGCTGTGAAAATTATGTGTTGAAGGATATGTCCTTTACACTGGAAAAGGGAAATACCTATGCTATAGTGGGGGAAAACGGAGCGGGAAAAACAACCCTGATAAAGCTTTTGCTGGGACTGTACCGTGAATATGAAGGAGAAATCTACATTAATGGCAGGGAAATCCGGCAGATAGGAGAAAGTGAGTTGTTTTCTTATTTTTCCGTGGCGTATCAGCACTTTCCAAGATATGAAATGTCTCTTCGGGATAATCTGGTGCTGGGGAGGGCGGATGCAAGAGGGGTCAGCGATGAAGAAATCCGGAAATGGGTCGGCTTGCTGGGGCTGACAGACTGCGTGAAACGCCTGCCGGCAGGGCTGGATACCGAAATTGGACGTCTGGAGGAAGCGGGACAGGATCTTTCCGGGGGCGAGTGGCAGCGAGTCGCCGTGGCGCGGGCTCTTTTGGTGGACGGCCCGATTCAGATTATGGATGAGCCGACGGCTGCTTTGGACCCTATACATGAAAGCGAGCTTTTTGAGAAACTTATTTCTGGAGAAACAGGGGATTTACATATTTTGATTACCCACAGGCTTGGAGGCATCAGGAATGCCTCGGAGATACTGGTGGTTCAGGATGGTCGCATTGGAGAATGCGGTACTCACGAAGAACTGCTGCAAAAGCACGGCTTGTATGCCGAAATGTTTGAAAAACAAAAGAGGTGGTATGTATGAAAAAGAGGCTGAATCTCTTTACTGTATTTCGCGATGTGTGGCGGGTTGCGCCGGTAAAGTTTTTCTGGGAATACTTTTTTACCGCAGTGGACGGTATTGCGCTGGCGTTGACTGCCGTCGCGCTGGAAAAGCTGTTTGCGGCAGTGCTTCTTTTTGCGGAAGGGAAAATTTTTGTCTGGGATGTTTTGCGCGCCGTATTAGTACTGTTATTATTATATTTAGCGTCGGAAGCAGGAAGTGGAATTGCAAGCTATCTTGGCGAAACCTATTCCGGTCTTACCGTGCAGAAAATGCGCAAAAGAATCCATGAAAAGCAGGGGCGTTTCCATACTATTGATTTTGAAGAGCCGGAGTTTTTAAATGAGATGCAAAGGGCATGTGCCGGAGCCTGGCAGCAAAGAGCCTTTGCCAACATCATTATGGACATTTTAACGCTGTATCTGCCTTATTTTCTAATTTACGGGGTTTATCTGTACAGGAGAAAACCTGTTTTGGCACTGGCCATTCCGCTTATTTTTTTGCCGAAGCTTTTGGCTCAGGTGATAAAATCACGTATGTACCTGGATCTGGAAGAGAAAACTGCGCCGCTTGCAAGAAAGGAAGAAGCATATGCGTCATATGCCGCCGAACGGGATTATGTGAAAGAAACGAGGCTTCTGAATACAGTTGATATTTTTATCGAGAGGTGGCGCGGGGTGCGCAGCAGGCATGATCAGTTGATTTTGAAGGTGCAAAAGCGTGCTTATTTTGCGGAGATTGCAGCTTTATTGCTACATTTAGCAGGGTATGCCGGGGTGATTGGTATTTTGCTTGTTTCTGTTTTTAAAGGCGATATTGCCGTCAGCGCCTTTGCGGCAGTGTTTGCATCCCTGTCGGCGCTCATTGAACAGATGGATGAGCTGATCGGGGAACGTTTTGGGGAGCTGGCTGAAAACTATGCCGGTATCAAAAATTACAGGGCATTTATGGAGCGGGAAACCGCGCCGCAGGAAGGCGGGGAATTGGAGGAATATCGTGAAATCAATCTGAAAAAGGTTTGCTTTTCCTATCCGGGCGGCGAAGATGTTTTAAAGGATATTGATTTGACAATTAATGAGCGCACGCGGCTTGCTGTGGTGGGAGAGAACGGAAGCGGCAAGACAACATTGGCCCGCTTGATTCTGGGGCTGTATATACCGACTGAGGGCGAGGTATGCTACAATGGTATTTCCACTGCCAGGCTGTGTTACGGGAAGCTGCAGAAGCAGGCATCCGCAGTTTTTCAAAATTTCAGGAAATACAAAATGACATTATGCGAAAATATTGATATTGCGGCTGATGAGCCGGCGGCGCAGATGGGGGTGGAAGAGGCCCTGAATCAGGCCGGCATTACATTGTCGAAGGAAGTGTTTCCAGAGCATTTAAATACCATGCTGGCGAAAGAATTTGGTGGTGTGGATTTGTCAGGAGGGCAATGGCAGCGAATTGCCATAGCCAGAGGAATCTATAAAAAGAGCGGTCTGATTGTTCTGGACGAGCCCACGGCGGCGATTGACCCCATGCAGGAGTATGAGCTTTATCAAACCTTCCTGAACGTGGCGAAAGAAAAAATAGCAGTGATCGTCACACATCGGCTGGGCCTGGCGAAAGCATGCGACAAAATTATAGTGATGCAGGAGGGGCGGATTTTGGATGCTGGCTGTCATGAAGAGCTGCTTGCGCGCTGTGAATATTATAAGAGATTATGGGATGTACAGGCAGCAGGGTATGTAACTGCTTACAATTAATTTTGACCGCATTTGTTATTTTAGCGTGGAATGTGAAGAACTGTGCCATGTAAAATATGCTATTTTTACAAAATCCTCCAGTATGTCAATTATTTATCAATTTCGGCTTGCTATTTTGGGGCTGACTTGTTAAAATAGGTAAGTACTCAATAGCGGTTCGGCCGATTTCACAGAAGGGGCGAGCTGTTTTTGGCTGTTTAAAATATAATTTGAAAGGGAGAAACACAAGAATGAAAAAATGGGTTTATTTGTTCAGTGAAGGTGACATGAGCATGCGTAACCTTCTCGGCGGCAAGGGAGCAAACCTGGCTGAGATGACCAGCATCGGCCTGCCTGTTCCTCAGGGCTTTACCATTACAACAGAGGCTTGTACCCAATACTATGAGGATGGCCGTAAGATCAATGACGAGATCATGGGACAGACCATGGACTATGTGGCGGAGATGGAGAAGATCAACGGTAAGAAGTTCGGTGATCTGCAGAATCCCCTGCTTGTTTCCGTTCGTTCCGGCGCCCGCGCTTCCATGCCCGGCATGATGGATACCATCTTAAACTTAGGACTGAACGACGAGGTCGTTGCCGCTATGATTGCCGGTAACCCCGACCCCGCATTTGAGCGTTTTGTATATGACTCCTACAGACGATTCATCCAGATGTTCTCGGATGTGGTTATGGAGGTAGGCAAGAAGTATTTCGAGCAGCTGATTGATAAGATGAAGGAAGAAAAGGGTGTTAAGTATGACGTTGAGCTTACCGCTGCTGACTTAAAGACGCTGGCTGAGCAGTTCAAGGCCGAGTATAAGAAGCAGCTGGGCAAGGACTTCCCTTCCGATCCTGTAGAACAGCTGAAGCTGGCGATTGAGGCCGTGTTCCGCTCCTGGGACAACCCTCGCGCAAATGTATATCGTCGTGACAACGATATTCCTTATTCCTGGGGTACTGCGGTAAACGTGATGCCCATGGTATTTGGAAATCTGAATGAGCAGTCCGGAACAGGTGTTGCATTTACCCGTGATCCTGCTACCGGTGAAAAGAAGCTGATGGGTGAGTTCTTGAAGAACGCTCAGGGCGAGGACGTGGTGGCAGGTGTCCGCACGCCCATGCCGATCGCACAGATGGAGCAGGAGTTCCCTGAAGCATATGCTGAATTTATCAAGGTATGTGAGATTCTGGAGAATCATTATCATGACATGCAGGATATGGAGTTTACCGTTGAGAACAAGAAGCTGTATATGCTGCAGTGCCGTAACGGCAAGAGAACTGCGCAGGCTGCATTAAAGATTGCATGTGACCTGGTGGACGAGGGACACAAGACCGAGGCTGAGGCTGTTGCCATGATTGATCCCCGTAACCTTGATACGCTGCTGCATCCGCAGTTTGACGCCGCTGCATTAAAGGCAGCTACGCCTTTGGGCAAGGGCTTGGGCGCTTCTCCTGGTGCTGCATGTGGTAAGATTGTATTTACGGCCGAAGATGCTGAAACCTGGGCGGCAAAAGGAGAAAAAGTGGTTCTGGTTCGTCTGGAGACCTCTCCTGAGGACATTACCGGAATGAAGGTTTCTCAGGGTATTCTTACCGTCCGCGGCGGTATGACGTCCCATGCGGCAGTGGTGGCCCGTGGTATGGGTACCTGCTGTGTGTCCGGCTGTGGCGAGATTGCCATGGATGAGGCTAACAAGAAGTTTACTCTTGCTGGACAGGAGTTCCATGAGGGAGATTATATCTCCATCGACGGAACTACCGGTAATATCTATGCAGGACAGATCAAGACCGTTGACGCAACCATTGCAGGTGAGTTTGGCCGCGTTATGGCATGGGCGGACAAGTACCGCAAGCTTAAGGTTCGCACCAATGCGGATACACCTGAAGATGCAAAGAAGGCTCGTGAGCTGGGTGCCGAGGGTATCGGCCTTTGCCGTACCGAGCATATGTTCTTCGAAGAAAGCAGGATTGCAGCATTCCGTGAGATGATCTGTTCCGATACCGTGGAAGCAAGAGAAGCGGCACTGGATAAGATTCTTCCTTATCAGCAGAGTGATTTTGAAAAGCTGTACGAGGCTCTTGAGGGATGCCCTGTTACCATCCGTTTCCTGGATCCCCCTCTTCACGAGTTTGTTCCTACCGA
The DNA here is from genome assembly GCA_910586485.1 of uncultured Acetatifactor sp. Lineage (GTDB taxonomy): Bacteria > Bacillota > Clostridia > Lachnospirales > Lachnospiraceae > Acetatifactor. The sequence continues at coordinate 157,470 of CAJUIA010000004.1, forward strand.
GGAAGCTGACATCGAGAAGCTGGCTGAGGCACAGGGCAAGTCTGTGGAGGAAATCAAAACCTTCATCGCTTCCCTGCATGAGTTCAACCCTATGATGGGACACAGAGGCTGTCGTCTTGCGGTTACCTATCCTGAAATTGCAAAGATGCAGACCAAGGCTGTTATCCGTGCGGCGATCAATGTAAAGAAGGCTCATCCCGACTGGGCAATTAAGCCGGAAATCATGATTCCCCTTGTTTGCGAGGTGAAGGAGCTTAAGGTAGTTAAGAAGATCGTTGTCGAGACTGCTGACGCTGAAATCGCTGCAGCAGGCAGCAACATGGAATATGAAGTGGGTACCATGATCGAAATTCCCCGTGCTGCTCTTACCGCAGACGAGATTGCCAAGGAGGCTGACTTCTTCTGCTTCGGCACGAATGACCTGACCCAGATGACCTTTGGCTTCTCCCGTGACGATGCAGGCAAATTCCTGAATGCTTACTATGACACGAAGATCTTCGAGAATGATCCGTTTGCAAAGCTGGATCAGACCGGTGTCGGCAAGCTGATGGAGCTGTCCATCAGGCTGGGTAAGCCCGCAAATCCGAAGCTGCATGTAGGTATCTGTGGCGAGCATGGCGGAGATCCTTCTTCCGTAGAGTTCTGCCATAAGATCGGACTGGATTATGTGTCCTGTTCTCCTTTCCGCGTGCCGATTGCAAGACTGGCAGCGGCACAGGCGGCAATTTCCAATTGATGCCATAGGAATTTGGGTACTCACAGGCGAAAGTATGGAAGAATGGCTTAAAATCAAGGGTTTTAAGGCTTGGTGGGGTTCATCACGGTGGGTGGTGGACCCCAATTTTTGGTTTTTTGGATGCCGCTGATAGGATGGCGATTGGGGCAAAAATCGTACTATCAGGCAAAAGTATACTTTCACGCAAAAGTCAGGGGTTTCCGTGATAGTATAAAACGGAAAGGTAAAAAGGAGTAGGATATTGGCGGTTTTGGCTGAAAGGCGTATTAGCATGACGGAAAATGCTGTTGAAAAACGGGGGATATGATACAAACACGGAAACTGCCTGTATTATCACGGAAACCCGCTGGGAGTTTTTGTTATAGTTTGCAAAATATGTATTTTTTGGTATTCTATATAGAGAATAAAGAACTAAACTTGAGAAATGCGAGAATCTATTTTGTGTAATAAAGAATAGGGCTTTATAATTTGTCAAAAAAGGGGTAAGAGTATGGAAGAAAGATTGGATGTGCTAGATAGAGGTAGCTTTATAGAGAAATTAAAGAATTTGGTTAATATTATTTCTGAAAATGAGCAAGGGTGTTGTTTTGGGGTAAATGGATTTTGGGGCAGTGGAAAATCATTTGTTTTAGAGAAATTTGAAGAAGAAATAAAAGAAATACAATCTGAGGAGACTGGAGACAATAGGTATTTTGTTTTCCATTATGATTGTTGGAAGTATGATTATTATGAAGAACCAGCTATTGCGATTATTGCTGCCATGTTAGATGCAACAGATAGAGAATTAAATGTTTTTACATCGAAACAAAAAGATGTAGCAAAAAAGATGGCATGGGAAACAGCAAAAGAAACTTTGAAAGCAGTTGCAAGTGAATTGTGTAAGAATAAAGTAGGAATTGATTTGGTAGAAATAGCTACTAATACAATAGAAGCGGGAATGGAAGATGATGACAATAGTTTTGACTCATTATATGGATTTAAACGTGCATTGGAAGCGACAAGAAAGGGAATACAAGAAATTGCTGACAAAAAAGCAGTTGTAATAATAGTAGATGAATTGGATAGGTGTTTACCAGAATATACAATAAAAGTGTTGGAACGGTTACATCATATATTTACGGATTTAAAAAATGTTATTGTGATTGTTTCAATGGATAAGACACAGATTGAACATTCCATCAAAGAAATATATGGAGAAATTGATGTAGATACATATCTCAGAAAGTTTATATCCTTTAAAGTTAATTTGGATAATGGGAAAGCAGGACAATACATTAAGAAATATAAGGCATATGCTTCGATGTTTGAATTTTTGCAGGGAGAGGAACAGGAAGCAGAAAAATTTTTTTCCGATATATTATACGGATTGGATATTAGAACACAGGAGAGGATTTTTTATAAGGCAGAAACTATTCATAAACTGATATGTAGCGAAGAAATAAAGGACAGCAGTATAATGACATTTGAAATTTTGTTTTTGACGATAGCATTAAGGACAAAATCTAATAATATAGAGTGGTTAGTAAACAAGGGACACTATCCGAATTATGAAAAAAGCCTTGGGAAAGATTATTATAATATGATAAAGGAATATGAGAAAAGGGTAAGCGATAGACTTCAATCGATTAATAATAATGTGTGTATTCGAGATGATATAATGGGTAAAACTTTTTTTTGGATTGCCAGTTTGTATGATGAATATCAAGATGGCGCTTGTAGACCATATCATTATGGTAAGCAAGCCAAAGGCAGGATAGAAATTGCAAGGAACTTTTCTGCATTCATGGACACTATAGATTGTGATTAATTGACGTAGAAAATCAAGGATACTATGTAATTGTTTTGCCTGTTTGTATGCAAATGTTGTTATAATTTGGGAGATATTATCGAATCCTGTCAGGGTGTCTCCTTCCCCGGCAGATACGGACACGGAAAGCCGAGAAAGCCCGTAAATCCGCCACTTTTGGCACTACATAGATTTCAAAATTACATTATTTCCGTGTGCTTTTAAGGGCAATTTTACATTTGTGAGGGTGCGAACTTTTGTTCTGGGGTTGTTTTGCCTGATAGTATATACTCGTAGGCAAAAGTCGGTTATTATCACGGAAACTCGGATACTATCAGGCAAAACTCCATACTATCACGCAAAAGTCGATACTCGCAGGCAAAACCCTTATACGAACACGGAAACTGCCTATGAGTTTTCGTGATAATATAAGGGTTTCCGTGATTGTATACAGAGTTTCCGTGATAGTACACATAAAAATGATAAAAATATCTTGCAAAACTGTTTTTTTTTAAAAACATTTTTATTCAGCGCAAAGCTCTACCAATACAATCTCCGGACGGTTATTGAAGCGGAACGGTATGATGCTGTTGCCAATGCCGCGGCTGACGACCATGTCCGTGCTGCCATCCGTATACAGCCCTGCATCAAATTTGGGGAACAGTCCCTGATTGGGTGCAATCAGCCCGCCGATGAGGGGCAGGCGGAACTGGCCGCCATGTGCATGGCCGCTTAAGACTAAACCAATACCGCAGTCTGCATAAGTTTCAAACAGCTCCGGGCGGTGGGAGAGCAGGATTGTGTAGCTGCCTTCGCTGCCGGCCAGGGATTCTAATTTTGTACCGGCCATAGAAGGCACTTCCCCGAACATATCACCCTTAACTGTAAAATCGGGATCGGAAAGCCCGATAAGCATAATCTTTCCACCATCCCGTTCCAGCCATACTGTTTTATCCTCAAGAACAGTCACGCCAGCCGTTTCAAGGTAAACGTCAAACCATGCGCCCCATAATAAAGCAACGCCGCTTTTCAGCGGCGTG
>CAJUIA010000005.1 GCA_910586485.1 uncultured Acetatifactor sp.
CTGCCAGGGCGGCCTGTGGGGCTTTTTTTGTCAAAAGACTGTCAAACTCAGGATTGTAGCACAAGGTTTGTACTCTTGCAAGACCTAATTTAAATTTTTACCGCTTCTTCATATAAACTTATTCTTTTTCACCATCTGTACAAACTCAAAATTGCTTCTGGTCCTTGCAAACATATCCAGTATCCTGTCCGTTGCTTCGTCCGGCTTCATGCCGTTCAATGCCTTTCGCATAATGTTGATGGCCTCCAGTTCTTCCCTGTTCAGCAAAAGATCTTCTCTTCTGGTGCCGGACTTTGCCAGGTCAATGGCCGGGAAAATCCGTTTCTCCGAAAGCTTACGGTCAAGCACCATTTCCATATTACCCGTACCCTTAAATTCCTCATACACCACATCGTCCATCTTGCTTCCGGTTTCTACCAGAGCCGTTGCAAGAATCGTCAGGCTGCCGCCCTCCCGCATATTTCTGGCCGCACCGAAAAACCTCTTGGGCATATGCAGAGCCGCAGGATCAAGACCACCTGACAGAGTACGGCCGCTTGGAGGAACGACAAGGTTATATGCTCTCGTCAAGCGGGTGATGCTGTCTAAGAGAATAACCACATCCTTCTTATGCTCCACCAGCCTCTTTGCGCGTTCGATCACCATCTCCGACACCCTTTTATGATGCTCCGGCAGCTCGTCAAAGGTGGAATAAATAACCTCCACATTTTCGCCGTGGATGGCTTCCTTAATATCCGTCACTTCCTCAGGGCGTTCATCAATCAGCAGAATCAGCATGTGCATGTGCGGATTTGTGCGCAGAACGGACTTTGCCACTTCCTTTAACAGCGTAGTTTTTCCGGCCTTGGGCGGCGACACGATCATACCGCGCTGCCCCTTGCCCACAGGGCTGACCAGATCCATAACCCGCATGGCTACGCTGCAACCCTGCATCTCCAGCCGGATGCGCTCATTGGGAAAAATCGGTGTCATATCCTCAAAGGCCACTCTCTTTGCGGATTCCTCCGTGGTATAGCCGTTGATGGTACGGATAAACAGCAGGGCGCTGAATTTCTCCTGCTGAGTCTTCACACGCTTGTTGCCCTGCAGTATGTCACCGGTCTTCAAGCCAAAACGGCGGATCTGGCTGGGCGCCACATAGACGTCGTTTTCTCCGGGAAGATAATTTTCACAGCGGATAAAGCCATAACCGTCGGGCATGACCTCCAAGATTCCGCTGGCCTCTTCGCCGCTGTCCAGCTCCTTGGGATAGGATTTTTCGTCGTAGACCTCGTTGCTTCTGACGGGACGGGGCACGGCCGTGCCCTCCGCTCCGGGCGCAGTACTCTCTGCCCTTGCAGGCGCGCCCTCCGCCCTGGAAACATATTCGTTCTTTGCAGCGGGAGAAGCATTCACGTTCTCCGCCCGGCCCACGGCCTCGCTTCGTCCCCCATTGTCGGCCGGGGACTGTGTCTCACTGCGGCCCGGATTTGCTCCCCGCGGGGATACGGGCCTGCCGGTCCCGGAATTTTGGTACCTGTATACGGGCTGTCGACCTGCTGCACCCTCCCTTGCCTTTACCTCGCGGGGCTTTGCATTCCGCGCCGATGCTTCCCGGCTCCCTGCCTCCTGAGTCTTTGCTTCCCGGCTCCCTGCTTCCTGCGCCTTTGCCTCCTGGGCCTTTGCTTCCTGGCTCTCTGCTTCCTGCGCCTTTGCTTCCTGAGTCTTTGCTCCATGAGCTTTCCTGTCATGACTCTTCGCTTCCTGAGCTTTCGTGTCCTGCGCCTTTGCTTCCTGAAGCTTTGCCTCCTGAGTCTTTGCTTCCTTTTCCTGCTCTTCCAGCTTTTTCAGTCTCTCATCCTCTGCCAGCATCGCTTCTATGATCTCCGCCTTTTTCATCGTCGAAGTACCCTTAAGCCCTCGCACCTTGGCAAGCTCCTTTAGCTGTACAAGTGCCAGTGATTCATATTTTTCTCTCATAAACTCCTCCTCAACCAGATAAACTTAAACGCAGCTTTCAAATCCACAATTTCAATAACGGGGATGGCAGCAAGATGTTTATCGACATGCTTCCTTGACATTTTAATTTGAACGGCTTATCATGTACATTATTATAATACACTTTCCCTAAAATAGGAAGTCCTATTTTTCAGCAGCCGTTTCGCGGCATGCTTCACCATTGAAAACCAAAAGAAAGAGGTACTGCCATGACAAACAATGAAAAAGCTCTGCTGATGCACGAAAAATGGAACGGAAAGCTGGAGATCGTCTCCAAATCCCCCGTAAAATCCAGAGAGGACCTGGCGGTGGCCTATACTCCCGGCGTAGCGGAGCCCTGCAAAGTAATCGCCGAGGATAAAGAAGCCGCTTATAAATACACCATGAAGGCAAATACGGTGGCCGTGGTTTCCGACGGCAGCGCCGTTCTGGGCCTGGGCAACATCGGCCCTCACGCCGCCATGCCCGTCATGGAAGGAAAGGCCGTACTGTTTAAAGAATTCGGCGGTGTCAACGCCGTGCCCATCTGTCTGGACACCCAGGATACCGAAGAGATTATCAAGGCCGTTACCTGGCTGGCGCCCGGCTTCGGAGGCATTAACCTGGAAGACATCAGCGCCCCCAGATGCTTTGAGATTGAAGAACGCCTGAAGGAAATCCTGGATATACCTGTATTCCATGACGATCAGCACGGCACGGCCATTGTGGTGCTGGCCGGTATCATCAACGGCTTAAAGGTAGTCGGAAAGAAAAAGGAGGACTGCCGTGTGGTAGTAAACGGCGCCGGCAGCGCCGGGGTGGCCATTACCAGACTGTTATTGACCTACGGTTTTCCTCATATTACCATGTGCGATAAGTCAGGGATTCTGTCCACATCCTCGGAGGGCTTAAACTGGATGCAGCAAAAAATGGTTAAGGTAACAAACCTGACCGGGCAGACCGGTACTCTGGCTGACGCATTAAAGGGCGCGGATATTTTTATCGGCGTCTCCGCCCCCAATATCGTCACCCCGGAGATGGTAGCATCCATGAATCGGGACGCCATCCTTTTCGCCATGGCCAACCCTGTCCCCGAAATCATGCCTGACGCTGCAAAGGCAGCAGGCGCCAGGGTAGTAGGCACCGGCCGGAGCGATTTCCCCAATCAGGTCAACAACGTGATTGCCTTCCCCGGCATCTTCAAAGGCGCACTGGAGGGAAGAGCCGCACAGATCACGGAAGAAATGAAGCTTGCTGCCGCCGAGGCCATCGCCTCCCTGGTGCCGGAGGATCAGCTGAGCGATGAAAACATCCTGCCTGAGGCCTTTGACCCGAAGGTAGTTGAAGTGGTGTCCCAGGCGGTCAAATCCCATATTCGGTAAAAAGAATACCCCACGCCCGTAAGGTTTAAACATCGGGGCCAAAGCGCCGTCGATGCAAGTCAAATACCTCGCGGAACAAAGGAGCCTTATGATACAGGATTCACTGACTCTCAATAAACTGATAGTACTGTATATGCTGGACCGGGTGGCCTTTCCCATGACGGCCGCCCAGGTCAGCGATTTTATTCTCGGCCGGGAATACACCGTTTTTCTCACCCTGCAGCAGGTCATCGGCGAGCTGACCGAAACGGGGCTGATTTCTGCAAAAACCGTTCTCAACCGCACTTACCTGTCCCTCACCGATGAGGGGCGGGAAACACTGGAGCTGTTTCGAAATCGAATCAATATCGCCATCAGGCAGGATATTAATACTTATCTTAGGGAAAACGAATGTGCCCTTCGCAATGAGATTTCCGTTTCAGGCCGTTATTACAAGGCCACCTCCGGAGAATATGAGGCGCAGCTGACGGCAAAGGATAAAGACATCAAGCTGATCGACCTTACGCTCTCCGTCCCCGATGAAAGCACCGCTACCGCCATCTGCGAAAACTGGCAGAGCAAGAATCAGGAGATTTATCAATACCTTGCAAAAGAACTGTTCTGAATTATGTATCTTCCCCAGCCTCTTCCTTCAGCCTGCGCATATGCTCCCTGATCTTTACCTCATATCCGTTCCCTGAGGGCCTGTAAAATTCCTTTCCGCTCAGCTCATAGGGCAGATACTGCTGCCGTACATAATGGTTGGGATAATCATGAGCATATTTATAACCCGTACCTCTTCCCAGCTTTGCCGCTCCTTTATAATGGGCATCCTGCAAATGGGCGGGAATGGGCAGGCTGCCCGTCTGCTCTACCGTCTGCATGGCCTCGAAAACGGCATTACAGCCGGCGTTGCTCTTGGGCGCACAGGCTACGTAAACCGCCGCCTGGGATAAAATGATCTGCGCCTCCGGCATGCCAATCCGCTCCACGGCCAGGGAGGCATTCGTCGCTACCACCAGCGCCATGGGATCCGCGTTCCCCACGTCCTCTGCCGCACAAATCATAATCCGCCGGGCAATAAAAGCAACCTGCTCGCCCGCATAAAGCATCCTCGCCAGATAATAAACCGCTGCGTCCGGATCGGAACCCCTCATGCTTTTAATAAATGCAGAAATGGTGTCATAATGGCTGTCCCCTGTCTTGTCATAGCGGACGGCCCGCTTCTGAATACACTCTTGGGCCACCTCCAGGGTAATATGGATCTTCCCGTCCTCACTGCGGCCGGTGGTCATAACTCCCAGCTCCACCGCATTCAGGGCATGCCTGGCATCTCCCCCGGAAAGATCCGCCAGGAAGTCCAGCGCATCCTCATCAATCTCCGCATTATAGGCCCCCATTCCCCTGTCGCCGTCGTAAACAGCCTTGCGGATCAGCTCCTTCACCGCCTCTTTGGGGATCGGCTTCAGCTCAAAAATAACAGAACGGGAAATCAGCGCCCCATTTACCTCAAAATAAGGATTTTCCGTGGTGGCCCCGATGAGGATCAGGGTGCCATCCTCCACAAAAGGCAGCAGATAGTCCTGCTGGCTCTTATTAAACCGATGAATCTCGTCAATAAAGAGAATGGTACGCTTTCCGTACATGCCAAGCATATCCTTGGCCTTTGCTACCACCTCTTCCATATCCTTCTTACCCGCCACCGTGGCATTGATCTGGGTGAACTCCGCACTGGTGGTATTGGCAATCACCCGTGCCAGCGTCGTCTTACCCGTCCCCGGCGGCCCGTAAAAGATCACGGAGCTGATCTTATCCGCCTTGATGGCCCGGTAAAGCAGCTTGTCCTTTCCGACAATATGCTCCTGGCCCAGCACCTCATCCAGGGTCCTGGGCCGCATCCTGGCCGCCAGCGGCGCTTCCTTTTCCATGCTGGTGCTGCGCATATATTCAAAAATATCCATAACCCCCGCCTTTTACTGTTCCCTGTGAACGGATCCCAGCGTCACCTGATTTTCACGAACCGTCACCGACTTCATGCTGCGCAGGAAGCTGGAAATACGGTTGTAGCCAAACTGCCTGAAATCCAGCTGCTTGTACTTTTTGTGCAGCTCATCGTTTAAGGTGGAAAGATTGTCAATCATCCCGCCGTTTTTCTCGATCATACTGCAGATCTCCCGCTCCAGCTCCGCCTTGGTAAGGGTGGACCTGCGCTCCACGCAGTATTGATAATTGATCTTTTTCACGTTTAAATCCGGCAGCTCCTGCGTCACCATGGTGCTGAGCTTGGTATAGCCGTAGTTACGCACGTCAAAATCCGAGAATCTGTCGTTTAAGCGATTCCCGATTCTGGCCAGATCCACCGGCTTGCCGTCATTCTCATTGATCAGGGCCAGAATGGCCTGACGCACCTCTGTCACCGAGGTAACATTCTGCTCGTCGCCGCCCTCGATGTTCTCCGCCCCTTCTAACGCCTTATTCTGCTCCGCCACCAGATTCAGGTGGATAAATCTGTTACAGGCTCTGGTCAACGCCGGAGGGGTCTTGGACTCCCCCATTCCCAGAACAAACATGTTTTCCTCCCGCAGACGCATGGCCAGACGGGTAAAATCACTATCGCTGGTCACCAGGCAAAAGCCCTTGACCTTATTCTTAAACAAAATGTCCATAGCGTCGATCACCATGGCCATGTCCGTGGCATTTTTCCCCGTAGTATAGGAAAACTGCTGTACCGGCATAATGGAATGCTCCAGCAGCATTCCCTCATTCCAGCCGTTGGCCTTGGACCAGTTGCCGTAAATCCGCCGATAAGTGGAAAATCCGAATTTATCCAGCTCTTCAAAAATGGTCGCGGCATACTTGGAGCTGATATTGTCCGCATCAATCAGCACCGCAAACTGCATCCGTTCCCCCTGAATTGCCTCCATATTTTCTTCCATGCTAACCTCCATATCGCGGCCCTGCCGCGACTCAAATACGGATGAAAAACGCCGTACTTTGGCGTTTTTCGGCGTGAAACTTAGTACTTCTCCGCGAAACAGCCTATGCAGTGAGCGGTTAGAAGTACTTTTCACGCTAACCTCCATGTCGTCATAAATCTCACATTTCTCTATGCTTCATTTGTATCCATTCTGCATGGCTGACCCATTAACTTCATTTTACAGGATTCAACGCCAGGATGCAAGCATCACTTGATATGTCAAATTTCGTTAGCGCCCTTGCAATTTCCCATAGCATGGTATATATTGATTATGGTTTTTAGAAAATGATTGAAATTTTCAGGCATTGCTATGAATGCCTCTTTCATCAGACAAATGGGGGAAATAAACTTATGAAATCACATTTAAAAGCCATGGGCAGCAGTCTTCTGATCACCCTTTCCTTTGTGTTGGGAATCGGCATCTTATCCTCTGCCGCCATGATGGCATTCAAAAGCAGCGCCAAGCATGTTGCCTTCATCAGCGGCATGGCACAGGCCATATACCTGCTGCTTGTTCTGCTCCTGCTCCGTATCAAAAAAATAGATTTAAAGAATACATATGGTTTAACAGCGGTTCCTGTAAAAAAATATCTGCTGCCGGTTGCGGCGGCCTTTTGTTTTTCGGCATTCTCCAATATACTGCAAGCCACAGCGCCAATTCCTCCCGAACTGATCGGCGGTATGTCGGACGACATGGAAAAAAGCATGATTGCTTTTATTCTGTCCGTTTTTATCATTGCGCCGGTGGTGGAGGAATTTGTATTCCGCGCTCTGATTATGACAGCACTCCGTAAAGGAATTTCCACGACTGTTTCGATCTTCATCAGCGCGCTTTTGTTTGCCTTGATTCATTCCATGGCCGGGGGGATCCTGATCGTAGTCCATGCTTTCCTTGGCGGTTTGATTTTTGCGCTTTCCTATGTAAAAACAAAGTCATTATTTCCGGCCATTATCGCCCATATTTTCGGCAATATCGGCGGCTATGTCCCTGCAGTCACAGGAAGCCTGCCGGCAGCAGCACAATACGGACTGGCGGCAGGCCTCGGCCTCATCTCCGTAATCTGCTGCGCAGGGCTGCTCCGGAAACATACCGCTTCCGGCGGCAGTGCCGACTTTGTCGGCACAAACAATTCGTGAAACCAAAGCGCATAGGCCGCGCTGCTAAGTCAACAAAACGATCTTCGTCTGAAATTCCTTTCCATCACAGCGGACGGTACAGCTTCCGTTGTATCTTTCGGCAATCTGCTTCATAATCTCAATACCGTACCCGTGAGCCTTTTTATCCTTCTTGGTGGTGGCTGCGCGGTTGCCGCGAATGGGCACCGCCTTCAAAACGGGATTGACGATTTCAATTACCGTATAATTGCGGGTAGTACTCACCTGTGTGCGGATATAAGCCTCCGGTTGTCCGGACTGCAATCCTGCCTGATATTCCCGGCATGCCTCTATGGCATTGTCGTAGGCGTTAGCAAGGAGTCCGCAAATATCGGGAGCCGTCAGGGCATCCAGATTTTTCATGGTCCCGGCAAAAGTAAAAGCAATCCCGGCTTCCTCGCAGACCCGCCGTTTGGAAGCAACCACCTGATCTGCCACCTGGTTTCCGGTGGGTATCTTCAAATCGGAGTGCAGTGCCTCCCTGCCTAACTGCTCCGTATATTTTTTTACCTCCTCATACTCTCCCTCTTCACACAGAGACGAAAGCACCGCCAGATGATTTTTCAAATCATGACGCAGCTTCCTTACCTCCGCCTCGTTCTCCTTCGCCTCCTTTAAAGAATCCATCTGCACCCGCAGATACTCCGTCTCACAGCTTGCATAAGTCTGACGGTAAATTCTGACCCTTGAGGCTGTCAGCCAATACACATAATAGCCCACGCCTGCACAATAGCCGCCTACAAAAATGAACATATAGATTCCATACCAAACAGGCTCATATTGGCCCCTGTCCAACATAAAAATGAATGCCCCGTCAATAATGGAAAAAAAGAGCATAGCTATACTGCCCAGAATCTCCCCGACCGAAAAGTGCACCCGGATCCGATATTTCACCTGAACATGACGTAAGATAAGCAACAGTACAAGCAGCGTAGCATCCGGCCCATAGCTCACCAGCCCCCAGAAGCCACCCTTTGACGTAAGCTGAATACCATTGGGAACAACCACCTCCTGCACCAAAGCCGTAGGCACTATGATCAGGAAATAATAGATGAAAAGAGCCGGAAAAAAACGCAGCAGATCCAGAAGTCTGCTTTGGCTGAACAAACAGACGCTCAATGCAACTGTTGCCGCCAAGCTGACTACAAATTCAAAATGAAACGGCAGGAAAAAAGCGGCCACGGTCCCCAGCACGGACAGACAAGACCCGATCCATACATTCCGTCTTCCTAACTTCATCCTGCCGGCGCAGACATATTGCATCATCAAAATCAGTATCCAGTAATCCAGCAAATTATATACAATTTTCAGAAAATAAGTCATTTTGCCATGCCTCCGTCAATGTATGCTCCCAGCGCGCTGCGAAACTCTCTGTTCCTTCTGCGGCTGATCGGAAGCGATCTGCCACAGGAGAGGGTCAGCCGTTCTTCGTCAAATTCCCTGACATGCGCCAAATTGACAATATATTTGCGATGAACACGAAAAAAGAAAAAGGCTGACAGCTGCGCCTCCAGCTCCTTAAGGCCCCTGCGAAGTCTGATTTGATCACCCAGGTAATAAAGAAGCGTATCCTTATTATCCGCCTCCAGATATTGCAGCTCTTCGGTATGCAGCAGTAATTCGCATTCCGTGGTCTTAATCCAAAGCGTGCATCTTGACTCCAGTTCCTTCCTGACCTCTCCCATCACCGCCAGAACAGAGCCCTCCGTCACAGGCTTAAGTAAATACCGAAAGGCGTTTACCTCGTAACCCTCCGGCGCATATTCCAGATAAGCCGTAATAAAAATCAAGATTGCATTCTGATCATAGCTTCTGATTTTCCGTGCAAGCGCAATCCCGTCAATGGGCTCCATGACTATGTCCAAAAATACCACGTCATACCTTGCTCCCCCCTCATATTCTGCCAAGAGCTTTTCAGGGGAAGAAAAACAATTTACACCGCAATCCGCCTGCTTCCATAGATATTGATATATTTGTTTCACAAGAACAACTTCATCATCACAAACCGCAATCTTCATAATTCCTCGCAATGTTGGATTTATCTTGTCCGAAAAACGTTTGCTGCCGGTACTTCACATGCAATTTTTATTCGACATATTTGAACTTATCATACTCGACAAAAACGGTCAAGAAATTTCTCCTTCCAAAACCCGGAAACCCTTAAGAAAAGCCGTTTACTCCAGTTATGCAGCCACTGGCGCACAAGCCTGTCTGTTATGCGGTATATAATCCCGATGCAATTACCATCGGCTCATGTTTGATACCTCCCTGACTGCATTTCAAACATTTTAGCATATGTCCCGCCGCTCTTCATTAATTCGTGATGAGAACCGTCTTCCGCCACTTTTCCGTCTTGAAGCAGAATAATCCTGTCCGCCATTTTCGTTGTGGACAGCCTGTGAGAAATGATAATCATTGTCCTTTCCGGCAGCATATGGAACACCAGCTCATTAAATTCGCTTTCCGCCTTTGGGTCCAGCGCACTGGACGGCTCATCCAGAATCACCGCCCTTTTATTAGCGGACAGCACTCTTGCCAGTGCCAGCTTTTGTCTTTGGCCCCCTGAAAATACCACGCCGCTGCTATTAAATTCTTTTGAATAATCACTGTCTCCCTGATCCGGCAGGCGCTCTATCACCTCACGCAGTCCGGCCATATGAAGTGCCTGATCCAGGCCGGCGCCTTCCTTATCTTTATCAACAAGATCCATTTTGACATTCTCATACAGCGTTAAAGCAAACAGCTGAAAATTTTGCACCAGTATGCTGCATATGTTCTTTCGGTAAAACTCCACATCATAATCCCGAATATCCGTTCCGTTTACCAGAATTTTACCGCTGTCAGGATCATACAGTCTCAGCAAAAGCTTGACAAGGGTACTCTTTCCGGCGCCGTTGCCGCCCACAATCGCCACCTTTTCATTTGCATTGATTTTTAAATTCAATCCGTCTAAAATCTTGTGTTCTCCGTCATAGGCAAAGGACACATCCTCGAACTCAATCGTGATCGGCGCATCGGCATTGCTTTTCAGACCCCGATCCGCTACAATGCGGTTTTCCGTTTCCATGAAATGAATAAACTTCTCTATGTAGATACTGTTATTATGCAGCTCCTTGATCGAATGAACAAAATTGTTCATATTTCCTTTCAGCGTACCGTAAGCATTCCACAAAGCAGTCATCACATCAAAGGAATATGCGCATTTCACAAGTACCATGTAAGCAAGATAAAATAATGTCAGAAAATCTCCCAGGATTTTTTTCATCAGCTGATCGCCGGAGCAGACAAAAGCTTTTTTCACGCCGTAAGCAGTATGAATGTCATTAAGCTTTTTCGAAGATGCAGTCAGCTTATCAAGCAAAACATTTCCAATATTCGTTATCCTGATGTCCTTTGCATTTTGCTTTAAGAAAAACATGCGGTTGGCATAGTCGATTTCTTTTATGCAGGGCAGGGTTTTATCATATATTTCACCGTTGATGCGATTCAGCTTCAGCTGATACAAAAAGGAAAGAACGTTAATCATAAGCGCCAGGACAAAAACAACAAAGTCCATGGAGCCGATTATATAAAGCAGCGAAAGCAATACCAATACATTTTCAAGCAAATTAACAAAATTCCGGTAAGTGTTCCAGGCTCTGCTGCTTGATTCATTGTTGGCAGCAATCAGGTCGTTATAATACTTTGGGTCATCATAACAGCTAAGATCAATGGATGCGGACTTTTCAAACATCATTTTTGCAAAAACGTGATTGACCCTGATTTCCGCACTTTTCGTCAGCCTGTTGTTAAAGATTCCCTCGATCACGGTATTAAACAAAAGCACCAGCCCATAATATACGCATGTTACGGCAATCAGCTGCACCAGGACTTTCTGTAGTGCTTCCGGACGGGCAATCGCCAGCTCTACCGATTTGACAATATACTGTATAAACAAAACGTTGCCCACGGTATTAAACAATACGCTTCTGGCGGCGATCAGCAGTGCGTAGCCCGCAGAATACAAAGGAACCGCCTTAAAAAATATTTTCAACATATATAAATTATGATGTATTACCTTTTTCATACTGCCTCCGTTTCCCGATAGTACTTCGCCTGCAAATGAAACATCTCCGCATATTTCCCGTCTTGCAGGATCAGCTCCTCATGCGTTCCCTGCTCAACAATCTGTCCCTTTTCCAGAAAATAAATTTTGTCGGCTATCTTAGATGCCGAAAATCTATGAGAAATATAAATAACCGTCTGCTCCTGCAGATAGCTGTTTATAGCCTCAAAAATTTCTTCCTCCGCAACAGGATCCAGCGCGCTGGTGGGCTCGTCCAAAATATAGATCTGCCGCGATGGATCAATAAAGATTCTTGCCAGCGCCAGACACTGACACTGACCGACGGAAAGCACCTCGCCCGAATCCGACAGCTCATGGGTCAGCTGTGTGTGAAACCCGTATTGATAATTGTTTATCTTTTCTTTCAAATGAAGCGAATCCATAACCTTCTGCATTTCTTCATCCGCATAAACCTTCGTATCCATGGCAATATTTTGGCCCACAGTCGCTGCATACACATTTATGTCCTGAAAAACAATTCCAATTCTGCTTCGATAGCTCTTTATATTGTAATCGCGGATATTCTTATCATTATAGATAATACTGCCCTTATCAGGATCGTACAGGCGCAGAATCAGGTTGATCAACGTGGATTTCCCGGCTCCGTTATACCCGGCCAACGCAATCTTTTGTCCGGGCCGAATTTCCATATAAATATCCTTTAAGGCATAATCATCCTTTTCATGGTATTTAAAATATAAATGCTCTATTTTCATTCCGCCAAACACTGCATCCGCCGCCTCTTCCCTGGATGATACAATCTTCGGTTCATACCGGTAAAATTCATTGAACTTATTTAAGTAGATATTATCGTTTAAAATACCGGTAAAGCAGCCAATCACCGAGGACGCCCTCCAGGTAAACTGCGCGATGGCTCCCATCAGGGGCAGGAACATGGCAATCGTTACCGTTTGATCGACGATAATTCTATGGATCGAGATCAGGGTTGTCACACAGGAAACAATGCCAAATCCGAAAAAGACCTGGATGCTGTCAAGCATGGTTATTTTATCGTAATACTTTTTAAGAAGCGCCCTCAATCCCAGAAGGGCATCATCCAGCATTTTATGCAGCACGTTTTTCACATTCGTGGTTCTTAACTCCTGCGCGCATTCTGCCTGAATGGAAATCCTTTTTACATAATCATATTTTCGCTGATAAGCTAAACCTTCATTCGCATAACGGTATCTGTACTTATTCAAAACAGGCTCAAAGAATAATCCTGTCAATACGGAAATAAGCGATATAAGTACAATGACATAATCAATCTGCGCAAAATATCCCATCAGCACAATCACACAGCAGGAATGAGAAATAAACTGGGCCATATTATTCAGGATACTGATCACTCTGTCAAATAAATCATTCAGCGCAAAGGTAACATTATCGTAATATTCCGGATTATCAAAGCATTCCATGTCAACCGCCATGATTTTCCGATAGATCATGGTCTTGAAAAACAGCGAAAGCTTCACATCGTTTTTGGGCAGATACGCCTGATGATAATAAGAATTCAAAGCTTCAAATACAATATTGATCAAAATGAATACAGCTAATGCCTTACCAATGGTGACAATGTCCTTCCCCTTTTCCACCGCGTTCATAAAGTATGCAAAAAAGAGTACATTATAGCTTATTGAAAACAAATCATTTACAACCGTAAAGATCAGATTCAGCCATACCCGTGATGCGGAAGCCCTGCACATTGTCTTCAGCATAAATTTATAGTTCCCCCAAATATTACTTTTCATAAACCCTCTCCTTTCGCCTCGCGCTTGTCGTAAATTCATGCGGACTCCTGAAGACAGCAAAAAAACACCTTCTGAATTCAGGATATAGTACCGCAGGAAAAGAAAAATAGCTTCCGCTCTCTTCCTTTACGGGCATTATATCTTAAATTCAAAAGGTGGTGTACAAATGCAAGGTTTATGCTTTTATCATTTCTGCATGTAAATCATATAATATATCTGCTTTTTGCTGCAAATCAAGCAGCGCCTGTAAATAATAATCTGCACAGCTCTGCAAATCTTCGCCTTCCTCCGGCTTCAGCAATACATTTTTTGCATCTGCATACGCGCCGGAATCCATTTTCTGAAGAAATTGAAAAATTGCCATAATGCTGTAACCGGTATCCAAAAGTAATCGAATGACATACATACGGTTCACGACTGCCTGAGAATAATATCTTTTTTGATAGGCCGCCGCCTGGGGAATCAGTCCGTTACGCTCCCAA
Organism: uncultured Acetatifactor sp.; assembly: GCA_910586485.1. Lineage (GTDB taxonomy): Bacteria > Bacillota > Clostridia > Lachnospirales > Lachnospiraceae > Acetatifactor. The sequence continues at coordinate 13,788 of CAJUIA010000005.1, forward strand.
TTTCGAATCGCTTCTTCCGTTGTACCTGCCAGCCGGGCTGCCTGCTTTTTCGTATATTGTGCATTGGAGATTTCCATAAAATTTGTGCCGTTTGCAACAATCTCAATGACCTTGCGGGTCCGTTCTATATCCTCCCGTATCGCCCTTTGGTATTCGGCAGCTGCCGCCTCATATTCCTTTAAATCCCATGCCCTGGCCGCTGCAATCAGCCCCATACTGGATTTTCGCAATCTTCGATTTACAAAACCGCCGAACACAAGACGGCATATTTTCACCTGATACAGATGATGCTCCGTATAAACCCGATACCCGTTGGGCAGCCGCTCTACTTCCTCCAGAAAACCACATTTTTCGTAAAACCGGATGGTCCCTTCCTTCACGCCGGTTGCCTTTGCCAATTCTCCGACCTTATACATTCCTTTATTTACCATTCCTTCGTTATTTCTTCCGCAGCTACCCCGTAAGCTTCCAAAAATTCCTCCAAATCCCTCCTGTCACGAATCAGCATAATCTCCGTAAACTTTCCCGTCTGTATGTCCTTAAATCCCGCTACCTGCTCCCCGGTACAGATACTTGCACGGATCACCGGCCTCTGCTCTTCTTTTGAATAACCCTGTGTCTTTATTTTTTTACGAAACACCGCTCTACCCCCTTAGATTAAGGGATATTTATCCGTCAATTCCTTTACAACAGCATATGCCTCGGAAACCTTTTCCTCGCCGCCCTTGATGACCAGGGCAATGGCCTCTGCAATCCTGTCCATATCCTCCGTCTTCATGCCTCTGGAGGTGACGGCCGGCGTTCCCAGACGGATACCGCTGGTCACAAAAGGCGACTGGGGATCGTTGGGGATCGTGTTCTTATTGCAGGTAATATGGGCCGCATCCAGCAGCTTCTCCACCGCCTTGCCGGTGAGGCCGAAATTCGTCAGGTCAACCAGCATCAGGTGATTATCCGTGCCGCCGGACACAATCTTAATTCCCCGTGCCAAAAGCCCCTTGCACAAAGCCTGGGCATTGTCGATAATGCCCTGCTGATATACCTTGAAATCGTCGCCAAGAGCTTCCTTGAAGCAGACGGCCTTTGCGGCAATCACGTGCATCAGGGGGCCGCCCTGAATGCCGGGGAAGATTGCCTTGTTAAAGTTGTATTTTGCATTCATTTCATTGCTGGATAAAATCAGACCGCCTCTGGGCCCCCGCAGGGTCTTATGGGTGGTGGTGGTGGTTACATGGGCATAGGGGATGGGGCTGGGATGCAGCCCTGCCGCCACAAGACCTGCAATGTGAGCCATGTCCACCATCAGGACGGCGCCCACCTCGTCGGCAACCTCGCGGAATTTTTTAAAATCAATGGTGCGGGCATAAGCGGAGGCTCCGGCAATGATCATCTTCGGCTTTGCCTCCAAAGCAATTTCCCGCAGCTTGTCATAATCAATAAAGCCCTCGTCATTTACCCCGTAAGGCACAATATGAAAATATTTACCGGACATATTGACCGGGCTGCCATGGGTCAGATGCCCGCCGTGATCCAGATTCATGCCCATAACGGTGTCGCCCGGCTGACACACTGCAAACTGTACCGCCATATTTGCCTGGGCGCCGGAATGGGCCTGTACATTAGCATATTCACAGCCAAACAGTTCCTTCGCACGCTCAATGGCCAGATTCTCCACCACATCCACGCAGTCGCATCCGCCGTAATACCGCTTGCCGGGATACCCTTCCGCATACTTGTTAGTCAACGGACTGCCCATTGCCGCCATCACTGCCTTACTCACCCAGTTCTCGGAAGCGATCAGCTCGATATGGCTGTTCTGCCGCGCCTGCTCGTCCTCGATCGCCTGGGCAATTTCCGAATCCACAGCCCTTACATCATCCAAAGAATACATTCCAAATCCTCCTGTTTTCACACTGTACTGTATTAAAATCCTGAATAAGGTCATTATATCACAGATTACGAGAATACGAAATAAGAAAATGATTTTATTTACGAATCGCCGATCTGCTGATACAATTAAATAAAAAACGAAAGAGAGGACCCGCCCCTATGTATCATATCATCATCAATCCGGCATCCCGCTCCGGAAAGGGATTGAAAATATGGAAGGAACAGGTGGAACCTGCCCTGCGCAGAGGGGGCACCCTTTATCGTCCCTACTTTTCCGAAAAAGCGGGAGATGTATCCAAAATAGCCGGTAAGATCATGGCTCATTCCGGCAGCGAGCCCGTCTCTTTGATCATTTTAGGCGGCGACGGAACGGTAAACGAAGCTCTCCAGGGCATCCCCGATACTTCAAGGGTGGTTTTGGGCTATATCCCCACCGGCTCCAGCAATGATCTGGCAAGGGATCTGGATATTCCCACTGACCCTACCGCCGCTCTGGACCTGATTCTGCATTCGGGCGTAATCTGCTCCATGGATCTGGGCACACTCACCTACGCCGACGGCGGAAGCCGTCGTTTTGCAGTCAGCTGCGGCATTGGCTTTGATGCGGCTGTGTGTGAAGAAGCTCTGCGCTCCAAGGCAAAAAAAGTGTTAAATAAGTTCGGCTTAGGGAAGCTGACCTACTTAAGCATCGCCTTAAAACAGCTTTTCGCCGCAAAGGCCATTTCCGCGAGGCTGATCCTAGACGACGAAAAGCCCGTGGAGATCGGCAGCATCCTGTTTACCGCCTGTATGCTTCACCGCTTTGAGGGCGGCGGATTCATGTTCTGTCCCGATGCGGACGCCTCTGACGGTATCTTAAATCTTTGCGCCGTGGGAGATATTTCAAAGTCTTTAATCCTCTATGCCCTGCCCACTGCCTTTAAGGGCCGGCACTACCGTTTTAAAGGGATCACCCCCTATCTGGCCAAAAAAGTCACGATTGAAGCATCCGCCCCCCTGTGGGTCCACACGGACGGAGAGGTTACAAGAAAGAGCCGCCATATCACCGTAACCTGCGACCGAAATGCTCTTCGCATCATAAAAAGTCAAACCTAAAGGTTTTCTTAAGAATGCTTAAGAACGAAAAAAAGTGATTGCATTTTTTAAATTTGACGCTATACTAGAGTTGTCATTCAGGGAACGCTGTATGAACGCTCCTTTTCAATAACCGATGAATTGGGTCTTAGGGCATCGAGAAAGAAAGGCATCGAATATGAAAAAATGCAAAAACTTTTTGGAAAAATATAAGCATGGTATTCCGCTGTTGATCTATCTGGTAATCTATCTGGTATGGTTTGCCTGGCTGGAAAAAACAAATGTCACGGATTATCAACTGATACATGTCAGTCTGGACGATCACATTCCCTTTTTGGAGGTATTCATCATTCCCTACCTGCTTTGGTTCGGATATGTAGCCGTCGTGGTGGTTTATCTGTTTTTTAAAAACAAACAGGATTATTATAAGGCCTGCGTCTTCCTGTTCACCGGCATGACCATATTTCTGATTATCTCCACTCTGTGGCCAAACGGACATGATTTAAGACCCGTTTCCATGCCGAGAGACAACTGCTTTACCTGGCTGGTTTCCATGCTCTGGAAGACGGATACCCCTACCAATCTCTGGCCCAGCATCCATGTATTTAATTCCATGGGCGCACATTTTGCAGTGATGCACAGCTGGGACCTGGCACAGACAAAATTTGGCAGACCTATCAAAGTTGCTTCCGGCGTTTTATCCGTCTCCATCATCTTCTCCACCATGTTTATCAAGCAGCATTCCGTGTTTGACGTGGTGACAGGCATTTTGATGGGCGCAGTAATGTACGCATTTGTCTACAGAAAAGAATGGCTGCTGGTCTTCCGGCCCGCAGGCAAGGACCGCGAGAAGGCTGCCGGCTGAGGTATCTCCAATGAAAAAAGTAACCCCGATTATTATTTTTCTGCTTACTGCTCTGATCGCCGCCGGATGCGGAAAAAAAGAAAATACGCTTTCAGGGCTCACACTGGACGCTGCAGAGGAAAAAGCTCTGTCCGATGCCGGACTGTCTTCTTCAGAGGTAAATTCTCTGAAGGCAAGTTCGGAACGGACGGACGGCATTTCCGTATACAGCATCGAATTCAGCACGGAAAATATGAAATACAAATATGAAATCCATGCCGACACCGGCGAAATTTACAGCAAAAGCAGAGAAGCCGTAACCGGCAGCGATACGAGCCCGGAAGGGAATCCGCAGACCAGGCAGCCCGCAGATAACGTTGAGGAACGGCCGCAGACCAGGCAGCCCGCAGATAACGTTGAGGAACGGCCGCAGACCGGGCTGCCCGCAGATAACGGCGAGGAACGGCCGCAGACCGGGCTGCCCGCAGATAACGGCGAGGAACAGGTTACTCTGGAGGCCGCCAAAGCTGCCGCACTGACAGACGCCGGGCTAACAGCCTCGGATGTCACCTACACAAAGGAAGGTCTTGACTTTGAGGATGGGGTTTCCGTATATGAAATAGAATTTTACACCTCCACCCATGAATATGAATACGAGATTCACGCGGCATCCGGCACTATTCACAGCAGATGCGTAGAGCCTCATAGCACGGGATCCGCACATCACGGAAATCACCACGGGGAAGATCACGAGGGAATATGCAATGATCTTTACTGCGGCAGCTACTGGTGCGACTATTGCCACAACGGTGGCATTGCAGGAGCTGACATAGGCGCAGAACAAGCAATAAATATTGCTCTGGAGCATGCGGGGCTCTCCGCGGAAAACGTGACTTTTACAAAGACAGAGCTTGACTGGGAGGACGGACGGGCCGTTTATGAAATAGAGTTTACTTCCGCTCTCACGGAATACGAATATAAAGTCAGTGCGGCTGACGGAGCTGTCCTGAAATATGAGATTGACTGAAAAAATACTACAGGCTGCGCCGTTTTAATTCCTCCAGCCGTCTTCTGATTGCTTCCGGTGCGTCCTCCGGTCGGGAGATTCCGCTCACGGCTTCCTCCATGGGACAGCATCCCGTACCCTGACGATTTATGATATAGTCTGTGGCTATATCATAGGAAAACGAAATATGATTCTCCTTAAATACGCCCATGGCAGCCCGGCTGACCACATGGGCGTATATCTCTTTCACTCCCAGCAGCACATACAGAAAGGCGGCAGCCTTGCCCACCACCTTGTCTGCGGCAGAAAAGCCCCTTATATCCGCGTCACCGTCCAGCCAGTCCAGCAACGGCCTTACCCCCCGTTCCCTGCTTGTATACATAATATCGCCCCTGCATAAAACGCAGGTGTACTGCCCCTCCTGCAGCTGCTCCATTGCTTTTGTCAGATCGCTTTTCATGCCTCAGGCCCCCCGGAACCGTTTCTTCCGAAATTATTCAAAAAACTACAGGTTATATCAATTAAACTTAAATATCTTCTGGCAGATTTTATAGCCCTCCACCGAGATCTTCCGGCCGCCCCGACCGGGCAGATTCATCGCTTCACCCATGATACCGTGACGCATCCAGCGGTACAACAGCCTGTCCTTTTCCTTGAGATATTGCCACAGCTCGGCCTTCTTGGCCAGATTTTCCTCTGTGTCGGAGCGTATCAGCAGTACCGATGAAACTGTGGTGATGATCTCCAGATAATTCCTCATATACTGATACAGACGCTTATGCTTTATTAAAGTCTGCTTCTTTTCCGTCAAGTAGTCGATCATCAGCTTATTGACCCTGATCTGCTGGTCAATGCGGGAAATCATTACATCCTCATTGACGGACTGATCTTCCCTGCCGATATAATAACGGTAAAAATTCACATCCAGATAATACATGTTTTTAACAAAGGGAAGCGGCTCAAACACATAAAGGTTATCCACATAAAACGTATGCTCCGGAAGCCGGATTCCGCATTCCTTGAGCAGCCTTGTCCTGAAGATAACGGAGTGCATTAAAATATAGTGACCCTTCTGAAAATGATGGCAATCCTCCCAGGTAAAAATACGATCCTTGGGGAGACTGTGGCGGTACTGGATGACCTTCTTTTTCTTCTCCCCTTCTTTTTCATACACATAATTGCAAACCAGCATATCCAGGACATGAGCTCCGCCTGCAAACTCCCGCAGGGTCTCCAGTACTTTTATATATGCTTCCCGCTTTACCCAGTCGTCGCTGTCCACTACCTTAAAATAAAGCCCTGTGGCATAGTCAATCCCCGTGTTCACCGCAGACCCGTGTCCCCCGTTTGCCTTGTGCACCACCTTGACAATGGCAGGATATTTTGCGGCATACTCGTCTGCGATCTCCGCCGTTCGATCCCTGGTAGATCCGTCGTCCACGATAATAATCTCCACATCGTCGCCCCCCACCAGGAGAGATTCGATACACTTTCTCATATAATTTTCAGAATTATAGCAGGGAATTGCTATTGACAGTAACTTCATCTTTTTCCTCTCATTCCGCCGCGCAAGCGGCATCTAAATCTGTGGGAACTTTGGGACGCGCAGCGTCACAAATTCCGAGATTGAAAATGACAATTTTCAATCTTTTCCTCCTTATTACTGTACCGCTCTTTTCCCAGGCGTACCTTCAAGTACCCTGTGTAAGCGGAAAGTGCGGACGGCATGGGATACCTCTGCTCTGTCTCCCAGGGCTCCACAAAGAGCCAACGCCTGCTGTCTTCTCCCGGACTTTTATGCTCCAGCTCGTCTACCCGGACCAAGTAGCCCTTCATATGCCACTCCTTATGGGTAAAAATATGTTTTGCATCCTCCAGGGGCTGAATGCGCAGCGCCCTGATCCCGTTCTCCGCCAGATAAGCCGTTATTTCCGCCACCGTCCTTGAGCCCTCCAGCATGGGAAACTCATACATTCCCGCCAGCAGCCCCTTCGACGGCCGCTTGCGGATAGCCGTTTTGTTCTCATCCCGGATGACCAGCACTGTCTTTTCCTCAATACTTCGCGGCTTTTTGGCCTTAACCTTAGGGAACTCCATCTCCGTGCCGTCCCTGTGGGCCGCACAGAGCCTGTTCAACGGGCAGCCTTCACAAAGGGGGACCCCGTTTGGAATACAGACGCAGGCGCCAAGCTCCATCATGGCCTGGTTAAAGTCACCGGGGCGATCCTCAGGCACGGCGTAAACCAATTCCTTCTCTACTGCCGCCTTCACCTTTCCCTCCGTGATCAGCCGCTCATCCTTTCTCACCCGTGCAAGCACCCGAAGAACGTTACCGTCCACTGCAGGCACCCGCCTGCCATAGGCTATGGAAGCAATGGCACCTGCCGTATAACTGCCGATTCCCTTCAGCTTCAAAAGCTCTTCATACCGATCCGGTATTTCCCCGCCGTATTCCTCCATGATCTGGATGGCCGCCTTTTGCAGATTTCTCACCCGGTTATAATATCCCAGACCCTCCCAGAGCTTCATCAGCTGCTCTTCCCCGGCCTCGGCCAATGCCCTGACATTGGGCAGGGCAGCCATAAAGCGTTCGAAATAAGGCTTGACCGCTTCCACCCTGGTCTGCTGCAGCATAATTTCCGATACCCACACCCGGTAGGGCGCAGGCTCCTCCCGCCAGGGAAGAATCCGCCTGTTTCTATCATACCATTCCAGCAGCGGTTTGGGAATGGCTGCAAGCCTTAAGTTTTCCTTAAGCGGCACCGGCAGATTTATATTCATCCCCTCCGGCTCCACCCGGCAGTCGTATGCAAAAACCTCCACCCCCGCCCGGACGGCCCGATACAGGGCATCTTCAAATTCCGGATGAATGTCTCCTGCCGGCTCAAAGCAATCCGCGTTCTCCATCTGGATCACAAACATGACAATGGCCCGGTATCCTGCATTTCTCGCCAGGACCAGCTCATCAAGGTGCTTTACTGCCCGCTCCGAAGGCGCATCGGGAAACCGGACAAGCCCTTCCTTCTCCAGTGTAACCCCTTTGACCTCCATCAATACCTTTTCCGTTTCCGTCTCCAGATAAAAATCAAACCGGGACCTTCCGTATACAAACTCTGGCCGCACCAGCTTTAGATCCGGAAAGCATGCCCCCGAACGCAGCCATTCCTCCACCGCCTTGTTTGGCGCCTGAGAATCTATATTGATCAGGCGGTCCTTTTTTTTCACCGCCACCAGATCATAGGCTGTTGAGCGGGCAGGATTGCTGCTTTTCACCAGATACACAATTACACCGGGCTGCAGAAGCTCTCTGCAGCGTCCGGTGTTTTTGACATGAACCCTTTCCTTTTTTCCGTTCAGCTCCACATAGGCGATAAAACGGTTAGGCCGTTCTATAAATCGCGCCTCCGTTATATTATCGTATTTCATATTTCCTCTCATTCCGCCGCGCAGGCGGTATCCTGTTCTTAAGGTACACAGGTGCGATTCTGGGAAGCTTCCTCACGAAAAACAACATTGCGAAGCGGCCTGTAACGATACATCACACCCTTCTTACGATACGGCACCCGTGCGGCAGGAACCGCCTGGGCCGCACTTTGGGTATGCCGCCACTGATCGTCGAAGAAGATCTGCGCGCCAAAGGCCCTTAAAAATTCCCTCTTTTCCAGTCCTCCCAAGAAAAAGGCCTCATCTACCCGCACATTCCAGGCACGCATGGTACGAATGACCCGCTCATGAGCAGGCGCGCTGCGGGAAGTCACCAGCGCCGTCCTGATGGGACAGTTTTCAGTTCCCAGCTCTCTCTGCAGACCGGAAAGTCTTTTTAAGAATTTTGCAAAGGGACCTTCCGCCAATGGCTCGCCGGCATGCTCCCGCTCATTCTCTTCAAAAGCATTTAAGCCCTTCTCCTGAAAGATTACCTCGGACTCGTCAGTAAACAGTACCGCATCCCCGTCAAAGGCAATTCTGATCCGCCCCGCCCACACGGTGTTACTTCTGACAGCGCTTTCCCAGCCCTCTGCTCCCTCCGTACAGATAATCCCTGCTGCGATCCCGCTATCGATTGCGCTCTGTACATCCGCCTCACAGGCGGATAAATATAAATCCACATTAAAAGCTGTCAGATAAGGCGCAAGAGAGGCGCCGCTGGCCAAAACCGAGCGGGTGATCGGCAGCCCGTAATGAGCAATGGAATTAAATACCCTGAGAGACGTATCCGGACTGTTGTGGGACATAATAATGACCTCAATTAAATTTCCCCCATCCACACACCCGTTCAATTCCAGAAGAGACCGGATCAGCTCAAAACCCGGTCCGGGCCTTAAGATCTCCTGCTCATGCTCCACCTGATAACGGCAATAAGCCTCAAGCCCCTGGTTCTCAAAGATCTCGTTTTCAAAGGTCAGATCAAACAATGCCCTGGAGGATACACCCACCACCATTTTCCTGTTCATTCCGCATCCCATAAGCCGCTCCCTTCCGCTGATGCCTTAAATTGCTGTCAGTCTGTGTCAGCATGTTAAAGGGAGTCCTTCCGGCTTATCTAATGCGGTTGCTTTCATATCTTTCCAGCGTCAGCAGGCATTTTTTCAAGCTCTCATACCGCTCTTCAATATCACCGTCGTCAATTTCCACGCCGCAGGCAATCGCCATGGTAGTGATCATTTCGTCGGTGATCCTGTGATGCAGCCCCGCCAGAATATTCAAGCGATGCTCGTACTCATCCGCATCCAGGAACTCCAGCACCATGGGATCCAGCGCCAGCTCTCCCTCGGAGGGCTCTTCCGGACTCCGCTCCGCAGCTGCCGCTCCGCTCACGGATTCGGCCGCCGGAGCCTGCTCCGCCCTCTGCCTTTCCGCATCCGGTCCCTGCAGCTCAAACCGAAACTCCTGAGCAGCTTCCGGATACTTCTCCCTGTCCACCCTGCTTGTAAACATGGAAAGAGGTCTGGCATAGGTTTTAAAGTCTCCGTACAGCGCCTGATAGATCACCAGCTGCTCTCTGGTCTCCGTATGCTCCGCCACCGCAGTTACCTGATACAGATTCCCTTTAAAATGCTTATAAATTTCTTGTGGTCTTGGAATAAATGACATCTGGGGAACTCCTCTCTTATGAAAAATCATAAGAAAAGTATACCCTACTTTTTTTAAAATGTCATGTGCTTCCTGCTAATTAATTACAATGCCGGTCCTTTAAGGCTGCGCCGTTATCAGAAACCTGTATTGAAAGCTGCTGCCGTCCTCTTCGAATGCAAATGCGGCCAGCTCCCGCGCCAGTATTTCCCGCTCCGCCTCTTCCATCCTGTCAATTTCTCCGTGATGGATCGTAACGGTGTAGCTTCTCCTTCCGTCCCCTTCTACCACCCTGGTCAGCATGATGCCGCTGTTGACAAAGCCCTGCCGCTCCAGCTCCTGTCTGGTATCCCTCACCAGCTGCTGCTCCTTTTCCCGGTAATAGCTCTCCGGCTCTGCGCCGCCTGCGCTCATCCTTGCCATTACCGTTCCCACAAAGGAAATGGCCGCAACAGTTACCAATAGAATCGTTGCAGCCACAAATTGAAAACTGCCTGTTTTTCTCTTCATCCTGACCTCCCTGCCCGAACGGTCAGCACATTGTGTTACCCGTCCGCCCTTTGTCTGTCAATGATTTTTACAGGCATATCATATACAATTATAAGTACTATAAAACTCTCTTAAACTCCAGATTACTCAAAAATAAAATCCCGGCCCCGCTATACCGCCTCCACAGCACCCGCCGCCCAGGCAGCACACATTGCAGATCAGGTTGGCAAGACACAGCTTGGCACAGACATTGCCTCCCCCTGAAACAGGATAGCCGTATGTCGCCTGACGCTGCTGATACCAGTCTCCGCCGCTTTCAAACTGCTGCACCAGATTCCGGTAACTGAAATTATCAGGTTCCATGGCTGCCGCCTGCCTTGCATGCTCCAGCGCCGCCACATTACTGCCCAGCCCCGCATAGGCCATGGCGCTGTAATAATACCATCTGGCATTTCTTTCCTGCTGTGCCATTCCGTCCAGGGCAGTGCGCGCCTCCCTGTAATATCCGTTGCGAATATAATTCCCTGCCGCCCGGATATAAGTATTGTCCTCATACCCGGTCTCCTGGCCATACCCGCCGAAGCCGAAATCTCCAAACGGGCCGCGATAGCTGCGGCCCCCCGCATCCGTTCCATAGCCGCCGCTCCTGTAACCCGAAGTTCGCTCCTTCATAATCTGCTGATAGGCAGCCTGAATCTCCTTAAACTTTTCTTCCGCCTGATCCTTGTTGGGGTTATTGATATTGGCATCGGGATGGTATTTCCTGCTCAATGTCTTGTATGCTTTTTTAATTTCTTCCTCGGTCGCATTCCTGCCCACCCCTAATACGCTATATGGATCGTACATGTAATCTCCAATCTACTGCTGTACTCTTTTCTCATGCACCGCTTCATAACGGCCCCATACCCCGGAATACAAAATATTTCGCAGGATTTCCACGTTCTCCAGAATAGGCAGCTTTTCAAATTCCCTGCAGCATTCCGACATCATCATCATCAGAATTGTTCTGCATTCTTCCTCAAAATCCGGACTTCCATATTTAACCTTAAGCGGATTAAATGTCCCCTTCTTAATATCCCGCTCCACGTCCTCATAGGCATCACAAATATAAATAAATTTTCCCAGAAAGAAACCGAAGGTCTGCAGATTCTCGGCCCATTCGTCCTCCCTGGGCGTCACGATCTGAGCCATAACCTGACCGAACAGCCCTGCCAGCGTATCAATATCCGCATTCTCTGCCTGCTCCGCCTCCGTGAATTCCTGCATCAGAAGGCTGATCCTTTTTAACTTCTCTCCATAGTCTTCCCGCAGCTTCCCGGTTTTTCCCTCCAGCATCCGTCCATAAATCAGCTTCCATATCTTCCGCTCATCCTGCCAGTCGTCACGGCATTTATACCAGGCAAACAGCGCGTTCATATCCGCCGCATACTCCGTAAACATATTATTGCTGGTCCTATGCTTTTCAAAGGGATGTGCAATACATTTGCAGCTTCCGGTCCTTGTTTCCGGCTCATACAGGCCTGTCAGCAGCATAGCCAGAAAGGTCATATCATAGCTCAGCGCAATCTGGCCGCATGCACCGTACTTTCGCTTCAGATCCCTGCAGATGCCGCAGTAAAAGGAATGATAAACATCAAATTCCTTAAATTTCATCTCTGCCTTATTAATGATAATGTATCCAAACATATCCGCCCTCAGCTCTTTTTGATAAACTCCTTACCGCACCTTCTACAGGTGATGGCAATGCGCCCCCGGCCTCTGGGAACACGTATCTTTTGTCTGCAGTCGGGACATCTGTAGATATGGTATTGCCTCAGCTGCCCCATTTCCCGCTTCTTTTTTCCCCAAAGTCCTCTGATCCTCATGGTTTTTTTCAAAAACCACTGATTTTCCAGGGAACGCTTCGAAATATTTCTGGAAAACATACGGAAATAGGCATAAATCATGGCAGCGCCGGCCAACACATAAAAAACATGCCCTCTGGGAAACAGTGACAGCACCATACAAATCAGGGCCGAGACCATCAAGCATTTATTCAGGTCATCATAGCCGTACCGTCCAATCATCCAGCGCTGCAGTTTTTCTCTCATAGTTTATCACTTTTCCCTTCTAATCTGTAATCAAATAACCTCATAGCTTGGAACAGTTATCATTTTACACGATTCACGGTACATTGCAATTAAATAAATATAAACAAAAATTGAAAAAAAGAAAAACGGCATTTCAGGCAGAAAAAAGCCGATACCTCCCTGTAATGCAAAGTATCGGCCTTAAAGCTGTTATTCTCCCGCAATCGTCATGTTCCGCACCAGCACGGAGGAAGCGCCGCATTTTCCGGCGGATGTTCTGATAAACTCTAAATCGCTCCCCACCCTTTCGATTTCCTTTAACAGCGTATAGAAATTGCCGGACACGGTAATATTCTTAACTGGCTTTGTCCTTTTTCCGTTTTCAAAGCTGTATCCTGCCGCCAGAAGAGAAAAATCACCCGTGATCGGATTGGCCCCGGCGTGCAGACCGGTCACGGACTTGATGCAGATACCGCTTCCCGCATCGGCCAGCAGCTCATCCCGGCTGCCGTCCACCGGCTGCAGATAAAAGGTAAAAGGACTTACGCTCACCGGAGACGCATAGGACGCCTTCTGTCCGTTTCCGGTAGACTTTACGCCGGCCTTTGCCGCCGTGGTCAGATTATAAAGCAGGGTTTTCAGTACGCCTCCCTCAATCACATTCTTTTTATAGGTCGCCACACCCTCTCCGTCAAAGCTTCTCTTGACCAGACTCTTTTCATGGAGGGGATCGTCGGTGATCGTTACAATCTCTGCCGCTATTTTTTCACCCTCTCTGCCGCTTAACAAAGACATTCCCTTCTGGGCCGCCTCCGAGGAAAACACGGAGGCATAGGTCGAAAGCAGCGCCGCAAATGCCTTGCCGGTGAACACTACGTTGTACTTACCACTGGGCACACTTGCCGCACCGATCGTAGACACCGCATCCTCCGCGGCCTTGCCTGCAATCTCCCTGAAATTGAAATCCGCAAGGCTTCCGTCGCTGTCCTCGCTGCCGTCGTACATTTCATCCCCTTCATGTACCAGCGCAACCCCCGCACAGAGGGCATAAGACGCCTTATCCTCCAGATCAAGACCTCTGGAATTATAAAGGGCATACGTACTCCTGCCGTAAGCCGTATAGCTCTGTGTGCCGTCCGCCACTCTGGAATCCGCCGCATACAGTTCCCTCTGCAGCGTAAGCGCAGCCTCCGTCAGCTCGCTTCCGGAAGGCTCTTCCACAGTATTTCCGGTAAGTACAGCATAGCTGTCGCCTTTTTCATGAATAAACGACTCTTCCTCACTTTCAATGGACTTTGCATTCTCCAGTGCCCGAAGTACCAGGGATTCTGCTTCTTCCCCAGTCAGATTTTCCGTGGAAGCATATCCTGCTTTTCCATCCCTGAGGCAGCGGTAGCAAATCCCCATGCCGCTGTCCGTATTATATCCCTTGATCTCGGCCTTGTAGGTCTCCACGGAAACGGAATCGCTTTCCGTATAGTACAGCTCGTAATCCGTAACCTGCAGCTTTTCGGAAACGGCGATCACGGCTTCCTTAAACTCCTGATATGTCATATTGATAACCACACCTTTCTTTATATTCATATATCTAAATCATCTTCCTCCCACCGTTATGGAGGACACTCTAATCAGGGGCTGGCCCACATCCGTGGGGATGCTTCCTGAGGAAGCGCCGCACATTCCCTGTGCTCTCTCCACATGCTTTCCTACCATATCAATATTCATGATTACGTCCGAGCCCTTGCCCACAAGGCTGGCGCCCCGGACCGGCTCACAAATCTCACCGTTTCTGATTACATACCCCTCTCGGACGGAGAAATTGAACTGCCCGGTAACGGGATTTACGGAGCCGCCGCCCATGTCCTTTGCATAAAGGCCGTACTCAATGGAGGCAATGATGTCCTGATCCTCATCCTCCCCGGCCGCTATGTAGGTATTGGTCATTCTGGAGGTAGGCACATACTCATAGCTCTGACGCCTGGAGCTTCCCGTGGATTCCATGCCCATGCGCCTGCCATTTAATTTATCAATCATGTAAGTCTTTAAAATACCCTTATCTATCAAAATCTTCTTCTGCGCAGGCGTTCCTTCGTCATCAATATTCATGGAGCCCCAGGCGTTGGGAATGGTGCCGTCGTCGATGGCTGTTACCTTGGGATTTGCAATCTGCTGCCCCAGCTTACCGCAGAACTGTGACTGCCCCAGGGCAACGCCGGAGGCCTCCAGGGAATGACCGCAGGCCTCATGGAAAATCACGCCGCCAAAACCGTTCTCGATGGCCACAGGCATTACGCCGGCATTGATATACCCTGCATGCAGCATGGTTACCGCCTGCTTTGCCGCCTTCCTGCCCAGCTCCTTCGGATCAAAGTCTTCAAACAGCTCCAGTCCCTTCCTTGCGCCGGGCGCAGTGCCGCCGGTCTGATTCTCGCTGCCGTCGCTGGCAATGGCGTTAATATTCACTCTGGTCCTGATCTGCCTGTCCGTAGTTAAAAGACCTTCGCTGGTGGCAATCAAGATATTATGATCCACCTCCAAAAAACTCCCCGTCACCTGGGAAATCTCCTGGCTGTATGCCTGCGCAGCCAGACATGCTTCTCTGACATAATCAATTTTGACTGCGTTTTCCACACCTGCCGGAACGATCCGCACAGGGTGAATGTCCCCGAAAAGCCGTTCCCGTAAGATAACGCTGCCGTTTTCAGGCGTCCCTGAAAGAGCATCTGCCACCCTGGCCGCACATGCCAGCACTGCAGCCGGATCCAGGGAAGATGCGGACCCTGCCACGCACCTCGTACCCTTGAAAATACGGATTCCCACGCCTGAGATCACCGCGTCCGCAATCTTGTCAACCTTGGCAGATACAAGACCGATGGATTTTTGCCTGGTATGCTCTGCATACACCTCCGCGTAATCCGCTCCTGTAGAGAGTGCTTTCAACAGCGCCTCCTTGATTAGATTCTGAGATAACATAAAAGCCTCCTTTATTTTGTCCCTGTATTTTTACCTGAAATACTCCAAAACAACAACCTCCTGACACATCCAATGTAAGTCAGGAGGCCGTCTGTCACTATTACTGTTGTGCAACATCCTTCATGGAAAAGCTGATCCTGCCCATTTTATCCTTTCCTAAGCAGACCACCGTAACTACGTCTCCCAAAGTCAGCACGTCTTCCACTCTGTTGATCCTTTCTCTGGCAATCTTGGAAATGTGTACCATTCCCTCCTTGCCGGGCGCAAACTCAATAAAGGCGCCAAATTCCTTGATGCTGACCACCTTGCCCTTGAAAATCTGGCCTTCTGCAAAATCGGTAACAATCATCTTTACCATCTCCGCCGCCTTGTCCATCATGTCCTTATCGGTGCCGCAGATAGATACCTGGCCGTCATCCGTGATGTCAATCTTGACGCCGGTACGCGCAATGATCTCATTGATGGTCTTGCCTCTCTGGCCGACCACATCACCGATCTTCTCCGGGTCAATCTGAAGAGAAATGATCTTGGGTGCATAAGGCCCCACCTCAGGTCTGGGCGCGGAAATGGCAGGCTTCATACAGTTGTCCATGATAAACAGCCTTGCCTCGCGGCATCTTGCAATAGCGCCCTCTACGATAGGTCTTGTCAGTCCATGAATCTTAATATCCATCTGAATGGCGGTGATTCCTTCCGTGGTGCCGGTCACCTTAAAGTCCATATCTCCAAAGAAATCCTCCAGCCCCTGAATATCCGTGAGCAGTACAAAATCGTCATCCGTCTCCCCGGTCACCAGACCGCAGGAAATACCGGCCACCATCTTTTTAATCGGTACGCCCGCCGCCATCAGGGACATGCAGGAAGCACAGGTGGAAGCCATGGAGGTGGAACCGTTGGACTCAAAGGTCTCCGATACGGTACGGATTGCATAAGGGAACTCTTCTTCACTGGGGAGAACAGGGAGCAGCGCTCTCTCTGCCAGCGCACCATGACCGATCTCACGCCTTCCCGGCCCTCTGGAGGGCTTGGTCTCCCCTACAGAGTAGGAGGGGAAATTATAATGGTGCATATATCTCTTGCTGATCTCATTTTCATCCAATCCGTCCAGCTTCTGCTGCTCGGAAAGCGGCGCCAGAGTACATACATTGCAGATCTGGGTTTGTCCGCGGGTAAACATGGCGGAGCCATGAACTCTGGGAATAATGTCCACCTCGGCGGCCAGCGGACGGATCTGCGTAATCTCACGGCCGTCAGGACGCTTGTGGTCCTTTAAAATCATCTTGCGGACTGTCTTTTTCTCATACTGGTAAACAGCCTCACCCAGGATAGCCAGCCACTCTTCCTTTTCGGCAAAGGCTTCCTCCAGCTTCGCGGTGATATTGCGTATATTTTCCTCTCTGGTCTGCTTGTCGTCGGTAAATACGGCCACCTCCATCTCCGCAGGGGTAACCAGCCGATACATCTCGTCAAACATCTCCTGAGGGATGGCGCAGCTGGTGTACTCATGCTTTTGTTTGCCGCACTCCGCCACAATTTTGTCAATAAACGCTATGATGGTCTGATTGACCTCATGCGCCTTATAAATGGCCTCAAGCATTTTGGCCTCCGGCACCTCGTTGGCCCCGGCCTCGATCATAATCACCTTTTCTCTGGTAGACGCCACCGTCAGATTCAAATCACCCTTCTTCCACTGCTCCTGGGAAGGATTGACAATCAGCTCCCCGTCGATCATGCCCATCTGCGTCATGGCGCAGGGACCGTCAAAGGGAATATCGGAAATGCAGGTGGCAATGGCGGCACCGATCATGGCTACCAGCTCAGGACGGCAGTCAGGGTCAACGCTCATTACCATATTGTTCAGCGTAACGTCATTCCGATAATCCTTGGGGAAAAGAGGACGCATGGGCCTGTCAATCACACGGCTGGTCAAAATTGCGTTCTCGCTGGCTTTGCCCTCACGCTTGTTAAAGCCTCCGGGAATCTTTCCCACCGAGTACATCTTTTCCTCGTATTCCACGCTTAAGGGAAAGAAATCAATACCGTCTCTGGGCTTTTCCGATGCGGTGGCCGTACAAAGCACTACCGTATCACCGTAGTGCATAAACGCACAGCCATTGGCCTGCTTGCCCACCCGGCCAATATCCACTCTCAGCGTACGTCCCGCCAGCTCTAATTCATAGCTTTTATACATATAAATCCTCCATTCCGCCGCTCATGCGGCATAACTCATGTATATTTTCATGGAACAGAAGACACCGAAACTACTGAAAAAGCCATGTCCCGCATACCCTTTTCAGCGGTCTCGGGGCACTCTTCTGCTCCGGGTTACCGTTTTCGCGCCGGACGGTCCTCCGTAAATATACGCTCCGTCTGCAGCACTTCAAATGCCTTCTCATACACGGCAAGCGGAAGCGCCATAAATCACGGCACTTCCGCCTTCCGTTTTTCTCATTATTTTCTCAGACCAAGTCTCTCAATCAGGGAACGATACCTCTCAATATCCTTCTTCTTGAGATATTCAAGCAGACCACGCCTCTGACCTACCATCTTCAGCATACCCCGGCGGGAATGATGATCCTTGGGATTCTCCTTCAAATGCTCAGTAAGCTCCTGAATCCTTGCAGTCAGAACCGCCACCTGTACCTCAGGCGAACCGGTATCTCCGGGCGTCTTGGCATACTCATTCATAATTGCAGTCTTTTTTTCCTTGGAAATCATTTTTTCTTCCTCCATAAAAATATTGTATTTTGCTTCTATATGGACCGCCGGATACTAAGCATCGGTCGGAGTGTCCTCACGCCGGGCATCGGCTAAACCATACTTTTATAAAATACCACACTTCCCGGAAAAAGTAAATATGCAATATTGTAAAACGACTCTTTCTTCATTTCATTCATTCTGCAGTATAGGAAAAGCTCTTAAAGCACGCGGCCTGCAGGCTGCTGTCGCTCTCCGCCACCGCATACATACCCACGGTACAGCCCACAAAGCCTCCCGCCGCCTCGGTGGACAGCTTCCGTATGTCTATATGGCTGCACAGAAGGCCGGTCTCCGCCGTATCATACCTGACGGAAGCCTCCAGCCCCGACACCTCCAGCGTAAGCCCTATTCCCTCTTTTGTTTCTCCCGCGCTCTCCGAAAGCAGGCGCTTTTCCACAATCCGATCCTTTCCTCCCTCACAGAGGATCACCACCGCCTCGATCCCTGCCTTTACCCGGCAGGCCTCCACCCGCAGATGATACTCATTGTTTTGTACCAAAGCCATGCCGGCCCGCCGGCCTCCCGTCAGATGATCCGGCAGAAAAACCACGGAGGACCGGAAAGCATGATGCTGCTGTCTCACACAGATATAGGAAGGACTGTCCTTCTCCTTCAGAGTTACGCTGCGGAAGGAAAGCTTCAGGCCCTCCCCGTCCAATACATAAAGATCATTTCCGGGATTGCGCAGAGTCAAAAACTCATCCCCCAGCCTCCGCATGGCAGTAAAATCATAGGTACGGCTGCTGCCCGGCACACAGTTCGCCGTTGTGTCAAAGGCAGTATCCGCCTTAGGATCCCACGCCGGCAGGTCGATCTCCACTTCATCCGTAAGCATTCCCACGCCGGGATTGACTACCGGCCAGCCGTTTTCCCACACCACCTTTGCCAGGAAGGTCTCCCTGCCCATGGTGGTATAGCCCTCCAGCGGACGCACCGCCAGCATCACCATATACCATTCCCCCTTCGGGGTCTCAAACAAATCCCCGTGTCCCACATAGCGGACCGGATAATTCCTGCCCAGGTGTCTGTGAGTCAAAATGGGGTTGCAGAAATTGTTTTCATAAGGACCGTAAAGCTCCTTGCTTCTGCACACACACACCGCATGCTCCGGTCCCGTTCCGCCCTCTGCATGCAGGATATAATAATAACCGTCTTTTTTGTAAAGGTGCGGACCCTCCGGCCAGTGTACGCCCCGCAAAGCCCCGTTCCAGACGTTATGCGCCGCACCCGTCAGTTTCATCTGCTTCAGATCCAGTTCCTGCATCCAGATAAAATAATCTCCGTCATACCTGCAGCCTTCCGGATTGGGATGAGTTCCGATATAATAACACTTCCCGTCGTCGTCAAAAAACAGGCTGGGGTCGATACCATCCGCCCCCTCCAGATAAACCGGATCTGACCATGGCCCTGCAGGATTCTTTGCCGTTATGATATAATTTCCGCCAAAGGACACATTGGTACAGACCGCATAAAAGGTATCCTTATAAAAACGTATGGACGGGGCAAACAATCCCCTAGAATGTCCCGCATTCTTTAAGGGCAGCTGTTCCTGCCTGTTCATGGCATTGCCGATCTGTTCCCAATGAACCAGATCCCTGCTGTGCAGAACGGGCAGGCCGGGAAAATAAGCAAAGGTAGAATTCATCAGATAATAATCCCCTCCTGCCGCACATATGGAAGGGTCCGGATAAAATCCCGGCAAAATAGGGTTTTTGGCTACGACTGTCATAGGGCTGCCTCCTTTATTTTTCAGTTTAACTTCTTTTCCGTGAAAGCGTAAAATGCCGGCTTGATCTGATAGTGTTCATCAAACAGAAGCGGGCACTGAGGCAGGTTTCCGCTGCTTCCGCCGCCCACATTGGAGCTGTTCTGAAGCCAGGAATAGTGATCAACCGTTCCCCAGAAGGTAATGCCCGTAATATGAATATCCTCCGCCTCGTTCTCTGTCTGCATTACATTATAAATCAGCTTATAGCGGCCATACTGTTTTTTATATTCCGTTTCCTTTGCCTCGTCACTGCCGTCATAATCCGCGCTTGCCTTCAGATCCAGCTCAGAGAATTGTACGTTCCCCACCACCTTTGCGTATTGACGAATGGCGTAATCCACATCATTAAATTTAGGCGAGTCCATGCTGTAATGGCCCTGCATCCCCATGGCAGTAATTCTGGTGCCTGTTCCCGGTTCTCCCTCCCTGGACTTGATCTCGGTCAAAAGCTCCGTAATATGGCCCACCTTGCTGCCCATGCACTCATTATAATCGTTATAATACAGCTCCAGGTCCGCCGGCGCATACTTGTTTGCATATATAAAGGCATTGATGATATACTCGCTGCTCTGGTAAATATGCCACCAGCTGGAATTGCTGCCATGACGGTCCTCGGAAAGAGCTTCGTCCGGATTTTCGCTGTCCGTGCGGTATACATGATCTCCGTCGCTGCAGGCTTCATTCACCACATCCCAGCCGTAAAACATGCCCTTATACTTGCTCTCTTCACCGGTGAAATGAGTCAGCATGGTACGGATATACCACTCCAGGCGCTTGTTCATGGTCTCTTTATCCACATAGTCTTTATTCTTATCATAATCCTCATGAAAAAACCACTCCGGTGTCTGCGCATGCCATACCAGCACATGTCCCTTAACCAGAATCTGATCGTCGGGATGAGCTTTGTTCCAGTCATAAATCTTATCCAGCATCCGCTCCGCCCGGGAATAATCCAGCTTCGGCACCACGATTGTCTCGCCGTTTAGCTCCGCCTCTTCCGTGCCGGGGCATTTACCCACGCTGTAGCCCACCATGGCGTCAGGCTTCAACTCGTTTCCGAGGGTGATGGCGTTGAAGTGAGTGGTAATAATCTCCCATACCTTCTCGTCCTTAAGCTCCCCCTCCGTGGCCGCACAGCCTATGCGGCAGCCCATAATCTCCATCACGGCGTCCTTTAAAATGGGAGGATTTTCGGCAGCCCCGTCATCCGCACTCTCCTGCGCCTGATCGGATGCTTCACCGTCCATACTCCCCTGCATAACGTCATCCACACTTCCCTGTACCCTGTCGGAAACGTCATGATCCGCTCCCGCCGGCGCATCAGAGGAAGCGCCCTGCATGCTGCTGCCTTCCTGCCCCTCTGCAGGTGTTCCGCAACCGGACAGCAGCGACGCTGCAAGCATCAAAGATAATCCCCCGCATATAACCTTTTTCAGCATAATCTCCCCATTTCTGCGCTGCCTTAAAGTAAAGCGCCTGTGCCGGGCAGCGCGCAGGCACAAAACTCTCTGATGAAAAAATTTATTACTACTAAAATCATATCGAATTTTCAGTATAAATACCCTGTATCTATTGCTTTTCGCTTCTCATCTGTTGCTCATTTTAATTTACATTTCCCCCGGTAAATGCTATACTGGATGTGTGAAAGAGCTTTTTTCAGAGGTGACGAGATGGCATCGAAGACAAACTCAGATTTCCTGCAGCGGCGGGAAATATACTACAGTGCAAATTCAGACACCGCTCAGGCCCGCGTTCTCATGGACAGCGGGCAGGAGCTGGTTTCCTATCGGCTGGACACCGCCATCCGCATCTGGTATAATGACCTGAACGAGGGTTTTGCGTCTCACTGGCATTCTGCCCTTGAGATCATTATCCCCGTAGAAAACTGGTATGACGTCAAAATCGGCGAGACCGTGTATCATTCCGTTCCTGGTGACATCCTGATCATTCCTCCCGGAGAACTCCATACACTGAAAGCGCCCCAAACCGGCAGCCGTTTCATCTTTTTATTTGATCTGTCCGTTTTTTCCAGACTTCACGGCTTTGTCGGCATCCAATCCATTCTCTCCCGTCCCCTGCACCTGACCCGGAGCGCCTATCCGCAGATTTATGACGAGGTTTACGAGCTGCTGACACAGATACGGGAAGAATATTTCATTCAGCACGAATTTGCAGCCCTTACCATATACTCCCTTCTGCTGAACTTTTTTGTGAAGATCGGCAGGAATCATTTGGACGGCATCCTGCTTTTCTCCAATATGCGCGCCCATAAACAACGGGAATACGCGGACAAGTTCAACTCGGTCATGGACTATATTGATTCTCATTATATGGACGAGCTGAAGCTGGACGATATTGCCAGCTCCGTAGGCTTCAGCAAATATCATTTCTCCAGGCTCTTCAAGCAGTACACAAACTACACCTTCTGCGCCTATATCTGCTACCGGCGCATTAAGGTGGCGGAAGAGCTTTTGGAACAGTCCGGCATATCCATTACCGAGGTGGCCATGAAGGCAGGTTTTCCCAGCATTTCCACCTTCAACCGCCTGTTTAAGCAGGCAAAGGGCTGCAGTCCCAGCGAATACCGGGAAAAGAATCATTCCCATCTGCTATGATTCCGGATTGGAGATGATTACCTTACCGTCGTGCAGGCCGATGCTGACCTTATTATCCTTCAGCTGCAGGCTTTGCAAAAATTCAGCAGGTATCTGGAGGCGGCCTGCCCGATCCAAAATGACATACTCGTCCTGGGTGTCCTCCTGCCGCCAGTCAATGGAGCTCTCCTGAAGCCTGTCGGCATAAGCCTCCTTTAACACTCTCTCACTGCTGATCTTTCCGTCCCTGATCGCCACCACCCGCCGAACCTTCTTCGACAGCGCCACGTCATGAGTTACGATAAGAATCGTCTGCCCACCCTTGTTTAACTCGGAAAACACATCAAAAATGTAGTTGGCGGTCTTCGTATCTACGCTTCCCGTAGGCTCATCAGCAAGCAAAAGCCTGGGAGAATTGGCCAGGGCAATGGCAATGGCCACCCTTTGCTGTTCACCGCCGGAAAGCATATTCATGCGGCTTTTTCTCTTGGCGCTCAATCCCACCAGCTCCAATAGCTCCAGAGCTCTCTGCTTTTTCTTTCGGCCGCCGGACAGACTCATGGGGAGCATAATATTTTCCAGCACCGTCAGATAGGGCACCAGGTTGCGCCCGTTGTTCTGCCACACAAACCCCACGGTATTGCGCTTGTACAACACCAGCTGCTTTTCCGTCATGGTAAACAGGTTGCTTCCCGCCACGGTGAGGGAGCCGGCGCTGGGTCGGTCCAGCCCGCCGATCATATTCAGAAAGGTGGACTTTCCGCTTCCGCTGTTGCCGATGATCGCCGTGAGTTCTCCGGTCTCCACCGTCAGATCCAGCCCCTGAAGCGCCAGTACCTCCGTCTGCTTCGTCTTATAGATTTTCACCAGGCTGTCGGCCTGTATCATTGTTTCGGGCATTTTCCGTTTCCTCCCCCTCATGTACCTGAGCGCCTGACTCCAGCTCTATGATCATATCTCCCGCCCCCATCAGACCTACGTCATGAGTGGTCATCAAAATTGTGATCTCTTCTTTGCGGGTCATCTCCTGAAACAGCTTTGTAACCTGGGCCGCCATGGCGCTGTCCAGCTCCGCCGTGGGCTCATCCGCCAGAATCAGTCGGGGATGATGAGCAATGGCACGGGCAATGGCCACCCGCTGCTGCTCGCCGCCGGACATTTCCGCAGGCATGTGACGGGCACGGTTGCCCAGCCCCACCATTTTCAGGCAGTCCTCCACCCTTTTATCTCTTTCCCGGCCTGCCTTGATCCCCGCCAGCCGCATGGAAAATTCCACGTTCTGAAAAGCATTCATGGCAGGAATCAGGGATACCGCCTGAAATACAAATCCCATGTCCTTCCTTCTGAGCTTTTCCCGTTCCCTGTCGGACATTTTCCCCAGCGCCCTGCCTTCAATCATAACGATGCCGCTGCTGGGAGCGTCCAATGCGCCGATAATGTTCATCAATGTGGTTTTGCCGGAGCCGGAACGGCCCTTTAAAATCGTGAGAGTGTTCCGCATAATTTTTACGTTTATATCCTTCAACGCCTGAAACTCGCCTCCGGGAACGCTGAAAATTCGATTTACCCCGCTCACTTCAATCAAACAGTCATTCGTCATTATTCTTCCCCTAACTTCAACGCTTTCGTCACATTCAGCTTAAAGATCAACAGGATCAGCACCGCCAGGCAGAAAATCATCACGCCGGCGACCACCCCGTAAAGTCTGTTCATATCCGCCGCATTGACCACCAGCCGCATGGGCAGCACCTGATTTGCAGCAGCGTACGCCTGCTGTAATATGGGGACGAACATAACCGAGGCCAGCTTCCCGATGCCGATCCCTGCAAATACTGAAAGCACCCCCGAAAATATCTGCTCGTTTAACAGCATGTGAATCAACTCACCCTTGTGCATACCGCAGGCCCGCAGCACACCGAACATCATCTCTCTGGAACGTATGGACATAATCCAGTAAATCATATAACCCACGGCACAGAGCAGCAGGGTCACAAGAAAGCCCATGGTAAGGACGCCGTTGGTGCCCTGCAGCAGCGGATCCTCCAGCGTATTTTTAAGCTCCGCCTCCTTATCTACATACCTGGTAAGCCGGATACCGTTTGCCTGAAACCATGCGTAAGCATCCGCCGGATCCCGGTCCTCCTTTAAGTCAATCCACACCTGATAGGGCCTTACTCCCAGCTTCTGCCGCAGCTTTCCAAAATGAGCCACCACCAGGAAATTCTCGTCAGTGACGGCGGTTCCATCGGGATTTACCCTCGTGATCACCGGAGCATACCCCGGCCAATAGCTGAAAAATCCTACAATCTTTCCCGTAAGCGTCTTTTCGGTGGAATTCCTTCCGCTGCCCTCTTGGATGCCGTAAGTGATCTGATCACCAATCTCATATCCCAGCTTGGTCCTGAAATTCTCCGATACCAGGACCCCTTCGGAATCCAGGGCAAGATCATTTAAGTACTCATAATAATGCCTGTTGTTCAGCTCATAATCCACCCAGGTAATCCTGCCGAACTCCTTGGTATGTATTCCCATCAAGGTTGCGCTCTGCCTGTCTTCTCCCCCGATGTTCACAAAAGCATCAGAACTGACCTGCACTCGTGTATAGCTCTCGGCAAAATCCATGGAAGCATACTTTTCATAATTTGGCTCCGAATACTCTCCGGTAAATGCGCCGTTTCTGTCGGTCACGGCCCGCCAGACCTCCTGAGCCACAATGTCCGCCCCGTTCATATATTCCGCGTTATTCCAGGCATTTTGCAGGATGGTACGGGCCACGGCGGCATGATACATCCCCAGGGAGACGGTGATGATCAAAAACAGCATGATAAACTGCTGCTTTCTCCCGTTCTTTGCGTTTTCCATAAAGGAGGCATAGCTGGCCGGCCGCCAGAGGCGCTTGCCGATGATATAAACCAGCTGAATCAGACAGGGCTGCAGCCTTAAAAACAGCAGTCCCAGGCCCACAATAAACAGGGATGAGCTGATATAAAGCAGGGGATCCAGGGATTTCCCCTCCAGCACCCTCTCCCCCAGACCGGCGGAATCCTTGTGGAAGCTGTAATAACCGTACAGGGAGATGCCTAACAGGATCACATCCAGAAAGATCTTTTCCCACCAGCTCTTCCGTTTTAAGGCCTTCTGCTGCTTCAGCTTCACGATGGTCACCCGGCTGTGCCTGACGGCAGGAAGGGCCATAATCAAAAGCGTCGCCAGCATGGACGTACCGGCGTATATCCATACCCTGTCGGTAAAGGTCAGCGGCAGCGTGCTGAGGCCGTCGAATTCCAGGAAGCTTCTGGCGGAGCCTAATATCCGGCTGAACACCGTTCCCAGAGGAATGCCAAGCGCGCCCCCGGCAAAGGTCAGGAGCATACACTGGTACAGATACAGCCTGAAAATCTGCCCGCCGGAGCTGCCCCTGCTCTTGATCACGGAAATCTCGTTTCGTTCCATCTCATACATCTGACCGGAAATCATGAAGAGGAACGCCCCCAGCATAATCAGCACAGGCACCTGCAGAATCAAAAGCGTTGCGCGGATGCGTTCCTGCTTCCCGCTGTAGCTTTCCAGAATATCCCGGTAGGCCGGCCTTTCTGTGGTCCCCTTAAAGGGGCCTTTCTCCGTCAGGTAATCGGTGGCGGCCATCAGATCCTCCACTCGGTCCGCTGTGATATTTTTATATTCAAACATGGGAAAGTAATAACATGTATAAGAATATTTTCCGGCATTTTCTCCGGTAAACATGGAGCGGAACAGCTCCATGTCCATAAGCGCCACATTACTTAAGCTTTCCGGATCCACCTGCCAGTAAAAATCGGCGTTGCTTCCGGCGTCAAAAACCCCCTTCACATACAGCCGCATTTCATTGCCATCCGGATCCTTTACGTCATTAAAGATCAGTGTCTCCCCCACCAGAAGCTTCATGCTGACCATGGCGGACTGGCTTACCAGCACCTCAATACAGCCGTCCTCTGTCAGCCCGCTTTCCGAAAGATTCTCTCCGCTTAAGATTTCCGCATGAGCCCGCAGATCGGAAAGCGCTCCCAGCCTCATGCTGGCATTCGCCAGCTCTCCCCGGTTCATGCCGGAATGAATATTCAGGGGCGCCATGACGTAATAAGCCACCGTCTGCTTTTTGGTTACACGCAGATCGCTGTAAATATTCTCCATCAGCTCTTCCATACGGGCTACGGTGCTTCCACCCCTGTCCTTTTTGGAGACCACCGTCAGGCTGTTCATGGCAGGCCATTTCCCCTCGGAGGCAATATAATTCTTAAATTCATCCTGCAGCATCCTGTCATAGGCTTCGGTCTCATAAAGAGGAAAACTGACAACCGTGGCGATCAGCAGTACGCTTCCTAAAAGCAGGCACAAATTCATCCATTTCTTGTGCCGCAGCTTTTGCAACATTATTCTATACATACTTCCGTTCCTTCCGTCAGGCCCTGAGCCACCCAATAATTTTTATCATCCGAGCCCCCTGCCACAAAGCTTTGATAAATGATCGAGCCGTCCTCCAGCTTCTGTCTTACATAAGTAACGCCGCCATAGGCAGTAACCGCCTTTTTCGGCACAAGCACCACATTATCCATCTGTCTGGTGGTCACCGTGACATGAAAGGTATTCAGGCTCCACCAGCCGTCACCGCTGATGGTGGTGATTGCCATGTTTTCCAGATCCTCCGGAGGTACTTTGATCAGCGCTTCTCCCTCGCCAAACAAATTGGCACTGATGCAGTTCGGACCTAATGTCACCACCTGCCCTGCTGCAGTTTGGGTCCTGCCGTCCAGGTCCTGATACTCTATTTCAGCCTCATTTCCATAGCTTAAGAGCCCATTGGGATCCTCCACCATAATATAATTGCAGTCCCGCTTTGCCAGCATGACCAGACTCTGTCCCGAAAAGAGCAGGTCCCCCTCGCCCAGATTCTGCGTCCAGATATTCCAGGACAGGTCTGTGATAATCCCGTCGTAGGGCGCCCTGACCTCCGTCGTGGCGTAATCTTCCTTCATCTTGGCCACCAGCTCTTCCCGCTCAGCTATGCTTTCCAGCCACTGCTCGATGGCCTTCTCGTTTTCCTGCGGCTCCTTCTGCAGCTCGGCCAGCCTCTCCCGCATTCGCAGAAGCTCCCGTTCTTTCCTTTCCAGCTCCACCTGGTCCGCCTTCACGCGGATCTTAAAGAGTACATCTCCCTTTTTCACCGGCTGGAACAGATTCACCGCCAATCCTTCAAAGTACACGGTGCCGTGCAGGTCCGGACAGGTAATCCACTCCTGGGTGGGATACACAAGAACGCCTGTCTGAGAAAACTCATGGCTGACGCTGCCCCGTTCAAGAATCACAGTTTTGTCCGCCTTCGGCTCGTCCTTTTCGATCAGTACCCTGTCCCCTTCTTCCAGGCCGGAAAGGATCTCTACATATACCCCGTCCTGCATCCCGGTGACCACCGGAGTATAAACCCGCTCTCCGTCCCTCACCACATAAACTCCATACCCTTCCTCTTCCTTAAACACGGCGCTCTTAGGCACGGACAATACATTTTCTCCCACCCGGCTGATAATCACCAGCACGGCATAGCTGCCGAGAGGCGTGTCCTGCGCCTCCTCCGGAAGGGTAAAGGCAGAATATACCTTACCGTCTCTCTCCTCCAGACGCGCATACTCTCCGCTCTCCATGGGCTGATATTCCACCTCATAACGTTTTCCGCCGATGATGGCATACACCTCCCTGGCGCCGGAGATCTGGGTTTTATTAATATATTCGCATTTCAACACCCGCCTGTCAGGATTGATCACCGCCACCATAGAATTGTCAGGATACATGTCATCGTTATAGTTCATAAAGCGGATATTGGCCACTTCGCCCTTTTGCCCGGAAAGCACGGTACAGTTGTCCTTATCCTGATACATCCTCTGCAGCAAAAGCTGATTATATTGGGAATCCAGCTCGTAAAGCTCTGTCCGCTGCGCAAGCTGCTCCTCCAGCTTCTGCCTTGCAATTAAGGCATTTCTGTAATTTCGCTCACACTCAAATCTGGACGGGTACAGCTCCGGCTCTCCTTCCTGCCATTGATCCCATCGTTCCAGCGCACCGCCCCAAAAAATTTCACTTTCCTGATACTCCGGCAGCGTTTTTAACGCTGCTTCGGTATATTCTTTAAATTCCTCTTCCTCCCGGACCATACGCTTTTCTGTCTCTTCAATCTGTTTCTCCATAGCTTCCAGATTGGTGCGTATCAGCGTCTGTCCCTTCTTTACCTGATCTCCGGGAAGCGCGGCATAACTGTCAAAACGCATTTGCTTCTCCAAAGTGTATTCTTCCGTATACGGACAGATCTGTGCATTGTATACCTTGGCCGCGTACAGATTTCTCCGTGCCGCCGCCTCATAGCTTTCTCCCACGCCCACCGGATCCAGCAGCGTTACTTCCTCCGGAAGATGGGGCCCGGCTTCCTGCTGTCCGCAGCCGGCCACAGACAGCCCAAGACATCCTGTAAGAAACAGCACCGCAGCTTTTTCACACACCTTTACATATGCCGTCCTTCTCATCACCGAATCACCCTTTCCCCCTCTTGCAGACCGCTTACAATCTCCACCATGCTGTCCCCCGACAGACCCGTTTCCACCCATCTGATCTGCCTCATGCCGTCCTCGTCCGTCACATAAACATAAGATCTGCCATCCGCCGTATTCACCAGCCCCTTCGGAATACACAATACCTGCTCTCTTCGTGCCAGTTCAAACTCGATCGTACCGCTGCTCCCCACCTCGATGCCAGTGGTCATGGGACCGGAAAAAACCTCAAACTGCTGAATTTCCCCCCACTTTTCCATTTCATAAGGCAGAAGCTCATACTTGCCCGCGGCGCTTCCGCTGATGATGGACATGGTAACTGTCTCCCCCTCTTTGAAGCAGTCGTTATACTCCGGCCTTTCGGTCTCAAACAGGCAGCGGGAATTATCTACGATGGTCATGATCGTTTCTCCCTCCTTGGAGGTGGAATTCACAAGACGCTCCTTCAGCTTATAAATCATTCCGCTCATCCCGGCATAGACACGGCAGCTTGAAAGCTCCTGCCGCAGTTCCTCCAGCTTACGCCTGTCCATCTCCAGCGCATCTCCCGTATCCTCTTTTTGGTAACGATAGCTTTGCTGAACGGAGGCAATGGCCTCGTCCCGTCCTTCCCCGTCGTAATGTCCGTTAAAAAGATGATTTACCCAGATCTGGGAAATTTCCAGGGCCTCGCTAGCCTCCATATGCTCCAAAAGCAGCTCGTTCCTGCTGATCCGGTATTCCAGATCTTCAATCTGCCGCTCCAGATTCCCTGCCGAAAGCTCCGCCAGAAGATCCCCCTTTTTTACGGTATCTCCTTCCTCCACATATACCTGATCCACCAGACGTCCCGTCAGGGCAAAGCTGATCTCCTGGTCCGCCTGCTGACGGTATGTACATCGCATCCCCCCGGTCAGGACCACATCCCCGATTCCGACTGTCACATAATCGTTGGAAAGCGTATCGTCAGAGTCCTCCACAACAATCAGCGTTTCTTCCTCCGGAGCCTTCTGCTCACAGCCGCAAAGCAGGGCTGCGGCGCTGCAGATGCAGAGTATCCTGATTCCTGCAGGCAGCCTGTATTTCTCCATGCCAACACCTCCGATTTCTGTCCTTCAATTATTGATTATAGCCTTCCGGGGTCACCCCTTCTTCCCACTCCTTGTGTTTCTCTGTGCATCTATTGCTATGTTCACCGGCGCTGCCCGCCTGCGGCCTGTGCAAAGCGGGAAAGGAGTCCCTCCGCCTTTTCCCGGATGAAATCCCGGTACTCGTCCTTCACAAGATAATACAGGTAGGAATCCGTTACAAAACTCACCGGCATCCCCCTGCCCATAATCTTAAAGTTGACGAAGCCCCTGTCCACGTATTCCTCGATCTGCTCGTTAGAGAGAAAAGCAGGGCGCTTGCTGCACTCATCAAAATTCTTTTCCCTGGAATGATTGGGGCAGGGAAACTCCTTGCTTGCAACCGCCCCTCCCAGCTGCACCAGGGACTGGTGGCGGTAATGCTCCGCCCGCCTGGGACAGCCGGGAAAGCAAATCTCATTCACCAGAATTTCCACCCTGCCCGCCTGGTCTCCGACGGCATTCAGCGCCTGTTTGTCATGATTTAAATCATAATCCAAAACTACCAGATAATAATCCTTTTTCAGTTCCTCCAAAAGCCCCTCCACGCCGGTAATCCGCTTGGTAGTGGAGGAAATCAGTCTGTAGGCCGGATATTTTCTTCTGATATACTCTTCCAGAACGGGAGTGTTCACCAGCACCTGATTGATCCCGTTGTCCGCCAGCTCCATGATCAGATTGCAATACGGATCCTGCAGATGCTTTTCCTCCAGCAGAGCGTTGGTCCAGGTAAAGCGGGCCGGAATTCCCCTGCTGTTATAGACCTTTAAGATTGCTTCTATATCCTGCTTACCGGCCTTTCCCAGCACCGCTCTGCCTCCGTTCCAGGCGGCGCCGGGAAACGTACCGTAAACGGATCCTATTTTATAGCCCTCGCGGAAGCTCTCCGGATAATCCTTCATAAAATTCATAAAAATCTGATTTAATAATCTCAGAGAGCAAAGTCCGGGCAGATGCCAATATACGTCTTTTGCCATATTACTCCTCCATGCCGCCTTTGGCGGCACAAACAACCCATGAAGAACGCTGGTTTTGCGTTCTTCTGTGTGAGCAGGCGCTTCCTTGCGCCGTAGATTTTCTTAGTCCGCGTATTCTGCGGGCTTAGAAAATCTTCTCACACTACTCCGGTATCCATTTTTTCGGCTTCATATAGTTCCATGTCAGCACCTTATTTGCCGCAAGGCTGTTTAACAGTAACAGCCTTGCCTTTCCCTGACGCTCCGGCCTTATCATATAGTGGCAGTAAGTCTCCACCAGATTAAAGGGATTTCCCGTACGTCCCTCCAGCTTGAAGTTCCGAAAGCCCATGGGGACATATTTTTCCCAGATCTCATCGGGAGAAATATAGGTACAATAGTCCTGAATATCATAAATCGTATTGTACTGCCCAATTTTAACGCCCTCCCTGAAAAATTCAGGCTGTGTCTCCAAAAAATTTACAAACAGCATATTCAGCGGAAAATTCTGTCTCAGACCCGGCAGATGAAAATTCACCTCCATAACGATATTCTCCCTTCTCCTTTTACTTAACAATAGGCCTGTGTGTTCCTTATTTTTTGTCTAAAAGAGGGTGGCGCCCGGAAACACCACCCTCCATATCGTTCATTTACTTATTTGCTTCGTCAACTGCCGTATACCATTTGGTCTTGCAGGCTTCGATCAAAGCGGCCACATCCGCGCCGGGATTCAGGCTATAGGTCAGATCGTTACCCATGTCGATGTCGGGAATGAAGTCCTGGTATCTAACCGTACCGCCCTCGCTGGAGATTCTTGCACAGGTCTCTTCTACCGCACGAATGTCATCCGCACAATCATAGTAGACGGACAGATGAGGATTTACATCTTCAAATCCCGGAATGGGCTCTGTCCACAGATTATAGGCAAACATAATCTTCCATGCTCTGTCGGCGTCATAGCATCCAGGGAGCACCCATACATTATCGTCATAAGCGTTGACATAATGGCCGGCGCTGGGTCCGTAAGGGAACATCAGGAAGCCAATCTCATCCTCCATATTGCCATATTCACCGTTTGCAGTCATATTATATGCCTGTTCGGGCAGGAAGACAAACTTTCCTTCATCTCTGAAGGCTGCCTTGAAATAATCCCACTCCGTGCCTTCCGGCTGAGGATAAATGTACTTATCCATCATCTCTACGCCCCAGTTCATGGCATCAACTGTCTCAGGATCCTCAAGGTTGCAGACATACTTGCCGTCCTCTAAGCCAAACCAGGAGCCGCCGTTGGAGAAAACTGCCGCACTGACGAACTGCCCGCGGTTACCGCCCCAGGGGTATATATCCTGTACGCCGTCGTTGTCAACGTCGCCGCCTGCCATGATCTGATCCATGATTTCTTCCCATTTTGCCCAGGTCCACTCGTTGTTCTTTTGCAGATCATAGAGATCGTCTGCCGTCAGACCCGTGGTCTGCTCCAACAGTCTCTTGTTAAAGTATACCCCGTCTCTGGGCTCCGGATAGCCTGCATAAAAGGCATAAACAGAATCGCCCTTGGAGTAAAGATTACACTGGCCGTTTAACTGGAATTTCCGTTCGGAAAAATCAAGACAGTCAAGTGTTGCCACATCATACATCAATCCCTGCTTCATGGCAGAAATCATCTCCGCACCGGAATGAGCTATGAAAATGTAGTTATTATCGTCTCCCTTGGTGGTAACGTAATCCACAAAGGATGTGGGACAGTCACCCCAGCTGCCCAGAGCCTCCTGGGTCATGGTGAAGTTATAGGTATCCTGAATCCACTCACGCCATTCCGTCTTTGCCTCGCCGTAGTCATCATTGGAGGTTACGTCCTCAAACCAGGACCAGATCTTGATCTCCATGCCGCCCAGATCATAGGGATTACCGTTCTCATCCGTCAATACAGTATACTTGTCTACACTCTCTTCGGGCTCCGAGGCCTGATCGCTGTCAGGGGTATCGGCTTCCGAATTACCGCTGTCGGAAGGCTGTGCAGAGTCTGAAGGCTTGCTTTCTTCCTGACTGTCATTGCCGCTGCCGGAAGCCGGAGTATCTCCGTTGCCGCAGCCTGCCATCCCCACTGCCATAGCTGCCACCAGGGAGGCAGCCATCAGTTTTCTAAACATTTTTCTCTTCATTTTTTCCTCCTTTTATCATGAAAAAATATCTATATATATCCCTTTCATCCTCCCCGAAAGCATCTTTCCGGAATGCCCTCTTTCAGAAACGGGGAAATATATCCTTACATCTTGATTCCCGAACTGCTAAGACTCTCTACAAATCCCTTCTGTGCAAACAGATACAGGATAATAAGCGGTAGGATGATCATCAAGGTACCGGTGGAGAGAATACAGTTTGCCAATGCCTGAGATACCTGCGCTCCCTGCGACAGTCCCAGCTCCCTGCCGATATAGATGCCCAGATTATCCACCACCTGCGTCAGCGACGTGCTTAACAGCCTTGTGCTGCCCAGAAACATGTTGGAATAAAAGCCGTCCGTCCACTGCCATACAAATGCAAAAAGGAAGCAGGAGGTAAGGATGGGCTTTGCGTCCGGCAGCATGATCCGGATAAAGGTCTTTAAGGTTCCACAGCCGTCCACATAGGCCGCCTCCTCCAGCTCCTTGGGAATGTTCCGGAAGAACTGCCTGATCATGTATATGTACAGCCCGTTTTTCAGGCCCATGCAGGTAGCGCTCAAAAGGTAGTAGGGCAGCACGGAGCCTCGCATGTTAATGGTGCTTCCCCGCACCGCCTCAAAAATTCCCAGGATGTCAAAAAACCGGAAATTCAAATACAGGGAAGAAGAAATGGTCTGGGGCGGAATCAGGATCACCAGAATTACGCAGGCAAACCAAAAACCCCTGAAGGGAAATTTAAATCTGGCAAAGCCGTACCCCACCAGAGTACATACGGAAATCTGCACCAGGGCTATGGTCAGTGAAATGACAAAGGAATGAAGCAATCCTTCTCCGTAGTGCATGATGGACGCCGCCAGCTTGTAATTTTCCGTGGTAAAATTCTGCGGAAGGGATACTACTATGGAATTATACAAATCGCTTTCCGACATGAAGCTGACGGAAATCTTATTCAGTATGGGCTGCAGGATCAGAAAGCACATGCCGAACAGCAGGATAAACCTGCAGATACTGACACCATAGCCCAGCAGCGTTTTTTTCAGCAGATACCCGTTTGACTTCCTGTTTCTCTCCCAAAAGTTACTATATTTCTTTACCTTAACCTTACTCATAATAGTAAACCCTCCTTGAGATGATCCACGAGCTGACCCCTACAATGGCGATCACAATCACGAAATAAATCCATGACATGGCGGAGGCAAAGCCATAATTCAAATTTACCCGCATTACATTCTGAATCTTCTCAATGACCTCATTATCCGAACGCATACAGAAGTCCACCACCGTATAGATCCAGTTCACCAGGAACAGAGAGCTTACCATGGGAAAGGTAATCTTCCAGAGACTCTCCCATTTGGTACAGCCTTCAATATCCGCCGCCTCATACATGCTGGCAGAGATGGTCTGCAGACCGGAGAGAAAAATAATGATCTGAATGCCGGAGGAAATAGCCACATCATAGATATTGTCAATCACCTCAAACACCGTCTCATAAGCTCTGACACCCACACCCGCTGTCCTTAAGATTTCCTTCAGGGCGTCGGTAATGTTGACTCCCTCCGCCGCCGTCTCCACTGTTGCCTGCAGATTTGCCATCAGGGCGTTATCTGTTTCAAGGCCCAGCATAACGCCTGACGAAAGAATAACGGGGAGAAAGAACACGGCTCTCACCAGAGCCCTTCCCTTAAACTTCTGATTCAGGATCAGCGCCACGAAGAAACTGAACACCATGATCGCGATGGAGTAAAGAAACATTCTTAAAATTTCTTCAAACAGAAGCCTGTTGAAATCCGGATCCACCCGAAACGCCTGATTGTAGTTAAACAGCCCTGCCCAATGGGATGTAAAATTTCCTGCGCCAAGCTCTACATTGCAAAAGCTCATATAGAGCGAATGGAAAAAAGGCCTTACCATAAACACCAGAAACCCAATGATAAACGGCGCGATGAACAGGTAACCGGATATTGCCTTCCGCTTCTGAAGACCTGCCAGCTTATTCTTCTGTTTCTTCATACCACACTGCCCTTCCTTCTTTTTGATTTTTCATTAAACTACCGGACCACCACATAATCTCTTGCAGGTATCTGCACGCCCGATGGTGCAGCCGCATCCTTATATCCATAATTTACATACACACTGGTGCCGTCCTGGTAAGTGGTGCAGGACAGGTCGGGACCCAGGATTTCATGCTTTACCATTTCCTGATTATAGGTGTGTCCCAGTTCAGCGTTATATCTTTCATAAATCTCCAGCATCTTATCGCGCCATATGCTGTAATCAGCAGCAAAGTATTCCGTATACAGCGTCTTTTGAAGGGTAAATG
Source organism: uncultured Acetatifactor sp. (assembly GCA_910586485.1). Taxonomy (GTDB): domain Bacteria; phylum Bacillota; class Clostridia; order Lachnospirales; family Lachnospiraceae; genus Acetatifactor. Next base: position 49,444 of record CAJUIA010000005.1, read on the forward strand.
CACTCTCTCCCATCAGGGTAAACGATAAACCGGCACCGTATTCCGCGGAGCGCAGCAATTCTTCCTGAAGATCTCCTGCAAGATTGATGGCACTTCCGGTATAATTTATATAACCATGTACCGCCATCTGGTAAAAGGGTACAAATTCATCCAGAATCGTATACTCGCTGCCCTGCAGATCCATATTGGTAATCATGTCGCTATAAACTGCCGCGTAATCGTTTCCCATGTTGACCATGACCTTCAGTCCCTCGTCCGCCATGGATTTCAGCAGCTCCTCCTGCAGATCCAGCACCGCCTGCCTGCTGTAAAGCTTCTTTTTATAGAAATCAGAGGACAAATCCATGCCCAAATCCCTGAAGGATACGCCGGCGCCGTATTTCCGGACGGAATTCACAAGATTATCCGCCATTTCCATGGCCAGATCCGTATGAAGCAGATAATAGCTGTCTGCCCACTCCGCAGCCGCGTAGGTTATGGGACTGTAGGTATAAATCTCCGCCCGTTCCTTGGAAATAAATTTTGCAGCATCCCGGTATGAGAAAAAGCCGTCAAAAATATTACTGTCGTATTCATACTGAGTAACTCCGTCCAGATAAACATCCACCCCCAGTGCCTTTGCGGAATCTATCATGGCCTGCAGGTCCTTACTGCTGCCCAGGTCGGAAATGGTCTTTGCTTTCCGAAGTATCTTCTGATTGACGCCGCCGTTGCACCAGCCAGAAAGCTTAACGGACATATTGCTCATGCCCTGCCCGGAAAGCTCCTCAATCATTTCCTGCGCCTGGCTGTAGGAGGTAAGCTTCAGGGGCATGGACACAGGCACACCCAGGATCTGCTGCACCTTATCTACCGCACCCACCAGCTCCAGGGATACAGGCGTCTGCGTATCATCGTTTCTGGTAAAATAGCCTGTGTATTTATCCTTCAGATAGCTCTGATATGCTTTTGCCATATCCGTATACTCCGGGCTGTCCACAAACCGGTATCTCTGGGTCAGCGTCTCGTCTGGAAGCTGATCCTGATAAACGTAAATGGCCGCATTGCTCAGAGCGTCGCTCATGCTGTACTGCTGTCTGACACAGATGCTGTATGCCGCGTTTGCGTAATTATAACTGTTTGTTTTTCCACTGATGTCCGCCTGAACGGAGACATAGGGGGCGCCTTCCTCCAGGATGCACAGGAAGGAATCTTCCCCGCTGGAAATGCCGAAGGTATTAAAGTAATTTCTGGTGCTGTGAACCACCGCCTCCCTCTGCAGACACATATCCCAGCCGTACATATTTGCATAATAGCTGTTTTGAAGGGTTTTGCCGTTGTTAAAATTGATGAGAGCGCCACCGCCCTCAGGAACCAGTATGTAACCCTCGTCAGAGGTCCCTCCCGCTCCGAAATAAGGCAGGGGAGTGATGGTATAGATGGGGTATTCCTCCTTAAACTCCAGACTCTCCAGGGGAATCTCCACCACCAGATCGCCTCCGTCCAGGCGGTAGATCACATCCACGTTAAATACCGGCTTGTCGGTAGAAGATTCCTTCTGATTCAACGCCTTATCGGCATCATAATCCTCCATCGTATAGCCCAGTTCCTCGAACACCTGCTCCATCTTTGTCTTCATGGCACCGCTGACATTATCACGCATCACATAGATGGGCTCCGTCTCCAGCACGGGATAGCTCTCAAGCAGCTCTTCCCTGTTATCCTTCTTGCCAAGATCATTGATGTCATACTTTTTATAATACTTTTTTACAAGGCTTCTGTTCTCGTTGGACATGGCGTCAAACCATTTTTCCATATTCTCTGCCAGGCTCACAGGAGGAACCACATATTCTCTCTCCAGATTGCCCAGCGAATACATGACCCGAATATAATCCTCGCCTGTCTCCAGCTCATACAGTCCGTTGACAATACTCTGCTGCCAGCTGTTAAATTTAACCTCCATGCCTCCGGTTATACAGTAAGACATGAAGAGGGTGGATTTCAGGTTTGTTTTCTCCAGCGCAAGCGCAAGAGCATCGGCATCCGCATCCTCAGGATTGGAATACCATACCTTTCCCGTACTTTTTACCTCCAGGGAGAACTGTGTGGTACTCGGATCCATAACCAGCTTCAGGCTTTCATTTTCCAAAATGATCGGCTCCTTGCCGCCGTCATAGCCGCGGACACGGATACTCTCTTCCTTTTCCTCCGTTCCCTGATAGTTTATGACCACGATGATGCCGGCCGCGATGATGGCACAGAGAACGACAGGCAGGATCAGGCTCTTAAGCCATTTGATTACCGCTGCTTTCCTCTCGGATTGTTTTACTGATTTTTCTTTCTTCATGATGATTCCATCCTTTTCGTTTATACCGACACTTTATTATAATCGAAACAGCAGTTCCTTCCCCAGAGATATAAAATAAGAAACTCCCTGCAGGATCATACTGAAGAACAGCATGAGGATAAAAATAATGACAAGCATTGCAAACAGGGTCGCCACCATAAATAAAATGTTTTTTCCTGCAGAATACTCATGAATCTGCCCCATGGCAGCGATAAAGAGCAAGCCGCACCAGATGATGGACAACCCGCCGATCACCATATAAAACTCCTTCTCCTCCACCGTCACAAAGTTGCTGAAAATCATCAGTGGAAACTGCAGAAGAGGATACGGCGTAAGACAGTAACAGCTTGCCATGTACACCTGCCCCAGCCGGCCCTTACCGTCAAAAAGGGTGGTCAGCGCCCAATTCCCAACTACAAACATCAAAAGCGGGAATAAAATGCTGGCAATATAAAGGAAAATATTAAGCTCCTCCCAGTAAACCTTCATAAAGATAAAGCTGGTATACCGCAGTTTCATTACTCTGACGATCAGCGTCAGCGCTAAAATTGTATTTGCCGCTGCATAGGTCCCTCTTTTCTCATGGGTCAGATCCCAGAAGCCGTCCAGGGGATGGCTGATACAGTACAGCGCAAATTTCAAGGAACTCAAATACTTTTGAAACTTTACTTTTTTAACTGAAGCGTCCATACTCTGCCTCCCTTATTCTAGCGTCTGAAAATATCAGCGACGTCGATCTCATGCTTGATTGCCTTTACCTTGCCGATGGACATGGGAATCAGAAACAGCGCCAGAATCACCGCAATAATACCCCCGATATGCTCTTCCACCCACTCCTTCCGATACTGCTTGTAAGCCTTGGAATAATTATCCGCATCATATTTGATTTCAAAATAATCCAGGGCTTCTTCATACCTCTCCTGGCTGAGCAGCGCCCGGCCGATGCCGATATAAGCCAGATCATAATTGCCGTTTAATTCCATGGCTCTGCGCCAGGATGCCTCGGAGGCATCATACTCGCCGGCGTCAAACTGTTCCATGGCCTGATACACCAGATTTCCAAATTCGGTAGGGGTAAACAGCGTCAGACTGCAATCCATAGAATCCAGCACAATCAGGTCGGTCCCTATATGCTCCAGTGCGGCCGGCTTTTTAAAATATCCGTCCATGTTGCCGTTTCCGCCGCAGGCAAACAGCATTCTTCCCTGTTCGTCATAGCCGAAAAGCCGCCCCCTGTTATCATCCATGCAGATGTAAACGTCATTATCAAGCGCCGTCACATCCTTAAAGCTGGACGGACCTTCATAACCGCCGCCGGAGCCCATGTACAGGTCGCCGTAGACGACCCAGTCCCCATTTCGCACCAGAATATCATTTCCCAGAAGGTTAAGCCTGCGCACGGCGGAATCCGTATTTGCTTTCAGATCCTCAGCCTCTTGATCTCCCTCTACCACAAAGATAAAGCCCTCATAATCCATATAAAGATTATCGTACTCCGTGGGCACAAAGGACTCCATCCTGTCACGCTGAGCCTGGGTTGCAAACCTTTTCCAGATATAATCCGTCCAGTTAAACCTTACCTTGGTAGCTCCCACAAAGCCGGAAAACTCTCCGTTATTCTCATATTTAATCAATCCCTTGTTGATACCGGACGCGACACAGTACACACGGCCCGCCGTATCAATGGCAATCTTGCTGGGCTGAAAAATTGCTGCCGGGTCCAGGGTGGAATCCACCGGTTTATCAAACTGCATCAGATAATTCAGGTCCTTATCCAGCTTTAAAATCCGGGCATTTCCCTTGTCCGCAATGTAAAAATCACCTTCCTCGGACACCGCAATGTCCGTAGGCCCAGAAAAACCGGTATTCTCCACGTCTCCCTTGAATTCATCAATGATCCGCACGACCTCAAGCTCGCTCTCCGAAACCTTTTCCAGCTCTATAATACGGTTATTTCCCGTGTCGCACAGATAAATCAGATTGCCTGCCGCAAACAGTCCCCGAGGCGAGGAAAGATTTTTATCCAGTCCCAGCTCCACCGAAGTATACGCACCGGTTACCGTGTAAAAATCCGGAGAGCCCTGCACATCCCCCCACCAGTCATAATTGTAGGTATAGTTTTCTTCCGCGCAGACCACCATGGATGAACCGCTAATGATTACAGCGCCCAGCGCTAACGCACCGATTCTTTTTATCATCCTTTTCATATGCCACCTCGTTCCCTTTAATCTTTCAGACCGGAGCTGGCCATCGTCTCCAGAATCTGGCTTTCGGAAAAGATAAATATCGCAATAGGCACCGCCATCAGCACCACCAGCACGGCTGCTCCCTGCCCTGTTCTGGCAATACCGCCGCCCTGAATCTGCTGCATTGCAAACACAAGCGTCTTCTTTGCTTCGGAATAGATAAAGGTGGATGCCTTATTGTTCCAGAGTCCCTGCACGGAAAAGATAATTAACGTCATCCAGGCCGGCTTTACATTCGGCATCACAATCCCCCGGAATACTCTCCACTCGCTGGCACCGTCGATCTTTGCCGCCTCAATCAGAGACATGGGCAGGCCCTCCATAAACTGCTTCATCAGGAACAGACCCATGGGAGAAGCAAAGGCGGGAATGATGATTGCCCAATAAGTATCCACCCAGCCAAGCTTATTGATAATCAGGTAGTTGGGAATTGCCGTAACATATCCCGTAAACATCATGGCAATGGTAACCAGCTTGAAAAATGCCTGCCCTCCCGGAAACTCATACTTTGCAAGCACGAAGGCTGCCATGGAGGCAATGATCAGATGCCCCGCCGTACCTACTGCCGTAATAAATACCGTGTTAAACAGGTATCTGGAAAAGGTGACCCAGGACTTGCCCATAGTGATAAACAGGTCTGAAAAGTTATCCAGCGTGGGATTCTGGGCCAGTATCTTAGGCGGGAAACGGAACAGCTCATCCAGCGGCTTCAGGGCGTTTGACACTGCAAATATAATAGGAAAGAACATGATAAAGGCTACCAGCGCCAGAAAAACATACAGCGCCACATCCCCGATAATGGAACGGTTGGGTTTTCTCCGCTTGATCAACTTTTTGTGGTATGCCTTTTCGACGACAACTTCTTTTTCTTTTTTCTTTCTGCTCATATCAGGTCCCTACTCTTCTCAACAGACTTTGAATTGCTTTGTTACAAAGATACATCATTAAGAACAAAATCGTTGCTATGGCACAGGCGTAACCCATTTCAAATCTGGTAAAGCCGTAGTCAAACAGGTGGGTGACAATGGTTCTGGCCGCATAATCCGTACTGGGGTATCCGCACAGCGCCATGGTAACATCGCAGACGCCGAAGGCCTGCGTAATTGCCATGATGGCACCAAACATCAGCATGGGTTTCATGTTAGGAAGGGTTATGTACCAAAGCTCCTGCCAGCGGTTCTTAATGCCGTCCATGTATCCGGCCTCAAACTGGGATCTGTCCACGCCCTGAAGGCCTGCCACGAAGGAAAGGAATCCGGTTCCCAGGCTCATCCACAGAATAACCAGCATACAGACAGGCAGCATGTACTTGGGATTAATCAGCCAAAGCACGGGAGCATCAATCACTCCCAGCTCCATCAGGAAAGAGTTTACATACCCGTAAGCGTCTCCCCTGAAGAACACGGAGAAAATCACGAAACAGTTACCCGCTATGGACGGCGCATAGAAGATGACCACCGCCACGCTTCGCACCCATCTGGGCAGTTCATTGATCAGCCAGGCGAACAGGAAAGACATGACATAACCCAGCGGGCCCGTAATAATGGCAATCATAAAAGTGTTCTTGACGGCCTGGAGAAAAATGTCATCCTCCAGGATCAGGCTGATATAATTCTGAAGTCCGATAAATCTGGGAGGCTCCAGAATATTATAATAGGTAAAGCTGAAGAAAACGGAGATCACTACCGGCGCAATGAAGAACAGGGTAAACAAAATAGCGTAAGGCGCCAGAAAAGCGTAACACATTTTACTTCTCTTTGCTTTTTTCAAAGCCACCTGCATGTTATGCCTGCGCAGGATAAAATACTTTTTAAAATATTCTTTCATCTCACACTCCCCTATTCTTCCACCGACATACCAAACTCTGTCCGCTTCTTGTCGATCTCGTCGTTGATTTTGATGGAGTAATCAATAATGGTATTCCTGGTGTCGGTCTTTTCGTTCAAAACCTTGCGGATGGCATTGGCAATGTGGCGTCCCGTATAATAACCGCCCGGCACCTCTCTGATGCCCACCGTCTGCTCCCACTGCTCGCTTAATACCTCAATGTCGTCGGCGCTCCAGGACAGCTGGACAAACGCATCCTTGTTTGCCGTGTTATACCTTGCAGAGGATCCCAGCAGAGCCTCGATCTCGCGTCCGAAACGCACCTGCGTATCCGCGTCCGCCCACCATTTCATGAACTCCCAGGATTTCTGCTTGATGCTTTCGTTATCCGAAGCAATCATCATGGTAGCGCTGCCGGTAATGAAATCGGAGCGGTCTATGTAAGTATTTCCGTTTTCATCCATCCGCTCCGTTCCCGGAATCAGCGTAAAGTCCCAAAGGCCCCTGATCTCAGGCGCAGACACCATCAGCGTGTTGTAAACGGAGTATGCCTGCACGCCTATGGGCATCTCTCCGGAACGGAAACGGCTTACAAAATCATAAATCTGCGGCAGTCCGTAATCGTTAAAATATTTCACGTAATCGTCAAAGGCCTGTACGCCCGCCTCCGCGTCCACCGTGGTCCTGGTCCCGGACATGTTGTACAAATCACCGCCGTTCTGGAAAAGCAGGGCAAAGTACATAGACAGATCAGGAGCATTGGAAGCAATGGCTGTAGTAGCCGCAGCGGCGCCGCTGGAGCCGGTAGCCGTGGGAATGCCGATGGAAAGATTGTTGCCCTGAATCGTCGGCAGCATTTCCTCCAGCTCCTGCCAGGTCTGGGGCACCTCCAGCCCCAGCTCATCCAAAACATCCTTGCGGTAAAACATAACGTTAAAGGTCTGCGTCTCTGGCAGGCCGTAAACCTTTCCATCCAGCGAATACTGTTCATAGGAGCTTGCCGTATAGTGGGAAAGCACTTCCTCCCAGCCTTCAAACTGGGTAAGATCCTCAGCCGCATTACGAAGCGCATAATTTACCGGCTGATCCGCCCCCACGGAAAGCACCACGTTTGGCCCTCTCCCGGCAATGACCGCATTCAACAGTGCGTCTGCAGCCACGATTTCCACGTTTACCTTAATGCCAGTATTGGGCGTAAAGGATTCGTCTACCAGGGACTTTAAGATGGTGCCCTGGTCTCTGCCGGTAAGGATCCAGACCTTAACCACCTCTTCCTCGCCGCCTGCCTCATACACATCACCCACGGCGTTGTAATCCACCACAAAGGATGCCGCAAAGGACTTCAGCTCATGCCACAGCTGCATGAAGCCGTTGGACTTTTGCTGCTTCACCTCAGCGTCCACGCCGCTGACCACCAGATAATCAATATCCAGCTTCGTTTCGCTCATGTTTAAGGTTGCCGTACCTACAGCCGTGATATTGTCCTTAAAGGTGGTAAACTCCGCCGTGATTTTATTCGGCTTTTCGCAGAAGCGCTCCAGCTGCTGCGCGACCGTCTGCGCCGTTGCAATCTGGTCAGCCTTCTGTCCGCTGTATGCCACCATGTCATCAACGATCTTAAAGAGACGCTTTGACTCCAGATCCATGGCCTCCATGATCTCAGGGTAATTTTTTTCAATCTGATAATCCCGGTATCGGTCCGGCGTCGCTCCGGTATAGACAAGGACCTTTCTGTAAATTTGATTTAAGCGGAAGGTAGAATCCTCCAGATTCTCCAGGATGGCACCCAGACCTCCCAGCGCCGCCTCCATGCGGATCGTATGCTTTCCGGCAGTCAGGTAAAACCGAAAAGGCGTGCCCTCCTCATCAGCCAGCTTCCTGTAGCTCCAATCGTTGCTGTATTCGAAGGAAACAGCCTGCAGCTCCGCAAAGGGGACCTCCCCGTCTATATATACGATTCTGTTGGAAACGCTGCCTCTTGCATAATTCTGGCGGCCCTTAAACGTAATGTTATAATAGCCGTCCTCCGGCACCTCGAATTCCCATTCGATCCACTGTCCTGCGCTTCTCCACGCCTCGCCGCCCACATAATTAAGCACCGTCTTTGTCACGCTGTTCGGCTGAGTCGTCGGGGAAGACCTGTCATATTTTGCATACAGGGAGGACTCGGAACGCAGTGTGGAATCCTCGCCTTCGATCAGCTGTACGTAATTTCTGGCTGCCTCAGAAGAAGTAACCTCCGGCTGAGCCTTTATGTATTCGTCATAGGACAACATCTGCTGAACCTCGCTGACTACCAGCTTCCTTAAAACCATGGGCTCGTTCTCGGCTTCCAGGCTGATTTCGTTGATGCCCTTCTCCAAATAAAAAAGATACGGCTCCGTAATATAGCCTCTGTCATCCCTGAAATAGGAATGCTGCCAGTCATATACCTCCACCTGGGTGGGGCGGATCTGATTGCCCTGATTATCCACCCTGACCTCGCCGCCGTTGGTCCAGATCCTGGTAAAGGAAACGTTTCTCGCATCCTCAAAAGGAATTTCACCGTTTATGTAAATCACTCTTTCCGCAGCCACCCCTCTGGACTGAGGAATCAGATACTCCATATATACATTGTAATAGCCGGTTTCCGGCACATCCACCTCCCAGCTCACATAAGAACCGGTTCCGGTATAAAGAGCCTCAGCCTCTCCCTCATACTGGGTAACCTTCTCCACCTGCCCGTCGCCGGAAGCCTTATAATCAAAGAGATCTACTTCGACACCGGTTGTAGAATACGGCGCATCCTTATGGGCATTCAGATACCCGGAATAGCTTCCTTCTCTTTCCATCCCTTCCACGTCGGCATTAAGATCCACACCCGCATACTTGTCGTGAAAATCCTCCACGTCCCGCAGCGACATAAGAACAGCCATCACAACTACCGCCGCCACAATTACCACTGCTGCTATTACTTTCTTACCAGAGTTTTTCATAATTTCAGACTCCTTTTTTACGTCTGCTTATTCCCCGAAAGTTCCCGGGCAGTCGTTTCTGAAAAATTAACATAATTAAGTATAACCCCCCCCCGCATTTTTGTCAACTTTTTTTTGATGAATTCTCTGAATGCCTCGAACCGAAGGTGAGAGGTAAAATTTGCACAAAAAAATCAGCCTTTATTCGTCATCATAGCCAAAAGCCGATCATTTCCGCCCACCGTCCCGGCAACGCAAACACATGTCAGAATTCCAGCTCAAGCAGTTGAAATACTCTGACAATTCTGATAAAATAAATAAAATACGATGGAGGTAAATTATGAATCACATTTATTTTGCAGGATATTCCGCAGTGCATCCCGCCGATTTTGTATTCGAAGTTCCGGAAGGCTATGAGTGTTATCTTTTGTTGATAACAAGCACCCCCGCGCGTTTCCGGATGGATGATCAGATCACGGCGTATCCCGCCCACCAGGCCATCCTCTATCCGCCTCAGCAAAAAATCTGGTACGCTGCCGACGCGGAAACTTACGAAAACGACTTCATACGCTTTGCATCAGACGAACCCTTTGTCCGCAATTTTTCTCTTACGGGCCGCCCGTTCCCGGTATCGGATCCGGCGTACTGCCATAGCCTGATTCAGCTGCTCACCTGGGAAACCGCACAATGGCTGGAAATCTTCCGTTCTTCCCGCTGTTCCGGTACGGATATGCTGCCTGGCTGCGGTAATCCGTCCGATTGCAGCTCCATGGACAACGAAAGCAGTCAGATTATTTCCCGGCTCCTGCAGATACTCTTTTCAAAGCTTCAGAACGATATTAAGCATCCCGCGCCTTCTCCCCATGATCACGAGCTTCTGACGCTCCGCAGACAGATCATTAATGATCCGCAGCTGGATTGGAGCGTAGCCAAAATGGCCGAAAGCCTGCACATGAGTACAGGCCACCTGCACCTGCTCTACAAACAGAAATTCGGACTGTCCTGCATGGACGACGTGATTGCCAGCCGGATCCGAAAAGCCAAGGATCTGCTTATTTATACAGATCACAGCATTGTAGAGATATGCGGGCAGTGCGGTTACCAGAATCTGGAGCATTTCTGCCGGCAATTCCGGAAGCATACGGGAATGTCTCCCAGCAGCTTTCGGAAAAACTCTGCCGTGTAAGCTTACTATATCCTATTTCCATTTGCAGTACAATGAATAATCCTACCATATATTTGACATATTCTCATTTGCCTGAAAATAACGCGAGCCGGACATTCCTTTTACCAGAACGTCCGGCTCTTTTCGCTTGATTATCAGGGGCTTTTTTACTTTTCTTCAAAGGTTGCACATGCCGTTTCCCGACAGTCGCAGGCTCCGCATCCCTTAATGTCCACGTGTCCCGCAGTACACTTATAATTGGAATTGTAGACGCAGCGCGTTGCTTCACAGTCGATGCTGATCGTCTTTGTGGGGTGGCAGGTGGAATTCTTAAAGGAATCCCTTCCCTCCCTTTTTTCGGAAAAGCTTTCACAGCAGGTGCCGTCACAGCAGTCGGCGTGCTTTCCGCCCACCATAATATCCCCTTTGCTGCACAGATGCTGTTCATTGTAGGTACAATTTTCCACAGAACATTTTAAATCCGCCATAATTTCCTCCTTTCTTAGCTAAAAAAAGTATTCACCTTCTCCGAAGGAAATATACGGCTTGTTGTGCTATTTGTTTAATTTCGTAATCATGACTGCTGCTGAATTTCTTCCTGCACCGTCTCTTTGCGGATCCTTTTTGTGCGGATTTCCTCGCAGATCTGCTCCGTAAACTCTTTTAAGGATTTCTGCCCCTCGTCTCCCAGGAAACGGCTTCTCACAGACACAACTCCCTCATCGGCTTCCTTCTGTCCAACCACCAGCATATAAGGAATCTTATCCAGCCGGGCCTCCCTGATCTTGTAGCCGATCTTTTCCGAACGCTCATCTACGGTCACAAGCACACCGCTCTTTTTTAAATCCGCGGCCACCTTTGCCGCATAATCGGAAAACTTCTCGGAGATGGGCAGGATACGGACCTGTTCGGGGCAAAGCCAGGTAGGGAACTTACCCTCATATTTTTCCGTCAGCCAGGCAAGCGTCCTCTCATAGCAGCCCATGGAGGTCCGGTGAATGATGTAGGGACGCACCTTATCTCCGTTTTGATCAATAAAGTACATGTCAAACTGCTCCGCCAGCAAAGCATCCCACTGAACGGTAATCATGGTATCCTCCTTGCCGTAAACATTTTTGGCGTTGATGTCTACCTTGGGACCGTAAAAGGCCGCCTCGCCCACATCCTCCTTAAAAGGAATCTGCAGCTCCTGCAGGATCCTGCGGATATGATCCTGTGTCTCTTCCCAAACCTCTGGCTCGCCAATATATTTTTCCCTGTTCTCCGGATCCCATTTGGACAGGTGATAGGTCACATCCTCGTTGACTCCCAGAGTCTCCAGGCAGTATTTTGCCAGCGCCAGGCAGTTTTTGAATTCCTCTACCATCTGATCCGGCCTTACAATCAGGTGCCCCTCGGAAATGGTAAACTGGCGCACCCTGGTCAGACCGTGCATCTCTCCGGAATCCTCGTTGCGAAACAGCGTAGAGGTCTCGCTGTAGCGGCAGGGCAGATCTCTGTAGGATTTCTGACTTGCCTTATATACATAGTACTGGAAGGGACAGGTCATAGGGCGGAGTGCATATACCTCCTTATCCTTTTCCTCATCCCCAAAAACAAACATTCCTTCCTTATAATGATCCCAATGACCGGAAATCTTATACAGATCGCTTTTGGCCATCAGGGGAGTCTTGGTGCGCATATAGCCCCATTCGTTATCCTCCAGATCCTCAATCCATCTCTGCAGGGTCTGGATGATCTTTGCACCCTTGGGCATCAGCAGGGGCAGCCCCTGCCCAATCACATCCACTGTGGTAAACAGCTCCATCTCCCGGCCCAGCTTATTATGATCTCTGTTTTTCACATTTTCCCAGTATGCCAGATATTTCTCCAGCTCTTCCTTTTTGGAAAAAGCCGTGCCGTAAATACGCTGCAGCCTTGCCTTGTTGGAATCCCCCCGCCAGTAGGACATAGATGAGGAAGTCAGCTTAAACGCCTTAACCCCTTTCGTATTCATAAGATGCGGGCCTGCACAAAGGTCCACAAAATCCCCCTGACGGTAGAAAGAGATTTCCTCATTCTCCGGCAGATCACGGATCAGCTCCACCTTGTAGGGCTCTCCCTTTTCCTCCATCAGGCGAATTGCTTCCTCTCTGGGCAGGGTGAACTTCTCCAGCCTGGCCCCCTGTTTAATAATCCTTTTCATCTCCGCCTCCAGAGCGTCCAGATCTTCTCTGGAAAAAGGCGCATGGTCAAAATCATAGTAAAAGCCCGTGTCAATACTGGGTCCGATGGTCAGCTTTACATCGGGGAACAGATTCTTCACCGCCTCCGCCAGCACATGGGATGCGGTATGCCGCAGGGCCGCCAGTCCTTCTTCATCGGCAGCCGTGAGGATTTGCAGCTCATAGTCCCGATCCACCACCGTCCTTAAATCCACGACCTCCCCGTCAATTAAGGCACAGCAGGCCGCTCTTGCAAGTCCCTCGCTGATGTCCAGCGCAATATCATAAACGCTTTTTGCTTCCGCGTACTCCTTCACGGAGCCGTCCTTCAATGTAATTTTCATGAATGAATACCCCTTTCTTCTTCCTGTTCTTCCTCTTCCTGCGTCTTTTCTTCATCAGTGCCGTCGTTAAGGCCATTGCCGCTGTTGTTGCCGTTATTATTACCGTTATTGCTGGCGATCGTCACTCCATGGGTCCAGGGAGCTTTCTTAAGCCCGTACACGATACCTGCAAACAGGCATACGGTACACGCCAGCCACAGCGTTACCTTGGGCAGGGTTATATCCCCCTCAAACCATTTTTCCTGCAGCATTTCCCATTTTTCCTTCATTTTTGTTCTCATTCTGAGAGCCTCCTTTCATAATCACACATTTACATACGTCAAAAATCCCCTGCAATATTTCTATTGCAAGGGACGTATCTTTTCTCGAACGCGGTTCCACCCTTGTTGCAAAGCATTTCAAAATACGGTCTTATTAATTAATGAAACGCCCTGCCACCTTCATTTGCTCATAACGGGAGCCGCCGTGCCATATTAAGGCCGCTCGGAGACGGTATTCGGATGCCGTCCCGCCAAGCCGCTTTCAGCACCGCCTTCTTTCACCAGGGCGGACGGCTCTCTCTGCTGCCTTTCTGCATCCTACTGTTCTCTTCATCGCTTTCCTTGTATGAAGTTAAGGTTTTCATAATCTATCTTTCTGCCGGAGCTTATGATACCTAATCATAGTACTTTTTTTTCGGAATGTAAAGCCTTTTTTGCAATATAATCTTCTACCTCATCACGGCTTAAATTAAGCGCCACTGCCAGCTCTCCGTACAGACTATCCTCAGCCATCTGAAAATATCTGGCGTCCACCGCGGTAACCTTCCGGCCGGCCTGTTGACGTTCCTGCTTCCGCAGCCAGATGGTCCTGATGATCCTGGCCCATTCCTTACAGCTTCCGCTCCTTAAGCACTCCTTGTAAATCTGTTCCGACAATTTTTCACTTGTAATAATCAACAGTGGAACATCCGGCATTCCGTCTACCAGTCTCTGGGCCTCTTCCCGCCCGATCACGCGCCGCAGGGAGTCCTTCGGTGAATCCACCGGTACATATACCGTGCTTCCTTTCTGATACTTTGGTTTCAAAATATAGTATTTCCGCTCCTTATCCACTCCTGCAATGTCCAAAGTGGTAATTTTCTCCACTACGCAGACCCCTTTGCTGCCGCATACCACATACTCGCCTACCTCAAACACAGGACGCCTCCTTTCCCGAAATTTACCTGTACTATTGTTATATCCTTATTTTAACAGATTTAACCCAAAAATGTCAGTCAATTTTAGAATTATCAAAAAATTTTGTAAAAAATGTGTATAGGAAACAGGCGGCATATTGTGCATTATGCCGCCCGCATCCTGATTTACTTTATTTACTTCTTCAAAATCTCATTACAGAAATTGAAAACAGAAATTACAAAGCATCTTCCATGATAAACTTACACCGTGAAATCAAAACGGTTGCCCGTGGTACCGGTTCCGTCCTCCCGGATGGCATTCCAGTCCACCTGATTGATCTTATCCTTCAGCTCCTTCACGGAATCTGCAAATACTGTCGTGCGCTTTACGCCGTCCTTCATAAAGCTGCCGTCCGTAAGACGCTCCTGCGCCTTCTCCTTTTCTGCCTTTGCCGCTTCTTCCTTCTTTGTGGCACGCTGCTTCTCGATACGCTCACGCTGTTTCTCGCTGCTCTTCTCCAGCTCGGCAAAATAGGAAACCTTGCCGTCATCTCCGATTGTCAGACCGACACGCTTCACATCCTCGCCTTTGTCTCCCAGCTGATTCTTCATATCGTCCAGCTTTGCAACTGCGTCATCCAGAGTCTTGAGGTTCTTCTTTTTATAATCCTCATCAGCCGCCATCTTCTCCAGCTCTTCGGGAGTCAGCAGCACACTGTAATCACCGGTTCCCCTGGCAAGATATGCCGCAGCCTCTTCCTCGGTCTCATAGTTGGCAACCATAAAATCCGTGTTGCCGTAAGTATTATGCAGCTCCTTCAACAGCTTTTTCGCGCCGCTGCTCAATTCCACCTTGCTGCTGTTTTTAGCAGCCGCCGTGTTTTTTGTCTCTGTCGTTCTGGTACTGCCTGCAGCAGTTCTGTTCTTCTCGTAGACGCTGCTCTGATATGCGCCGTAGCTTCCAATCTTCTCCATTTTTCTGCCCTCCATAGCATTTTCAGTGTTTTAAGAAACGCCGGTAAATCCGTTTACTTTGAGACTTATACTCTCTGACATATATTTCGGAGAAATATTTGGAAAACTTAACCCTTTTTAAACTTATCTGCACTATTATTTGAAGGCTTCTTCCTGAAAGGGTTTACATTCCTTGATGGCGTTGTGCAGGCCCACGAACAGCTCTTCATAGCGGGCACCGCTCTTCACGTCAGCTACCGCCGCATACAGGGACAGCGGGACCTGCGTTCCCTCGTATTCAAAGGTTTTACCGTTCATGGCTCTGATCTTTTCCGCCACCTGCTCTGCATAAGCCCTGTCACTGCTGGCAGTCAAAATACAAAACTCATCTCCGCCGATGCGGAACACCACATCCTCTTCACCGGATACCGCTGTCAGCCGGCGCATCTGCTCCAATATTGCCAAATCCCCTGCTTTTCTGGAGATGTCGTTAATCCGTATCATATACTTAATGTCGCTGCATATAAACAGACAGTCCTTCCTCTCCTGAAATAAATCGTACAACTCACTGATGTCCACATGTCTTCTCTGCATCATATATTCGTCTCCATTCTCCGGAGGTGCAATAAACCTCGGAAACAGCTCAGTGTATTTCGCCCTGCAAAAATTTGCCCTGCGAAATTCTGAGGGTTTACAGTTCCAGATCTGTTCAAATGCACGTGCAAAAGATTCGTGTGTACTATAGCCGTATTTCAGGGCAACCTTCAGTATGGACGTATTTTTTCCGTCCGACAGTTCCCTGGCCGCCAGCATCATCCTCCGCCGCATGATATAGTCATGGACTGAAATATTATTCACACAACGAAACATTTTTTCCAGAGTGGATTTTGAGCAAAAACAGGCTGCTGCTACTTCCTCTGTTTTAATGTCATCCCGCAGATGGCCTTCAATATATTCCAGCGACGCCATCAACAGCTCAATATTCTGCATTCCGTGACCATGCCCCCTGCCTGCGTTTAGAACGCACACACTTTCAAACATGCCGCCAAGGCGGCAGTGCCGACTTTCTCGACACAAACCAATCCCATGGGACTAAAGTTCCATGAAGAAC
This sequence comes from uncultured Acetatifactor sp., assembly GCA_910586485.1. Classification (GTDB taxonomy): domain Bacteria; phylum Bacillota; class Clostridia; order Lachnospirales; family Lachnospiraceae; genus Acetatifactor. The sequence continues at coordinate 65,731 of CAJUIA010000005.1, forward strand.
GCTGGTTAAGGCGAGTTTACTCGCCTGCGTTCTTCGGTACCGTACCAAAATTATAACAGAGATGTTTCCGGAATACTTGACATTTTGAGTAAACGTTCACAGCCTGCTCTTCCCCAGCTGCAGCGAAAGCCTGAGGTAAAAATCCCTCTGATAATTCAGCCGTTCCGCCAGCAGCCGCCTGGCAGTTTTTGTAGCCGCTCCGTCCGCCAGCCGTGCTTCTGTCCATTTTACCTTTTCCGCAAGCCAGGCTTCCTTTTCCTCCAGGCTCTTCTCACTGAATTTGTCGAACTGCATGCCCTCATATATGCGATATACGTCATAGCGGTCCACATCGTCCGCCTCACTCACGCTCCGGGCAAAGGCCGTGGCTTCTCCCGGAAAATCCGCCTTTCCATCCACATGTATGGCAATTCCATAGCAGATTTCCTGAATACGCGCCTCTTCCATGCCAAGACCTTCCAAAAAAGGTCTTGCAATCTGCGCGGAACGCCTGCCGTGATTCCACCATTCCTCCCGGCCTCCCCAGTCCTCGCTGTAGGAAATATCATGGAGCAGCCCCGCGATCACCAGCCCCTCCACGTCCATGCCTTCGCCCTCGGCAATCAGCCTGGCCGCGTTTGCCACCCGCAGGGAATGCTCCAGCCGATAATCCTTATCCAGCGGATTTTCCTTCATCCAACGGCTTTTCTCAAAACTCTCCCGCAGAAAAGCCTCCGTTCTCTCAATCCTCGTCATTTCTGCTCCCATCCTGCTCCTCCCTCATTTGCCAGACGTTCCGGCCGGCGAAGTCCGCTCCTGCCTTTTCGCAGGGTTAATCTCCGGCTTTTTCGGAAGCCCTTTTTATCTTATCTCTGGAATCCTCACGCACCACATCCCGCAGCTTTTTCAGATATTCAGAGAAATCGCACTCTTTCGTCCCATAAGTCATCTGCAGCTCATATTCCAGCGGAATCCAGGTGGAAATATCCGCCTCGTTATGCTGGATCAAGGCCTCCAGCTTGTCCAGCGCCTTATACAGCTTAGCCTCCTTCGTCTGCAGCTCCCCCATTTCTGCAAACAGCCGCTCTGCCTCCTGCCCGCAGGGTCCGGGAAGCTCCGCCAGCAGCCTTTTCACTGCATTATCCTCTGTCTTCTCGTCCCGCTCCGTCTTTTCAAAGCAGGGAATGTCCCCGGTAACGGCCTCCCCCATGTCATGAAAAAGGCACATGCTGATCACCTTATCCATGTTGACATCGGGAAACTCATCCCTGAGCAGGTACGCCATCAGAGCCAGCCGCCAGCTGTGCTCCGCTACGCTCTCCTGACGCCCGGAAGAGGTATAGGAATGCCTGGTATTACATTTCAGCTTCTCCGCAATATTTAAGAAATTAAGATAGGTCCGTATCTCCATAGCTGCCTCCATTCATTAAAATACCCCCAAAGCAGCCACGAATCACTTACCTTGTCTGCTTTGGAGGTATCCCTTTTTTCGTTCTGCGTTTACAGCCCTCAGGTTATCACGACAACCCCGTCCGGGCTCTGTTTGACCATGCCGGTCAAAACGCCGTTGTCAGCCTCCGCTTTTCTCTGGCCGGCATTGATTCTGCCGACATTTTTCCAACTGCTGTCCGCCTTTGGGGAAGGCATGCTCACAACCGGCAATTCCTTAACCGCATTTCTCACCTTTGCTTCCCGCGCTTTCAGCTCGGCCTTCTTTTTCTCCACGTCATCGCCGCGCATCTCGTCCTGGCGGATCTCTCCCTTCAGGATCACGATACCCCCTTCCATCCTGGCAATGACTGCATCTCTGCGGTTTGTCTGCTCCTTAGAAAAGCTCCCGGCCACAATGGACCGCATTTTATCCCGCGGAATTTCAAAGTCACTCAGCTCTTCCTCCCTGCCGGCTCCCGCTTTGCGCTGCACAGATCCGGATTCATTCACCTTTTCCTCCGCGCCCTTCGCGTCCGTACTTTTTTCCGCGTCCTGCTTTTCCCTGATCTGACTGCCTGACAGCATCTTTTCGGCTGCTGTCTTTTCCGCTGCCGCCTTTCCGGCATCCTCTGCTTCGACCCGGCTCTTTTTCAGATCCCCATCCGTAGCGGACAACTCTTCTAACCGCGCCTCTTTTTTCTGCTCCCTGCTGATCTCCGCCTGGCGCTGTCTTAAACGCGTGTTCAGACTGCTTAATTCCTGCTGAAACTCCTGTTTTGCTTTGGAGCGCTCTTCGGCAGACATTTCCTGCTTTGAGGAAAGCCCCTGTTTCTGCCTCTGCACTTCGGAAATCTCATTCTGAATATTCTTGCTGACAACGTCTGCCTGCCGAGCCGCCGTATCCTGTCCAGCTGACCTGCTCTGTCTGACTGCCGCACTCTCCGGCGCTCTCACACTGCCGATTCCCATATCTTCACCTCCAGTTCTGCTAAAATATATTAATGGCTTATTAAATTCCCTTTGTACTTTCTATGATCTATTATACGCTGAAACACGAAAAAGAGCAATCCCCGGCTGCATATGCCTTTGGTGCTTTGAGTTAAAAATCATTGTGAATACACCGCCTTCGATTCCGAAATACCAAATTTCTCAAACAACTGATTTCGATAATCCGCATCCTCCGTGGCATGCCGCAAATCCTCTATGCGGTTTTCGGACAATAAAATATTGTTTAATGTCAATATACGGTCCTGTCCCTGATTTATCCCTTTCTCTATTCCTTTCTTTATTCCTTTCTCCATTCCCTCACGCAGCAGTCTCTCCGATTCCGTTTCCATAATTGTTCCACCCATAACCTGCACCAGCCTTTCTTCATTCTTATTTCCATCCGCAATATGCGTAATGATCGTGTTTACAAAGCCGCAAAGATCCAGCAGCTCATAGTCTGAAAGTTCCCCTGCCTCATGCAGCCGCAGCATTTCCTGCATAAAATATTCCAAATCCTGTTCCGCCTGCCCGACACTGCTCCCCGAAGCAATTTCTTTTTCATATCTGGCAATGTAAAACGGAATATACACAAAAAGGCGCTTTTCGATAATTTCCTCTCTGGTAAAGTCCGCCAGTATCACATTATCCGACTCGTAATCCACTGTCTGTCCGTCAGGGAACACAAAGGAGACCTTAGTCGTCTTCGGCGTTCTGGCTGTCCTTTTAATATATATTACCAAAAATCTTGGCAGCGGAATAATCGCGCGCCCTATATCCCAGACTGCAAGCTGCCTTGCAGCCAGAAATGTATACTCAGAAATCCGGATCGCCATGGAATCATCGTCATAGCTCTGGCATTCCAAAAGATATACCTCTCCTTCAATCCTGAGCAGAAAATCGGAAATCAATTCCTCAATTTTCCTGTCCCCTGCGGCAGTCCCGCCTTCCGACAAATATCCCTCCGAAGACAGCACATCCACATTAGCCTCTTTCGAATAATGCTTTCCAAAGGCATCATTAATGACTGCAATAAACAGCCTTCTGTGCTTCATTTTCAAAGTTTTAAACACATTATCATAATCTTTCGTTCTTTTGGGCATACCATTCCTTATCCTTTCCGACTAAGCAAAGCGCTCCAGCCATTTTCATTTTTTCTATGTGAAACATGGCTGATTCGCCGGAGCCGGACAAGCCGGTCATGTCCTGAACAGGACGTTAGATTTCACTTAGATTTTTCTTAAGATAATTGTACACAATCAAGCTTATACTGTCAATCAGATTTTTGCGGGCAGTTCTGAAGCACGGGTCTGAAAAATGAGCTGGTGACGGCCAGAATCTGCCCCCGAAACGAAATGCCTGCCATGAAACTATACAAACAACTCCTTTTGCAGGGCATATATTTTTGCATACTCTCCATTTTGATTAATTAACGAGGTATGAGTACCTTCTTCTGTGATTTTACCATTGTTAATATAGTAAATATAATCGGCTATAGATGCTGTCGGCAGCCTGTGTGTAATAATGATACCGATTTTGTCCTTACATATTTCCTTAAACTGCCGATACATATTGTACTCGGCTATAGGATCTAAGGATGCCGTCGGCTCGTCGAGAATCACAATCCTGCTTTTCTTGTAATATCCTCTTGCAAGTGCAAGCTTCTGCCACTCGCCTCCTGACAGATCAACTCCACCATACTTCTTGCCTAAGAAAGCCTTTTCTTTGGCATCAAATTTAAGGATGATTTTATCTGCCCCTGTCAGCTGCATTGCTTGTTGTAAATTTTCAGAATTGATTTCATCCGATAAGGCAATATTTTCTTCAACAGTAAGAGCATATTTGTTATAGTCTTCGAAGGTCGCCGAGCTTAATGCAAATACTTCCGCTCTTACTCCCCCACTGATGTCTTTGTGGTCATAGCAGACTTTTCCCTGGGTCGGCTCGTATAATCCAAGGATTACCTTGGCAAGCGTGGATTTTCCCGCACCATTTTCGCCAACAAAGGCTGCAATCTGTCCGTTATGGATATGCAGATTAATATCACTCAAAATGTCTTTGTCACTAAGCGGATACCGGAAGCTGACATGATCAGCAGATAACTCATGGTCTGCGGACATACCGGACACACTATAGTTTCCTTCTTTCATGTCTAAAAGCTTAAATCCGGATTCTATTTCCAGCTTTTCAGCTGGGATATTTTTTATTTCATTCAATATCCTGTTAAATACATGGTTTACCACTCCAACCAGAGAAATCATGGAAGCATATTCGGCAACAGTTATTCTTCCTGTATACATTAAAAATAGTCCCATTCCAAGCACTGCCCCATATGCCAGCGCACTTGCTGCGGATGTGATAAGCTGTAACAGCATCACCTTTTTTTCAGATTTTAACTCTTTCTCTATTAAAGAGTTCAATATTTCGTTTCTTTTTTTTAAAAAGTAGTCTGCGCAGTTAAGTATTCTTGTATCTTTTGCATATTGCAGATCTGTGACATACTCTTCGTAACCACTCTTCTTTCTTCTTAACGGCGTCAAATCAAGCTTAGTCTGTGTATTGAGCTTCGTTACCCTGCCATATCCTAATACAGGTAAAATCAGGATCGGATATACGAGCAGTAATTCTGCCGCATAGGAAGACAGCAGGATCATGGAACTGATCAGGCTGATCAGATCGCTGATAAAGTAAGTAACATTAAGAGAAAAATACATGAAAATACCGTTTACCATAGTCTGAGATGAATTCACGATATAATCGTTTATTTTTGTGTCTTCAAACTGCTGATACGGTATCTTATCCATTTTATTATGTATTTGCGTCTGTGCCACTCTTTTGATACTATTTCTTAATAAAGTATCTATGACTTCAAAGGCAACCGGCAGGGCTACTGACACTCCGTAGCTTGCGCAATATACAAATATATACAGAAGTACCTTACCGGTATCCACTTCACTGCCATCTATATATCTCTGTATATAGTCAATCAGAATCTTCCACAAATAGGCCGCCAGGACAGGCAGGATACCATACATACTATGAGTTACAATATTCACCGCAAATGGAATAAAGGATTTTCTAATGGTAAATATAATATTCCTAATCAATACTTTCATCGTACCACTCCTTTTGAATATGATACATTTCCCAGTAATCCTGCCGATTATTGATCAGTTCCGTATGTGTTCCTGATTCACTTATCTTTCCTTCTTTCAAAACCAGAATACTGTCACAGTACTTTGCCGCTCCCAGTCTGTGAGTGATCAGCAGTCCGCTTTTGTCTATCATCTGTTCGATCAGGTTTCTGTAAATAACAACCTCAGCAATCGGATCCTGTGCAGCCGTCGGTTCATCCATGATCAACAGATGGTATTACTTGGCGATTGCACGAATCAGCGCGATTTTCTGCCATTGACCGTTTGATAAGTCTTTACCGTCTTCGTATTTTTTACCCAAGGTATCGTCAATACTGCTGATCGTGTTAAAAATACTTGTTCCGTCCACCTTTTCCAATAAAGCCAGCAGCTCTTTTTCGTTATATTTTTCATGACTGCCAATTTCCAGATTGTCACTTAAACTGATCTCAAATCTGGCATAATCCTGAAATACTGCCGAAAATATTTTATATCTGTTTTCTGGCGGAATCTCTGCCGTATCATAGCCGCCAATTTTGATATAACCCTTCTCCGGTTTATAAAAACCAAGGATTAATTTGATCAGTGTCGTTTTTCCGGAACCGTTTTCACCGACAAGGAGCACCTTCTTTCCGGGAGCAATCCGAAAAGTTACTCCTTTTAAGATGTAATCCTTTTCCGGGTCATATCTGAACCAGACATCATTCACTTCTAAAACAGGATTGCGCCTTATTTCTTCACAGGCCGCCTCCCAGTTAACATGATCCTGATCATATTGCTGCTCGCCGGCATCGACAACGCTTTGATATATTTCATATACCTTTTTACTATATGTACAGTTTGAGATAGCTGCGGCCATATCCCATCCTATATTTTTCGTCAGCTGATAAAGTCCTTCTACCGTTCCCACCAGACAGCCAATCGTAATCAGCTTATTTTTTAAAGATGGTAACAGGATGCTGATCACTACCCCAATGCCCAAGCACTGAACAAAAACAAAAAAGGCTTTTTTTAATCGAACGCTGCTTGTCATCTTCAAGATTTTGGAATTATATTCATTAAAAGACCCTTTCCATTTTTTCTGCATAAAATTGTTCGTCTGGAAAATATGTGATTCTTTTGCATACTCTCGATTTGTTATTATATTGGAATAATAACAGGCTTTTTCCCACAGCTCACCTGACTGATCCCAGCCTTCCATTTCCTTCATGCTGTATTTGACGGATAAGATACATACCGGCACTAAAGTAAATATAGCTATTAATAAAACAATGAATCCGGCTTTTTGAATAATTCCCAGAATTAAAATGAGTGTCAATGATGTACTGAGTATACTGAAAAATCCATCTATACTGCTTTCGCACATATTTTCATAATGGTTTCTTATAATATTGATATTCTTAACTATAGTAGAATTTTCATAAGCACTATATTGTAATCTGTCACACTTGCTGTAAAAATTTTCATTTAAATCAAGACTGGCCCTGTACTTAAATTTTAAGGAAACATACTTTATGAATCCTTTTGTCACTCCCAAAATAATCTGCTGTAAAACCAAACCTGTTATGACAGCATAAGGCAGAAACTTATATTCAACATAGTTAAGGTCTATCAGACTCTGCACCAAACGAATTTGGATATAGGGAAGTACAGACATCAATATATAGCACAGAAAGATAATGTTAAAATACTTTTTGTCGATTTTACTTACAAATTTCAATACCTGATACATTAGTTTACCCCTAGCAAGTATTCCCGTTAAAATGATTGTAAACGGTCAACATTATACTGTCAATCAGATTTCATTTCTCGGCCGGAAGATTCAGATGTCTTCAGATGTTCTAAAACTGTCCCCCTGCTCCGCTCCTGCATCCCGAATACGCCTGAAAATCTCCAGCATACGATCATCCGTCCTGTGCCAGACCCTGCCCGGCGGCCAGGGCAGCCCGTCAATGTACTCCGCCTGCACGGCATCCAGCAATGAAAGAATCTGGCTGTATTTCTGCGGATCTTTATACCGCAGGCTGCCAAACTCGCAGACCAGATACTCTCCCTCTGCCTCCCGCCCGCTATCCGCCTCCGCCACGCGCCGAAAGCTGGGTCTGCCGTAGCTGTCATATTCCCGGACATAATTTATCCTCACGCCGCCCGGTCCGCCGGAAGTTCCGGATGAGGCGGAACGGGGGTCCTCCAGACAGATCACCCCCGTATCTATCAGATGCTTCCACACCGTCTCCCTGATCCTTGCAGGGGGTGTGGGGAAATCCAGCCGCTCTTCAATCTGTTTTACCGTAAACCCTAAATCCGCCAGATGGCGGATCGCCCCGCCGCTTGCAGCCTCAAAAGTAAAATCAGACAGTGCCTGTCTAAAACTGCCTTCCATTGCCCCCTTTTCCATAATCTCCGTTCCTTTCCTGGTTTCCCTGCTACCGGTACAAAACATAATCCTGCATTTCCCGGATAAAACCGCTCTTTTCCAGCGCCGCTTCCGCTTCGGCCGGAAACTCCTTGACCACAATCCGCTTTTTGCCCGCAAAAATCCGCTTATCCCGAAAATCCTGAGCAAAGAGCTTCAATGCCTCTTCCATCCTGCCTGCACCAAGGCTCTGAGGGTCAAATACCTTCAGCGTTTTCCCCTGCCGCTCAAATACCCCGACCGCCTCACCGGCCAAAAAGCACACTGCCGTTCCCGGCACATTGACAAAGGCCCGGCCCGGCTCATGGGCAAGCACCCTTCCGTAAATCTGGCCCGGATCGGCCGCGTTCAGCCAAAACATTTCGATTCCACCGGGACGGCCAAGAGCAGCCGTCACACTCTCAAAATCCTGGCGGCGGATAAACTGTGCCCCCGAAAGGCCTTTTACAAAATACCCCCTTCTTACCTGTCCTGTATATTCCTGCACCCGCAGAAGTGCAAGCGCCTCCTGCCAGGACAGTTGACAGGCCGCTGCCGTCTCCCGGCAAAGTATAAAAAACCTGTCAAAGCAGCGGTCCATCTGCTCCTGCAGCGGGCAGGGGCGCAGCGGACGCACCAGATCCCACCGTCCGGCCTGCAGTGCTTTTACCCTGGCTCCCACCCGCTGTCTGGCCGGAGCATTTTTCATCTTCTCCCGGTTCATCCACTGGCGAACGGGCACAAAACTGTCCGCTCTCACCACTCCCTTTTCCATCAGGGAAAACAATATATCCAGCGTATCCTGCGTATACTGTGTATACGCGGGGGCTGCTCCCGAAAGCACACCGCTTAAAGCCTGGGCAAAGCTGGCGCCCCGCTTTAAGAGCGCCTCCGCCACCAGCCTTTCCTTTTCCGTTAAAAGCTCCCAGGGCACCTCCGGGTCACAGTCCCAGTCGATCTGTTCTCCAGGGAAAAGCTTTAGCTTGCCACCCTCGCTCATCTGCCAAAAATATTCTCCCTGAGCTAAAAATCCATCCAAAAGCGCCTCTCTGTAATTTTTTACCCTGGCCGGAAACAGAATCTCTTCCCATATGCCGGCAGGCAGCTCCATGCCGGCAAAGGAGGCCGCTGCCATTCTCACGCATTCCTCCGGAGGCGCCGAATGCCTGATCCTTGAAAAAACAAGGGCGGCATAGGCGGCAGGCGGGCAGGTGGCAATCTCATCCCTGCGGTTTTTTAAGGTTTGCGTCCTGGCCCGCTTATATAATTCAGCGTGATAATATCGGGAATCAGCCGTCTCCGACTCTGCTGCTTCCTGCCTAACAGCCTCCTGCCGCCTGCACAGCTCTTCCAGTACCCGGCAGGCTGCTTCCTCTGCAAGTCCGTAGCGGCAGGCGGTCTCCCGGACAGTGGCAGCTCCCCGATAGCGCAGCATTCTGCGGATAATGGGCGCAGCCCTTTCCACCCAGCTGCTTTCGCCCGGATCCGCCTCCAGCAAAGCTTCATATTCCTCCTGCTGCTCGGCAGCGATCCACAGCCCCTGCTCCAGGTAAAGGGCTCTCCCTTCCTCTGCCAGCTCTTCCAGCCACTCCACCGGAATCTCCAGCTCTCCGGCAGTCAGGTCCCCTTCTGTCATTAACAGGGAATGCAGCTGCCGCTTATCCGCCGGCAGCTTTTCTCTGGTCTGTACCTGATTAAGCTCCGCTTCGCCCGGCTGCAAAAGACCCTGCGCATTCCCGGAAGCATCTCCATTCCTCAGCGCTTCTTCCTTCTTCAGGGCTTCTTCCACTGCCCTGTGAATCGTCCGGGGCGTGGGTGCATAGTCATACATCACCGCCGCCTCCTGGCTCCACTGCAGAGGCAGGGACATGGGAGAAGGCGTTTCCGTATAAATCTCCCGCACCAGAATTTCCCCCGAACGAATTTTGCGCAGCAGATCCCGCACTCCTTCCACATCCCAGAGCTGCTCCATACACTCCTGTCTGGTTTCCCTGATCAGCGGATGATCCGGCTCACTCACCACACGGCTCAGCATCTCCGAGCTTCTGAGCCGCTGCATCCACAGAGGATGCCTTCCGTTTCCCTTCACCCCCATCATCAGCGCCCTGCCGCAATTATACCGGAATGCCATATTAAAAACAGGGGTTGCAGGAAGCATGGCGGACAACAGGGGCATGGCGGCCTCCGGATCCAGCCGCTCCAGCAGCCGCTCCGGCAGCGGCTTATCTCCGTATGAATAAATCAAAAAACCGTCCTCTTCATCCACGCTGTCCGCCTCCTGATCCATTTCCTCCCCTGCAGCCCTTGCTGCCAGCAGCGCCAGAGGGCCGTTAATGCGCCGGCCAAAGATGGAATGGATCATCAACTGGCTGTTTCCCGATTGATCCTGAAAATGCTCTGCAATAATGGTTTTATGATCCGGCAGCCCACCCGTTGCCTCTATCTGTCTGCACAGATACCCGGCCCCCAGCCGTGACGCTGCCTCGTCCAGCCCAAGCTCTCCCAGAGCTTCTTCCAGCCGCCCCTGCTCCGAAGCCTCCTGCAGCTCATGAAGAATCTGTCCGAAAAGAATTCCCGTCTCCAGGCTCCTGCCCTTCAACTCCCCCTTCCAAAAAGGAATTCTGGCTCCTTCCGCTGAAGTCTGGGTAACCGTCACCGTATCCCTGCCGATCTTCGTCACTTTCCAGCCAAAGGCCCCCAAAAGGAAACGGTCCCCCAGGCGGGTTTCATAGACGAACTCTTCATCCGCCTCCCCCACCTTGACGCCCTCTTCCGTCCGCACGGCATAAAGCCCCTTATCGGGAATGGTGCCACCGCCCGAAACAGCCAGCATCCGGCTGTAGCCGTCCCCCTCCACTCTCTCGTGAATCCTGTCATATAAAACTCTGGGCCGCACCGGAATGTCCCGGCTGTGTTCAAAATCCCCTGCCAGCATGCAAAGCAGGGACTTTACGTCCTCCTTGGTCACATGGCGGAAGGGCCATGCCCTGGGCAGTATTTCCATGACCTCTTCCAAATCATACCCCTTAAATGCCGCCATGGATACCAGGTGTTGGGCCAGTACATCCAGACAGCCCTCCGGGGGATTAATTTTCTCTACGCAGCCCTCCCTGGCAAGTCTGGCCGTCATGCCGCACTGCACGCATTCCGCCGCTGTTCTGGGAAAAAGGTACATGACGCTGGTGCGGGACGGATTGTGCCCTGCGCGGCCCAGCCGCTGCATGGTGCCGGAGATACTGCGGGGGCATCCCACCTGCAGCACCTGATCAATTTCACCCACGTCAATCCCCAGTTCCATGGAGGATGTGGCACAGAGCAGCCGCAGCTTTCCCTCCCGCAGGGACTGCTCCACTTCAAAACGCTGCTCTTTAGAGAGGCTTCCGTGATGAACCCTTGCAAATCCCTCTCCCCCCAGCTGATTGACATAATAGGCCAGCTTTTCCGCATACCTTCTGCCCTCCACAAAAGCGATCACGCTCCTGTTTCCCTGACAGTACCGATAAACCAGCCCGGAAAGCTCCTGCCACACAGGATCACGCTTGAGTTTACCTGCGTCCACATAAGGGCTCAAGGTAAGCAGACGCATCTTTTTTTCCATGGCCGGAGCCGCCACCGTCACCGCCTCCGGCGCCAGATACTGCGCTGCCTGAGACAGCGGGGCCAGGGTGGCGGACAGTCCCACTCGCTGCAGGGGCCTGCCGCAGAGCTGATCCAGCCGGGCCAGGGACAGCATCAAATGTGCCCCCCGCTTGGTGTCAATCAGCGCGTGCAGCTCATCCACAATCACCGCCTGGGCAGTGGCAAGAACATTCTGCCCGTTTTTCCCGGTAAGCATCAGATAAAGAGATTCCGGCGTAATAATCAGGATATGGGGGGGCTTTCTGATCATCTGCTGCCTCTCCCTGCTGGTGGTATCTCCGGTGCGGACCGCCACTGTCAGCAATTCCTCGCCGCCAATGCCGACCAGAGGTTTCCGCAGATTTTCCCGGATGTCAGAAGCCAGGGATTTTAAGGGCGAAACATAAATCAGCTGCAGCTCATCCTTCAGTTCTCCCGCCTCTGCCTTACTTTTAAGTCTGTCCAGGAAAACCAAAAAGGCAGAAAGCGTCTTGCCCGTTCCCGTGGGAGCAGACACCAGCACATGTCCTCCCGCCGCAATGGCCGGCCATGCTGCCTCCTGTACAGGCGTCGGCTCCCCAAGCGTCTCCCTGAACCAATCTGCAGTTTTTGCGTCAAACAGTTTCAGACAATCCATGCCTTAAGTCCTCCTTGTGCTTATCCGATCGCTGCTATTATCTTACCTCATTTCTGCCCGGCCGTCCATACCTTCACTCTTTCCGGCATGCGCACCTGTGCATAAAAAGACCGGAAACACGCGCCGCCGCAGCTTTGCGTATTTTCGGTCTTTTTACGTTTATGTACCTCTTACTTTTTAACGGCGATAAAGCTGATACTGCCTTTTCCCATAAGCTCTCTGGTCCGCTCATCCGGCTGTCCAAGGCCCACGCTGACCAGGAAGCGGCGGCCTGCTTCCACCTTTTCCCCTTCATCGTTAATCACGGTAAAGGCATCCCTGTCCAGCTTAAGGCTGATCTCTCCGCTTTCCGAGGCTTTTAAGAAAATTCTGGAGAAAGCGCAGAGCTTTGAGTTTATCGGAGCATGAGAGGAATCCAGCGCCTTAATATAGACCTGAACCACCTCGCCAGTATCCTTCATGCCTTCGTTTTTCATCTTGACTGCAATGGTTAATTCTTCCGATCCGTCCCATTCCGCCTCGGCTTCGTCTTTGCCGTCAAATGCTCTGCCGCAGCAGCTTACCTGTTCTACGCGCACGTCTCCGTAAGTGAGACCGTAGCCGAAGGGATACAGGGGCTTGCCCTCAAAGTAGCGGTAAGTCCTGCCTTTCATGGAATAATCTGTAAAGTCAGGCAGCTCTTCCGTACTGTTATAGAAGGTAACTGGCAGCTTGCCGGAGGGAGAAATCTCTCCAAAGAGCATTTTGGCCACCACCGTTCCGCCCCGCGCGCCCGGATACCAAACCTGCACCACCGCGTCCGCATGTTCCTGCAGATACCGCAGGTCCATGGCACTGCCGGTCATGTTCAGCACAATTACCGGCTTTCCGATCTTTATCACCGCCTCTGCCAGCTCCCGCTGGGACTGAGGCAGGAGCAGATCCGTCTTATCACCGGAAGCATAGCTGTTGCCCGTATCCCCTTCCTCGCCTTCCAGCGTCTCGTCAAGCCCCAGACATAAGAATACCACATCGCTGTTTTCGGCCACGCTCACCGCCTCGCTGATCCGATCCTGCCTAAGGGCCAGGCTCTCCACCTTTTCCTGATACAGATGACAGCCTTCGGAGAAATAAACTTTTGTCTTCTCTCCTGCCAGATCCTGAATTCCTTCCAGCACGGTAACATATCTGGACGAGGTCCCGTGGTAATTTCCCACAAGGGCGGCTCGGCTGTTGGCATTGGGGCCGATCACACCGATTGCTTTTAAGCCCTCCCGCTTCAAGGGCAGGATGCCGTTATTCTTTAACAGTACCACGCTCTCCGCCGTGGCCTGCTCCGCTGCCTGCAGATGCTCCGTACATTCCAGTCTGTCAAAGCAGATGCCGTCATATTCCGTCTCTTCAAAAAGCCCCAGCAAAAATCTGGTGGTAAAGAGCCGCTCCGCCGCCAGCGTAATCTCTTCCTCCGTGACCATCCCCTCCTGATACGCTTTCATTAAATGCAGATAGGTGCTGCCGCAGTTGACATCACAGCCGGTCTTTAAGGCCAACGCCGCCGATTCTTCTGCCGTATCCGTCACCATGTGATGGGTATGGAAATCCCTGATTGCCCAGCAGTCGGACACATAATGCCCCTGAAAGCCCCATTCGTCCCGCAGTATATCCTCCATCAGCATCTTACTGGCGCAGCAGGGCTCTCCGTTGGTCCTGTTATAGGCCCCCATCACCGCCTCAACCTCCGCTTCCTTCACCAGCTTCTCAAATGCAGGAAGATAGGTTTCACGAAGATCCTTTTTTGACACCCTGGCGTCAAATTCATGCCGCAGGGCCTCCGGCCCGGAGTGAACCGCAAAATGCTTGGCGCAGGCAGCTGCCGTCAAATACTCTCCGTCCCCCTGCAGCCCCTCTACAAAAGCCTTTCCCAGCTCGCCGGAAAGATACGGGTCCTCCCCGTAGGTCTCATGTCCGCGGCCCCATCTGGGATCCCGGAAAATATTGACGTTGGGGGACCAGAAGGTAAGACCCTTATAAATATCCCGGTCTCCCTGTCTGCTGCTGGAATTGTATTTGGCTCGGCCTTCCACCGCCACAATCTCGCCCATCTTTCCCAGCAGCTCCCTGTCAAAGGAAGCCGCCATGCCGATGGCCTGGGGAAAGCTGGTGGCCACCCCGGCTCTCGCCACCCCGTGCAGCCCCTCGTTCCACCAGTTATAGGCAGGTATGTCAAGCCTGGGAATTGCCGGCGCGTCATACCTTAACTGGGAAGCCTTTTCCTCAAGTGTCATACGGCCGACCAGCTCATGCGCTTTTTTTCTTGCCTCTTTTCTGTCTCTCAAAATGTACCCCTCCGCCAAATGTGAATTATTTCGAACTACATTATCACACAACGCCTTATATTTCTTCTCATATTTTGCTCTGTTTTAAGCTGCCGCTTAAGACCAGCTATTTAACTACCAGACTGGTCCTGACCAGGCGGTACTCTTCCCTGACATCGTTTTCCTCCGTCAGATCCAGCACCGGCTCCCCGTCCAGATCAAAATGAACTCTTCTGATGCCGCTGCTGCGCACCCCGTCCACTCCCGGCCTGGCATGATAGGTGTTCCAAACCGTCCCGTCTTCGTCCGTTACATAAGCGTTATGACCCGTACCGAACTCTCCCTCCACGCTTCTGGAGGTCAGGATGGGATAATTCTTTTTCCTCCAGTTTTTCGGCTCCAGCAGATCCCTGTTCTTTTCAATCGTCAGCAGCCCCACCACATAAGATGCGTCCACCGCTGCACTGGAAAAAGTCAAATACAGCTTATCCTCCCCCATCAGTGCAAAGGGCCCCTCGTCCACGAAGGTATGGTTGTTGGCCCAGCCGTATTCAGGCTTTGATAAAGCCACAGGCTCCGTAAGAAGCCGCCAGGGGCTCTCCGGATCCAGCCTGGCAATATAGAGCCATGCCCCCAGATCCTTCGGCAGAAACTGCCTCTGTGACCAGACCGCATACCACTCCCCCTGCCATTCAAAGCAGGTCATGTCCAGAGTAATTTCCTTCCCGGCCTCACAGATATTGCTTCCGTCCGCCTTTACCACCCGCTTCGGAGCCGACCAGTCCTCCCTGCAGGCGGGATCGCCTCCTTCCCGTAGCTCCATCACATGGCTTTCCTCCCAGAAGAACTCTCCCGGTGTTGCCGCATGGAAAATATACAGCCTGCCGTTAATCTCATGAAATTCCGGCGCCCACAGCAGCCCGCCAATGCCCGGATGGGTACTGCTGTCCAGAATCAGATGTTCCTCCGCCTCCGTAAGCTCTTCCAGACTGTCCCCCTTTCTCACATAAAGGGTGTGATTGCCGTCCGCGTCATTGGTGGCAATGAAATAATATTTTCCCTTCCATCTGCCGATGCAGGGATCTGCACGGTTATAGGCCACCGGAAAGGCAAAATGCTGCTGCCGGATCTTTCCCTGTATATCGTACACTCCCTTTTTCTCAAAATCTACCTTTGACAAATCCCAGTCTACCCGCTTCAAGGCCCTGGTGCCGTCACTGTAAACGGCTTCCGCCCGGTACTGCTCCAGCTTCTCTCTGGAGTCAGCCTCCACCTGCTCCGGAAAAAGGATCCCTGCATTTACAGGTGTCAGCAGCTTTTTGCATAATCTGTCGGCAATTCCGGCCGGAATCCCGTTTCCCCAGACTTCTCCGGTTTCTTCCAGAATTTCCAGCCTGTTGTGAGGCACAGCTCCCTCGATTCCCAGATTCTCTGTTCCCTGATCCTTACTTCCGCCGCCTGCAGACAGTCTTTGCTGTGAAAATTCCGCCAACGGCTCCGGCTCGCCCATAAGCGCAAGCTCCTCCAGCCGTCTCATCCGGGCCGTAAAGCAGCTTCCCGACTGATCCCGCCATTCCAGGCGGATATTGCCGCTCTCTTCCGAATAAGCACAGGAAATTTCTTCAATATATTCCGTACCCAGCTTCAGCAGCCCCAATTCCTCGTATTCCAGCAAGTCCTTCGAGACAAAGAGGACTACGCATCCCTTGCTCTCGGAATCTTCCCCGCCGTCCCCTTCAATCCGCACCGCCGCCACCCCGAAGCGCCGATCCGGCAGTATAAACAGCCACGGATTTTTCATGCTTTTGGGATTCAGAGAGCCATCTTCATTCTCCGTTGCTTTTACAAACAGCACCCCGCTGTTATGATTCAGGGCCTTATACTCCTTGCCGTCCCTGCTCACCGCCAGGTGCATACTGTAGGCCAGCCTGGGCCCGTAAATCATGCCGTCCATGGGCTCCCGCGTATAGTTTAATAAATATGCCATCTTCCCGTCCCCTTTTATTCCATCCTTTTTACCAGATCCTGTATCTCCCGCTTAGCGCTAAAAAGGCAAAGAAATACAGGCAGTTATCATAATATCTGTACTTTCCCGTCTGCATGGGCTGATTCCAGAATTTCTCCACCCACATGCGCGCCGTCTTTCCCGTCTCCGACAGCCCTTCCTTCCCGTCCAGTCTCTCCGTCACCGCCAGCACGCTCTGGGCTGTGGTAGCGGTGATTGCTACCGGATGCAGGGCCGTATGATCCACACAGGTTCCGTCCACCTCATAAATGCGGAAAGGATCCTCGGCACGGGTCACACCCAGAAAATGCTGCAACCGGAGGGCTGCCGCCCTCTGCCCTTCGTCCACGCCGAACCACTCGTAATCCAGCCCGATATTGGCCGCCGTCCTGTAAGAATCGCTGAAAAACCAGTCATGCCGAGCCGTTGTCCAGGGCACCTTCTTTACCGGCGTCCCGTCAAATTCCCCGTATTCCGGGCAAAGGCCGGTTACCGGATGGCAGGCCTTTACCAGATATTCCCTGCTGGCTGTGGCCGCCTGCTTCCAAAATTCACGGTCCTCTTCGTTGGCACGCTGAGCAAAGAGCTCGTAAAAATGAGGCAGATGATAGGAAGCATCCGTAAAGGGACTTCCCGGCACGAACAGAATCTGCTTATTATCATGATTCCACATAGGCTGTCCCGGCCGGCCGTTCTCTCCCTTATGCAGGCAGGCGCTTAAAATATCCCTGGCCTCTTTCTCATAATTGAAAATACCTTCTCCATTGCCCCAGCGGCTTGCCGCAAAAAACAATGCCATGGCAAAGAATTCCTCACCGTCCGGCGCAGGCCCATACGCGTTCTTGCTTCCGTCCAGTCCGCAGGACCAGGCAAAATAACCTTCGTTTTCGCCTTCCGCCATCCACATATAGGTCTTGGCCCATTTCCAGATTCGGTCGAACTCTTCCTTCCTGTCCAACTGTACGGCCATCATCATCCCGTAGGACATACCTTCCGTTCTGGCATCCAGATTGCCGGTATCCTCGATATAAGCCATATCTTCCCCCACCGGGAAATAGACCTTCTCACCTTCCCTGTAAAAAAAGGTATCCACGATCTCCGCCAGCCTTTTTTCTATTTCCTCTTCCGTTTTACCGATCTCCGCAAACACGTTGCGGTACTCCTTCTTAACTGTATCCACTGTTTTCCCCTTTCAAGCAAGTGTCATTTCCGTTCATAGGAGAGAGCTTCCGAAACGGCCCGCCGGTAATCATAACCCCTGTCAGAATTGACCCTGTTCTCATTTATCTCAAAATAAACCACACCATTCTTTTTCAGCTCCAGTTCCACGCATATTGTACCTTCTTCCGCCTTTGCCCTTTCCGTTTGGACAAGAGGCACGGCCGCTTCCCTGATGAGCTTCCTCTGCGCCCTGCTTAAATGCGCCGGCTCCCCCAGATCATGCCATACCTTCAGCGGATTACAGGTCTCTTCATCCACAATTTTCTGTAAAACGGCGTACTCTTCTCCCTGCGCCGGCAGGGAAAGCTTTACTCTAATTTGCTCCGGCCCCTGACCTGCTATGTTCCAGGCTGCTCCCAGATAACCGCCCCTGTATTTTAGCACAACCGTATGATCATCCTTATGTACGCACTCTCCGCCGCTTTCCTGAAGTTTCTTGTAAAAAGCGAAGGTCCAGAATGTGGGCTTGGGGATACCTCCCTCCGCCACCAGCCCAAAACCGCCATGGAAAGGGGTAAAGGGCACCCCCAGCTCTTCAAACACATCCCCAAACGTCCAGTAGGAATAAGACTCACATACATCTCCCAGCCGCGAAAGCTGCTGCGCAATCAAAGCCGCATTCAAGTTGGTATCATGAATGACTCCCTTTGGAGTGTAAGAGGTATTAAACTCCGTAATATGTATGGGCAGGCCCTTATACTCCGGAAAACTGTCAATAATGTCTCTGGAGGTCTTTAAATTGGCAAAGCCGTCCTTCGGATTCATCAGCGCGGCATAGGCGTAGTGCCCCTCTTCCACAGGCTGCTCGATGGTATAATGATGCCTGGTTATAAAATCCACGGGGAGCCTGTGTTCCTGACAGTATTCTATAAACGCCCGGATCCATTTTTCATCGGAGCCGCCGCAGACCGCAGGCCCTCCCACCTGAAATCTTTCGTCCACCTCCTTCACGGCCTCAAAGGTACAATGAAACAGCCTGAAATATTCCTGCATGTCCGCACCTTCCCAGAAGCCCCAAAGATTGGGCTCATTCCAAACCTCAATAGGCCAGCTTACTGCCTCTTCCGCCCCGTAACGCTCCATGAAATGACGCAGCAGCGCCCGCACCATATTACACCATTCCCCGTAATCCTTCGGCGGGGTGGTATTTGCTTTCCAGTAAAAAAGCTCCTGAGTACCCTTTGCCAGCTTCTTCGGCATGAATCCCAGCTCCAGAAAGGGTCGGATTCCCACCTCCAGATAACTGTCCATCACCCGGTCAAGATAGGTAAAATTATACTCTGCCCTTTTGACGCCGTTTTCCTCATACTCCTGATAGATGGCCATGTCGTCTGAGAACAGTCCGTGGCCTCTGATATGCTGAAAACCAATCTCATCCTGCACCAGCTTCAACTGCTCCTGATATTCCTTCGTCAGGGCAAGACCCATACGCCCTGTGCCGATACAGTAATCTACATGATTATGAAAGCAGGCTCTATCCCCTTCCTTTACAGCAATTCTGATTTCTTCCATCATATATGCTCCTGTTTCCTGCGCCATCTTCTGCCCATAAGCGGCTTTCGGCTCACTGCTTAAACTGATCCACCAAAGAGCCGATCTTTCCTGCGTTGTCCCCGTTGGTCCGTCCTACATTTTCCAGGTCCTCTACCATGGCATTGGTGTACTCGATCTTCTTTACTATATCGCCAACCCCGATTTCATTTTCCTGAGCCGCCGACTGAATGACGCCCATACGCTCCCGGATGCTGGCCGCAGAATCCGCAAAGCCGTTAGAGCTGGTCTCTATCTCCCTGATGGTGCTGCGAATGTCCGCTACGGAATCTCCGTATTCACCGGCTATATCCACAAATTCCTTGAATCTCCTGGATACGTCTCCCTCCATAAAGCCGATAATGTCGTCCACACAATTTTGGACATTGGCAATATTACTGTCAATTTCCTCACAAATATCCGAAATCTGCTGCGCCGTCACGGAGGAATTTGACGCCAGGTTGCCGATTTCCTGGGCAACCACTGCAAAACCTCTTCCCTGCTCTCCAGCTCTTGCCGCCTCAATAGAAGCATTTAAGGACAGCAGATTGGTCTGGCTGGCAATATCCAAAATCTGCTTGGCCATCTCGTTGATACGGGTAAGAGACTGCAGATTTACCATCGCCGCCTCCACATTGGTACGATTCCGGCCGATCTTCATGCCTGCCTCCTGAAGAGCGCTGTCCGCCGTCTCCCGCATCTCTTCCGCAATACGAATCAGCTCTTTGCTCTTCTTTTCACCGGCCCTGACCTTTTCCTCCACATGCTCCACCAGCTCGGATATTTTTTCCACCTCGCCCGCCACGTTGTCGATGGCTTCGTTGGTGGTGGCAATGCCTGCCGCCAGCTGCTCCGTGGTAGCGGAATTATCACTCATATAGTCAATCAGGCTCCTGGTAGTGTCGCTCATGGTGCCCGTAGATATTTTCAGAGATTCCGTACAGCCCGAAAGGGTGGATACCAGACTGCCCAGGGTACTGTACAGAGAATTCATGGCGGATGCAATCTGTCCCGCTTCGCTCCTGCCATCCACATACTTTTTAAGCTCCTCCGGAACCTTTAAATCCAGCTTTTCCATACGCAGAATGGACCTTCTTATTGTTTCTAAAGGCTTAACGCAGAATCTAACGGCAATCCAGGTCATAACCGCAATCAAAACCCAGGCTCCCACGCAGATGAACGCCAAAGTGTTCCTGCTGGCATATGCCTCCTTGTAAATTTCGCTCTGGCTGTCACTTAAAACCACTGCCCAGCCCCGCTTCTGCATGGCTTTATATACTGCAATGCTTTCTTCCCCGTCTTCGGAAACATATTCCAGGCTGCCGCTGCTCTTTCCGTTCCCGGTAACCGCCGCTGTCACGGACAGCAGCATTTTATCCTCGATGGGCTGGGCCATACGGCTCTCGTCCTCGTCAAAAATATGAACTGACGTCGCGGTATTAATCATATAATTTCTGGCACCGTCCATACCCTTGACGGCAAGTCCGTCCAGCAACGCTTTCAGGCTGTCGGCAAACTGTGCACCGCCTACATAGCCCAGAATGGTCTCGCCGTCCGTATCGTATACCGGGCTGTAAAGGGACAGGGCCAGCTTCTGAGAGGCAGGTGAAATAATGATTCCCGTATTATAGATCAGCCCTGCCGCCGTCATGGAATCCTGCAGCTGCTTTAAGGGATCGCCTTCCCTGGTAGTGATCCCTACTACATTGGGATTGGAATGAGCCAGCACATGCGTATTCCACTCCGCGATGTAAATGCCTTCCCAGCCCTCCAAATCCGCAAAAAAGTGCTCCGTATAGCTTTGCGCGGCACTCACTGCCTTTGTATCCTCCGGATTTTTCAAAAGCTCGGCCACAACGGGAGCCTTTCCGTAAGCAATCAGCAGTTTTTCCGCCTTGTCCACATACTCTTCAATGACCGCCGCCCTGTCCTCCAGGGAAGTCTCCATGTTCTCCACAGCAGTCTCCCACATGGTATTCATTATGCTGCGGCTGGCTGTCAGAAACAGCAGAAAAATGCACACCGCTGTCACTAAGGAAATGATTGCTGTGATTCCGGTACTCATCTTGATGTTTTTCATCATTTTCTCATCCTTTCACCAGTTTAATGTTTCGTTTACAGAAGGGAGAAGGACAAAAGGCTGGCGTTGCCGCCTCCCCTGTAGGTAAGATAGATGGCCTGTATACCGTCAGGGATATTTACCGGCGCCGAATATTCCTCCCATACATTGGAATAATTCACTTTTACCGCCCCCAGAATCTTTCCGTCCCAGGCCGTCTTCACCTCAAATACACCATCCGCATAGCCTCTGACCCTGATGCGGATCTCCCTCACTCCCTGACAGTCAAAATATTTGAAGCCTGCCGTCACGGAATCCTGAATATTCCCGATATATCCCGGCTCTTCGTCTCCGTCCCTCCCATCCTGCATAATTTTGGGAAACCGGCTGTCCCCCACATAAACTGAAGGAATGTCCCGGAACAAATTACAGGCAATATATGCCGGATATTCTCCCCGCCCCTCCAGAGGGCCTCCGTTTAAGCCGCAGGAGGTAAGCTCTGCCTGGGGGATCCTGCCGTCCGGAAGGATTTCAATCTTCTCCGCGCAGCCCTGCCTGCTGTACCAGCTGCCATTTGTGTGGCGATGATAGAAGATATACCAATCTCCCCTTATGTTTACCATGCCGCCGTGGTTATTGGCGCCATAAGCCATTGGCCGGTCTGCAGGCTTATAGGTATCAATGTGCAGATCACAATTACTCACTAACACCCCGCCGTACACAAAGCCGGACGTGGGACTTTTACTCACTGCATAGCATAATTCGTGCATGACTACGGATGAATAGACAAAATAATAAGTATCCCCAAGCTTACGAATGGAGGGCGCTTCAAAAAATTCATGGCCCTCAAAGCTGCTTCCCTGACCGTACTCACAGCCGGGAACAATAAATACCGGCGCCTCTTCCACCGTCAGCATATCCCTGCCCAGTACAGTAGCCATGGCTCCCTTCCGGGATTTGTCTCCCCTTCCGCAAAAGCCTGTATAAAGATAGGTTTTGTCTCCTTCTGTCAGCACACCGGGATCAAACTGAGGCAGGTCTCCCTCCCTCTCTCCCAGACGGGTACCGTCCTGATAATGAACATATCCGTAAAACTCGTATTTCCCCGCCGGCGTGTCGCTGACGGCTGCGGAGACCACCGGTGCATGATCCAGCACATAATAAAGATAATACCTGCCGTCCGGTCCCACCGTCACGTCCGGCGCATAAAGACACATCTTTCCCTCTCTGTTTAAGGGGTCCTCATTCCGCGGGTAAATCACCCCCTCATAACGCCAGTTCCCCAGATCATCTACCGGAGCCGACCAGCAGACATAATCTCCCATACAAAATACATAACCGTTGTAAAAGTCGTGGGAACCGTAGACATAAACCCTGTCCCCAAACACATAGGGCTCCCCGTCCGGTATGTATTCCCAGGAAGGCAGATACGGATTAAACGCCTGTTTCTTCATACTCTCTTCCATCCTGTCCCTTCTTCTTACTTTACGTATTGATAAATCATTGCTTCTGACAACAATATACCTGCCTTGAGTATAACAAATCACCTTTCAAAAGCAATAACATATCCTGTGCAAAAGTTGACGTATCCTCATAATTTTCTTGAGGCCTGCATATTTCATCTGTGCGATAAAAAGGGTCCCATGGATCATCCATCCATGAGACCCTGCATAATAGTTAAAAGATCAAATACTACTCTGCATTCTCAGTAAAAAAGCAGGTTTCCTCCGGCCCCAGATATGAATCTGGAACAGCTGTCCCTTTCCTGTAAATCAGTATCCTCTCCGGAATCGTTCCTGCCTCCAGCGCACCGATGGTCAGCTCCTGTACGCCCTCTTCAAGCATCAGCGTCACACAGGTCCTCTGCTCCTGGCTTAAGGCGGCCTCACACCATCTGCTGTCGCTGCATTCTCCGGCCCGGTAATCCGCTGCCAGAAGTTCAGCCCTGCTTCCCTTTTCCCTGCCTGCCGACACCCACAGACTCACACTCTGTCCGGGCAGAAGCGGATTGGAGGGCGCCGTCAGAATCTCCACCTGGTACTCACCGGCCTCTTTGATCAGGAAGCGATAAACCAGCTCCGGCTTTTCCTCATCCGTCCCAAAGGCTGCCGTACTGGGAAACACCTTCATGCCGCAGCCGAATTTCCCGTAATTTTCTATCTTGCGGAAAGCACCTTTCAGCGTGTCCGTCTTCCGGCAGTAATGCTCCGCGCCGATTACAAATACTCCGTTTTTATCTACAAAGGTCATCTCCGGCAGCTGATTCTCGCCGGCTCCCACCTCACTGACGTCAAATCCCGGAACCTGCCGGCCGCTAACCGCCACCGCCACTTTTGCATCACCGTCGTCAATCAGCAGCCGCACCGTCTGTGCGTCCCTGGGCAGCAGCTCCCGACGGCAGGTAAGCGTCACTTTCTCCAGCGTCTGTACGTCTCCTTCCGCCGGAGATACCGCAAGCCATGCGGGAAGTGCTCCGTCCTCGGCAGTAACCTGATAGTGCAGGCTGCCGCAGCCGCCGTTTGCAAGCTCCAATGTTACCCGGCTGCAGCCGGCATACTGAAAATCGGGAACCGCGATCACCATGGGCGCTCCGTATACCTTTGTAGCCGTCCTCCCGTCGTCCTTTCTGGACACGCTCAGGCGCGGGCGGTGAGCCGGCTCTACCTGCATGATCACGGGATAGCGGTAATCATCCTCGTTCCACCTGGTAAACCCGATGTGCTGCGCCAGCTGCATACCGTTCCATTTGCCTCCCTGGAAGGCCGCCCACTCCGCCGTAAACTCCCGGTCCCGTTCCATACACTTTTGTGTCAGCTCGCCGTAACGATTGGCCGCAGGCCTTCCCTGTGCCGCGTAATGATGATTCTTGCCCGCATACAGGTGCATCTTCAGCAGATTCATACTTGCCATGGCCGGATAATGGATCATACTGTAATAAGCCGTGCCTGCCGCCGTTCCCTCCAGCTCCTTCATAACCTGCAGCGACAACTCTTCCACCGCTTCCGCCTGCTTCAGCATCCTGTCCGTCTCTTCATAATGGCAGGGGTGATAAATCCCGGCATGAAGGGACTCCGGCCTCCGCAGGCCGTTGATCCTGATGTATTCGTTCAGTACCCTGCCGATCTTTTCCCGTACAGCGGGAGCCGCCGTCTGAAAGTTCAGCCCGGTCCACTGCCTGACATATTCGGCATAGCTGTCCTGACTGCCGTACCCCCATCGTTCATAATCATAAGCCAGTGCCAGGAAATACCCCAGGGATACCTCATGAAATTTCAAATCACCCACATTGACGATCCACACATCCCTGACGCCGTACTCATACACCTGCCCCATCTGTTCCCAGATCCGGGTGCCGGGCGTGGAATCCACCCATTCATAGGACACGGGGCCGCCGTGATAATCCAGGTGGTAATACATGCCGTATCCCCCCTTGTGATCACGGATGTCTTCTCCGGGAAGGGTGCGCACATATCCGAAATTATCCTCGCAGAGCATACAGGTTACGCCCTCCAGGCCTTCCCAGTCCTTTAAGCCCGGCGTCCTCTCATCCCCGTAAAAATAGGGCTCCACTTCTTTATAAAGCGCCAGCAGCATGGGAATCTCCCCGTCCTCCCGCTTTACATGCCGCCGGATCAACTCTTTTTGTTTGCTGATGATTTTTTTCAGCAGCCCGATATTTTCACCCAGAGAGGCATCGGGACCCAGCATGGAGGTGTCCCGCTCACCACGCATACCGATGGTGATGATATTTTCATATCCGCCGCTGCGCTTTAAAGCGTCCTCCCAATAATTCAACAGGCCCTGCTCGTTGGTGTAAAAATTCCATTCGTTTCCGTAACGGCTGCCTTCCCCCCTTACCTGGTCCCATTCCTCGCTGGCCCGCAGGCAGGGCTCATGATGGGAATAACCCATGACAACGCCGTAAATATCCGCCAGCTCTTCGTTCCTGCTGCCCGGACCGTCTAAGGGAAAGGAAGCGCTCCACATGGCAGGCCACAGATAATTGCCCTTCATCCGCAGCAGCAGCTCAAAAACATGCTCGTAGGCATCGGCATTAAAGCCGCCGAAATGCTCCATCACCCAGTTGCCGAAGCAGGGCCACTCGTCATTGATAAAAAAGCCTCTGTATTTTACGCTGGGCTCCCTGGAAAGAGTCTCTATATCCTCCCTGATCACCAGCCTCTCCCGGCGCACCGGTTCCACGTCCCCCCAATAACACAGGGGCGATACTCCGATATACTCTGACAGAGAAAACATGCCGTAAATCGTTCCCCGCTTATCGCTGCCGCAGATCAGAAGGACCCCTTCCGGGCGGACGCCGCAGATTTCCTTATCCTTCATGGAAATCATTTTGATCCGGTAAACCTCCCACTTTTTGTGGTTTTCTTCTTTGTACAGGTCATTCAGATTCACCAGCCCCGCTGCCGCCAGCTCGTCCAGCGCGGGACTCTTCCCCAGGGTGGCACATAAAATGATCCAGCCGCCTTCCTTCACGGGTATCTCCTGCTCCGCCGTTACCGCAGGCTTTACGCCGAACACCTTTTCCATGTCCTCCGCAACCTTCCCTGCGATCCTCCTGACGCCTTCACAGCCGCAGCTCTCCACCACGATAGGGGGCATATTTCCCTTTGCGAACTCCAATTTCATACGCCGCTCTCTCCTTATCCGACTCATTATCCTTATTCCACATATCCGAAGCCCAGGATCGTAAATTCCTTATCCTCGTCTCCGGGGAGCATACTGACTTCCACATGGTATTGCTTTCTCTCCGCATTTCTGAAACAGATCACGGGATTGCAGTGGGTCCAGCCGTTCACATGAGGATCCGCCTCCAGGACCTTCTTCCCGTCCACTGTAACAGACGCGCGTCCCACGCTGCTGCTGCCGGAATCCTTATAGATCAGCAGCAGGGCGGTACAGGTAATATCCAGTGAAAAAGGCTTCCCGGCATTTTCCTGGGACGTTCTCCGCATCCAGTTGTGAGGAAACTCTTTGGTGGGCGCCAGATTCTGATCCATCTCCACCCCCTGAAGTTCCTCGTCCATATGGAAAAAGTCTCCGCAGTCCACACGGATTTCCGAGGCACCACTGTTACGGTCAAACAGCTTTACATTCTCAAATTCCCCGCCGATGGGCGCCGCCACCTGTTCCAGCCGCAGCGTATCCTCCTGCGCGGGCTGCTGATCCACCGTCTCCAGCAGATAGCCGATACAATCCGCCATCACCGTATGTCCAAGATTCGTGGGATGATAACAGTCATAAAAGAACTGCGGCTTGCTGAATACCTTTCCGGTATCCGGCTTTTGATAAAACTGCTCCACCACCGCATCCCTTACGCTCACCATGGGCAGGTCATAGGCTTTGCCCACGGGCGACAGGCGCTCCTGAAGGTTCCAGTCGTTTTCAAAGACCGCAAACAACAGGATCACGGCCGGGCAGTTCTTTGCTTTGAGGATCTTTCTCACCAGAGAGTCATAGCATTCGCCTTTCGTTTCGTCTCCCTCATCATTGACCGCAAATTCCACCACCACAATATCCGGCTCCACGCTGCCGTCCCGCAGCACATCTCGCTCATACCGCAGCATCCCCAGCTCGGAGGGCGTCCCGCCCACACCTGCCTTGATAAAGTGAATGTTTTCCTCCGTTCCCCTGCCTGCAAGGGCGCAAAACCTTTGAAAAGTCTTATAAGCATAACAGCCGGTGTTGATGGGCACCGCCCCGGCGCCCTGAGTGATGGAGCCGCCGATAAAGGCAATCGTTACCTCTTCTCCCTGCCTTGCCCTGTTGAGGGCTTTTTTAAGCCTGGCGGTATTCCCTGTCTGCATCAGGGATTTCTTTAACAGCTTCCGGTAATCCTCGGTCTCCAGATTCACCGGCAGCTCTTCCATTTCCTCCGGCGCCTCAAAGCCTTCCTGCAGGTACAGCTTTACCGACACCCTGGCCGGTTCTCCCGGTCTTGCAAATTCAAAACGAATCTGGCCCGGCACATCGTCATCCTCCGACCATCGGCATTCCGACAAACGTACGATTTTCTCCACTCCGTCCGCAGACACGGGCACTTTAATCTGGGTGCCGGAAACATAAGGGTCCTTTTTTCCGTACATCTGCAATACAAAATCTACGGTCTCACTCCCGTCCTCCATTTCCACCGTCACGCCGATGGCGGATACCAGCTTCCGGAAGCCTGCTGTCGTCTTCAGCAGCTCCAGCATCCCCTCATCCTTCACGTTTCCCACAATCCGGGCACTGCTGATCATCCTTCCCCCGTCCATGTACAAAAACTGGATGCCTCTGCCGTCGGGCTGGATAGAGCCGTCAATCTCCTTATTGCGCATAATGTAAAAGCCTGCCGGCTTCTTGACAGGGTCCTGGGGGGCCTTGGGGCCGCCGGGAGCCTTGGGAGCTTTGGGGGCCTTGGGGCCGCCCGTCACATACTTTTCCAGCGTCCGGCGGACGGCGCCCACGCCTGCGGTCAGCTCCGCAAAATAACCGCATACCTGCTCCGCCATGCCTGCCTCATAAAGATTGACCCCGAAAATTTCTGCCTTTTCCAAAACGGGCCGCAGCGCTTTTTTTGTCTCTGCCGGTTCTTTGGGCTCTCCCAGCTTGAAGCCTGCCACATAGGGAGTCACTGTCTCCAAAAGAGGATCGGGGCTTAACGCAAAGGCCTGCCCCTGATCGTCAACGCCCATCAAATACCGGAGCCAGCCTGCAAACACCAGGGGAATCAATTTCAAATCAGCCACCTTAAGGTCAGGCGAGGCCATGTATGCCTTGATGGTTTCTCCAAAACGGATGGCCAGCTTCTGAGAGGTATCCGTAGCGATCCGCTGGGGCGTATCCGGCATGAAAGGATTGGGAATCCGCAGATTTACCACTGTGTCAATAAATTCCTTCGGATCCAGAACTCCCGGATCTGTCACCACGGGCAGCCCTTCCGTATAGCCGATGGTTTTCACCATTTCTTTCAGCTGTACATCCTTCATTTCCTCGGAAATCTTTTTGTATCCTAAGAGGCACCCGTAAACCGCCAGGGCGGTATGCAGAGGATTCAGGCAGGTACAGACCTTCATCCGCTCCACCTTGTCCACCGTCTCCCGTCCGGTAAAGATCAGGCCGCCTTTTTCCAGCTCCGGCCGGCCATTGGGAAAAGCATCCTCAATCACCAGATACTCGCATTCCTCCGCATTGACAAAGGGCGCCACATAAGTATTCTTCGCCGTGACCACGGACTCCGTTTCCTCCAGCCCGTCCTTTTTCAAAATTTCTTCCACCGATGCGTCGGGGCGGGGCGTAATTTTGTCGATCATGGTCCAGGGGAAGGTCACCTTTTCCCTGTTGTTTATGTAATCCAGGAAGCCCAGCTCTGCTTTTCCGTTCTCCGTCCATTTTTCCGCAAAGGCATTGACTGCGGCATACAGCTTATCCCCGTTGTGGGAGCAGTTATCCATGCTGACCATGGCCAGGGGCTTCTCTCCTGCAAGGTAGCGGCTGTATAAAAGGGAAGTCACCTTACCGATATAGCTGACAGGCTTTTCCGGGCCGGCTTCAAAATCCGCTTTCACCTCAGGCAGCAGCTCGCCCCTGCCGCTTAACAGGCTGTAGCCCTTTTCCGTAATCGTAAAGGACACCATCTGCAGAGAGTCCTTAGCGAAGATCTCCTTCAGCCGTCCGTACTCCTCCGCATCTTCGGAATCCAGAATGCAGGATTCCACCACGCTTCCCACTACGGTCTTTTCGATACTGCCGTCCCCCTTTAAGGTGACCAGTACGGAATAATCATCATGAGGACGGTTCATTTTACGGATGATCTCATAGTCGAAGCCTTCCGCCACGATCAGCCCCCGATCCAGCACCCCCTCATTCAGAAGCTTCTGGACCACATTAGCCTGAAAGGCCCTGAAAATATTGCCGGCGCCAAAATGAATCCAAAAAGGCTTTTCCCTGGTGGCAGCCGTCACCGCCTCCCTGTCAAACTCCGGCAGCCGAAAGCCTGCCGCCTCCCACTGTGCCCTGTCTGCAAGTCCCCTGCTGTTTAATTTCATATTACGTTTCCTCTCATTCCGCCGCATAAGCGGCATCTAAATTTGCAGGAACTTTGGGACGCGTAGCGTCACAAATTCCGAGATTGAAAATTTCAATTTTCAATCTTATCCTCCTTTACCGCGCCCTTGCCGCCTTGTCGATGGCTTCCCATAATCCATTCAGATATGCCGCTCCCAGCGCCCGGTCATACAGTCCGTAGCCCGGCATGGCCTTCTCGCCCCAGATCATGCGGCCATGATCCGGACGGATAGGGCCGGAAAAGCCTGTCTCATAAAGAGCCCGCATAATCTCATACATATCGAAGGTGCCGTCTGCGGAAAGATGGGCCGCTTCCTCAAAATTAGTGGGCGAAATAAATTTCAGGTTGCGCACATGAGCAAAGTGAATCCTGCCCTTCAAAGCACGAATCATATCCGGCAGGTCATTTTCCAGATTGGTCCCGTAGGAGCCGGAGCAGAAGGTCACGCCGTTATGCGGATCGTCCACCATCTTCATCATACGGAGAATGTTTTCCTTATTGATGATGATCCGCGGCAGTCCGAACACACTCCAGGCCGGATCGTCAGGATGAATGGCCATATTAATGTCATACTGATTGCAGACCGGCATGATTTTCTCCAGGAAATATTTGAGGTTGGCAAACAGCTTCTCATCGTCCACGTCCTGATACTGCTCGAACAATTCCTTTACATGGGCCATCCGTTCAGGTTCCCAGCCGGGCATCACGCTGCCGTTGGTGTCCCCGGCAATGGAGGCAAACATTTTTTCCGGATCCAGCGCGTCCACCGCCTCCTGGGTGTACGCCAGGACCGTGGAGCCGTCCGGCCGCACCCTGGCCAGCTCCGTTCTGGTCCAGTCAAACACCGGCATAAAGTTATAGCACACCAGATGAATATCCTCTTTACCCAGGTTTTCCAGGGTCTCTATATAATTGGCAATATACTGTTCCCGCTCCGGCGCTCCCGTCTTGATGGCGTCGTGGATATTCACGCTCTCGATGCCGGCAATGTGCAGCCCTGCTGCCTCCACTTCCTCCTTTAAGGCCCGAATCCGCTCCCTGCTCCAGACCTCTCCCGGCGCCGTATCATACAAGGTTGTAATCACTCCTGTTACTCCGGGAATCTGGCGGATCTGCTGCAGCGTCACCGTGTCAAATTTTGAACCGTACCACCTTAATGTCATTTCCATAGTGTTTTCCTTCTTTCCCTGCAATCTGTTTTCCGTGTCTGTTTTGTTATTTCCTTATGCAGTCGATTTCTGCCCCGCTTCGCGTCTCACTGCTTCTTAATTTCATTGCTTTCTATTTCACTGCTTCCTGCTCTTGCAGCTTTTTACTGCCGGTACTTTCTTTTGACCTTAAAATACATCTGATAAGGCTCGAAGCCGATCTCATTAAGCTTCTTAAAGCTGATGCCGGGATCCTGATTCTCCGTCCGGTAGAAAGTGCGGAAGGACCCCCACTCCCGTTCCGTGTCCGCAGACAGCTCCTGTACCGGATCATCCCCTTCCAGCCTCAGCACTCTTTCCTGTTCCGTAATCCCTGCCAATACGTCGGGCCCGTAGCAGAATGCCCCCGTCTCCCCATCGTCCGGAAGCGGTACAAAACGCAGATCTATGGGCAACAGGAGGATGATTCTGTCCCCATCCCTCCAGGTCCGGCGAAGCTCCAGAAATTCATCAGTACAATCGGTTTCCGCCGCCGGCTCGTCATTGACATACACCGAGGCCTTCCGCAGCACCCAGTCGGGAATGCGCAGGCATATCCTGCAGTCCAGCTCTTCCTTCATCTGCAGCGTAAACACATATTTGCGGAAATCCGGCCTGTTGGCGTAGGTGGCGGTAATGTCGTTCACCGTCTGCTGCACGCTGTTTACCGAAGAGTTCATTAAACTGCCGTTCATGTAATCCTGCCGCTGGATGAGCCTTGCCTTCCGGCCCCCCATTGCAAATTCAGCCTCCGAGTCCGCATACATTGTGACATACAAAGTATCTGCATCCTGATAATAGATTCTGCGGTTCCACGCTGCATTGGCCTGAACCATGGTCCCGTGGCAGCAGAAGAAGCTGTCCATCTCTCCTGCCCAGTCCTTGCGGCTGCCAGCCTTCATGGGCAGGAAATAGGTCAACAGGCCCCTGCCGGGGCTTCCCTTCCAGGGCATTCCCTGCCAATAGGTCTGGGCCATCACGCCGTTTGTCACATTATATTCTATGTAGTGCATGTACCTGACCTGGCCCGTATGACGAAACAGAAACTCGGCCAGCCGGATCATGTTGTACACGGTGCAATGCTCCTGATTCTTATCACCCAGTCTTGCCTTCAGCTTCTTCATGGGCGTCCAGATCTCCCCCTGGGTCTGACCGCCGGTGGCAAAGCAGCCCCTGTCGGTCACCGCGCATTTCCAATAGCTTTGTACGATTTTCAGCCACCTTTCCTCTCCGGTGACCTCGTATGCTCTGGCGCATCCTAAGATCTCCGGTATGGTGGTGTTAGCGTGCATATTGGTCAGCACATCCCTTCCTTCCAGCAGAGGATCAAACAGCCTGGCGCGATAATATTTTGCCAACAGCTCCCGGTATTTTTTGTCGCCGGTTATCTCCAGCAGGTCGGCCCACACTTCCAGCATCCCCCCGGTCTCGATGTCCAGAATCCGGTCAAATTCCTCTCTGGTATAACCTGCACTCCAGCGATAAAACCAATCGGCAAGTTTATCCGCTGTCTGCAGCGCCGTTTCCAGCCCCATATAACGATAGACATCCACCAGCCCCATAAACAGCTTATGTATATTGTACTGAGGCGCCCAGATATTCTTCCCTTTACCAATCCAGTATAAATACTTTTCCGGAATCGGGCAGACCCATTCTCCGCCGTTGTCCCTCTGACACAGGACAAGCTCTTTCAATATGGCCTCCGTCTTGGCCTTCAGCTCCCCGTCCTCCGTCTCGTGATAACGAATCGCCGCTGCCGACAACCAGTGCCCCAGGAAATGGCCTCTGAGCTGACAGCTGGGGTCCTCCCAGCCGCCCATGGCATTCATGTCCATTCCCCGGCCGGAATATCTGCCTGCTTCCAGCAGGAAGTTTCTCAGCAGATACCTGTTCTCCAGCTTCATCAGATATTGCCTGTTTGCATCCTCCCTGCGGAGAAACTCACCCTCCTGCAGCCTGACTGCTCTTCCACTTATTTCATTTATCATACTGATAACCACGCCTTTCCGTAATCCTGCGAATTTGCATCGCGGTCCCGCCGCGGCTCATTGCCCCATAGCCGACAAGTCCTCACGAAACGACTGCTCCGGTGAGAAAAACACCTGCAGCGCATGATAGAGATGAAGCTGCCAGGCCTTCATGTCATGAACTCCCCCCGGAATAGTGAAAAAGTCATAGTTTCTACCCTTTACAAGCTGAGGGCATAACGCCTCTGCCCTGTCCATAATATCCTTATGCTCCGCAAAGGCAATGTCCTGATCTCCGTTACAGCAGAAAAGATAATCCAGCATCAGTCCTTTTTTCTCGCCCTCCGCCAGCGTTTTCCGGATCCGCTCCACTTCCCTGTCATGGTCTCCCTTCGGTCCGCAGCAGCCGGAAAAAGGGCCGTACCAGGAAAACAGGTCAAAATTATTGTAAAAGGCCGCCCGGTAAGTGGTCATGGACCCCAGGGAAAGACCGGCAAAGGCCCGATGGTTACGGGTTCTAATCAGATTTTCCTCGGATACGTCTCCCCCTGCATAAGTGGAAAAAGCTGATTCCACGGCAGGAACCAGATCCCGGCGCAGCTCATAATGAAACTGCTCGGTAATATACTCCGCATTTTTATCTTCTTCCTCTTCTCCCCGGTAATAGGTGGGCGCAACAATGATACAGGGCTCGCAGACCTTCCCGGCCATCATGTTGTCCAAAATGGTTACTGTATCGGGAAACATTTTAAACCACCAGTCTTCATTGACCCCGCCTCCATGGAGCAGGTATAATACGTTGTACTGCCTATCGCTGCTATAGCCGTATGGCAGATACACCCAGGCGCCTTTTTTCAGTGAGCGGCTTCCCTCTTTGTCATACGTCTGCGTGTCATAAGCAAAACGCCTGACCTCACCCTTTTTTTCCGTTTCCTTCAGCATTTCACCCGGCATCTCATAAACATATTCCATACAACGTCCCTCCTTCTTTCAGGCTCACCAGCCGCCTGATATGCTCCTTATATTATCATATAAATGCCCGCATTTATGGCATGGCCATTCGGCCGCTTCCTGCCTCGAATAAGGTTAATTATATCATGATTACTTCGTAATCACGATCTGGATGGCCATTCGGCCGCTTCCTGCCTCGAATAAGGTTAATTATATCATATAAAATTCTGTACATCTCTTCATAATTTGCTGATTCATTATCAGATATTGCTTTCACTTTCGTCTAAAGTGAATGACAATTTCAACCTGCCTTTTCCTGTCCGAAAAAATGTCAATTATGATTGATAAACAAATCAAATTTGATATTATTATGAACAAAGCAAAACAACCGCTAACAGACCCGGAAAAATACCGGATACGCAAAAAATTACGGTCCATTGAGGCTGCCCTCGCGAACCGTAATTCGATTTGTCATAGTTCGTAAGTTATCACAAAAGCGCTTGCATTTATTTGTGATAACCTTAGAACTATGAAATATCAGATTCTATGCTCTTATTTCAGCAGTCTGCATTTTTTAGCAACCCGCACCAGCAGATTTCCTTTCGGGAATCCCCGCAATTCTTCCTCCGTCACCCCCCGAAAGAGGATCAGCAGGGCAAAGTAAACTGCTGCGCCAATCAAAATTGCCGGGATCACGGAAATCCGGGGAGATTTTGTCAACAGCATCAGCGCTTCATAAACGCCCCAGGCCACCGCTCCCATAAAGACGGATGCCAGCAGGGGGATCAGAAAAGTTTTCAAAATTTCCTGACGGTATCCGATGGCCTTTCGCACGGAAATCTGATTTAAAACGCACATGGCTCCCGAATACACGATGTTGGCAATGGCAACCGCGTACAGGTCCAGATTCGTGCCAAACAACAGCAGAGATGCCACTGCCGTCTGCAGAATCAAAGCAATCCCCGCATTAAAGATGGGAGCGTTCAGCTTCCCCAGCCCCTGCAGGATCTGGCTGCTCAATGTGGACAGCCCATAAAAAATTACGGACACTGCCAAGGCCATCAAGAGACCTGTAGCCAAGTCCTCCGACGCCTGGGTGTTTCTAAACAGCAAGGCCGTCACCGGCCTGGCCAGTACAAACAAGCCCACGGCACAGGGAATGGAGATAATCATGGTGGTTTTCACCGCGAGGCCAATCTTATCTCTTGCCTCCTCCGTTTTCTTAGCCGCAGTCAGCTGGGCAACCGCCGGAAGCATAGCCGCTGCCATGGCCGAAGCAAAAGCCACGGGAATATTGGAAATGGTCTGCGCCTGCCCGGAAAACACTCCCCAGCGGGAATGAATATCAACCGTATCCAGCTCCTTCAAAGCCGGTAAGGCCCTTGTATATAAAATGTTATTTACCGTGCTGCTCAAATGATAGACCGCTGTACTGATAATAAAAGGAGTTACCACCAGAGTAATTGTCTTTAATATGGATCCATAGGAATATACATCCTCATGCTCGTCACGCTGCACCCTTCTGTGAATCAGCTTCTTATTCAGGGCATACATACCCAGCATGAACAAAAGTGCCGTCAGCACCCCTGCGCCCGTTCCCATGGCGCTGCCTATAGCTCCCTTTGTCCCCCAGAGTACCTTGCCCTCTCTGTCTGTCGGAGCCTCCATTGCCACAAAGCTGCTGCGAATCAAAAGATACGCGGCGCCCACGCTGACAATGGCGTTGGCAATCTGCTCCAGAATCTGAGAAACAGAGGTCTGAGCCATGCTCTTATGGGCCTGAAAATAACCCCGCAGCACTCCCAGAATGCCATACACAAAAATGGTAGGCGCAAAGGTACGCAGCACCGGAATCACCTCCGGCTCTACAAACAGACCTGCGCCGAAAAACAGTAATAAACTGGCAACGCCTCCCACTGCCAGTACATACCCCAAAGCACACAGAAACATTTTGTGGGCGGCACGGTACTCCTTAAGCGCCAATTTTTGGGCAATCACCTTGGAAATCGCCGCCGGAATACTATAAGAGGAAATCATCAGCACAATGTTATAAAAATTAAAGGCAGTATTATAATAGCCCATTCCCAGGTCGCCGATGACACGATGTAAAGGGCTCCTGTAAAGGAGCCCTATCACTCTGCTGATCATTCCGGCTGCCGCTAAAATACCGGCCTGCACAAGGAAGGAGTTATCCTTCCTGAAAGAGTTGTCTTTCCTGAAGGAGTTATCCTTTCTGAAGGAGTTATCCTTCTTCTCCAAACTGTTCTTTCTCATCCAATCTCTACTTCAGCTCCTACTTACGCACCAATCAGCCAGTCATACATCTCCTGATATTTCCTGGCGGAAACATGCCAGGAGAAGTCTGCTGCCATGGCTCTGTCAACCATCTTATTCCACTCGCGCTTTCGGTCATAATAAATCTGCTCCGCATAGCGAATGGCATTCAGCATCTCATGAGCGTTGTAATTGGTAAAGCTGAAGCCCGTTCCGGTTCCTTCGTATTCATTGTATGCCTGTACCGTATCTTTGAGACCACCTGTCTCCCTCACAATGGGAATGGTGCCATAGCGCAGGGCCATGAGCTGGCTTAAGCCGCAGGGCTCAAACAGGGACGGCATGAGAAATGCGTCGCAGGCGGCGTAAATCTTATGGGACAAAGCATCGGAATAATAAATATTGGCAGAAACCTTATCTCCGTATTTCCAGTCAAAATGGCGGAACATATTCTCATAGCGTTCCTCGCCGGTTCCCAAAACCACCAGCTGTATATCATCCTGACATAATTCGTCCATAACATAGGCAATCAGGTCAAAGCCCTTTTGGTCCGTCAAACGGGATACCACACCGATCATCATTTTCCTGTCGTCCTGACACAGTCCCAGCTCCTGCTGAAGGGCACGCTTATTCTTTACCTTCTCCTTGCGGAAATTCACGGCATTATACTGCTTCACAATATAAGGGTCCGTCTCCGGGTTAAATTCCGTATAGTCAATACCGTTCACAATACCCCGCAGATCCCTTTGTCTCGCCCGGAGAAGTCCGTCCAGCCCTTCCCCGTAAAAAGGCGTCTTAATCTCTTCCGCATACGTATTGCTCACCGTGGTCACCGCATCGGAGTAAACGATACCGCCCTTTAAAAGATTTGCATCCTTGTATGCCTCCAGCTTATCGGGAGTGAAATAGAATTCCGGCAGTCCGGTGATGCCCCGGACCGTTTTTGTATCCCATTTCCCTTGAAATTTCAGATTATGGATGGTGATCACCGACTTGATCCCGCGGTAGAAATCTCCCTCCTGAAAACGTTCCTTTAAATATACCGGGATCAGGCCTGTCTGCCAGTCATGGCAGTGAATCACATCCGGCCTGAATCCCAGCACGGGAAGCGCAGACAAAACCGCCTTGCAGAAAAACGCATATCGCTCGATCTCCCACTTCTGATCGTCACTGTATACCTTGGAGCCGTTAAAATAATATTCATTGTCTATAAAGTAGTAATGTACACCCTCCACTTCCGCTTCCAGCAGACCTACATAAACATTTTTCCAGTCAAAATCCATGTAAAAATGTCTGACATACTGCATTTTGTCCTTCCACTCCTGCTTCATGCAGACATACCTGGGAATGATCACCCGTACATCAAAATACTGCTTGTCAATACACTTCGGAAGGGAGCCCACAACATCGGCAAGCCCGCCTGTCTTAATAAAAGGAACACCTTCTGATGCTGCAAAAAGAATTTTTTTCATTGTTACCCTCCACCGCATAATTTCAAATCAGGAACGGCTCTGCCATTCCTCTGTATTTTATTATACAACAGTATCAACCCAGTGGAAAGTACTTTTTTGAATCTGCAAACTATTCTCTATAGGAAAGTCGTATCCTGTCCGCAATCAATGCAATGAATTCGGAATTTGTCGGCTTCCCCTTTCCCGTATCAATCGTATAGCCGAATAATGCGTCCAGAGTCTCCATTCTGCCGCGGCTCCATGCCACCTCGATGGCATGACGGATTGCCCTCTCCACTCTGCTGGGTGTGGTCTGAAAACGCTTTGCTATGGTCGGATAAAGTATTTTGGTGATGGAGCTGATCATTGCCGGGTCCTCCACAGACATCATGATCGCCTCCCGCAGGTACTGGTATCCCTTGATGTGCGCCGGTACTCCGATCTCGTGTATCATGTCGGTCACGTCCTGTTCCAGATCCCTGATAATCTCCTTTTTCTCTGCCTCCGGCACGGTACGATTGCTGTCAGTCTTTGCAGAAGGAACCGTAATCATAATCTGAAATTCTTTATCCCCGTTCATCAAATCCCCTAATATCTTGTATATTTTTTCATTATCTTTCGCAGCCGTAACGTTGAGTTGTTCCATAAAAATCCCTCCAAGTTGAAGAAAGTCAAAATTTCGTACTTTTCCATTATAAAAGATATAAGTTTGATACAGCAACTCCAACTCATCGCGCATTTCGCCCAAGTGCGGCAAAAAATCCGGCAGGACGGGAACATCCTGCGGTATTCTACATTTTTCCCGTTAAAATACTCTTTTTAAGCCTGCCGGCAAGCAGGTAACAGGCGGCTGCCGTCGTCAGGCTGTTGGAGGCTGAACCTTAACCATTTATAAAGGCGGCTGCCTCGCAGGATATTGCATTTTACAAACGGATCGTATATAATGCACCATAAATGGAAGCAAATTCGTTTGACAAGGAGCCGGCATGAGGCAGATCACAGAGGACATCAAACAAAATAAA
This sequence comes from uncultured Acetatifactor sp., assembly GCA_910586485.1. Classification (GTDB taxonomy): domain Bacteria; phylum Bacillota; class Clostridia; order Lachnospirales; family Lachnospiraceae; genus Acetatifactor. The sequence continues at coordinate 103,935 of CAJUIA010000005.1, forward strand.
TTTAAACAGGCCTACCTTCTTTACGGAGAAGAGCGCTATCTGCGGCGGCAGTACCGGGAGAAGCTTCGTCAGGCACTCTGCACCGACGGGGATACCATGAATGTGCATGTTTATGAAGGGAAAGATATTAACACAGGAGAAATTATCGACCTGGCGGAAACTCTGCCCTTTTTAGCCGAGCGCCGGGTCATTCTGCTGTCAGACAGCGGCCTGTTCAAATCCGGCGGGGAAAAAATGGCCGAATACCTGGCCGCCCCCTGTGAAACCACCTTCTTCATATTTTCCGAAAGTGAGGTGGACAAGCGGAGCAAGCTGTACAAAACCGTTCAGTCAAAGGGATATGCCGCGGAATTTGCCACCCAGGATGAAAATACACTGAAACGCTGGATCGGCAGCACCCTGGCAAAGGACGGAAAAAAGATTACCGAAAGCACCGTGCAGCTGATTATTTCCAAAACCGGCACCAACATGGACAATATCCAGATGGAGCTGGAAAAGCTGGTCTGTTATTGCATGGACAGGGATGTGATCACCGATGGGGATGTGGAAGCCATCTGCACCACCCGGATCAGCAACCACATCTTTGACATGATAAACGCCATTGCCGATAAAAAACAAAAACAGGCTCTGGAGCTTTATTATGACCTTCTGGCCTTAAAGGAGCCACCCATGCGTATTTTGTTCCTCATCGCCAGGCAGTGTAATATGCTGTTACAGACAAAGGAGCTGAAATCTAAGGGTCACGATAACCGCTCCATTGGCACAAAAATAGGCGTGCCGCCCTTCATCGCGCAAAAATACGTGAATCAGGCGGCACGGTTCAAGGCCTCTACCCTGCGAAACGCGGTACGGCAGTGCGTGGAAGCGGAGGAAGCCATAAAAAGCGGTCGCATGAATGATATGATGAGTGTGGAAATATTGATTCTTAACGTTCTTCTCTAAAGTATGCCAGTCCCAGATGTGCCGGGGGCTGGTTTTCTTTTTTCCGGTGCAGGCTGCTGATGATCAGCACCACAATGGTAACCACATAGGGCACCATCTGAATCAGGTCCGTCACATAGCTGGCCACGGTAAATCCCAGGAGGCTTGGCAGGAACTGATACAGCCAGTAAAGCATCCCAAACAGATATGCTCCCCAGATGGCATTTAAGGGCCGCCAGGTGGTAAATATCACCAGCGCCACCGCCAGCCAGCCCAGCGCTTCGATCTGCCCTGTGGTGGCCCAGATGCCGGAATTATAATCCAGCACATAATACATGCCGCCAATTCCGGAAATACCCGCACCGATACAGGTTGCCAGATATTTGTACCTTGTGACGCTGATTCCGGCGGCGTCTGCGGTGGCAGGATTTTCTCCCACTGCTCTTAAGTTCAGGCCGGCTCTGGTCCTGTTTAAGAAAATATGCAGTGCCACTGCCAGCACAATGGCCCCATAGACCAGAAAACCGTAGCCGAACACGGTCTGTCCCACAACCCCCAGTCCGGAGAGAAAGGGAATCTTATGAGCATAGGCACTGTTTGCCAAAGGCGCTGCAGTATAGCTCTTTCCGTTTAAGATAAATACACCGAAGAAATTGGCAATGCCCATGCCGAAGGTCGTCAGGGCAAGGCCGGTAACGTTCTGGTTTGCCCGCAGGGTAATGGTCAAAAAGCTGTAGATCAGCCCTCCCAGCATGGAGGCCGCCACGCAGCACACAAAGGACAGCAATACACAGACAAAGGCATTGGGAGCCGCTGCATTGTTTTCATAGTAAAACGCACTGGCAAAGCCCGCAAAGCCGCCCAGATACATGATACCGGGCACGCCCAGATTCAGATTTCCGGATTTTTCCGTGAGGATTTCCCCCATGGCTCCGTACATAATGATCGTGCCGAAGGGAACTGCCCGGATAATCCACGCAATCAGATTGCTCATGTTATTTTGCCCTCCTTTCCCTGCGGAAGATCACCTTGTAATTAATAAAGAATTCGCTTCCCAGAATGCAGAACAGAATAATACCCGTGATGATGGACGCCGCATAATCATTCAGGCTGTAGGCCGACGCAATCTCCGCCGCCCCCTTTTGTAAAAACACCAGCAAAAAGGCAATCAGCGCCATGTAAAAGGTGTTAAATTTCGCCAGCCATGCCACAATGATGGCCGTGAATCCGTTACCGCCAGCGGTGGTGGTGGAAATGGTCTGGTCTCTGCCGCAGACAATGAGGAAGCCGCAGAGCCCGCTGATGGCTCCGGAGATCGCCATGGTCCGCAGAATCACCCTGGTCACATTGATCCCCGCATAGCGGGCCGTATTTTCTGACTCGCCTACCACACTGATTTCATAGCCGTGCTTGGTATATTTTAGATAAAAATACATGGCAAAGGTCAGCAGGATTACCACTATGATGTTGATATTGTAACGCTGGCCGAACACCATCGGAAACCATCCTGCCCTGCTTCCCATATTCAGCTTGCCCAGGCTGGAAGCCTGCCCTCTCATGATGTTCACGGCACAGGCCACAAAGCTGGTAGCCACATAGTTCATCATCAGGGTAAACAGGGTTTCGTTGGTCTTCCATTTTGCCTTAAAAAATGCAGGAATCAGCCCCCAGACCGCTCCCACGGCAATGCTGGTAAACAGCATTACCAGAAAAAGCACCGGCATGGGAAGCTTGTCTCCCCAATATACCATGATCAGCGCCGTCATCAGGCCTCCCATGAGTACCTGCCCTTCGGCTCCCACGTTCCAAAACCTCATTTTAAACGCCGGAGCCAGCGCAATCCCGATGCAGAGCAGGGAAACCAGATCCCGCATCGCCCAGGAAAAGCGGATTTTTGTACCGAAGGTTCCCTGAAACATAACGCCGTACACCGAAAAAGGGTTTAAGCCCGTGACAAAAAAGATGAACAAAGCGTCCAATATCAATGCAAGCAGGATTGCCCCGGCCCGCGCCGCTATTTTCTGTCTCATTGCCGCCTGGTCCCGCTTTACCACCCGTAACAGCGGTTCCCTGATCTGTGTGTCACTCAAATTTATGCCCTCCATTTGTATTCATCTGCACTGACACGTCTCAGCCTCCCGTTGACTGCAGATTTTGCCGCCTCAGCGAGAGATCTCTCCCTGTCATAAGAAGCCCAACCTCTTCCTTGGCCGCTTTCCGCCCGTCCAGGATCCCGCTGACCCTGCCGCCGCACAACACCAGTATCCTGTCGCAAAGCTCCAGCAGCACATCCAGATCCTCTCCCACATAGATCACTGCCACACCCTTTTTCTTCTGTCTGTTCAGCAGATCATAAATGGTATAGGAGGTATTGATGTCCAGTCCGCGCACGGCATATGCCGTCATCAGCACGATAGGAGATTCCGAAATCTCCCGGCCTACCAGCACCTTCTGTACATTGCCCCCGGACAGTCTTGACACCGGAGTATTGACTCCGGGAGTCACCACTCCCAGCTCCTTCATGATACTCTCCGCCAGGTCCTGGGGCTTTTTCCTGTCCGTCAGAAAACCTCTGCCCCTGTCATAGCTTTTCAGCATCATATTGCCTGTCATGCCCATAGAGCCCACCAGGCCCATGCCCAGGCGATCCTCCGGCACAAAGGACATATGAATTCCGGCATTGCGGATAATCCGGGGATTCTTTCCCACCACCTCCATGGGCGGCTCACTGCCCTCTGCTCCGTTATAATATTTGATGCTGCCGCCCTCCGCCACGGGCTGCAGACCGGCAATGGCCTCCAGCAGCTCCTTTTGTCCGTTACCGGAGACGCCGGCGATTCCCAGAATCTCCCCGCCGTACACATCAAAGGAAATATCCGCCAGTACCTGCACCCCTTCCTCACTGACCACGGAAATGTTCCGCACCTCCAGCCGCTTCACAGGATTTACAGGCTCCGGCCTCTCAATATTTAATGCCACCCTCTGGCCCACCATCATTTCCGTCAGCAGACCCTCGTCGGCCTCCGCGGTTTTCACGCTGCCCACATATTCTCCCTTGCGCAGAATGCTCACCCTGTCGGAAATAGCCAGCACTTCATGGAGCTTATGAGTAATAATAACCACGGACTTACCGTCCGCCTTCATGTTGCGGATGACATGAAAAAGCTTCTCCGTTTCCTGAGGTGTGAGAACGGCCGTAGGCTCGTCCAGAATCAGAATATCCGCTCCCCGAAAAAGCGCCTTGATAATCTCCAGCGTCTGCTTTTGAGACACGCTCATGGCATAGACCTTCTGGTCAAAATCCATCTCAAAATGATATTTTTTACAGATTTCTTCAGCTCTTTTCCTGACCTGCTTTAAATCAAATTTTTCTTTGCTCTCCAGCCCCAGGGCAATATTCTCCGTAGCCGTAAATACGTCCACCAGCTTGAAATGCTGATGAATCATACCGATCTTGAGATCATACGCGTCCTTCGGCGAGCGAATCTCCACGGGCCTGCCGTTTACCAGGATTTCTCCCTCATCCGGATAATAGATGCCCGCGATCATGTTAAGCAGGGTGGTTTTTCCGCTGCCATTTTCCCCTAAAAGGGCCAGAATCTCTCCCTTATAGATGTCCATGGTCACGTCCTTATTGGCAGCCACTGCTCCGAAGGTCTTGGTAACGTGTTTTATCTGGATGGCACATTCCATGCGGCTTCTTCCTTTCCTATTCCATTTTCCATTCCATAAATTTGTGCAACCTGCAAAGTCAAATACCCCGCCGCAAGCAGCGGGGCCCCAATCTGTCTGACGTAAAAAGAGGACCCAGTACACGTCCTCTTTTTATATCAGTTCCTGTTTTCAGTTTAATTATTCTCGGTAATGCCGTCAATACGCAGCTGGAAATAAGGCGCGCTTCTGAAGGTGGACTCAGAGAAATAACCATCCTTGATGGCCTCTACGGTCTCACCCTGATAAATGGCCTTGTTTGCCGCCCAATCCATAAAGGACATATCGCATTCCGCCGTGGTCACCTTGGCACCGCCCACGGTAAAGGTATCGGTGTCAAAAACATGGAGTGTGCCGTTCTTTAATGCCGCTTCCACCTCCGCGATCTTTTCTGCGGTCCCTGCCGCGCAGGAATCGCTCAGCGCAGTAATAGCCACGGCGTCCTGATTATAGCCTTCCGCCCAGTCGGCTTCCAGCTCCGTGCCGTTTACCATGCACTCCATGGCATGCTTATAATACACCTTCCAGTTATTGGTGGCAGAGGTCAGCGCCGCAGTGGGGGCCGTCTCCCGCATGTCGATATTGTAACCTACGGAATAACAGATGGTTCCGTTATCCAGAAGCTTCTGGGTGGCTGCCGGAGCGCCGGTGGAATCCGCATGCTGCCCGATGATTACACAGCCGTCCGCAATCAGGGATTCAGCCGCCGCGCCTTCCTTGTCAATATCAAACCAGGAGTTGGTGTACTGCACTTCCATGACAACGTTGGGAACAATGCTCCTGATCCCTAAGAAAAATGCAGTGTAGCCGGAAACCACCTCCGCGTAAGGATATGCGCCCACATAGCCGATCTTCACGTTGCCGTCCCCGTCAAAGCTGGAAGGCTGCTTCTCCGCGCTTAAAGTCCCGTCAGTCAGAAGCTCTTGCAGCTTCATGCCTGCTGCCACACCGGATACATAGCGGGACTCGTAAACATGGGTAAATGCGTTCTTAAAATTAGACAGGCCACAGATCGCCGCGAAATCACCAGTCATGGCAACGAAGGTAACGTCAGGATATTCCTGGGCTGCCTGCACCATATATGTCTGGTGTCCGTAGCTGTTGGAAAAAATAATATTGCAGCCCTGACCAACCAGGTCAACTGCTGCATCATAACATGCAGAGCTTTCATCCACCTTGTATTTCCATACAAGCTTGTCGGAAAGGCCCAGCTCTTCTGCCGCCGCCTTGATGCCGTTGATGTGAGCTGCCGTATAGCCTTCCGTCTCATCCCCCAGCATGATGCAGCCGATCTTTAAATCAGATGACTTGCCCTTTCCCTCTGAATCCCCGCAGGCAGCAAGCGTCAGCATCATTACCGCCGCCAGGATCAGACACAGTGTCTTTCTCATTTTCATAATCTCCTCCTTTGCAGACAGCTCTTTACTCTATCCGTTCAGCTTTACACCTTCACGGGAATGTCTGCAGCTTCCCGCAGAACCGAACGGATATGATAAGCGCATTATATCCCGAACGGCAGGAATTTGCAAACCCTTTTCGACATATTTCCAAAAATCTATAGTTTTTTCAAGCAACTTGTGCTAGCATAATGTTCAGCAAGACAATTTGCACAAATTTGCAAATTTGCAAAAAAAGAAAAATCAATCCAAGATTCCGCAAAACAAAAACAGGGAGGTCAGTATGAAGCTTCTGGAGGAACGTATTCAAAAAGACGGCACAGTAAAAGAAGGCAATATTCTAAAGGTAGACAGCTTTTTAAATCATCAGATGGACGTGGAGCTGTTTGACCTGATGGGTCAAGAGTTCAAACGGCTGTTTGCAGACGCCCCCATCAACAAGATTCTTACCATCGAGGCCTCCGGCATCGGCATCGCCTGTGTGGCGGCCAGAAGCTTCCATGTCCCCGTGGTCTTTGCAAAGAAAACACAGACCCTGAATATTGACGGACAGGTCCTTTCCTCCAAGGTAGACTCCTTTACTCACAAAAAGACCTATGACATTATTGTATCCAAAAAATTCCTCACCCAACAGGATCATGTCCTGATTATTGACGATTTCCTTGCCAACGGCTGCGCCGTGCTGGGACTGATGGATCTGATCCGGGCGGCCGGCGCCGTTTTGGAGGGTGTGGGCATAGCCGTAGAAAAAGGCTTTCAAACAGGAGGACAAAAGCTTCGGGATATGGGAATCCATTTGGAGTCTCTGGCCATTGTGGATTCCATGGATGCCGCCACGGGACGGATTACATTCAGGGAGCAGCCTCACCAGAGCTGATAAAATCAGCGGGCAAAGCGCTCAACCCCCGGCCAGATTCTTTTCAGTACATAAAAGATGCCTGCTCCCAGGCAGCTTCCCGTAAAATTAAGGATCAGGTCATCCACATCCACGCTGCGCTCGATGAACAGCTGACATGTCTCAATCAACAATGTCAGCCCCAGAGAAAATGCAATAATAACCGGGAGCCGCCTGTTTTTCTTCCACAGCAGAACAAGGCCAAACCCCCAGGGGACGAACATGATTATATTTCCAATCACATTGATCCCCAGTACGCCAACGTCAAGATGCTCAAAATATAAAGTAATGGCACGAAAGGGAATCAGATTCACACGCTCGCCGGTCCGGATACGCGTGAGCGCCCGTCCCGCCATCTGTGCGGGCGTTCCGTATTCTCCCTCCAGGGCCAGTGCAAGCAGCCCCGCCATAAACAGTACGAAGGCTCCCAGCGCCCACTCCCTTGGCTGTTTCCTTTTCCAGGGTCTGCGGATCAAAAGCCAGACCGGCAGTGCCGCCAACACAATAGTACCGAATTTCAAAAGATACACCCCCATGCTTTTTCTCCTTCGTTTTTTCGTTTATTTCCATATGCCGGAAACTACTCTTATTGTATTATAAAGATCATACAGTTGAGTGTCAAGTTGCAAAATACAGTAAAATTTCCTTGCTTTTTAATTATAATTCAATTATACTTTAAACAAAAGAAATGGGTTTTCACCGTACGGTTACACGACTAAAGCGGGCTGCTCGTTTCTTTTTTTATTTGAAGAAAATCATACAAGTACTTTTTACCATCAACAGAATGACGAACCAGCATACGGGCAGAATAAATATTATACCTCTCCGCTTTACCTGACCTGTCATCATACACCGGGAGCGCAAATCTCACATCATACCGATACCATCCGTTTTTAGCATCATTTACATGACTTTTTTTCCTGTTTTGGGAATACTCACTGTTTGTCGCAATCTGAATCAACTCCGGAATTCCCTGTGAAGCATTTGCCTTTGCTTTTGCTGCCGCACCCCTGAGCGCCATTCTGCTTTCCGCATTTGCATATTCATCCGGAAAATCGCTGGCTATAAATATTTTTTCCGATGTTTCTATAATCTCATAAAATTCTCCCACATACTGCTTTAAATATTCTTCAATATTTTTCCACTCTTCCCGCTTGCCTTTAAAGCGTATTTCATTTATCAACACAAACCTTTGTCCTGCAAAATCCGTCACAATATTTATCTTCCTATCCATCATGCTGGCCCTGCTTTCTCTCATTTGTCTTCCTGATTATCTGTTCCCAATTTCACATAAGACCTCATCTCCACCCGTTCCCCCTTCGTCTCCAGAATCACGGCGCCCCCCATATCCGTCCGAAAGACACGGCATCCTGCCGCCTCCAGCCTCTCCAGCAGCTCTTCATGGGGATGGCCGTAGCGGTTGTTCTGCCCGCAGGAAATCACGGCTGCCTGCGGACTGATCTGATCCAGCAGCTCCGCCGGAGTGGAATTTCTGCTTCCATGATGAGCTGTTTTTAATACCGTAACGCTCTCGATCTTCCGTTCTTTAAGCTCTGCCAGCAGGGCCTGCTCTCCTGCTCCTTCCACGTCTCCCGTCAGCAGCAGGGAGAAGCTGCCGAAATCCGCATAAAAGCATTGCGAGCAGGCATTTCCTTCCGCTCCGCGGCAGCCCTTTTGCGGATGCAGACAAACGAAACGTGCCTCCCCGCAGTTCCAGGCATCTCCTGCCCCAACCCAGGCCACCCGCATGCTGCTGCCCTGACGCTTTCCCGCGGCATCCGCCAGGGCCAGCAGCCCGCCGAAGGCTTCCTCCCTGGCGCCCTCTTCGATCGCCGGCAAAAGCACCTGCCCTATCGTCAGATGATTCTCCCCTGCAAGCTCCAGCAGCTCTGCAATACCGTTCATATGATCTGCGTCGGGATGGGATAAAAAGATTCCGTCCAGCCTGCTAATGCCGTAAAATTTCAAGGCCGGCAGCAGCACATACTGTCCTGCCTTACTGCGGCTGCTGCTGCCGCAGTCAAAAAGATAATTTTCACCGGCGGCGGTCTGTACCAGACAGCAGTCCCCCTGTCCCACGTTCAGAAAAATCACCCTGTCTTCCGCCGACGGACGGATTGCAAAAATCAATACAGCCGCTGCCAGAACGGCTCCGGTCAGTAAATCCGCCATTGCTTTGCCCACAGGCCTTATTACCTCAGCTTCACCAGCGGCCTTCTTCTTTTTCATTACCCGGTTTAAAATCAGGGTGCAAGCCAATATTCCGTAATACAGCACGATCTGCCACACCTTCGGTCTTCCCGGATTCCAGACCCCAAAGGGCATCTTGTCAAACAGTCTGCACAATGCTTCATACCACCAAAGGATCAGCCGGTCTGCCGCTCCCGCTGCCCCCAGCCCCGGCACCAGGCTCAAAAACCCCGTAATCAGCAAGGGCTTCATAAACGGCAGCACCAGCAGATTAAGCAAAACGCTCCAGACCGGCACCTCATAATAAAACCACAGCTGTACCGGCAGCGTCATCAGGGTAATGGAAAGGCTGGCAAGGGCTCCGCTTTTCAGCTTCTTAAGGCCCCTCCGCAGCAGAAGCAGCAGCGGGCCTTCCCCGTATCGTTTCGGACGCACCGGCTGCCCTCCGGCGGCAAAGGCAGGATATACCGCTCCGATTCCAAGCACCGAGGAAAAGGACAGCAAAAAGCCTGCATTCTGTAGATTATAAGGGTTTGCCAGCGTCATGCCCGCAGCCAGAACGGCAAGCGCCGTCAGCAGATCATAGGTCCGCCCGCAGATCTCCCCCAGCATTCGGATCAGATACATTCCGATCGCCCTGCACACCGAGACGCCGAAGCCCGTCATCATTCCGTAAAGCAGCAGAACGCCTCCGCCTGCCAGCGCACAAGCAGGGATCGGCAGCCCCGTCCTGCGCAGCAGCCGGTACAGACTCATGCCGATAATGGTGATATGCAGGGAAGAAATACTTAAAATATGCAGAATTCCGTTTCGCTGATACAATGCCTTCAGTTCCTTGTCCGTATCTCCTTTTTCTCCCAGCAGCAAGGCACACATCATCGTGGCCTCCTGCCTGGGAAACAGATTGTACAGACGTTCCTTAAGACATATCTTAAACCGGTACAAGCCCTCCTGCAGCCGCCAGTACTCTCTGCTTTGTCCAAGCAGGCGAACCTCCCGCAGCCGTCCGCCTGCCCCCAAAGAGCGGTAATACACGGCCATGTCAAATTCTCCCGGATTGGAAGCCTCCAAAAAGGGTACAAAAATACCGGACACTGCCACCCTGCTTCCCATGGGAATATCGGAGGCACCGTCTTCCAGCTCACATATTATTTTTTCCGTATAGGGATAAGATTGGTTGATAATTACAGATTGTAACCAGATTTTGTCTTCTTCTTTTCGGCAGACCTGCCCTGTGATAAACCGGAAATCCTCGGTTTCCAAAGCCGATGCTTCTTCACCCTGTTCCGTATCCGGGGGACCCGGCGGCGGATTATCATACCGTCCTGCCGTCAGCCCGATCCACACTGCCGCTGTCAGCGCAGCAGCTGCCGCAAAAAGCGGTCTTTTCATATGTATTTCTCCACTATTTATTTTCCACCGTTGTCACAATATCCAGATTCCGCTCAAATGTGTTAGAGGGATACCCTGCAGGCGCCTCGCCGTTTACCAGAATCTGCACCTTATTGACGCTGCTCAGCTCCACCAGCGAATTCACAATGGAATAGATAGATAGATCCGTAGATACATTGTTGATCACTGTCAGAAAGCTTTCATCCAAATTGACATAACAGACCCCGTCCCTGGTCATGACGCTGATCACCTTGGTAGACGGATTAACGGTGGGATAAAGCTCTTCCACATGTCCGCTGGGACCCGCAATCAGCTCATCCACCACAAAGCGCTCCAGCGGAATATTGGTGGAATAATATTTCTCCCTGTATACCGCGATCAGGCTCGATCCGTCCTCACTGGCAAAATACAGTTTTACCTTCACCTGATCGTAAATATTGATCTCGTCCCCGTCGTTATCAATGAAACGGTCCGCGCTCATCCAGCCCACGGCATTCCCCAGGCTGTCAGACAGCTGGTTTCCCTCCACCGTGATCCCCACATAATTAACCTTGTCCAGCTGAGTCAGGGTACGGACAATGGCAGCACGTGTCAACACCTCTGTTGCCACCGGAAGCTTCAGATAGGAAGCATCCACATCCAGCAAAACCTTCTCCCCGTCCCAGTTCACATCCAGCAGCTGAAATCCCAGCAGCGGCGCTTTATATTCCAGCTTTTCCGGATTGGTGGACAAGCTCTGAATCAGCTCGTCCAGCTGTTCCTCCGTCCCCGTACTCTCCATCACATGAGGATGGGCCTCCACCTTTGTCTCCGAATTGCTGATAAAATAGACCTGTACCGTATTCTCGTTTTTTTCTTCCTCTGCCCCGCATGCGGAAAGCAGCAGCGCGGCAAGCAGTGCCGCCAGCATTCCATATAACCTGTTCAACTTATCATCCTCCCACCGCACGGCCAGCCCCCAGGGCCTTTCCTCCGGCATCCGCAAATGCTCATTAAGCCGTGGTTTCCGGAATATAATTTAAGGGAATTTTTACGGTAAAGCTGGAGCCCTCTCCTTCCACACTGCTCACGGTAACGGATCCCCTGTGCAGCAACACTGCGCTTCTGGCAATGGCCAGGCCAAGCCCGGTACCGCCGATGTCTCTGGAATGGGATTTATCCACCCGGTAAAACCGCTCATAAATATGAGGCAGGGAATCCTCCGGGATTCCCAGTCCGGAATCGCTGACCGTAAAGGTAAAATACTGGTGGTCCGCATTCAATTCCACCTTGACCCAGCCGTGTTCCTTGTTGTACTTGATGGCATTTTCCACAAGATTAGTCATAATCAGGGTCAGCTTGACCTCGTCCACCTCCGCAATTACCGTGCGCATGCTCTCAAAGACCAGCTCCACATCCCTCTTTCGGGCAATCGGCCGCAGACGCTTCAAAATCAGCTCCGTCAAATCATTGATGTTCAGGGATACGATATTCAGCTCCTGTACCTTATTTTCCAGCCTCACCAGTGCCAGCAGGTCCGTGATGATCCGATTCTCTCTGTCAATCTCCGATACAATGTCTTCCATAAATTCACGGTAAAGCTCTGCCGGCGCGTCCTCCTGGGCCAGCAGGGAATCAGCCAATACCTTCACCGAGGTCATGGGCGTTTTCAGCTCATGAGACACATTGGCCACAAACTCCTGCCGGGAAGCGTCCAGGGCCTTCATGCGCTCCAGCAGCTGGTTAAAGGCTTCCACAATATGCACCGTCTCTGCATAGTCCGGCACGTCAATGGTCTTGTTACTATAGCCTGCCTTTACTTCATTTATGGCCTCTGTTATTCTGTTGAACGGTCTGGTAAGTATCGTGGACAAAATAATGGCAAACGCCAGAATCCCCACCAGCATCAGATTCTGCAGGATCATGGCCTGACGGTTCAATGCCTCTATCGTGGAAACAATGGCATCGTTTGAAATACTGGTAACCATGACGCCGGCAATAATTGTCTCACCCTCCGCCTGACTGCCCGAATCCACAATGGGAGTCGTCATCTCGATATAACCATGCTCCCTGTCATAATGGGACATGCTCTCCCCCTGCAGACCCCGGATCACCTCTTCGGAGATCATGATCTTTCCCTCACTGATACCGTAAGTATCCTTAACCACCTTCAGGCTGGAGTCAACAATTACCACCCGCCCTTCATAGAGGTCCGAAATCATTTGCAGCTCGGCGCTGATCACATTTTCATTTGTCTTTGTGCTGCTGAAATAATGGTTACTGAGCAGATGATTTCCCACAATCATCAGCTGATTCTGAACCGTGGCAATTCGGATCTGCACGGTGCGCTCTTCATAGCTGTTTAAAATAGCATACCGCATAAGCACACTGGGGACAATACCCACCAAAAGTATAATGATAAAGATGCGGGCCCGCAGACTGCGCAGAGAAAGGAGATTCTTTAGATTTTTCATCCTCGGATCTCCTTATTCGTTATTAAAATAGTAGCCCACGCCCCATTTGGTATGTACATATTTGGGTTCGCTGGGATTCTGCTCAATCTTCTCCCGAAGGCGACGGATATGTACATCCACCGTGCGCACATCTCCCGGATAATCCGGGCCCCATACCAGCTGCAGCAGATTCTCACGGCTGTACACTTTGTTGGGATTTAACATCAGCAGCTCCAAAACCTCAAATTCCTTGGCGGTAAGGCCGATCTCCTTTCCTGCAATGTATGCCCTTCTCCCCTCGCAGTCCAGCCGCATCTCGCCGCTCTCTACCGTCTTGGGTGACACGGCCGTCTCTCCCATCACACGTTTGGGCTCCATACGCCGCATAATGGCCTTGATCCGTGCCTTCACCTCTAAAATGTTAAAGGGCTTGGTAATATAATCATCTGCGCCGTATTCCAGACCCAGAATCTTATCCATGTCATCCCCCTTTGCCGTCAGCATAATAACCGGCACATTGGAAAATTCACGGATCTGCTGACATACCTCATAGCCTGTGAGCTTTGGCAGCATCACATCCAGCAGCACAATATCGTACTGGTTGTTTCTGGCATACTCCAACGCTTCCTCTCCGTCATAAGCGCAGTCCACCTGCATGTTATCCTGCTCCAGGCTAAAGCGAATTCCCTTCACAATCAGCTTTTCATCATCCACCACTAACACTCTTTTCTCTGCCATTCCTAAACCTTCCTCTATTCCGATTCTATATTTCCAGTCCGCCCAGCATCCATATCCCTCTTATCGCCCCTAGTCCGCCCGGATGCTGTCTCTGATCTTACCGTAAACGCTGGTCTTGATGCCGGGCACGTTCATTATATCCTCGCAGCTCTCAAAGGGCCCGTTTTCCTCTCTGTAACGCAGTATATCCCTGGCTTTGGAGATACCGATCCCCGGCAGCGTACAGAGCGTTTCCTCATCAGCCGTATTAATGTTGATCAGGCCGTTCTCTCCGCCTTCCTCCGAAAATTCCGCTTTTTCCTCCACGGTGGGAAAGTACAGCTTTTCTCCGTCCCCCACCCTTGCCGCCAGATTTACATAATCCGTTCTGGCATCCTCTCGAAAACCGCCTGCCGCTTTCAGAGCTGCCTCCGCCCGGCTTCCCTCCGGAAGCTCCACCACCCCCGGACAGTTTACCGCACCGCACACATACACATAAATCCGGGGAGCTTCCTCCGACGGCAGCGCCAAAATATCGGCCGTCGATTCTGCACCGTTCTCCGATTCTTTCCCGGCTTCGGCTCCGCTTTCCGCCGCACCTGCACCAATCCCGGATCCGACGGTATCCGTTTCCCCAACAAAAACCAGACCGTCCGTCTGCGCCCTGCAGCCGCACAGCAATCCAATCAAAGCAAGACTGCATACCACAGTCCCTATCCTTTTATCTCTCACCAAGAGTCCCTCACCTTCAGGGATTGCCTCTCCTTGCCGATTAATATAATTGTAATGGAATTGCAAATATTTTACAAGCCGCTTTTGATTATTTCCATTTAAAAATAATAATTCCTGCAATCGCCACGGCCATCCCTACGGCCTTTCTCCACTCCCAGGGCTGCTTTTCCACGCCAAACCATCCCAGAAGCTCAATAATATATGCCACCAGCAGCTGTGCCACTACGATCAGCATCACGGCCCTGGCCGGCCCCAGCATATCCATGCTCCTGATGACGGTATAGGTAATAAAAGCGCCAATGGCACCGCCTAACAGCATATACTTGGGCTGGACCTGAAACACCTGCAGCAGATTGCTTCTATCCGTAAAAAGCCATGCTCCAAGGCAGACCACCAGCGCGGACAGCTGCACAAAGGCACTGGCAGCCCAGATGGAGGACGCCTTGGTCACCTGCGTATTAAATACCCCCTGCACACTCATCAGGGCTCCCGAAATCAACGCAATAAAAAAACCGATCATTGAATACACCCTTCCTTTCTGTTTCAAGTGTACCCTATGATCGGCTGCTCTATTCGTCGGAAAAAGGACTGGCCGAAAGCTCCGCCTTTAAATAAAGAAACTTTTTTATCCTCCGGTCTGGGCTCTGATCTGGTCTGCCAGCTCCTGCACCTGGACGGTCACCTCTTCGCCGTTCCACACCTTGGCAAGCAGTCTCTCCAGATGCAGCCAGAAATTTCCCGTTTCCATCATCTTTGGCAGCGGTATGCTGCGGGCATATTCCAGCTTAAAAATCTGCAGCGGTCCATTGTCCTGACCTGCATCCGTCTTTGCCGGAGCCTTTCCCGTCCTCTCATAAAGAGAATCGGCGCACTCATCCACAAGATAGGCTGCAAATTCATTTGCCAGCTCCTTGTGCCGGGAATAACTGTTTATCGCCACAGCATTGGTTACGGACATGGAGCGGCTCTTCAGTTCACTGCTCACCATAGGCATCATGGCAACACCATAATCAAAAGCAATAACCCCTTCCTCCTTCGCCTTTGCCAGCCTGTCCACAATATCGGTGGTAGCAATGCTGAACACAATCTTTCCGTCCATAAAATCCTGGATTGCAGAATCATACGTAACCGTATCGGATTCAATAAAGAAAAACTGATTCAATCCTCTGTATGCCTCAAGACAGGCAATGGTCTCCGGATTAACGATCTGAATATTGCTCTCATCATCCCCAGCATCCCCGCCAACGATCATGTAATTCCCCACGATCCAGTAATTATAAAAAATGTCCGACACCGCCCATTTCATGATCCCCTCTACCCCCTCCGGAAGGTCAAAGGTATCGGCGATGGTCAAAAGATCCTCCAGGTTTCCGGGAATGGCCTGCTGAAAATATTCTTCCGTTTTGGCCGCAAGCAAGGCCTCATCCAGGGGAATTCCTTCAGAATCCTCCGCCGGATCACCGTCCTCGGCGCCGTCTCCCAGCAGCTCCTTTTGCGCACTCTGCAGGGCCCACTCCTGCAGATACGTCTCATTATAGATCAGGGCACTGGTTTCAAAGGAAAGCGGGTAAGCTACGGTTTTTCCGTGATAGGAAACTGCGGACAATGCCGCTGCCGGAAAATTGTTCGCGTTACATACCTCTCCCTCATCCCTTATTTCCTCTGCCAGCCCTGCCAAATAGGCTTTTTCCAGCAAGTCATGACTGATGATATATGCGTCCGGCATCTGCTCCTCTTGTACGGACGCCCGATTGACAGCCTCCAGATACTGGCTGTCCGAAGTCAGCACCGGAATCACATGCACATCCTTTTCCTCACCGAAGGCTACCGCCGCACTGTTCAAAAAATTAGTCATAGCCTCATCGGAATACCAGAAATATATGGTGTCCTTCCTGTCAAACCAGGACGGACGGCTTATTTCCTCCGGTTCCGTGTTCACATCCAGCGTACCTCCGTAGACCACCGCGGCGGTAAAGGCCGCAACAACTGCCGCGGCCGCCAGTCTTCTTTTTAAACTCATGTTAAAACCTTCATTTCATTTATACTTTGTTCCAGAATCGAAATCATTTCGTCAACGTTTTCCGTCGTTATAATTAAAGGCGGCACAAAGCGAATGATATTGGCTCCGGCATTGATCAGGATCAAACCGTTTTCCAATGCACGGTTAATGATCCCGCCCACAGGCTCGTCAAACACCAGCCCCTGCATCAGTCCGGTGCCACGCCGTTCCTTAATAAAGCCGTATTTCTCCTTCAGCTCATCCAGGCGCTTTTCCAGATAAGGCGCCACCTTATTTACATTTTCTATTATATGTTCCTCTTCAAATAAATCAAGCACTTTTTCCACGGCAGCGCAGGCAAGAGGATTCCCGCCGTAGGTAGTTCCGTGATCCCCCGCCTCAAGGGAACGGCTCCCCACTCTTTCCGTCATCAAAAATGCCCCCACTGGCACCCCGCAACCCAGCGCCTTTGCAGTAGTCATAATATCCGGCTTCACCCCGTATTTCTGCCAGGCATACATATAGCCCGTTCTGCCCATGCCGCACTGGATCTCGTCCAGAATCAAAAGGATGTCCCGCTCATCGCAAAGAGCGCGGAGCTCCTTCAGGAAATTCTCTTCCGCGGGGATCAGGCCTCCCTCTCCCTGGACGGTCTCCAGGATAACGGCGCAGGTTTTATCGGTAAGCTGAGCCTTCACGCTCTCCATATCGTTCAGCTTGGCAAAACGGATATTGCCGATCAGCGGCTCAAAGGGCGCCCGATATTTAGGATTACCGGTAACTGCCAGCGCCCCGAAGGTCCTGCCATGGAAGGAATGATTCATGGCAATGATCTCATGGTCCGTCCTGCCGTCCTTCAGATAAGCGTATTTCCGTGCCGCCTTCAGCGCTCCTTCCACCGCCTCCGCCCCGGAATTGGTAAAGAAAACCCTGTCCATGCCGGAAACCTTCTTCAGCTTCTTCGCCGCCTGAATGGCCGGTTTATTGTAATAATAGTTGGAGGTATGAATGATTTTGTCAATCTGCCCCTTCAGAGCGTCATTATACTCTTTGTTATGATACCCTAAAGCAAACACGGCAATACCGGCCACAAAATCCAGATATTCCTTTCCCTCCAGATCATAGAGCCGGACTCCGTCCCCTCTCTCCAATACGATCTGATACCGGTTATAGGTATGCAGCAGATCCTTTTCCGCCTCTTCTATATACTCCTTCATGTTCATATGCTTTGTTCCTTTCACGCTTCCATGCCTTCTATTTCATCGTCATCCACAATCGCCGTCCCGATTCCATGGTTGGTAAATATCTCCAGCAGCAGGCAATGGGGAATCCTCCCGTCCAATATATGCACTCTTTTCACGCCGCTGCGGATTGCCGCCGTACAGTTATTCAGCTTTGGCAGCATACCGCCTCCGATATACCCTCCGGAAATCAGCTTCTCCGCCTCCGTGGCAGACAGCCGGGAGATAAAGGAGGATTTATCATTAATATCCTTATACAGCCCTTCAATATCTGTCAGGAAGGCAAGCTTCTCCGCATTTACCGCTCTGGCAATGGCACAGGCCGCATCATCCGCATTAATATTGTAGGTCTGAAAGCTCTCGTCCATACCGATTGGCGCTACGATGGGCAGAAAATCCTTCTCCAGAAGATCATACAGTACCTTCGGTGTGACACCGGTAATCTCGCCCACAAAGCCGATGTCCTGGCCGTCGGAGTATTTCTTTTCCACCTGTAGCAGTCCGCCGTCCTTTCCGCTGATGCCCACGGCTTTAACGCCCAGCTCCTGCACCATGGCCACAAGACTTTTGTTTACCTTGTTTAAAACCATCTCTGCAATCTCCATGGTTTCCTCGTCGGTAACCCTAAGCCCGTTCACAAACCTTGCTTCCTTACCTACCTTTCCCACCCAGCGGCTGATTTCCTTGCCGCCTCCGTGGACGATGATGGGCTTGAAGCCCACCAGCTTTAACAGTGTCACATCCTTGATCACATTCTTCTGCAGTTCCTCATTGCTCATGGCGCTGCCGCCGTATTTTACCACAATAATCTTACGGTTAAACCGCTGTATATAGGGCAGGGCCTCAATGAGAACCTCCGCCTTCTGTAATACCTTTTCCATATCCTTTTCCATATCTGATAACCATACCTTTCTGCCGTCTTAACTTCTGTAATCTGCATTAATTTTCACATAATCATAGCTCAAGTCACAGCCCCAGGCCACAGCCTCCGCCTCCCCCATGTGCATATCCGCCAGCACGGTCACCTCCGGATCGGAAAGAATTTTCGTCGCCTCTTCTTCGCTGTAATCACAGGCTGCGCCGCGGCTGAAAATATGTATTTCGCCGGAACGGCTCTTAAAATATAAATCCACATTCTCCGGGTCAAACTTTGCACCGGAATACCCCAGCGCACAAAGAAAACGCCCGAAATTGGCATCATGTCCGAAAATTGCCGCCTTGGAAAGAGAAGAGCAGATCACCGACTTTGCCAGAATCCGGGCTTCCTCCTTAGATGCAGCCCCCACCACCTTTGCCTCAAAAAGGCAGGTTGCGCCTTCCCCGTCCCCTGCCATCTTCCTGGCAAGATAAGTGGTGATAAAATGCAGGGCTTCGCAGAAGGCTTCATAGTCCGGACCTTCCTCCGTAATTTCTTCGTTGCCCGCCAAGCCGTTGGCCAGCACCAGCAGCGTATCGTTGGTGGAGGTGTCCCCGTCCACGGAAATCATGTTAAAGGTATCCACCACATCCGCGCTAAGGGCCTTCTGCAGCATTTCTTTGGAAATGTTCACATCTGTGGTGATAAATCCCAGCATGGTACACATATTGGGATGAATCATACCGGACCCCTTACACATAGCCCCCATGACAGCAGTCACGCCCCCCACCTGAAACTGTACCGCAATTTCCTTATGTACGGTGTCCGTGGTCATAATGGCCTTTGCCGCGTTCGTCCCGGCTTCCGGCGTATCCTTCTTTGCCGCTGCCAGCTTCTCGATACCGGCCTTAATCCTGTCTATAGGAAGCTGTGCCCCGATAACCCCGGTGGAAGCCACCAGCACGGCAGACTCCGGAATTTCCAGCAGACTCCCCAGACATTCCGCCTCCGCCTTACAGCAGTCCATACCCTGCTTTCCCGTGCAGGCATTGGCTACGCCGGAATTGACCACCACTGCCTGCGCATAGGGGGAATGATCCACAATATTCCTGTCCCAAAGCACCGGCGCCGCCTTTACCACATTGCTGGTAAAGGTCCCCGCCACCCTGCAGGGAACGGTACTGTACACCAGCGCCATATCCTTTCTATTCTGATATTTTACGGCCGCCTCCACACCGGCTGCCTCAAATCCCTTTGCTGCGGTCACACCGCCTGTAATCTGCTTCATATGCCCCTCCTTGCACGCTTTTATTGGTTAAAGGCCGTAATATTAGCCTCATTCAATGTAAAGTCATAATAATTCAAATCCTCACGCCTGGTCCAGCCGATCTGATTCCAAAAGGCGTTGCCCACATCATTTTTAGTAAAGGCAATCAGACTGACCTTGTTAATCCCCTCCGCCTTCAGCGCATTCATACAATGCACCACCATTGCTTTGCCGATACCGTTTCTGCGGCAGTCCTCCCTGACACACACGTGATACAGACAGCCCCGCCTGCCGTCATGGCCGCAGAGAATGCCCCCCACGATGGAGCCGTCTTCCGCTGCCGCCACCACACTAATACCGGGATTCCTTTTTAAAAATCGCTCCACACCTTCTCTGGAATCGTCAATGCTCCGAATGCCAAAGCCGTGAATCGTCATCCACAGGGCCCGCAGGCCTTCATAATCCTCTATTGTCATTTTTTTTATGGTAAATGTACCGTTCATGCCTGGTTCTCCGTTTCTTTTCATTTCATTATAGAATTTTTACTTTCCTGCCGCAGCATAATTGGTAAGCAAAGCTTCTATCATCGGGTTTCTATTCTTTTCTTTTGCTCCGACATGATAAAAGTGTTCCTGTGTAACCTTGTTACAAAAATCCCAGACCTTCCCAATATACTCGTTTTTGCGATAATCATTATGATCCCATGTAGACAACATAAATTTAGCATTTATATTTAACAGTTCTTTGCAAAGAGTCATTTCCAGTTCCTCATCCCAGCTGTCATAATAGTCAACATGCCGTCCAATATAAGGAGGATCACAATAAATAAATGAATCTCCACCTGCCATCCTTACCGTCTGCTCAAAGGATTGGCAATAAAAAGACCAGTGGTTTTTTTTCAGTAAATCTTCAACATGCGCCACCTGATTTACAATTTTAGTAATATACGCTTTTGAAAATCGTTCCGGCTTATGACCATAAGGCACATTAAATTTGTAATCTTTGTTAAACCTTATCATGCCGTTAAAGCAAGAGCGATTCAAAAAGAGAAAATCTAAGGGATCATGCTTTTGATTAAAGCGCTCGCGTACCTCGTAATAATATACGTCATCCTCTCTTGACAGGATTTCCCCCTCTTTTTCCAGAAATTCCCTTACACGGCGCGAAGTAATTTCACCTTCTTTAATCTGATTATAAAACGCAATAATATGTGGATTCGTATCCGCAAAAACCGCATCGACCGGCGCAACGTTAAATCCCACAACTCCCGATCCCATAAATGGCTCAATCCATATGCCCTTCTCTGACAGAGAAACATTATTTCTTATCAAAGGAACAATCCGGGTCTTTATTCCCTGTGTTTTAATTGGAGGTATGTAAACCTTATCTGCCACTGTTTATTTCCCCTTTACCTTCCCTGCCCTGGAATTATTCAGTTCCATTGGCAATCCTCGATACTTTAAATATTCAGGAAAAGACGATAATTTCTTATATTGTCCCTTTGCAGCCTGAACTTCCATTTTCCCAAAGTTTGCCCAATAATCATCAAACAACTCTTCGCCTGCTTTGGCAAAAACACCATTTCCCGAAAGAATATCGTCAATTTTTTGAATACTGCCAATATTTGCAGTATTGCCGCTGCCACCCTTATCACTGGCGATCCGCCATTTTTCCTCTGCGAAAAAGGTAAAATTGCGGATTACTGCCGGAATATCTTCCACCTCATCAACTGTATATCTTCTGGTTTCCTCAAGCTTATCAATTTCTGATCTTGTATATATGATACCTAAACAAAAATGACCACTATAGTCATTATACGGATATTGAATATTTTTTGTACTGGTTCTGTTGATAAAATATTCTCCATGTGATCCAAGTGTAAATCCATTGCAAAATCCAGGATATTTCTCGTCTCGATAAGTTGTCTTTAAATCCACCGCAAACTTAATATTGGGGTTACCCTGCTTTATAAAAGTTAAGTCCGGATACCAGTTTTGAAATGTAGCTAATTCTATTTTATAACCAATACTCTGTGCAAAGATTAAAAAGTTCGGGAACAGATGCAGCTCTAAAATTTTAGATACTATTTTTGTGTCAGAAGAGATGGTATACACATTTCTGAAAACATCAATAAATCCGCGAACTGTCCATTCGTCATTTACTGCAATTTGCTCCGCCAGTGAAGCGGCAAACGCCTTTAGCTCTTTTGCAAATATATTTTTCTCTTGTTCATTCTCCATAAAAGTATCTGCCTTTCCGCCTGCTACAGATCAAATTTTTCCTTAATCATTCTCGCAGCTTCATTCGCCGATATATATGTATTATCAATGCGAAGATAATTCTCAAAGGGTATCTCCCCCTCCCTGCTCACAAGCCGGTAATTCTCATCCAGATGACGATTCCTCTGATCGGACAACTCCAGGTCCCTCTTTGACGGCTTGTGCATCAACCGGTTTTCCGTTTTATTCCGCTCCAGACGGACCTTTCTGTCCGCCACCAGCTCCACGCAGTAAAAGGATGTCTGAAAGGGTGCAAAAATACTTTTCACATGCTCAATATACTCCCAATCCGACGGGCTGTCAAAATCCCACATATAAGTAAAGATCATGCCGTACCTGTCGGAAGCCGCGAAATTCCGAAAAACAGCCTCTCTCAGCTCCTTGATCGTATTTGAATCGTAATACCCAAATATCTCCAGCACCGGCTCGATGGTCATATGATTATGAAACAGCCTCAAGTCCGTAATTTTCATCAGCTCCTGTCCCACGGTCATCTTTCCCACCGCTCCGCTTCCTATCATAAACACCAGTTTCATATCATTACTCCTTTTCGTTATTTTCAAACCTGAGCCGGCAATGCCAGTATCAGTTCAGCCCCCAACAACCTGACGGTG
Source organism: uncultured Acetatifactor sp. (assembly GCA_910586485.1). GTDB lineage: Bacteria > Bacillota > Clostridia > Lachnospirales > Lachnospiraceae > Acetatifactor. The sequence goes on from CAJUIA010000005.1 coordinate 126,578, forward strand.
CCAGCCGCTCGTTGTTCCCATTCGGACACGCTTGCGCTTGGGGCTCGACGTAACGGTACATAAGCAAGCACAGTACGCTTGCTAAGTACCGACGTCTTGCACAGTCCTCATTGAGAACAACGAGCGGCTGTCACCTGTTACACGCTTACGGGTGTCTGAACGATTACATGCCCTAAGGAAATCCATTTTTTAGTTGCTTTTCCCCGAACGGATATGATATAATAGCTTTGTTCCGTTCCTGTTCACTTTATGGAAGCATAGCTCAGCTGGGATGAGCGCTCGCCTGACTAGCGGGAGGCCAAGGGTTCGAGCCCCTTTGCTTCCATTTTTTATGCTATTTTATACAGCCAGACTCCCCAATAGCTTACTTCCGTCTCAAAATACCCCATAAATTCCAAGCCCATCTCACCTGCATTTAAAATCTCGCCGCAGGAAAAAAGATACTCGCAGCTTAAGTCTTTCAGCGCCTCCATATTAAGCTCTAGGTCCCGATAGACTAGATGACTGTCCTTTCCGATCATATACGCCGTTCCCGATTCCCCGTTAAAGAGATAGCAACGGCTGCCCCAGGTATCAAAATATACCGCCGTCTCAGGGCTCTTTTCCAGCTCCCTCTCTATTGCTTTACGAAATCTATGCTTATATTCCAAGGGATAATTATTGGAATAGCCATCCACAGTATAAAAGCCGTGCATCAGGGCCGGTGCAGGACTCATGCCCAGATGCACAATCCTGTAAGTACTCATATCCCGCCCAATGGCCCGTTCCAGCTCCTTCATCAAATCCTCCGCATACCAGCTCTCCCAGGAAATATAGCCGGTAATGCCGGAGCCGTTGTTGATCTGATTTACGTTCAGATAAAAATAGGAATTTACCTTTATTTCCTGCAGGACCGGCAGCAGTACCACCAGCAGGACCACACTCTTCAAAACCTCTGCCCCCTTCAAAACCTTCCATAAAAAAGAGGAGCACAGTACAAATTCCAGATACCAGCCTGCAGGATACAGCCAGTACACCCGGTCCGGCTGAAAATAACGCAGAAAACCGCTGCAGGAATTCCTGAAATCCATCAGCGGAGCGGACCTGCAGATGCCGCAGAAAAAAGCAATCCCAATCAGCGTAACCAGCCCGGCAGCCGCCGCAATATATTGCTGTCTGATCTTTTTTTCCATCCTCCGAAACAGAAAAGCTCCTGCCGTCAGCATAATCAGTATGGGAAGAATCAGAAACTTATGAAGAGACGTGGCATGTTGGCCGCTGTTTAATAGCATGTCCCAGACCGTATTCCAAAAAGGAGAGGCGCTGCTGATCTGCTCCACTCTGTGGCTCACGTAACTGCTCTTTCCCAGCAAAAGCTCCAAAAACAATCTGTGATTCACCGCAAGGTAAATCGCCAACAGCCATAAAAAGCCAAGGACAGGCAGCTTCGTCAGTCTATGCCTCACTGCCAGCAGCAAAATAGCCAGGGCCCAAAATCCAAGCGCCACATACCCTATCAATACAAGGTGCGTGGTAAGTCCGAAAAACAAAACCAGCAGGAAGCTTAAAGCTATGTGCTTCTTACGATACAGACACAGGAAACCGTACAGCAGCAGCGGCACTCCCATAACGGACAAGCCGTAAACCGGCTGAATCGGAAGCATGGAAAAACAGGCCGCCGCCGTACAGGCAAGAATACTGCTGCCGGTAATTTCTTTTACGCAAAAATACATTCCAAGGAAGCCGGATACAAATACGATCCCGTACTGTATCAAAAAAGCCGGAAATGCCGGAAATATCCGATACAAGGGAATAAAAAGAATCGCCGAGGGCTGCATACCGCTGACATTGACTCCCCCCAGCAGCTCCGGGAAGATCTCCGCGCCGGTCCCCAAATACCTGGCATTCAGCACATAGCTTAAAATGGTCTCATCCAGCTGATCGTGAATCGGAAAAACGCTTCCTTCCCTTAAAATGATAAAAGGTGCGAAGTTCACTGCCATAAGCAAAACCCCCAGAGGCCAAAGAGGAAGCCCATCCAGCCAGTCCACAAACCGATTCCCTTTTTCCCACAATGTCCTCATCCTTCCACACCTCCCGCCATGCCGCCAACAACGGCAGTGCCGACTTTGTCAACACAAACAATCCGTGAGAAAATCTTTTCGCCTTCTGCTACGGGAAGCACGGCACCAGCTCCAGACCTTCCGCCTCAGGCAGTCCAAACAACAGATTCATGTTCTGCACTGCCTGGCCTGCCGCCCCCTTCACCAGATTGTCCAGGGCTCCCATCATAATAACGCGCCCGGTTCTTTTGTCGATGCAGAAATTCACGTCCACATAATTGCTTCCTTCCACCCATTTTGTCTCCGGGCAGATCCCCGGCTCCAGCACACGGACAAATTTTTCTTTCTCAAAATATTTATTATACGCCGCTCTGATCTCTTCTTCACCGGGCAGGCTTCCGTCCGCCTTTTTCCTAAGCGAAGCATACTCCGTCACCAGGATTCCCCTGTTCATGGGGACCAGATGGGGCGTAAAGCTGACTGTCACGCTGCAGTTTCCCGCATAGCCCAGCTGTTCTTCAATTTCGGGAGTATGACGATGACTGGTCACTCCGTATGCCTTTATGTTTTCATTGACCTCGCAGAACAGATTAGCCACCTTAGCCCCTCTGCCCGCCCCGGACGTACCGGACTTGGCATCTATAATCAGAGTGTCCACATCAATCAGCCCTTCCTTTACCAACGGATAGGCCGTCAGAATGGAACAGGTGGTATAACAGCCCGGATTTGCCACAAGCCTGGTCTCTTTCTTAATTTCGTCCCGATTAACCTCACAGAGGCCGTACACTGCCTCCGGAATAAACTGTGGAGACCTGTGTTCAATACCGTACCACTTTTCGTACACGCCCACATCCTTGATGCGGTAATCCGCCGACAGATCCACTATTTTTACTTTGGACAGGATCTCTTCGGTGAGAACTCCCGCCAGAAAGCCCTGAGGCGTAGCGGTAAAGATCACGTCCACCTGCTCTGCCAGCTCCGTCAGATTATCGTCCCGGCAGACGTCCTCCACAATCCGGAACATATTTTGATATACCTCACAGTATTTCTTATCTATATAGCTCTTAGAGCCATACCACATAATCTTTACATCCCTGTGGCCCGCCAGAATTCTCACCAGCTCCCCGCCCGCGTATCCTGTCGCTCCGATAATACCAACCTTAATCATACTCCCTGTCTCCTGTCTTTCCTTCTCTTACGCCGGCAGTCTGTGAATTTATAAGACAAATTGTCAGATGCGGCCCATCGTACTTTTTAATCATACCACTTTTTACGCAAATGTCCACTACTTTTTGTATTTTTATGCAAGTCATCTCCCTATTTATACATTTTTCTGTATATCATCCTGAATTTATTCATATCTGCACTAAAATTATTCATAATTATACTTGCATTTGTATATTTTCTGTTGTATAATAGCCCCAGAGAAAAAACAAGCGGTTATTATTTTATATTTTACGGAGGTATTGCTCATGAAAGAAAAAGTAATTTTAGCTTATTCCGGCGGCCTGGACACCACCGCCATCATCCCCTGGCTCAAAGAAAATTTTGACTACGAAGTCATCTGTGTCTGCATTGACTGCGGCCAGGCGGAAGAACTGGACGGCCTGGAAGAACGCGCCAAGTCCTGTGGGGCTTCCAAGCTGTACATCGAAAACGTTATTGATGAATTCTGCGACGAGTATGTAGTACCCTGTGTGCAGGCCGGCGCAGTATATGAAAACAAGTACCTGCTTGGTACTTCCATGGCAAGACCCCTGATCGCAAAAAAGCTGGTGGAAATTGCCCGCAAGGAAGGTGCTGCTGCCATCTGCCACGGTGCAACCGGCAAGGGCAACGATCAGATCCGCTTTGAATTGGGCATCAAGGCGCTGGCTCCTGACATCAAGATCATTGCTGCCTGGAGAAATGACAAATGGACCATGGATTCCCGTGAATCTGAGATCGAATATTGCAAGGCCCACGGAATTCACCTTCCTTTCTCCGCCGATTCCTCCTACAGCCGTGATCGAAATATCTGGCATATCAGCCATGAAGGTCTCGAATTGGAGGATCCTGCAAACGAGCCCAATTTTGAGCATCTGCTGGTACTGGGCACCACTCCGGAGAAAGCTCCCGAAGAGGGTGAATATGTAACCATGACATTCGAAAAGGGCGTTCCCACCTCCGTCAACGGTAAAAAAATGAAGGTGTCCGAAATTATTACCACCCTCAACGAGCTTGGCGGAAAGCACGGCATCGGCATCATAGATATTGTGGAAAACCGTGTAGTGGGAATGAAGTCCAGAGGCGTATATGAGACTCCCGGCGGCACTATCCTCATGGAGGCTCACCATCAGCTGGAAGAGTTGATTTTGGACCGGGATACTTATGCTATGAAAAAGGAAATGGGCGGCCGCTTTGCCAGCCTGGTATACGAGGGAAAATGGTTTACCCCGTTACGGCTGGCGGAACAGGCATTTATTGAGGAAACCCAGAAATATGTAACCGGCGAGGTAAAATTCAAGCTTTATAAGGGCAACATTATCAAGGCAGGAACCACCTCTCCCTATTCGCTTTACAATGAAAGCATTGCCTCCTTCACCACGGGAGATCTGTATGATCATCATGATGCAGAGGGCTTTATCAATCTGTTTGGCCTCTCCTGCAAGGTGCGGGCAATGAAAATGCAGGAGCAGGGTGAAAATCTATTTTAAGGAGCCGTTATGACCATCTTTTTGATCTATTATACGATCATTAATATTGCAGGCTTCGTCATCATGGGTGTAGACAAAAAAAGAGCCATCCGGGGTGCCTGGCGCATCTCGGAGGCTTCTTTATTTGCGACTGCGCTCTTAGGCGGAGCGCTGGGCTGCACCCTCGGTATGCAGCATTTCCGGCATAAGACCAAACATTGGTATTTTAAATTGGGTATGCCCGCCATATTTCTGGTGCAGGCCGCTGCGATAGCTTTTTTTCTCTGGGAATGACCCTTATGCCGCAGTCGGGACATGCGCCATCCGGCATATTACAGCACCAAGTACAAGGTGCAGGCAGTACAATGCGAAAAAGCACGCATATGAAAAAGCACGCATATGAAAAAGCACACATATGCACATGTGAAGAAGCGCATCAATCTTTCCGATCAACGCGCTTCTTCATGTCTGTTCGCTGTCCAATGGACTGTCCCTCCTTATGAAATTTCAGAAGTTTTCAGGTCTGCATTTTCTTCCATTTCTACCCTCAAGTCTTTCCACTTTTCCTTGTGTTATATACTGTAACATTCTGTCCTTTTAAAATTTTAGAAATATGTTACTGTCTGTAAGTGTACTCGTACTTGTTTCGCCTTACAGCTTAGTATGTTAAGCTGTATTTTATGGAAGTAATGTTTTCCTCTCTCTGTTGTAAGTTCATTATAGTTTATCGAGCTTTATTTGTCAATACATTTTCGAAAATTATTTAAAATATTTTCTATTATTTGTTTTTATTCTTTTATTGTCTGAATTTATCAGCCGCCGGATCCTCTTACTCTGAAGTCCGGCGGCCTATTTCAAATTCCTAATCAAACATTGAAATACCGTGTTTCACCTTACGGAACAGTTTATGGAAAATTACCGCAAACAATGAAACCAGAATATACATGGTAGACAGAAACCCAGCTGCCCCTCCGATCACAACCAAAATCCACAATCCGACACTCATGCCTCTTCTCCCTCCTTCTCTCCGGTATCCGTACCCTGTCCAGACGAATTTTTACTTCCTCCGAATTCATAAATACAGCCTAAAATGCCACCGCCTACGGCAATAACCAAAATCAATATAAAAACAATTTTTTCTACCATAATGAAATCCTCCGACTCTTAACATTCCGCACAGGACAGATCATTAAGCACGCAAAGAAAACGTCTGTGTACCCGAAACAGACACTTCCGAAAGACAAATTTTTGCATGCAGAATAAACGTTTGACTGCTCAGACAAAATACCGGCACAAACGTTTCAAACAGATTTGCATGTGGCAATATTATTTTTTTCCGTCTTTATGGTGAATATAATCCAGAGTTCTGCGTTCATACTGATTTTCGCAGGCCTCACAGGAAGGGAGAAGCCTCTCCCTGATCAGAAGATACAGAAGCAGCAGCGCCGGAATCAGAAACAGCGTTGCCCAATATCCCGGCTTCATTCCCGCCAGGGAACGATGGGCAGAGCAAAAGGCCGTAACATTCTCCAACTGGCCTTCAACTCTGTTATCACGGAAGATAACCGCTTTCTGGCCTCCGCTGATTTTTTGAAGACTCACCGTCCCAAAATCAGGGTCCGCTAAAGAGGAATCCACGGAAATCTCTTCTCTGTGCATCCCGGCAAAGATAAGAATGAATATCACAAACAGGCACGTTAGTCTCTGTGTCCCTGTATATCTTTTCTTCACTTCCCTTTTGCCCCTCTTTCAGCCGTCTTGATCTATTACACTGCCAGATAACTATAGCAGATTTGCGGGGCTTTTGCAAGCCCCGCTGCACCTTGACATGGGCCGAGCGGAACCGCTCCCTAAGACTCCATGGTAAAGGTAAGCTCCACTTCACGCAGTTCTTCCGCCAGATCTCTCTCTCCTGCCACATTTAGCAGGGGAAAGCCGGACTTAGAGAGATGTACTCTGTGAAAAGCGCTGCACCGCTTGAAATGCTTTTCCCGCTCCTGAGCGTGGTAAGCAATCATCAGTCGGCCCTGCTCATCCCTGAAAAAAGAATTATGCCCCGGCCCCTGAATCCCCTCTATTGAGGAAGAACTCAGCACCGGCGTGGGAAGTTTGGTCCAGTTTCCCGCATCCAGCAGATCACTTCCAGCAAAAGCGGTAAGGCAGCCCACTGCATAATAGTAACCGCAGGCATCCCCGCCGGAATAGGAAAGATAAACCGTATCCCCCAGAATCAGGGCATAAGGTCCTTCATTATTGATAGTTCCGCTGGTGTTTTCCCAGCCGTAAAGAGGCCGGGATAAAAGTACCGGCTCCGAGGTGAGTCGATAAGGACAGCCGTCGTCCACCGTCGCAATATACAACATGGAACCCGTATCCTTGGGCGTACCGATGCCGTACCGGTAGGACCAGCACACATAGGAGTTTTCTCCCGCCTCAAAGTAAGTCATATCCAGTGTGATGCCGTCCTCCGTCAGGGGACGGCCGTCCGCCCTGCACACCCGCACCGGTTCCTCCCAGGAGGCCGGATCCGTGATTTCCCCGCCCTCCTTCAGCCGCATCATATGGCACTGAGGCGCCCATTGCTTCCCGCCCACGGCAAAGAGAATATAAAGCGCGCCGCCGATGACATGAAACTCCGGCGCCCAGAAGGTCTGGCAGAAGCCCTTTTCTTCATTGTACTCCAAAATACAATACTCTTTTACATCCTCCGCAAAAAGTCCTGCCACCGTATCCGACCTGCGCACAAACAGACCTATATCGTTCACATTGTCATTGGTAGCCAAAAAGTACCATGCTCCCTTCCAGAAAAACAAAACCGGATCCGCATAGCCTGCCGCAAGAGGGAAGCCCGTATTCACCGGCTCCATTGTTCCGTTCACCCGATATTTGCCGTCATCTAAGGAAATCAAGCTCTCCCGCTTCCAGCTCACAGGTTTATCATCCGATGAATCGTCGGAGTATGTCACCCTGACACGTACCCGCTCCAATTCATCCAGGCTCTTGATCCTCACTTCCGCCGGCGCTTGAGCAGACACACTGTACAGAGGAATCCAACGCTCATAAATCCCGGCCAGCAGCTCTTCCGGAATCTCCAGCTCTTCCGCCACAGGCCACGTCCCCGACTTCTCCTGCCCTTCCGCTGTAGATGCCGTCCCCGGCTTCCCATGCCCTTCCGCTCCCGACACCGTCTCCGGCTTCTCCCGCTCTCCTGCTCCCGACGCAGCCTCCGGCTTCTCCCGCTCTCCTGCTCCCGGCGCATTCTCCACCCATTCCTGCTGGCTGAAGCATACAAAATCCTTGGTCTTCCAGACCAGATAACCGCCTTCCAGGGGAGCCCAGTTCTCGTCCAGCGGCTCCGCATAAATCAGGTACTCTTCTCCCTCTTTCCGCAGGCGGGGATTTTGAATCCCCCGCTCCGCGATCGTGTTGTCCTCCCGGACTGCCGCCCGTGCAAAGAGAATACCGTAGCCCTGGTTCAGACTCTGATACGACTTTCCCTCGCGGCTGACCGCAAAATGCACGCTGTGCGCCAGCGATGCAGGATATTTGTTTTCCGTTATTTTCTCCGTATACACCCTGATAAACGCCATACTCGTCCTCCCATTTTTAAACATCCAGACATGCCGCCTGCGGCGTAACCTGCCCCCAAAAATCAAAAGCGCTTCCTGGCAAAATGCCATAGACAGTCAGAAGTACTTTCACGCAAATACCTCCGCCACGGAGCTTCCCTCTTTCACAAAAGCGATGAATTTTTCCAACGGAGCCTGGCAGTCCAGCCACCTGCCGCCTTCCAGCACCTCTTTGCTGTTCACATCCTGCCACCGGCCTGCAGGCAGATAGACCCTGCGCTTTGTACATCCCTGCTCCGTCACAGGTGCAAACAAAATATCTTCTCCAAAGAAATACTGGTCCTCCAGCTCATAACACACCGAATCCTCCGGATAATCAAAGAACATCGGACGCATCAACGGCTTGCCTTCCTTGGATGCAATCTCCATGTGGCGGCAGATATAAGGCTTCAACCGCTCCCGCAGCTTAATCAGTTCCGTAAACACCCGGCAGGCCCTGTCTCCAAAGCTCCAGATCTCATTGTCTCCGCCGCTTCTCTCCTTCACCCCAGGATGTCGCTCCGCCTGTCCCGGCGTCCGCATCCTGGAGCCGTGGAGCCGCATGACAGGGCAGAACAGGCCGAACTGCGCCCAGCGGACAATCAGTTCCTGAAAATATTCGCTCTGTATATCACCGGAATGAAACCCGCCAATATCACTGTTCCACCAGGGGATTCCGCACATAGCCATAGAAAGTCCTGTCTTCACACTCATACGCAGCGCTTCAAAAGTAGACCCTATATCCCCGTTCCAGACCAGGGAGCCGAACTTCTGGCTGCCAGGGTAAGCCGCACGGGTCAACAGGATGATCTCATCCTCTCCCTCCCCCCGCAGCCCTTCATAAAACATCTTACTGTAATAATACGGATAAAGCATGGCCGTCTGTGCGCCGTTTCCTGCATACAGCTTCAGGTTAGAGTACTGCTGGGGATGCACCTCCGGCTCCGCCTCGTCCAGCCAGAAATTATGAATTCCCTTGTCATAGTAATTTTTCTTTACCTTATCCCACACAAAAGGTCCTGTCTTGGGGTTTGTGGCGTCAATAAAGGTTTGTTGACCGTAAAAGTCAAATGTCCCGTACTGGCCGTTTTCCGTCCGTATCAACAAATTGGCGTCATCCATGGTGCGATAATTTTCACTGGCCGGATTGATGGTGGGCCAGATAGATACCACCGGTTGGACTCCCATTTCCTTCAGTTCCCTGCACATACCCTCCGGGTCAGGCCAGTACTTGGGATCAAACTTCCACTCTCCCTGCTCCGTCCAGTGGAAGTAGTCAATGACAATGGCCGCCAGGGGAACCCCTCTTCTCTGGTACTCTCTTGCTGTCTCCAGCACTTCCTCCTGGCTCTCATAGCGCAGTTTACTCTGCCAGAAGCCCGCCGCCCACTCTGGGAAGGCAGGTGCATATCCGGTGAGATCGCAATACTTCTTCAGCACCTCCGCAGGAGTTTTTCCTCCATAAATCAGATAATCTGCCTGATATGCGCTGTCGGCCACCCACATGGTATGATTCTTCGTGGTCTCACAGCGCCCCGGCGCAGGATTGTTCCAGAAAAAGCCGTAGCCAAGGGATGAATAGAGCACAGGTACGGCAGATTTTGTATTATAATGCTGCAGATTACAGGTACTGCCCTTCCGGTCAAAAATATCCTCCTGCTCCTGGCCCAGCCCGTAAAAGTGTTCTCCCTGATTGGCATCAAAAATCACTTTAATCTGATAGTGGTCGCCTTCCGTATGTACATTTCGCCCAGTGTAATCACCCTCAAATTTGGTGTGAAGAATCTGCTTTCCCTCCCTATACCAGGTCAACACGCCCCCACACCAAGGATTCCCCGCCTCCACCTTCACGGACACCATCCCGTTGGTCAACGTTGCACACTGATTGTCCCCGATGACTGTGGCCTCCGACGCTTCCGCAGGCGGAAGCAGCGTCCAGTTTTCCTCACTCAGCTTTCCGTTCTTTGTGGAACGACACCTGATACAGTCTTTTCCGTAGGCCTCCACCACGGTCAACTCGTCCCTTCGCTGAAAAATGATTTTTTCCTTCTCACATGTTATGATTCCCATAAGCTCATCCCTTTCGTTTCATATTGAAATATCAGAAAATTCATATCATCCGTGCCAATACATATTATATTGCTTTTTCTTCTGAAATTCTTGCATTATCTTGGGAGACAGTTGCACAATCTTGCTTTTCCTGCTATGCTGGTACCAAAGTAACCTGCCAGTGCAAAAGGCATTGTACCTGCTTAAAGGAGATTTTTCCATATGTCTGAAAATGTAACTCTGCAGAATTCCATACCTTTGGAAACCATTATACATCGTACCGCTTCCCGGCCTTTCTCCCTCTACCGTACCGTGGTGGATCGGGAAGAACGAAGCGCTCTCTATCTGCATTGTCACCCCGAAGCGGAGCTTTTTTATCTGGAAGAGGGTATGGTGGATTTTCAGGTAGAAAGCCGCTCCTTTTCCTTACAGGCGGGAGAAGGTATCTTTATTCCGCCGAATCAGCTGCACAGTGCCATGAAACAAACAGACTGTTCCGACAGCTGCTCTCACCGGGCAGTGGTATTTGACTTAAATCTGTTGGAGCAAAATCTTCCGCCCTATTGTCAGGCTTATTTCGCGCCCCTGCAGATTCGGCGGGCCGACTGTGTCTATCCCATCAAATTGGATCAGCCAAAGAATAAGCGGCTTCTGGCGCTGCTGCCTGCCATTTTTACCTTGCAAAGGCCGAAGCTGGAACAATACGAGCTGTCTCTCACCGGCATCCTGCTTTTATGCTGGCAGGAGCTGTATAACCTTTGCTTTTCAGAACTCAACAGACTGCCTTTCGACAGCTCTCCCTACAAAGAGATTCAGAAAAGCATAGATTACCTGCAGCACAATTTTGCAGATTCTCTAACTCTGGCGGACCTTTCAAAAAAGGCCGGATTCAGCGAAAGCTATTTCTGCCATAGTTTTAAAAACTGTACCGGCTACACCCCCTTTGCATACCTGAATCGGCTCCGCATTGTAAAAAGCTGTGAGCTCTTGGCCCGGACAAACAAAAAAATAACTGAAATTGCCTCCCTCTGCGGATTCAACAATATCAGTTATTTCAATCGCACTTTTTATAAAACGGCCGGAACCACCCCTTCTGCCTACCGCAGCGGTTTAGCAGCCTCTGACCGCCAAAACCGCCGGGTATAAACCGTTTTTATAGATTTGACTAATGGTTATTCTTATGCTGTCACAATAATTCCGCCGGCGTTGGCGTACATGCTGCTGACGCCTCTGGTATTCAAAATCAAAACCTGCTTAAATTTGTTCTTTGCCAAAATCAGCTTTTTTACCAGTTCTGCCCTTTCCGGAGCGTTGCAATGGCTGATAATCAGACAGCGTTCCTTCGCTTCCTTTAATTCCTCCGTCAAAAGCTCTCCAAGCCTTGCCAATGCCTTCTTCATCCCAATACACTGGGACTTCTGCACAATCTGCCCTCTAAAGCCCGCCATAATAGGCTTTATATTCAGCGTGGAGGCAACCAGAGCCTTCACCGATGAAAGCCGCCCATTTTTCCGCAGGGTTTCCAGATTATCCAGCACAAAATAAGTGAGAACACTATTGCGAAACCGCTCAACCTTTTCCACAATTTCCTCAAAGGAAAGCCCTTCCTCTTCCAGTTCCATCAGCTTCAACACAAGCTGTGTCTCCCCACCGCTTGCGGATTCGGAATCAAACACATGGATTCGCTTTTCTCCGTGTTCTTCCCGGTATAGATCAGCCGCCAAAACAGCACTGTTATAGCTTCCGCTAAGTTTGGCAGAAAGTGTAACAACATAAATCCTGTCTGCTTCCGCCAGATAGGCATCCATGTATCGCTCCGGCGACGGACAGGCAGATCTGGGGCATTCCCTGGATTCCGCTACCTTCTCCAGAAACTCCTTCTGTTCAAAGTTTTCATCATCCAGAATGTGATAGTCACCCACAAAAAGCTCCAGCGGTATCACCTGAAATCTTTCGTCATTTCTCATTTCCTCTGGCAGCTCACAACAACTGTCGACCACAATTTTATAGTTCACGTCAGCCTCCCTTTCGCCGCCCTGCGGCATGTTTACAGATATTTTATCATTACCCTTATTTTTAGTTATTGTTACCTTTTCACATGGTTTTTATTACTACATGAGGATAACATATATTTTTAGGAATGTAAAGAAAAAGATTCTATACATCCCTCTAAATTTGTACTATACTGTTATTATTCCAAAATTTTAAATACCACATACAGAAAGGCAGACATGACAGCATTTCAGATTACTTCCATGAAAAATTTTATGAATCGGCTTCTGACTTCCGATGCCTTTGACTGCTTCCTCCTGGAAGAAGCGCTTATCAGTACCGCCAGCACCTTTCATATTGACGGCCGCGTCAATCAGGATTTCTTTAAAGGTACAGAAACGGATTCCGATGCCCCCGCCTATGAATTCCGGCCCTGGAACGAACTAAAAGGGCTGTGTTTCGACCTGATCAAAGGCAGACGCACACCCCTCTTTTTTCGTTTTGTACTGCATTTAATGCCCGAAAAAGCTAAGGCATTACTGGAAAAAGAAAACTGCAGCGTAGACCGTTCCCAGATAAAAGCTCTGGTACTAACCATTCGCTATGATGGCTCCGGGGCAGTACTGACTACCGGAACCTCCTTCCATTCTTTTCTCCTTTCAAAGGAGCCTGATGCCATCTGGGACAAAGCATTGGCCCGGTATCTGTCAGGAAAGGGCATTGACTTTGAAGAACTTACTTTATAAAGGTTAATTCATTTTAGATTTAAACACCAGACTCGCTAAATAACCGAATATCAACGCGGCAGATGTTCCCACTGCCCCTGCCTTAAAGCCTCCGGCAAAAAGACCCAGCAGCCCCTGTTCGTCAACGGCCTCCTTCACTCCCTTCATCAGAACGTTTCCAAAACCAAGCAGCGGCACACCGGCCCCCGCCCCTGCAAACTCTTGAAAGGGTTCATACCAGCCAAAGACACTGATGACAGCTCCTGTCACCACCAATAGAACCATTATACGCCCCGGCATCATTTTCGTCTTTTCCATTAAAATCTGTACAAGGGCACAGATCAATCCGCCTACCCAAAAAGCATTTAAATAATCCATCATCATCTACTCCTTTTTCCGCAAAGGCTTTTGTCATAGTTTCTGATGGATTATAAAATTTTATACGCTGATTTTTATATTTCGTTTTATTTATCATTCCGTTATTTCTTTTTATGCTGCTCTTCCATACTTTTTTTCTTCCCTGAAAGCAGTCTCACCGGAAGCTGCACCAGAATTACGGCCGCGAATACCAGAATGCAGCCGGAAATCTGTCTGCCCGTCATGGTCTGATCTGTCTTCAGAAAACCGATTTTATACGCCCCCCAGGCGGACACTGTGGCAAATACCGATTCCAGGCTTAGCAGCAAGGCGGCTACCGTGGGATTCACCTCTTTCTGCCCCAAGATTTGCAGAGTATATGCCACTCCACAGCTCAACACACCTGCATAAGCCAGCGTTCCCGCACCATCCCACAGCTGTCCCCAGGAAGGCTGCTCAAAGAACAGCGCGCCAACCGTACAAAGGACTCCGCAGACCGCAAACTGAACGCAGGAAATCATAACGCCGTCTGCCTTTGGCGAAAAGTAATCCACCAGCAGTATATGTACTGTAAATACAATCGCACCGCAAAAAACCAAGCTGTCACCCCTGCCCAGAGAAAAACGTTCTGTCATACAGAGCAGATACATACCGACAGCTGCCATTACTGCTCCCACCCAGACAATTTTTGATGCCCTGCGTCCGAAAAAAATCCCCGCAATGGGGACAAAAATAATATACAGTGTAGTAATAAAACCTGCTTTCCCTACGGTTGTATATTGAATGCCAAACTGCTGAAGGGTACTTGCCGCCGTCAAAGCTAGTCCACAGCAGCATCCTCCCCAAAGAGTCATCCTCCAGTCGGTTTTTCTTCTTTTTTCCTTATTCAATTTTCCCGTGATCAAAAGATAAAGGATCAGCACCAGCGTACCGATGAGTGACCGTACACCGTTAAAGGTCAACGGCCCCATATAATCCATACCCTTGCTCTGAGAGACAAACGCCATTCCCCAGATCAGGGCTGCCAGCAGCAAAGAAAGACTGCCAGATACCCTTATTCGATGTTTCATGTCACCCTCCTTTTGGCTCTTTATTTTCGGAATCCTGGTTTTGCCTTTCACACCAATCTCCATGTTTCCGCATTGCGGAATCTCAAATCCGTGGAAAAACGCCTGCTTTTGGCGTTTTTCAGCGTGAAATATAGTACTTCTCTGCGAAATGCCCCCTGGCATGAGCGGCTGGAAGTACTTTTCACGCTAATCTCTTTGTGATTTCGGACACTATTTCCCTCAGCATCCTGCCTTCACATTCTACCGTTAGATGGGCATATTTTTCATACAGCGGACGGCGCTCCTCATACAATCCTTCCAATGTCTGTCCCGGCCGCAGCGTCACTCCCCGCTCGTTCAAATCGCCCAAACGCATTTGCAGTTCCTGACAGGACAGCTTTAAATAGACCATAATGCCTTTTTCCTGCAAATGCTCCATTGCCTCCCTGCCGTAAACCGCGCTGCCACCGGTAGCAATGACACACCTCTCTTCTTCCAGCGAGGCATTCACCTCATTCTCCAGCTGCCAGAAGCCCTCTATCCCTCTTTCTTCAATAAGCTCATGGAGCAGTTTTCCGTATCTCTCCTGTATCACCAAATCCGAGTCCACAAAACGATAACCCAGTTTTTTTGCCAGCACTACGCCCACCGTACTCTTACCCGCTCCCGGCATGCCGATCAGGACTACCGTATTTTTCTTCATTTTTCCTCTCATTCTGCCGCGTAAGCGGCATCTAAATCCGTGGGAACTTTGGGACGCGCAGCGTCACAAATTCCGAGATTGAAAATGACAATTTTCAATCTTCCTCACCTGCAAAAGCGCTGCTCTCGCAAGCAGCGCTGCATTCCATATATTCGGGAAACGCTGATAATTACGCTTTCCTACACCTCTGCAATTACCTCGATCTCACAAAGCACATTCTTCGGAAGGGTTTTAACCGCCACACAGCTCCTAGCGGGCTTTTCTGTAAAATATCTGGCATAGACCTCATTAAAAGCCGCAAAGTCGCCCATATCCGCCAGAAAACAGGAAGTCTTCGCCACCCTTGTATAATCCGTTCCCGCTGCCGTCAGCAGCTCACCGATATTTCTGCAGACCCGTTCCGCCTGAGCTGCAATATCCGTCCCTTCAATTTCCCCGGTAGCCGGGTCGATAGGAATCTGGCCTGATGCAAAAAGCAGGCCGTTGACAATAATTCCCTGTGAATACGGCCCGATGGCTGCAGGTGCTTTTTCCGTTGAAACTTTTTTTAACATAACTTATTCTCCTTTTCTTCCGCCCTATTTTATTTGCGACGGCATTGCTTTTTTACCCGAAACGCTCCGCAAGCACGATTGCTCACAACAGCGCCTTCAGCCTTCCACATCCGGCTCATCAAATTCCGCCGTGACATAAAACCCTCTGGCATTTTCAACAACCTCCGCCACCACTCCCTTACTGCTCTTTAACCGATTTCTGAAAGGGATATTTGCCGACATGGCAAGGGCCGGATCTATCGTATAATAATAATTGCTGGGAAGCACGCCCTCCGTCACGGTGATCTCCTGTCCGGCTTCCAAAAGTCCAGGGCGTTCCATCTTAAATTCCATTCTGCGCATTCTGACCACCCGCCTTTCCTGTCAGGGTGAAACGTATGCTGTCCCGCTCACATTTCGCCAAATAAATTCCTTGTCTGCCTAACCTTAACGTCGCTGATCTTCCTGTTCATTGTCTGGATGATGGGCCACCGCAAACCAGTCATAGCGATGAACAACAAAGCCCTTTTGCTCATACAGCTCCCAGTCCGCATTCCTGCCCAATATATACGTTGCATCGGCATCCGGCACCTCCGGATCAAAATCACAGCTGAAACGCCCAAAGGACTTTGCCTCCAGATAAGGACTGGGATACACATAATATTCCACTGAATCCATAAAATCCCAAACATTCTCTTTCGCAAGAAACAGGATTCTGGGATGTTCGATTCCCCGGCTGTAGTAAATCGGGCCCTCATAGCTCACCGCTTCTTCCACCGCATCCGTAAGCCCCCGGCAGAAATAATAATCCGTCAGCTCCTTATAATCCGTAAAATAGTAAACTTCAAATCCGATAAACATCACCAGATAATATATAACCGGCAGAATCAGCTCCTTGATATTAATCAGTTCAAAAAGCCAGTACACACCCAAAGCGGCCGTAATCACCATGGGAATAAACAGAATATTATTGCGGTTAATATTCGTACGAACCTGCAGCAATCCCTGCATAATTCCTCCCGCCACCTGAAGAAGCAGCAATATTTCAGGCGCAAATTCTCTTTTGGGAATTTTCTTCAGGCTTGTCCTCACACAGCGGTAGACTCCCAGCAGGAAAAACGATAAGGTGCCGGCATAATAAATTCCGTACTCTTCCGTACCGTTAAGCGGAATATTGTCCGACTGTATCTTCATGAGATGCCACACTTCTTTTACTCTTGTCAAAATATTCCCCGAAAACATCTCGTCATTCCGCATGTACAGGATCTTAGGAACAGAAAGAAACGGCAGGCGGATCTCCGGAATAATCTCCATGTTTACCAGCAGGAATAAAATCAACGGCAGAGCCATCACGCCCAGGATCAAAACAGACAGAATCACGTATTTGTCGATACGGATTTTCTTTAAGTATATTCCATACAGGAACTCAAAAAGTATTAGAAATGGCACAATAGTCCAAACCGTTGCATAACAGTATAAAGAAAGACCGTACATCAGGGAGGAAAGCATTAAAAACCTTGAATTTTCCAGACCTCTCACATAAAAATACAAAGCAAAAATTAAAAAGCCTGGCGCAAGATTCGCATCCAATCCCCAGCGGGACATCGCAATATGCCAGGGACAGACTGCCAGCAAAAACAGGGCAAATAAAGCAATCTTTTCATGAAACATCCTTTTGACCAGCAGATATATCACCCACAGGGTCAGACAGGACACAATCAGCTGCGGCAGCCGGATCACCCAAACCTTTACCCCAAATACTGCCATAAACGGCATCATAAGATAGGAATTTAGCGCACTCATTCCGCTTCCCCAGGTATACAAATATACCGGGAAACGATACCCTGCCGAATCCACGCCGTAATGCAGCATGGAATAGGCCTGATAGCCCGCAAATGCTTCATCCTGATTAATATCGCCGGGAATCACGCCAAAGCCGATCATTCGGGCGGCAATTCCTGCAGCCATCAATATAAAAAAAATGATTCGGGTTTTATTCTTTAACTGTATTTTCCATTTACATTTCATATCGCCATCCGACCGTTTTCTGCCTCAAATAAAGTCATTATAGCATATGCCCCTGTATTTGTACACAAAAACAGAGCACTACTCCCAGCACAGGCTCATTTGCTGCTTCGCCAGAATCCCACCGCCCAAGGACTGCAGAAATTCCAGGCTTTCTTCCCCTCTGTCGCAGAAAATGCGTGTAATCTCTCCCCGTTCGTTTTCCTGCTCCAAAATCAAATAAGCCGTCTCATCAGGAATCCTCAGCTCCCATTGCCCGTTCTCTACAGTTTTCAAGAGTTCTTCTCCTGTCATAACCTGCTCCACACTGTTATCTTCCGTCAAAAACAGCAGACGATAAGCCGCCGGCGTCTCCGCAAAAGAAACATGTATTGTAAAACTACTGCCGGATACGGATTCCCGACCGTCCTCCGTAATCTTTTTATCCTGCGACAAGGTATGGGTAAAGGATACTCCTTCCGTCTTTTCGGTAAATGATAATCCGTTCCCCGGCTGCATGTAAGTTTCCCCCTGCGCCGTCTGATAAACGGGATTAAAATAAAAGCAGTCCGGCCCCTCCCGGCTTACATAGATAGTTGTCTCAATAATGTCCTTTTCCCCCGTCTGCCAATACGTATCCGAAAAAGCATCATCCCCGATTCCATAATAGCAATCACCTCCCAACGCTTCATCCCGTACCTTGACGCTGTATATTCCATACCCCTCTATTCCCTCAAAAACCACCTTATACGGACCTGCCTCATCAAGGATAAGTTTGCCGGGAATTCCTTCCCTGTTTTCCTTTATGACAATTTCTCCCGCGGAATTCATCACAAACTCCGGTGTGCCGTTGTCCAGGTGCTGCATTGTTACAAACACTCCCACCAGCCTGTCCTCCTCTAAATTCCGTGTTTCGGCCTCTTTCAAAGCAAGGCTGCATCCGGAAAAAGCACAGGCTGAAAGCGCTGCAATCAGGGCAAAGCACCTCTTTACTCTGCTCTTTTTATGGCTGTCCGTTTTCCTTCCCTGCCCGGCTGGCAGGTTCGCCTTGATTATTATACTGTTCCTATCCTCAATCTTTTTCATACTCCCATTCCCTCTGTCCTTTGACGCCTCTTTAGAAGCCCATATTCGACCCCGATTTCTGCCTCCCACGGTTTTTCCTTGCCGCCTGCATCCGCATCTTCCTGCCCCTCTGCCTTTCAGTCCGCCTGCTCCGGCTCCCCCTCCGGCCCGTCTTCCTCCAGCTTACCGTCAAATTTCAAAATATCCCCTACATCGCACTGCAGATAATAACAGATCCTGTTAATGGTGCCAAAACGCACTCCCTTTGCCTTTCCACTGCGGAGAATGGACAAATTTGCCTCCGTTATATCTACCAGCCTGCACAGCTCTTTGGATGTCATATGGCGTGCTCGCAGAAGCTCATCCAGATAAATCCGTATTCCCATAATTATCTCCATTTCTGCGCTGTTTTTCTGCTCATGATGAGTTTGTGGCAAGCAACGCGCAGACACAAATCTCGCGATTAAAAATTTTTATTTTCAATCTCATCCCCTAAATAAACAGCTTATTGTCTTCCTGCAGCCTCTTGCTCTCCAGCCAGAATCGTGACAACAATATCAATCCCAGCATCACGATCACCTGTCGGAAAGGAAAAACAAAAGCATAATTACTGCTGTAGATATATCCTGCAAAAGGCAGCTGCAGCAGATTAACGCATATATTACTTCCCAGTATCACCCCCAGAAAATATCCGCTTATCTTTTTTAATTCCTGCAGCCGCCCCAGACTCTTCTCATGAAAGCTGTCCTGCTCACAGCTATACAGGAAGCGGATCCCCGCCGCGCATAGAACGGATTCCAGTATTTCCGGCAAGTACCGGCAGATCGTCTGTACAATCAGGAATAAGCGGCTTAAGTTAAGGCTCCTATCCGATACTTCTGCCAGCGGCTGGTCCGAGATCCATTTCCAGTCCGTCCCCGTCACGTTCATCCCCACCCCTTTCCAGTCCTCCAAAAGTTCTGCTCCCCCCTGAAACAAAACCGCTGTCAAAGTCAGCGCTGCATAAACCCCCAGCAGAAGCTCCAGGCTGCGCAGCAGGCGCTTCCTTCCTGCCTTGATGCCGTTCCCCAAAAATCGAAGCAGCAGCCAGCTTAACAGCACACTGTCTATGGACACGGCAAACGCGCATTTCCCCGCGCTTTGCAAGCCGGCCGGAAACAGGTACACCTCCAGATAAGAGGGATTGATAAAAAACCAAAGACCTGAAAACAGCACCGGACTTAAAAGCAACAGCAGCAAATCCGCCCTGCTTACTTTTCTGCGCAGGGCAAGCAGCCCCCAGCAGATCAGCGGACTGCTTCCCAACACAGCATATAACATCCAGGCTGCCGCATTCCCTGCCGCTCCCGCCAAGGATAATTTTCTCAGGCAAATTCCTGCCTGCTCCCAGGGAAAAGTAATATACTCCATATTGCCTCCGTTTCTGCACTGCCTGATCGTACATGCTCAAGTCCTATTCGGCTTACAATCCTGTGGCAGTCAACATAATTATCGTTTTTCGATAATTGTGCATACATAAAAAATACACGAAGAATTATCGTTTGTCAATAATTTTTCGTGTATTTTAAAATTTGTCAGTAACAGTTCAGCCTCCAGCAAATTGACGGTGCCAGCCGGCTGTTACTCGTATGCGGAAGGTCTGAACTGTTACATTTATCATATAAATCTGGGTGCATTGTTAAAATGCGGCGGAATCAAAACAATATTTCAGCCTCTCCGCTGCCTGCAAAGCTGATCGTCAAATGCTTTCCATCTTCCATTTGATATATCAGCTCACGCTCTGCATCCGCAGCCTTAACGGGCTGTGTTACATTCATCAGCTTTACCGTGCAGGGCTTGCCGGCAGTTACTTTGATCCTGCAGGTATTCCCGTTTCTTGTAACGGAAACCTGAGATGCCGCTCCCGCATTCTCATCATAAACAAAGGAGTTCAAGGTCTGGCCGTCCTTTACGCGGTACACCCTGAAGGTTACACCGTCGGCGTAATCATAAACCGCGTTCTCATTATGGGCGCCGTTTGCCACGATGCTGCCTTCCTTTACATAAAGAGGGATGCTCAGATAACCATGCTTTTCCCGGTACCACTTTCCGCCTTCTCTTTCCTCACCAGTAAGATAATTGGTCCAGATTCCCTCCGGCAGATAATATTCCGCCATGCTGTCCTCACTAAAGATCGGAGCCACCAGCAAAGAATCACCCAGCATATATTGTGTGGCCAGGTATGCACAATTCCTGTCCTCCGGAAATTCCAACGGCATACTGCGCATCATGGGAATACCCGTCTTTGAAGTCTCCACTGCATTTCTGTATAAATAGGGCATCAAAGACACCTTCAGCTGCGCAAAATAACGCACCACATCCACGGCTTCCTCATCATAGGCCCAGGGCACACGATAAGAGGTGGAGCCGTGAAGTCTGGAATGAGTGGAAAGCAGGCCAAAGGCACACCACCTTTTGTAAACATCGGGTGTGGAGGTACTTTCAAAGCCGCCGATGTCGTGGCTCCAAAAGCCAAAGCCTGAGCTGGTCAGAGACAGCCCGCCCCGCAGGCTCTCTTCCATGGATTCATAATCGGACCAGCAGTCACCGCCCCAGTGCACGGGGAATTTCTGCCCTCCCGCCGTAGCGGAACGGGCAAAAAGGACTGCCTCCTTCTCTCCCTTTTTCTTTTTTATCACCTCATAAACCGTCTTGTTATAGAGATATGTATAATAATTGTGCATCTTTTCCGGATCCGAGCCGTCATAATACACACAGTCCGTAGGAATCCTCTCGCCAAAGTCCGTCTTAAAGCAATCCACTCCCATGTCCATCAAGGCTTCCAGCTTGCCTGCATACCATTTGCAGGCCTCAGGATTGGTAAAGTCCACAATCGCCAGCCCCGGCTGCCACATATCCCACTGCCACACATCACCGTTCGGGCGCTTTAAAAAGTAACCGCCTTCCACTCCCTCTTTAAAAATGGAAGATTCCTGGCCCACATAGCTGTTGATCCAGACACAGATTTTCAAGCCCTTATCATGAAGCCGCTTAAGCATTCCCTCCGGGTCAGGGAACACCCTGGAATCCCATGCAAAATCACACCAGGAAAAATCCCTCATCCAAAAGCAGTCAAAATGGAACACGGAAAGCGGAATCTTCCGCTCCAGCATCCCGTCTACAAAGCTGTTTACGGTAGCTTCATCGTAATTGGTGGTAAAGGACGTGGACAGCCACAGCCCAAAGGTCCAGGGCGCAGGCAGGGACGGCTTGCCCGTCATATCCGTATACCGCACCAGCACGTCCTTCATGGAAGGTCCGTTGATCAGAAAATAATCCAGCTCCTCGCCCGCCACGGTGAAGCCAACCTTTGTCACCATCTCACTGGCCACCTCAAAGGAAACCCGCTCCGGATGATTCACAAACACGCCATACCCCTTATTGGAAAGGTAAAAGGGAATATTCTTATAAGATTGCTCCGTGCTGGTGCCTCCGTCCTCATTCCAGATGTCAATACTCTGTCCGTTCTTGACAAAGGCGCCAAAGCGCTCACCCAGACCATAGATCAATTCTCCCACACCCAGGGAAAGCTGTTCCCGCATATAGGCGTCGTCCTGCCTGTGGTTATAGTAATCACCCTTCCAGTCCGTCTTCATATAAGCCAGATCCTTTGCGCCGCTGGAGGTCAGCTTTTCATCCCCCCGGAAAAAGGCAAAGGCCCCGTTTTCTTTACGAATTTCCACACGAAGGCTGCCGTTTTTGACCGTCAGCATTTCCTCCGTATCCTCAACCTCCATCAGCCCGCTCTCAGGCGCGGAAAGCTCAAAGGAAGGAGCCTTGCGCTGTACCCCCATGTAATGAAAGGTCTGAATACGCAACACCTCCGGATAAGGCGCAGAAATACGAATCGTAAGGTTAATTCCTCCCAATGTAGCTCCCCTGCTGGTGATCCTGCCGGTAGGCGCGCAGAGCGTCACCTGATCCTTTTCCACCCTGGTAAAATACACCTCCGCCGGCGAAAAACACGCAGTGCCTTCCTTTTGCAGCCAACAACCATTACTGAATTTCATACTGTTCCTCCATTCCGAGAATGATTTTTAAGGTCATTATACCATAAATGCTTCGCATTTACGGTATGGATGGCCATTCGGCCGTTTCCTGTCCCGAATAAGGTCATTATACCATAAATGCTTCGCTTTTACGGTATGGATGGCCATTCGGCCGTTTCCTGTCCCGAATAAGGTCATTATACCATAAATGCTTTGCATTTACGGTATAGATGGCCATTCGGCCGTTTCCTGTCCCGAATAAGGTCATTATACCATAAATACCCCTAAAAAAAACCTTAGAAATCCCACAAAAAGTACGGTGAGAATTCGACAAATGTTCGGGCTCACTCCCCCTGCTTCCAGTCCAATTTTTCAAATCTGGCCCAGCGTCCGCTCCCGTCCACGGCATACAACCCCATAACCACTCCGGTAAAGCCGCCTGCCACCTCAGAGGAAAGATACTTAGTCCGTGCCCTGCCAAGGCTCCTTCTGATGCCTTCCTGACGGCAGAAAAACTCATACCATTCCGCATCGGAACAGACCTCCAGCTCTGCCGCTTCCTGAACGGCCGCCTCACTGACAATGCTTTCCGCATCCCCTATCCGCAGCCGCAGGATGACCTTAACGCCGTCCTTCTCCCTTACTCTCGCCAGGTCATAATGCTGACTTTCATCCATATAAAAGCTGACGCCTGCTTCCGCCGCATCCCCCGATACCGTCACACGCAGCCTGGTGTCAAACTCCGACTGACGCACTCCCACGAAGGTAGGACTGTCAGCCTCGTTCAGCGTAACCGCCGTACCCCGCAGAGCCACCCCGCCGTCTTCCTCCCTGTAGTTTTCTTCCCTGCGGTCCCGCAGATAAATCCACCGCATATCCTTTAAGCCGCCCGCGAAAGAAAGGTCATATTGCCGCCTGTTTTGCTGTAAGGCTTCCACCGGCAGCTCCATCCAGCGATTCACCGTTCCTCTGTCTCCGGCGGTAAACCAGCCGTCTGCCTGCCACTGCACCGGCGCCAGAAACACTTCTCTTCCCAGATGATGAAAGGGACTCCAGATCCCTGACTGTCGGAAACCAAGACACAGGATAAACCAGTTTCCACTCTCATCCTCTATCAAATCCCCATGGCCGATGCCCTGTATCAGATTCTCGTTTCCTCCCAGATTCCGGTTTGTCAGCACCGGATTCCCCTGATATGCCTCAAAAGGCCCAAAAGGTCGGCGGCTTCTGGCATAGGTTATCATATGACCGTATTCCGTACCGCCTTCCGCCACCATAAGATAATACCAATCTCCGATATGGTACAGATGCGGCGACTCCAAATATCTTCCCCCGCTTCCGCCCCAGATCGGAATACTGTCCGTCAGCTTCCTCCCCGTCCGAATATCAATCTCACACTGTAAAATGCAGCCCTTGCCGTTTTCATCGGAGCCATTGCTGGTAAAATATACCTTATCCCCGTCAAAAAGCAGCGAGGGGTCGATCCCTTCCTGATCTACAAATATGGGGGCGGACCAGTCTCCGTCAATTTTATCTGCGGACACGTAAAAATTGCGCCCAAAGGTATTGTTATTGGTTACCATGTAAAACATACCGTCATGATACCGCAGCGTGGGCGCAAATACTCCGCCTGAGCTGTTGATTTTATGCAGCTCTACCTGATCCAGCCTGGTCAGACAATGTCCCACCTGCTTCCAGTTTACCAGGTCTTCACTCTCAAAAATCGGTACCCCCGGAAAATACTGAAAAGAACTGCAAGTTATGTAATATTTGCCGTTTGCCTTACAAACACTGGGATCCGGATAAAATCCCCTGATGATCGGATTTTCAATTTTCATAAAACTTCACCCCTCTCTGTGTATATACATTCTTGACATTTCCGCCTCTCCGTCCCCCTGTACCATACAATAAAATTCCCATCCATATCGTTCATAAAACCCGATGTGATCTGTTACAAGATACAGGGTGTCTATTCCCTTCTCTTTCATGTCGGCACATACGTAATGTAATAAAGCGCCGGCCACCCCTCTTCTGCGCCTGTCTTCTTCCGTATACACCGCACAGACATTCGGGGTCAGGTCCTTTCTGTCATGGAAGTCATTCTCAATAACCCCCAGACCGCCAATCATCCTGTTGTCTTCCATCGCCACATACCACTGCGGCACCGGATTTCCTTCCGCCAGACATTCATCCATACTCTCCAGATAAGCATTCAGCGGTATGCCCCATTTTTCGTGAAACCACCGTGCCGCCCGCTCCTTCATCTCAGGCTTGTCCTTCAGCCTTATTATCCTATAACTCACTGCCGCCATATTCCTCCTTTAAACCGCTCAAAATGTCTGCATTCCCTCGGCCCTGCCTGACAGCCGAAGAATTCCCGCATATTCCGGAACATAATCTAAGGACTATGTTACCATAGTCCTTATACTTGTACAACTACTGCATTTTTGCTGCCAACGTTGTTGATATGCTTTTATACATTTTTCCATACATTTTTTTATTTTTCCACACGTTTTCTATACCGCTTCAATGATCAGCCCATGCGCGATACCAGGAACACTTTTTCCCTCATTAAAGCTGGTCTTGCTCAGCAGCGCCCCGGTAGGCATAAAAAGCACCTTTTTCCAGTTTTTCTCTTCCAGCTGCTTCAAAATATAAGCTGCCAGGGTAACCGCAGAGCATCCGCATCCGCTCCCGCCGGCATGAGTATCCTGGGAATCCGCATCAAAAATTTCAATCCCGCAGTCCATATGCTGAGCGGAAATATCAATTCCCTTCTCCCGAAGCAGGTCAATCAGTACTCGCTGCCCCACCTTTCCCAGGTCTCCCGTAATGATTTTATCATAATCTTCCGGTTGACTATTAAAGTCAATCAGGTGCTGTTCAATCGTGGAAGCCGCTGCCGGCGCCATACAGGCCCCCATATTCATCGAATCCTTCAAGCCATAATCCACAATCTTTCCCACCGTCATTCCCGTAATGCGCGCCCGCGCCTTTTTCCTGTCGGTGCTTCCCTTATCGTTACCGGTTTTCCCGCTCTGCATGGCTGCTTCGCTTCCAAGCACAAAGGCGCCGCTGCCGGTCACCGTCCAGGTGGCTGAAAGAGGCCTCTGATTGCCATAATCCAAAGGAAAACGAAACTCCTTCTCCGCACTGGCAAAGTGACTGGAGGTAGCACAGATAACTCTGTCAGCAAATCCCCCCGCAATACTCATGACTCCAAGAGTCAATGACTCCCCACAGGTGGAACAGGCCCCATATACACCCAGTAGTGGTATCTGGTAACTGGCTATACCAAATGATGTGGCTATAGATTGACCAAGCAAGTCACCCGCGAACACAAATGATACATCCTCCGGTTTTAAACCGGCCTTGGTCAATGCCAGATATACGGCATCCTTTTGGATACTGCTCTCCGCCTCTTCCCAGGTCTCGCAGCCAAACATATCGTCCTCACCTACCGTATCAAAAAGCAGTCCCAGCGGCCCCTGCCCTTCCTTAGTGCCGACCACGCTTCCGCTGCTTAAGATATAAACCGGCTGTTCCGGCTTCATACTGGCTTTTCCTAATTTCTGATTTTTGCTCATAATAAATTCCTCCGGATTTCTGGCGTTTTCATCCAGTATTTCTCTCCGGAGGAATTTTTATTCATTCCGATGTGCAAGCGGCCGTAATTATTCTTCCACCACGTACATATAGCTTGTAACTACATAAAGCACAATTCCATCATACTCCACCCTTGACCAGCCGGAATCCTCACTGACTCCCGTGCGATGTACAACCTGGCCGTATTCAAGCCTGCAATGCACCGTGTCGTTTCCCTCTGAGGTACTGGGCTCCAAACGCAGATTCACATACATTTTAGGAGAAATATTGTCGTCACAGTC
Organism: uncultured Acetatifactor sp.; assembly: GCA_910586485.1. Lineage (GTDB taxonomy): Bacteria > Bacillota > Clostridia > Lachnospirales > Lachnospiraceae > Acetatifactor. Next base: position 153,295 of record CAJUIA010000005.1, read on the forward strand.
AACAAATACAATGGTCCTGCCATCCTTTGTACTGACACTGTTAGCATCCGGCGAGGCAGCCGGCGGCGGAGCAGTCAGATCAGTAGTTAAGTAACTGCTGACCGCATATAAAACTTGTCCGTTGAATTCTACCCTGGACCAGCCCGTATCATTGTTGATCCCGTTTCTGTGCAAAAGCTCACCGTTGGCGGCCTGCGTTACGACATTATCCGCCGTCGTGCTGGGTGTAGAACGAAGATTAATCAATTCCTTGGGCGTCACCGTATCCTCGCATTCTGTAAAAACCATGGCATTCTCATCCGTTTTCTGTCCTGAGCCGTCGTTATCCGTTCCGTCTGGCACAGAAGCCTCCGGCTTCTGACCGGACGCTTCCCCTGGCCCGGACCCTGCCCCGGATTCCGATCCGGAGTTTCCCACAGAGCCTGCTTCCGGATCTGCCCCGCTGCTTTCTTCGGGAACCATTCCTGGATTTTGAGTGTCATCCTGCGAGCCAGCGCTCTCGCCGCTTTCCCCCAGGGCCGTTTCCGAATCCGGTTTTCCGTCCTCTTCAGGGGCTGCCCCGCCAATTCCCCCGGAAGCTGTCTGCGTATCCGGCTTCCGGCCGGCGGCATCCTCTTCCGGTACAGATTCCTCCACATTTCCCTTTACCGGAGAATTATCCTGGCCGCCGTCCTTCTTATCACTGTGGGTCACATTCCACAAAACGGCACAAATCACTGCTGCAGCCGCTATCAGCCCAAGAAAGACAAGTAGTTTGGTCACCGGCTTTACATTCTTATCCTCCGGATCCGTCTCTTCAAAATCAGTATCATAATCTGTACTAAGCTTCATATTTCTCCCTTTGCATGCGGATCAGCTCCGCATCCTCAAAATAATTGATCCTCATAGCACTCTTTACCTCTGAAAGTGTCTGCGCCGCTGCCTCTCTGGCCGCCACGCTCCCCTTCTTAAGCACGTCATACACTGCGGAAATATCCTTCTCCAGCTCTTTTCTGCGGCTGCGGACAGGCTCCAGCACCTCCTGCATAATGTTATTCAGGAACTTTTTTACCTTCACGTCTCCAAGACCGCCCCTCTGATAATGTGCCTTCAGCTCATCCAAATCTGCATAATCCGGCAGATAACGCTCAAAATGCTCCTGCCTGCAAAAAGCATCCAGATACGTAAATACCGTATTCCCCTCCAAGTGTCCGGGATCACTGACCTGCAGATGCAAAGGATCGGTAAACATGCTCATGATCTTTGTTCTCACCTCATCCGCCGTATCCGCCAGATAAATACAGTTGCCCAGAGACTTACTCATCTTCGCCTTACCGTCCGTCCCCGGCAGCCTCTTGGATGCCTCGTTCTCCGGCAAAAGTGCCGTGGGCTCAACCAATACCGGCGCATAAACCGTATTAAACTTGTGTACGATCTCCCTCGTCTGCTCGATCATGGGCAGCTGATCTTCTCCCACCGGAACCGTAGTGGCTTTAAAAGCAGTGATGTCTGCGGCCTGACTGATGGGATAGGTAAAAAAGCCCACCGGAATACTGGCTTCAAAATTACGCATCTGAATTTCGCTCTTAACCGTAGGATTTCTCTGCAGTCTGGCCACCGTTACCAGATCCATATAATAAAAGGTCAACTCACAAAGCTCCGGAATCTGGGATTGAATAAACAATGTTGACTTTTCAGGGTCCAGGCCGCATGACATATAATCCAACGCCACCTCGATAATATTCTGACGCACCTTCTCCGGATTCTCAATATTATCCGTCAACGCCTGCGCATCGGCGATCATAATATATGTCTTTTTATATTCCCCGGAATTCTGCAATTCTACCCGCCTGCGCAAAGAACCTGCATAATGTCCTACGTGCAGCCTTCCGGTGGGTCTGTCTCCTGTCAATATGATTTTATCCATTTCTGTTATCCTTTCTACAATCATTTTAAAATTTTTTCCATTATTCTGTAATACTTTCGTTCTATTGTACCATCTTTTTGGCGATTGGAAAACATTTTTAAAGACCTAAATTTAAAACGGCAGTTTTTCCGCCGTATTTTCAAATACGTAAACAGGCTATAACCATCAATCATAAAGCGATTTGGTCATAGCCTGTTAAAGATTGTATGCCGCTTATTTCAGCCAAAGTCGGGAGTTTGACACTTCCTTTTAAACCTCATAACACACAAATCATGTATTTAAG
>CAJUIA010000006.1 GCA_910586485.1 uncultured Acetatifactor sp.
GGAGAGCATCTGCCTTACAAGCAGAGGGTCATAGGTTCGAGCCCTATAACTTCCACTCCGGCTTTGGCCGGAATATGGCGAGATAGCTCAGCTGGCTAGAGCATGCGGTTCATACCCGCAGTGTCGAGGGTTCAAGTCCCCCTCTCGCTATTTTGGGCAGCACAAAGGAAGAGAAGCGAAAAGAGGCTTCTCTTTTTTGTTGCCTGTAAGGCAGGAAGGACTGTCTGTCAGGGCATAAGGAACAGCCCTGGCGGACAGACTAAGGCAATGCAAAAAGCGTATTAAAGTCGCAATTCAGAATATGGGTCAATGCGAACAAAAGGTCCACACTGGGATTATTTGTACCACTCTCCACTTTGCTAAAGGTACTTGTACTGATTTCCACCCCTTCTAACTGCAGCTTGGCGACAATGTCTGCATTCCTCAGGTTGTGCTGTATTCTTAGTTTTCTGATGTTTGTACCGACCAAATTATTGGTTCGTTGATTTATTCGTGCTTGTTTCATAATTAGAAGTTTATCCAAAATTTTAAAAAACTGTTGCCAAAATAGACGCGCCTGTGATAAAGTATCGTGATACAATTATAAAAGAAACATAAATATTAATTCTATAAGGAGTAAAACAAAATGAACAAATTCAAAAAAGTTTTCATGAAAATTAAAATGTATTACCGAAAGAGAAAACTCTATAAGCTTGCGGAGATGGATGCCAGCATCATGTGCGGGGCCTATTTTCGGATGCTGCCCCCGGAAGTCTATATAGAGGGCGACAAGGAGACGATGCTGAGAGAGACTCAGCGTGTCCTGCGAGAATTTAAGCAAAGCTATGAAAACCTGAATGCCGAAGAAGCTCCGGCGGCGGAAGAATCCGAAGAAATATCAGAATAATATATTTTATATTCTAACAGAAAAGTAAGCGAATTGCAAGAATTATTTTTGAACGGCGGGAATTTATGTGCATAAAAAGGCCGCCACTACTTAAAATAGTGGCGGCCGGGCTTTAAGCGTTCTTTTTTGCATTTTCGTCATAGGTAAAGCCGCGCAGGCTTAATTCCTTCGCTCTGTGACATGCGCAGAGGCGTCCGTCAGGCATGGTTTCCAGAGCAGGAGAGTCTGTTTTACATTTTTCGGTGCAGTAATGGCATCTTTCGTGGAAGTAGCAGCCGCTTGGCGGATTGGCAGGGTTGGGGATTTCACCTTTTAAGGGGATACGATCCATCTGAACTGTCGGATCCGCTACGGGTACAGCGGAGAGCAGTGCCTCTGTGTACGGATGCAGGGGCTTTTCAAACAGTTCCTCCGCCGGGCCGAATTCCACCATCCGTCCCAGATACATAACGCCCACCTTATCGGAAATATGCTCCACTACCGAAAGATCATGGCTGATAAACAGGTAGGTTAATTTCAGCTCCTTCTGCAGGTCTCGCAGCAGGTTAATGACCTGCGCCTGAATGGATACGTCCAGAGCGGAAACCGCCTCGTCGCAGACGATGATCTGAGGCTCGATTACCAATGCTCTGGCAATGCCGATACGCTGGCGCTGTCCTCCCGAAAAAGCATGAGGATAACGCATCAGATACATAGGATTCAGGCCCACCTTTTCTGCCATTGCCTTTGCTTTCTGATCCATCTCGTCCTTGGACATTTTCGGATAATTGGCTTTTAAAGGCTCCTTGATAATATCCAAAACCGTCATTCTGGGATCAAGAGAAGAGTAGGGATCCTGGAAGATCATTTGGATCTCCTTGCGGATCTCCTTCATTTTCTTTTTGTCTACCTTCAAAAAATCCAGCTCTTCTCCACTTTTTGTGCGATAAAATACTTCACCCTCGGAAGCGTTGTAGGCCCGGACGATACAGCGTCCCAGAGTAGTTTTGCCGCAGCCGGATTCGCCCACGATACCGATGGTTTCTCCGGGCTTTACGTTGAAGCTGACGTCGGTCACGGCCTTTACCGTCACGCCCTTGGAGCTGAAACGCTTATGCAGTCCTTTCACTTCCATGATATTTTCTTTGTTCATGATTTGGCCTCCTCGTTTTTCAGGATAGCTTCCACCTTTGCTCTCTGGGCCCTGCAGGCCTCATGAGGGCAGTTAAAGCAGGCAATCTTGTGACCGGGAGCAATTTCCGTAAGCTCCGGCTCCGCTTTGTTGCAGAGCCCCTCGATGCGGACATCGCAGCGGTCGTAAAAGCCGCAGGCTTTGGGCAGATTCATAGCCAGGGGAACCGTTCCCTCAATGGAGAACAGCCTATCCTCCTTTTTGGAGCCGATCTTGTGAACGGATCCAATCAGTCCCCTTGTGTAAGGGTGCTGAGGATTTGCATAAATTTCCGAGGCGTCGGCGCTCTCCACGATTTTTCCCAGGTACATAACGGCCACCCGGTCGCACATTTTGGCAACGACACCCAGATCGTGGGTAATGAAAAGGATTGCCATGTTGAAATCCTTTTGAAGCTCCTTCATCAGCTCCAAAATCTGTGCCTGAATGGTCACATCAAGCGCTGTGGTAGGCTCGTCGGCAATCAGCATTTTCGGATTGCATACCAGCGCCATGGCAATCAGGGCACGCTGCAGCATACCGCCGGAAAACTCATGAGGATACTGGTTATAACGTTTTTCCACATTGGCGATGCCTACCTTGCGCATGACCTCCATGGAAATTTCCTTGGATTTCTTTTTGTCCTTCGTTATATGGAGCCTTGTGGCTTCGTTAATCTGATTACCGATGGTATACATGGGGGAGAAGGCCACCATGGGCTCCTGGAAAATCATGGAGATTTCCTTGCCGCGGATGGAACGGATTTCCTTACCCTTCTGGTCCAGAGAAAGAAGATCCACCTGGCCCATGCTCTCCGAATCAAACAAAATTTGTCCGCCAGGCACGCATTTTTTATCGTTGATGCCTAAAATTGCCTTGCAGGTTAAGGATTTGCCGCAGCCGGATTCGCCCACCAGGCCCAGCGTTTCCCCTTTTTTCATCTCGAAGTTTACACCCCGGACTGCTGTCAGCAGTCCCTCCGTCATATGAATGTCCACATGGAGGTCCTTGACTTCAAGAATATTATCGTTGTTCATATTTCCGCTCATTTTCGTCTCAGCCTCCTTATTTGTACGGGTCTGCAGCGTCACGGATTCCGTCGCCTAAGAAGTTAAAGGCAAGGACGGTGATCGTCACGAAGATGATGGGGATCAGCTTATGAGGATTGCTTGCAACGTCGGTGACGGAGCTTGCCTCCTGAAGCAGTACGCCCCAGCTGGTTGCGGGGGACTTGATACCAAGTCCCAAATAGGACATGGAGGTCTCGCCCACGATGGATCCCGGTATTCCTAAGGTAATGGATACGATCAGGTAACTCATAAAGCCGGGTACTAAGTGCTTCCAGATGATCTTCCAGGTGGATACGCCGGAGAGTCTCGCTGCCATCACGTAATCCTCATTCTTTAAGGAGAGGAACTTACCGCGCACCACGCGGGCCATGCCGGTCCAGTTGATAAAGGAGAGGATGATGGTGATGTAAAAATACATTTTTACGGTGGAGATTCCGGGAGGAATCGCCGCGGAAAGGGCCATCCACAGAGGAATCTGCGGAACTGCACCAATCACCTCGATAATTCTTTGAATCACAATATCTACGGCTCCGCCGAAATATCCGGAGATGGAACCGATGGTCACACCCAGGAAGAAGCTGATAATAGCGCTGGCAAAGGGAATGGTCAGGGAAATTCTGCTTCCTAAAAGGACGCGGGAGAAAATATCCCGTCCCAGAGCATCCGTGCCGAAGAGCATGACCTTGGCGCCGCTTCCGCCGTTACTTCCTTCACCGACACCGAAAAGATGGATGTCGCAGGGAATCAGTCCCAGAATCTTATATTCCGAGCCATGGACGAAAAAGTTTATTTTATAATATTCCGAGGTATCCTCTGTAATCTTTACGGAGAAATCCGACCGGTTGATGGTTTTTTCCAGCTTATATACGTGGGGACCGATAAATTCTCCCTCATGGGTCCAGTGGACCTTGGAGGGGGCGCTGTTTTTATACAGGGCGTCAAACTCATCCAGAGAGTAGGGCGCCAGGAAATCCGCAAATAGGGCTCCCAGATACAAAATCAGGAGAATGAGCATGGAAAGCTTTGCCAGTCTATGCTTTTTCAGCTTTCTGGCCATTAAGGTCCATTGGGAAGCAAGATAATAATCTTCATTGCTTTTCTGTTTCTTTTTCCACATTATCTGCCACCTCCTGAATAACGGATTCTCGGATCAAGGAATGCCAGGGCAATATCGGAGAAGAGGATACCGATCACTACCAGGACTGCCTGAACCATGACGATTGCTCCTGCAAGGTACATATCCTGGGCCTGAAGAGCTTTAAACAGCACCGGACCCTGAATCTGCATGTTCAGCACCATGGCCGTGACCGTAGAGCCGGAGAACAGGCTGGATAAAACGCCGCCCAGTCCGGAGACGGTGGGGTTGATGGCTGCACGGAAGCAGTATTTCATGATGATGGTACGCTCCGGTACGCCCTTTGCCCTTGCGGTCAGGGTATATTGTCTGGCAACCTCATCCAGCATCTGAGCCCGCACGGAACGGATGATGCCGCAGGTGCCGCTGGTGCCGATGACGATGATGGGAATAATCATTCTTTTTAAAAAGTCGCCAAAGTTATATAGATGAATGCCGTTTTGCAGCATCTCCTGTGAGAACAGGCCCACATTTGCATTTCCCGTCCATTTATAGGATAGATACATCAGCACGATTGCCAGAATAAAGTTTGGTATGGCCGCGCCCAGAAAGCCTATGATGGAAGAGATGTAATCCCCCACGGAATATTGATGGGTGGAGGCATAGACGGCAATGGGCAGGGATACCGCATACTGAAAAATCATAATGATTGCGGTAACCAGAATGGTAAGACCAAGCCGGTCATCCACCACGTCCCAGACGTCCCGGCCATAGGCAAAGGAGTATTTCCAGTTATGATGGGAACCGTATAATCTGTAATAAGTAGAGTCTGTAGGAGTCCAGATAATGTCCTTAATCCACTTGATATACTGCTCGTGGATGGGCAGATCCAGCCCGTAATCCGCACGGAGCTGTGCCGCGTAATCCGCATCCACAAATTCTCCCTCCGATGCAAGCGCAGCAATGTGAGCGGATACATAATCTCCGGGAGGCAGCTGAATAACGAAGAAAACCAGAATCGAAATCAAAAACAATGTAGGTATGAACATCAGAAGACGTTTGATTATGTATTGGACGAGATCTTTTTTGAAGAAAGCGCCCACGGCTTCCGGCAGGGTTTTCTTCGGGGCGCTTTCAGGTATGCTCTCTGATTTGTACGCATTTTCTTCCATTAGAAATTCCCTTTCTTAAAAAATCCGGAGGCAGAGAACCGGGTCCCCCGCCTCCGGAAGTTATCATGGATACCTGCCTTGTTACTCTGCAGGGAAGTCTGCCGCCGTGAAAGCGGCTTTGTCTGTTTATTCTGTCTTAAACAGTGTCCAGTAGTGGATGATGTTCTGATACTGATACAGGTCATCGTTTACCAGCAGATCAGGATAGTTGTGAATCTTGGAGCTTACCAGGCTGTATGCGCCTGCTGCCTTTAAGTATGCGATGGTCCAGAGATTTTCCTTGTGTACATTGTAAATGTCCAGAGTGTACTGATCTCTTTCGTCCGAATCAGGCGTTGCCTTCCACTGCTCGTAGATGTCCAACAGCTTCTGCATGTCGCCCTCAGGCTTCACGCCCTGTGCGCCGTTTGTTCCGTAGTAGGTGCCGTACTCGCCGTACCATTCCGCTGACTGTGCGATGGGAACGAAGGGCTGTACTCTGGATTTCAGGGAAACGCCGCCGATAGCGGTGTGAGGTCCAAGCACTGCGTACCAGTCATTATTGTCGATCTCCTGGTCGAAGGCGGAAACCTCGATGTCCTTGGTTGCACACTTGATGCCTGCCTTATTATAATACTGCTCCAGAACCGGATATGCAGCGTCGGCGCCGGAATCCGTGTAGGTGTAAATGGTCAGGACAAAGTCCGTGCCGTCTGCAAAATCATAAAAGCCGTCGCTGCCCATTACCAGGCCGCATTCCTCCAGAAGCGTCTTTGCGCCTGCTTCGTCGTATTCCGTCCACTTCTGCTCCCATTCCGCATCATAGCCGAAGTTGCCTTCCTGGGGAGCGCACTGGCCGGGCTCAAGGAAGCCGTCCGAAAGGAGGCCGGAAACCTGTGCACGGTCCACACTGATGGAGATGGCCTGACGGAACTTGGGATTTGCAAAAAGCTCCGCATACTTTTCGTCCTTGCAGGTATAGTTAAAGGTAATCAGGTAGGAGCCCCAGTTTGTGCTGACAAGCTCGCGAAGATATGCTGCATCTCCAAGGTCTGCCAGAAGAGAAGCAATATCCTGCATGCCCACTTCCATAATATCCAGCTCGCCGGAACGGAACATCAGCTGATCCTGGCCGTCCTCGGAGGTGGCGTTAAAGTGAATCTCGTCACAGTAAGGAAGCTGCTGGCCCTGTGCGTCAACCTTCCAGAAGTAAGGGTTGCGCTCTAAGATGCAGAGCTGTGCGTCTTTGGAGTTATTGCCTTCCTTTGTAGAAAGTACATAAGAGTTCAGGCAGGGAATGCCGTCCTCGTTCCACCAGTAATAGGAAACTGCCTTGCCCAGATCGTTGACGGTAGCGGCGTCGATGCCCTTTGCCTGTGCATTTAAGAGTACCTGCTCATCACTTAAGCCCGTCTTTTCCCAATAAGGATTCTCCACATAGATGGAATCGGGAATCATGTCAAGCAGATAATGGGAAGGCGCCCAGCACCACTTGAAATCGCCGTTCTCGATAAAGTCGGCGGGGAACTTGGGATTTACAAAGGTCCAGGTTACGGTGTAGTCGTCAACCTTTTCCAGAACCGCCCAGGAATCTTCGCCGTTTACCGTTTCCTTTAAAGCAGCCCAGCTCTTCTTGGTGTCATAATTGGTAAGGTGGCACATATAGTACCAGAAGGTAATGTCGTCCGCGTTGAAGTCATCGCCGTCGGACCACTTCATGCCTTCTCTGAGCTTAAAGGTCCATACGGTGTAATCGTCATTGTGTTCAAAGCTCTTGATGACATTGGGATAATAGGTCCCGTTAGAATTAAAATGAATGATGGTTTCCAGTACGGGTCTGGACAGTCCCCAGCTTCCGCCTGCGCCCACAAGGTTGATCACGCCGCCGTAGGTACCGATTTCCAGGGGATTTCCCGCCGCGTCGGTGCTTTCTATAAAGAGGTCGTCCTTTACGGGAATTCTCTCTTCCAGCTTGGGAAGAGATCCTGCTGCAACCAGATCGGCAAGCATGGGTGCTTCGCCGGAGGTCGCTGCCTCAACGGGGGGGGCAGATTCATCGGGTTTTGATTCAGGCGTTGACTCCGGTGTCGATTCCGGCGTGGATTCCTGAGACTGCTTCACATCGCTTCCGGAATTGGAAGGCGTATCACTGCCTGAATTGCCGTTGTCGCCGCAGGCAGCCAGAGAAACAGCCATTGTGCCCGCTAAAAGCAAGGCAATGAGTCTTTTCTTCATAACTATATCCTCCTTCATGAATTCGGGAAGCGCTGTCTCACACAAAAAATACGGTTTTTCGACAAAGCAAAGATGCCAATGCGTTCCCTTTGATACTAGTATAGCAACCACATGATAAAAAGTCAACACTAATGTGCAAAATTTGTGTTGAATAATTTTGTGTATTGTACAAAATAAACAAATTTGGCATTTCTGTTTCGTTAATATTATGCAAAGAACAAAGAAAAGTCTATTTTTGAAAGCAAAATATGCAATATCTAGATCTAAAAAAGCAAGAGATGCGTGGAAATTAAAGTCGTCCTCTGATACTCTTTATTATGAGGGGTCTGTTATGTGCGCAGGGTACATGCGGAAAGGAATGGTTATTAATATGAAAAAAAATCTGATCTTATTTACGGACAGCGGAGACACGATCATAGACGAGAGTACTCAGGTTTTTGACGAGAGAGGAATCGTCACCAGGGCCGAGTTCATTCCCGGTGCCGGTGAGGTTTTAAAGCAGCTGAAGGAGGAAGGCTACCGCATTGCGCTGGTGGCAGACGGAGAGTGGGAATCCTTTCAGAATGTATACAGGGAAAACGGCCTGGGGTACTGCTTTGAAGAGTGGATTGTGTCCGAGGTGGTGGGGGAGCAGAAGCCTGCCAGATCCATGTTTGACACTGCCATGGAGAAAATGGGCCTGTGCGACAGGGATAAGCCCTTTATCGTAATGATCGGCAATAACCTGAAAAAGGACGTGGCAGGGGCAAACCGCTATGGCATCACATCCGTCTGGCTGGATTGGTCCCCCAGATATTTTCACGAGGCGGAAGCACCGGACTGGCAGCCGGACTATACGGTAAAGACTCCGGAAGAGCTGAAAAAGCTGATTGACAGGCTGGAGGCGCAGTGCGGCACCAAAAGAGAGCTGATTGACCGGATCACCGGAAAGATCGGGAAAATGGTGGAAGCCTTTACGAGTATTCTCTATGAGCCGGACGATACCTTTCTGAAAAATATGCAGGATCATAACCTGGCCGGAGACGATATATCCAAATATAAGTATTGGGAATGGACCCAGGGGGTAGGACTTTACGGACTGTGGAAGCTGTTTACATGCGAGGGGGACGAAAACAGTCTGAAGACTCTGAAAAAATATTATGACAGGCAGATCGAAATCGGTTTTCCGGCCCTGAATGTGAATACAGCCACGCCCTATCTGGCCATGTCTTTCCTGGCGGAATACACCGGGGAGGAAAAGTATATGGCTCCCTGTGTGGAGGCGGCCCGGAGGATTATGGACTCTTTTCCCAGAACGGAGGAAGGCGGTTTCCAGCATCAGACCTCGGACTCTCTTAACGAGCAGGAGCTGTGGGATGATACATTGTATATGACGGTGCTGTTTCTTGCCAACATGGGCCGCATTCTGCAGGATGAAAAAATGCAGCAGGAGGCTGAATACCAGTTCCTGCTCCATCATAAATATCTGTGCGATAAGGTGAGCGGTCTTTGGTATCACGGCTGGACCTTTAAGGAAAAGAACAATTTTGCAGGAGCCTTCTGGGGCAGGGGAAACTGCTGGATCACCATGGTCATACCCGAATTTCTTTCCATCAGCTCCTGCAGTCAGGCGGCAAAAAGAATTCTGGTAAATGCCCTTAAGGATCAGATCGACAGTCTGTGTAAATATCAGGATCAGGGCGGTATGTGGCATACCCTGGTGGACGATGCCGATTCTTATCTGGAGGCCAGTGCTACCTGCGGCTTTGCTTATGGTATCCTTAAGGCGGCAGGAGAAGGACTGGTGGATCGGTCTTATCTGGAAGCGGCAAGAAAAGCCGCAGGTCCTGTTATGGACTGTATCTCGGAGGACGGCGTGGTCCATCAGGTATCCTATGGCACTCCCATGGGGCGTACCACAAAGGACTTTTATAAGGGAATCGAGCTGAAGCCCATGCCCTACGGCCAGGCCCTGGCAATTCTGTTCCTGATGGAATACCGGAAAATAGTTTAAAGGGGAAAGAGGTTAGTATGAAGCTGGGAAGACAGTGGGATGAGCGTCTGAAAATATGGGACGAAGCTTTTGCGGATAATCTGTATTTACCCCTGGGGGAGGTGGAGCTTACCGGGTTTACCACCGGGAAGCAGTTGAGCCTGGAGCAGGCTTTAAGGGAGTCCTTCCTTCCGTTTCCCAAGGGGACTTCCTGGGGGAAAAAGTGGGAGTACGGATGGTTTCGCGCGCAGATTACGCTGCCGGAGGAGGCGGCGGGAAAGCGCATTATGCTTCATATCGGGGCAGGGCCGGAAATGCTGGTGTTTGTGAATGGGCGGGAGGCAGGCTCCATTGACAGGCAGCATTCCCTGGTGGAGCTGACGGATCAGGCTCTTTCCGGCCAGTGCTTCGACATCTGCGCGGAGGTTTATGCAGGACATGGAGTCAGGGCGGAGAGCGGCGGTATTTTCCGCCGGGATGCCATACCTGTTCCGGAGCCGCCCGAACATCAATGTGTGGTGGGCAGCAGTCATTTCGGCGTCTGGCAGGAAGAAATTTTTCGGGTTTATGCGGATTACCACACCTTGTATGAGCTGTGGAAGGTAATGCCGGACAGCGAGCTTCGGACCATGAAGCTTGGAGAAGCCCTGCAGCGGTTTACCTGTATTGCGGACTTTGAGGCGGATGAGCCTCTGCGCAGTGAAAGCATTCTGAAAGGAGCGGAAATCTTAAGGCCGCTGTTGGAAAAGCATAACAGCGACACCGTGCCGGAGTACACCGTATTCGGCCAGTCTCACATCGACCTGGCGTGGCTTTGGACCCATGAGGAAACGAAGCGCAAGTCCGCCAGAACCTATTCCAATCAGGTAAAGCTGATGGAACGGTATCCGGATTATAAATTCCTGCTGTGTTCGCCTACAGTGCTGGAGAATTTAAAGGAGTATTATCCGGGGCTGTTTGCCAGGGTGAAGGAGCTGGCAGGGGAAGGGCGTTTTCTGCCGGAGGGCGGGGTGTATGTGGAGAGTGACACCAATCTGGCTGGGGGAGAGAGCCTGATCCGGCAGTTTGTCCTGGGGAAGCAATGGTTTGCGCGGGAATTCGGGGTAGATACAAAGGTGGCCTGGCTGCCGGATACCTTTGGCTTTAGCGGCGCGCTGCCACAGATCATGACCGGATGCAGGGTGCCTTATTTTGCTACTCAGAAGCTGCTTCGCAGCGATCCGGAATGCGAGCCTTTTCCGTACAATATTTTTTGGTGGGAGGGGATTGACGGCACAAGAGTTTTATCCCATATCTATAAAAAGAACAACGAGGTATTTAACGCCGGGGGGCTTAGAAGGCGCTGGGAGGAGGACCGGAACCAAAAGCAGGACATTGAAACCTTTCTGTATCCCTTCGGCTACGGAGACGGGGGCGGCGGGCCCACGGAGATTATGGTGGAGACGGCGGAGCGCTGCAGGGATCTGGAAGGAGCCCCCAGATGCACCATGGAAAGCCCGGCGGCATTTTTTGACAGGCTGGCAGCAAGAAAGATTTCTAATGTTTATTACGGAGAGCTGTATCTGGCATGGCACCGGGGGACCTATACTTCACAGGCGAAGATCAAACGGGGTGTCCGTAAGGCAGAGTATGCTCTGCGGGAGGCAGAGTTTCTGGCAGGCCTGATGCGGCTTGCGGGAGCGTGGGCGGATGCGGCTAAGGAACAGGCAGTACTGGAAAAACTGGAGGAGCTGTGGAAGGTGCTGCTCATTCAGGAGTTTCATGATATTCTTCCCGGATCCTCCATACAGCGGGTGAATGAGGAAGCCAGGGAAGCTCTGGACCGGACGGAGCGGCAGAGCAGAGAGCTGGCGGAGAGGCTGTTAAAGGAGCTGGCGGGAGACCGGGAGCAGGCCGAATCGAAGGATGCCGCCTGCGATTCCAAAGGAGTGGTTTTCAACTCTCAAGGAGTGGTTTTCAACTCCTTATGTTGGGAGCGCCGCTGGAGAGGCCTGCAGCTGCCGTCCTGCGGGTATGTAACCATAAAAGCGGATTGTTTGGAAGCCGGATGCGGGCAGGGCATATCGGCAGCGGAGGCCGAAGAGCCTGCACAGGGCGCCGTGGAAGCGGGAACGGGCGCTGCTGCAGAAGGGCTGCGGACAACGGAGGATTCCTGCGGAGGAAACTTAAATTTCAGCAACGAGTTTTACCAGGCGGAAATTGACGGCAAAGGCCGGATTGTCAGCCTGATTTTAAACAAAACCGGATACGAGTACGCGAAGGAGCCTCTGAATGACTGGAGGCTGTACAGGGACGTAAACGTGGCTTATGACGCCTGGGAGCTGGGGCGGATGTATGAACAGGTGCCGGAAAAGACAGAGGGCAGCTGTATGAGGCAGGCGGAGTATGACGGAGCAGGCGGCCTTACGGTAACGGTGGAGCGAAAAGAGCAATATTTCACGGCCGTGCAGAAGATACATTTTTATGAAGACAGTCCCCGGATTGATTTTGAGACCGAGATCGACTGGCGGGAGCGCCACAGAATCCTGAAGGCAGATTTTCCCACTACGGTCTATACACGGGAGGTGCTGGAGGAAATCCAGTTCGGCTATATCCGGCGGCCTACCCATAAGTCCAGGCGGTATGAGCAGGATTTGTATGAGACCTGCCACCATAAATATGCGGTGCTGACGGACGGGGAAAACGGCTTTGCCCTGCTCAATGATTGCAAATACGGGCTGTCGGCGGAGGACAGCAGGCTTTCCCTGACGCTGCTCAAGGCGCCGGTGCTGCCGGATATGACGGCAGACATGGGAGTTCATCGCTTTACTTATTCCGTTTTCCCTTTTTCCGGGTCGTTTGCGGAAAGCAGGGTAACGCAGGAGGCTTACGAGTGTAATGTGGAGGTTACAGTGACAGGATCCGGCGCCTGTGCCCCGACTGGAAACACGAGCGGGAGCGAAGAAGCTGTATCGGCCCAGAATGCCGGAGACAACAGCGTCCGGGGCAGCATTGCTTTCGACAGTTGGAAACAATTTGCTCCGAAGGCAGTGAAAGACGTGGTATCCTTTTTTGAACTGGAGGGGGGCCATGCAGTGCTGGAGACCTGTAAGCCGGCCTTTGACAGGAAAGACGGCGTGGTACTGCGCCTGTACGAGTCCAAGGGGTGCGCCGGGATTACGCAGCTTGTGCTTCCACAGCAGACCGGCGGCACCGTAAAGCGGGCATATGCCTGCAATATGCTGGAGGAGCCGGAACGGGAGCTGGAGGTGAAGGACGGCAGGGTGCGTTTAAGCTTTCGGGCCTTTGAGATTAAAACGATTATGCTGGTGAAGGATTAAGGAGAGAGGGAAAATGGAAAAGCATTATTGGAAAATGATTGGGGATACACAGGAGCGGGTGGCAAAGTCCCTGCAGATTCAGGTGTTGGACAGGGAAAGCCCCAGATACGGCGGTTTTGCCGATCCTACGGGTATCGTGCAGGCGAAATTCTCCATTTACCGGGTGGCGTCCATGACGGCGGCGTACTGTAATGAGGATACTTCCTTTTATCATGACGAAAGGGTGCTGGAGAGTATTCTTCTGGGGCTGGACTATATACGCAGGGTACAGCATGAAAGCGGTTTGTTTGATTATATCACCTGTAATTTTTTCTCTGCTCCGGATACGGCTTTTTGTATCAAGAAGCTGATTCCCGTGTATCAGTATCTGGCAGGGAAGGCCGGGGAGTTTACGCTGCCGGGAAAAGCAGGCGGGCTGAAAGCGGTGCGCAGTACGGACAGAAGGTCTTTGCCTGAGGGCGAGAGAAAGATTCTGGAGCAGGTGGAACAAATTGTCCGCCTGGGCGCAGAGGGGATGCTGGCCGGGGGCTTCCATACGCCCAATCATCGCTGGGCCATTGCTTCCGTGCTGATGACCTGCGGCAGGATGTTTGACAGCAGGGAGATGGAGCAGGCTGCAAATACCTATTTAAATGAGGGAATCGACTGCAACGGGGACGGGGAGTTCGCGGAAAAGTCCGCGGGGAACTATAACCGGGTCAATAACGATGCCATGATCATGCTGTCAGAGGCCACGGGCGATTCTTCCTATGAAGAGAATGCCCTGCGCAACCTGAAAATGATGCTGACTTACTGGGAGCCGGATGAGAGCGTGTTTACCGCCAATTCCACCCGCTTTGACAAAGACAGGCTGGTGTATCCCAAGGATTACTATATGGAGTATCTGAAAATGGGGATGAAGTACCATATTCCCGAATTTTTGCAGATGTGTAATACCATTTTTGAAATGGTGGATCGAAAGCATATTACTTCTCCGGATTTCCTGATCTGGTATATGCTGGATCCGGGATACCGTACGCTGGAGTTTGAGGGAAGCTATGTGCGTTCGGATTTTAGAAGCTTTTATCAGGATTCGGAGATTGCCAGGGGGCAGCAGGGGCGATTTACCTATACGGTGATGGGAGGAAAATCCAATTTCTTTTATTTTCACAACGGCACCATGAAGCTGGAGATGAAGGTGGCCGGGAGCTTTTGCGAGCATCGGGCGTTTAAAAGCGAGAAGATGGAGCGGGTATCGGAGAAGGAATATCACCTGTCTCAAACCATGAGGGGCTGGTACTACCTGCCCTTTGCAGAAAAGCCGGAAACAAATGACTGGTGGAAGATGGACAATGCCTCCCGTGAGAGAAAAACCGGCCCTGACATGCAGATTGACGTCTGGGTCAGGGAAGTGGAGAACGGGGTGGACGTCAGGGTCAAAACCTCCGGCGTGGAAGGAGCGCCCTGGCGGATCGAGCTGGCATTTACCGGCGTGAATCTTATGACCAATGAATATATGGACCTGCCGCTGACGGGCAGTGAGGTGGTGGTACTGAAAAAGGGCTATGCGGAGGTGGGAAACGGAAGCGATGCCCTGATCGTGGGTCCCTGCTTCGGGGAACATCATTTCACCGAGGGCAAGGAGGACAGCGAGGCAAAAACCGCAGGAGCGGCAACCCTGTATCTTACGGATTACACTGGATTTGATCATACCATTGAGATCCGGAACAAAAGGGGGTTAGTGTGAGAAGAGTTCGCATAGCGGACTTTTCTCACACTGAAGAACGCAAAAACCAGCGTTCTTCACGGATTATTTGTGCCGCAGGAGCGGCATGTCGGGAAGTGTGAAGAGGAATGGTGAACTTTGAGGAAGCGCGGAGGCTGGCGGAGAGGTATGTGCCCCGTCTGCGGTATGACAGGGCGGAGTCCTTTGAACTTCAGGGTGTGGGATATACGGTATACACGGCGGACAATATCCGCCGGGCTGACGATGTCTGTCGAGCGGACGGTGCCTGCCGGGCGGACGGTGCAGAGGTAAAAAGTGTTTCCTGTAAGCTGCGGTTTCCTGTAGAGCCAGGGGAGACGGTGATTGAGTACGCTTTTTACTATGATTTTGACATTCAGCATTTATATGACCTGGAGCATGTGTTTGTGAGGGTGGGCTCGGAGGGCAGCCCAGAGCGTAATCCGGAGAGCAGCCCGGAAGGCCGGATCAGCGGTGTGCTTGGCAGCTTTCACGGGAAATTCCTGAATAATCTGCTGGAGGGGGAGACGGAGTTTGAAGATACACATGTGATCCTGTATGTGCAGCCGGGCAAGCATGCCTTTATTCATAAGCCCCACTATTTTCGGCTGTTTCCGGACCGGGATAAATGCTGCAGGGAGTATGCGGGTCAGGACGGACTGCTCATTGCACCCATGTTCGAGGGCAGAATTTCCACGGATGAAGCCTTTGACAGACAGGTAGAGCGTTATATTCGGGAAAATTACGCCTTTACGCCTGCATGGGAGTTCTCTGCGGAATATCCAAGACTGCCGAAAGCGGAAGAGAAGCTGATGCCCTGGGAAGAGCTGGATGAATTGATTGTGCGGCGCATTGCGGAGTGGAAACGGCGGATTTTAAGCTTGTCCGTGCCGCAGGTGCATACATGATGGGAAATTGGAACGAAGAAAAGGAGAGAGAGATGAGCAATTCATTTATTATGCCAAAACAGATAATCAGCGGTGCAGGCGCGTTAAAGCAGGCGGAGAGCAGTCTTGCCGGGCTGGGGAAAAAGGCGCTGGTGGTAACGGATGAGGTGATGATCCGTCTGGGAAATCTGGCACACGTGGAGGAAGCCTTAAAAAGAAGCGGCATTGCCCATGCGGTATATTTCGGCATTTCGGGAGAGCCTACGGATGTGATGATCGAAAAGGGCCTGGAAATGTACAGGGAGGAAGGCTGTGACTTTCTGGTGGCTTTAGGGGGAGGCAGCCCCATAGACTCCATGAAGGCCATCGGGGCCTTAGTGGGAAACGGAGGCCGGATCACGGATTATCTGGGAAAGGTGATCGAAAGAGAAGTTCCTCCCATGGTGGCAGTGCCCACTACGGCGGGAACCGGGTCTGAAGCTACGCAGTTTACCATCATAACGGACACGGAACGGGATATAAAGATGCTGCTCAAAGGGGCGGTGCTGATGCCCACACTGGCAGTGATTGATCCGCAGTTTACCATGACGGCGCCGCCTGCCATCACGGCGGCCACCGGTCTGGACGCTCTGACCCATGCGGTGGAGGCCTATACCTCAAAAAAGGCACAGCCTTTGTCGGATGTGTTTGCTTTATCGGCGGTGAAGCGGATCTTTACCTGGCTGCCGGAGGCGTTTCGCCATGGGGATAATGTGCAGGCCAGGGAGGAAATGTCCCTGGCGGCTCTGGAGGCGGGTATTGCCTTTAACAATGCCTCGGTGACCATTGTCCACGGTATGAGCCGGCCCATCGGCGCCCTGTTTCATGTGCCTCACGGCATTTCCAATGCCATGCTGCTGGAAAAATGTCTTGCCTTTGTGCTGGACGGGACCTATGAACGTTTTGGGCGGCTGGGCAGGGAGATCGGCGCGGCATCCGCAGAGGCCGGGGACAAAGAGGCAAGCGAGAGCTTCTTAAAAGCCGTGACGGACATCTGCAGTACCTGTGAAATCCCTACCCTGCAGGAATACGGCATTGAAAAGGAAAGCTATACAAAGGTGATCGACAAGATGGCGGAGGATGCCATGGCCAGCGGCAGCCCATCCAATACCAGAAAGGAAATCGGCTTAGGAGAAGTGAAGGCAATTTACAGCGAGCTTTATAAATAGTGTAGAAGCTTCAAGGAAGTGAGGGAAGAGAAGGAATGCAGTATATTGAATTTGACGAAAGCAGGCCTATGGATCTGGTGCTGCTGGGACGGATCGCAGTGGACTTTAATCCGGTGGACTATTTTCATCCGCTGGAGGAGTGTACCACCTTTAAGAAGTATCTGGGGGGCTCCCCTGCCAATATAGCGGTGGGGGTGCGCAGGCATGGCATGAAGACGGGCTTTTTTGCGCGGGTGTCCGACGACCAGCTGGGAGATTTTGTAACCCATTATTTTGAAAGGGAAGGCATCGACACCTCCCGGATCCGCAGATGTACGGGCGGGGAAAAGATCGGGCTGACCTTTACGGAAATTGTTTCACCGGAGGAAAGCCGTATCTTAATGTATCGGAACTGCATTGCGGACCTGCAGCTTTGTGTGGATGATATTGATGAGGACTACATAAGGAATACGAAGGCCCTGCTGATTTCCGGTACTTCCCTGGCGGAAAGCCCCTCCAGAGAGGCAGCCTTAAAAGCGGTGATGCTGGCGAAAAAGAATGATACCAGACTGATCTTTGATATTGATTACCGGGAATACAACTGGAAGAACAAGGATGAAATTTCCGTTTATTATTCCATGGTGGCCAGGGAGGCGGACATTATTTTAGGCTCCAGGGAAGAGTTTGATCTCACGGAAAGGCTGATCTGCCCCGGCAGGAGCGACCGGGAGACGGCGGACTACTGGATGTCGAAATGTGCAAAGCTTCTGGTGATCAAGCATGGAAAGGAAGGCTCCACGGCTTATACCAGGGACGGAAAGAGCTTTACCGTAAGGCCCTTTCCCGTGGACTGCTTAAAATCCTTCGGGGGCGGGGACGGCTATGCCGCAGGCTTTTTGTACGGCCTGTACCAGGGCTGGGAAATGGCGGACTGCCTTGAATTCGGCAGCGCAGAGGCTTCCATGATGGTAGCCAGCCATTCCTGTTCGGACGACCTGCCGGGCCCGGAACAGGTAAAGCAGTTCATAAAGGAAAGCAAGGAAAAAGTATGACAGGAGGCGGGAAATGAAGACGACGCGTATGACAGTGGCGCAGGCATTGGTAAGGTTTCTGGATAATCAGTATGTGCTGAGGGACGGAGTGGAAACCAAATTTGTGGAGGGCATATTCACCATTTTCGGACATGGGATTGTGGTGGGCTTGGGCCAGGCTTTGGATGAAAATCCGGAGGCGCTTAAGGTATTTCAGGGAAGAAACGAGCAGGGCATGGCTCATGCGGCGGCAGCCTTTGCCAAGCAGAACAACAGGAAGAGGATCATTGCCTGTGCATCCTCTATCGGTCCGGGAGCCGCCAATATGGTTACGGCGGCAGCCTGTGCCACGGTAAATAATATTCCCCTGTTACTTCTGCCCGGAGATACCTTTGCCACCAGGCAGCCGGATCCCGTATTGCAGCAGTTAGAGCAGGGGGGCTGCCCTTCCGTTACCACCAATGACGCATTTCGGCCGGTCTGCAAATACTGGGACAGGATTATCCGGCCGGAGCAGCTGATGAGTTCCATGATTCAGGCTATGCGGGTACTGACGGATCCGGCGGAGACAGGGGCGGTCTGCATTGCCTTAAGCCAGGACGTGGAGGGGGAGGCTTATGATTACCCGGATTCCTTCTTTGCAAAGCGGGTGCATAAGATTACCAGGGCCATCCCCGCGGAAGAGGAAATCAGGGATGCGGTGGAGATCTTAAAGGGCAGCAGGCATCCGTTGATTCTTTGCGGCGGCGGGGTCAGGTATTCCGAGGCGGGGAGGGAGCTGGAGCGGTTCTGTGCCGATTTTCAGATTCCCTTTGCAGAGACCCAGGCGGGCAAAAGTGCCTGCAGGAGTTCCTCGCCCTATAACCTGGGCGGCGTGGGGGTTACGGGAAATTCCGCGGCAAATGAAATCGCCGCCATGGCGGACGTGGTGCTGGCGGTGGGCACCAGACTGACGGATTTCACCACCGGCTCCAAATCCCAATACAGTAACCCCGACGTGAAATTTATCTCCGTAAATGTATCAAGATTTCATGCTTATAAGATGGATGCGGCCAGCGTGATCGGGGACGCGAAGGTGACGCTGGAGGCCCTTTCCCGTGAGCTTAAGAGCGCCGGCTACAAAAGTGCCTATACGAATGAAATTCAGAAAGCAAAGCAGGGCTGGGAGGCGGAGAGGAAGCGACTGGCGGAATATCAATATGACGAGAGCTTTGTGCCCTTAATCAGCGCCCGCAATGAAGGCTCTATCGGAGAGTTTGCAGAGCTGACGGGCAGTGTCCTCACCCAGACGGCGGCAGTGGCAAAAATCAGGGAAAGGATTCCGGAGGATGCCATAGTTACCGGGGCGGCAGGTTCCCTTCCCGGAGATCTCCAGCGTATGTGGACTACGGAGGAAAAGGATTCTTACCACATGGAATACGGGTATTCCTGCATGGGCTATGAGGCGGCGGCAGCCCTTGGGTGTAAGCTGGCAGAGCCTGAGCGGGAGGTCTATGCCATGCTGGGGGACGGCAGCTTTCTGATGCTGCACAGCGAGTTCCTTACCTCCCTGCAGGAGGGAAAAAAGATTAATCTGCTGTTGTTTGACAACTGCGGCTTTGGCTGTATCAATAATCTGCAAATGTCCAACGGTATCGGTAATCTGGCCACGGAGTTTCGGTACCGGGATGAGAGCGGGCAGCTGCAGGGAGGCCTGATTCCTATTGATTTTGCAAAGGTAGCAGAGGGTTACGGGGCTAAGGGCTATACCGTTTGCAGCCTGGAGGAGCTGGAAGCGGCGCTGGAGGATGCGAAGAAGCAGAAGGTGTCCACTTTGATTGACATCAAGGTACTGCCTAAGACCATGACGGACGGCTATGACTCCTGGTGGAATGTAGGAACGGCGGCAGTATCGGGAAAGCCGGAAGGAAAGGCTGCGTATGAGCGTATTCTGGAAGGCAGGAGCAGGGCAAGGTTATACTAAGATAACTGCGCGTCCCAAAGTTCCCACAAATTTAGATGCCGCTTGCGCGGCGGAATGAGAGGAAAAATGAGTGTAAAAATGTTTGAAGAAGGAAAAGTAAAGCTGGGGATCGCGCCGATTGCCTGGACGAACGATGATCTGCCGGATCTGGGTAAGGAAAATACCTTCGAGCAGTGCATCAGCGAGATGGCACTGGCAGGATATGAGGGATCGGAGATCGGCAACAAGTATCCCACGGATGAGGCGGTTTTGAAAAAGGCGCTGAAGCTGCGTGGGCTGGAAATCTGCAACTGCTGGTTTTCCACCTTTTTGATCTCTAAGCCCTATGAAGAAACAGAAAAAGCCTTTTTGGAGAAGGTTGATTTCTTAAGGGCTTTGGGGGCCAGGGTGATCGGGGTATCGGAGCAGTCCTACAGCATCCAGGGGATGCAGGATGTACCTGTATTTGAAAAGAAGCATGTGATGAACGAGGAAGAGTGGGAGCGCCTTTGTACAGGCCTGAACAGGCTGGGAAAGGCGGCGAAGGAAAGGGGAATTGCCCTTACCTTTCACCACCATATGGGGACGGTGGTGCAGTCTGGCGCTGAGACGGAGAGAATGCTTGCAAATACGGATCCTGAGTATGTGAGCCTGCTTTTTGACAGCGGTCATTTTGCCTATTGTGGAGAGGACCCGACAGAGCTGGTGAAAAAATATGCGGATCGGATTAAGCATGTGCATTTAAAGGATATTCGCCGGGAGGTTGTGGACCGGGTGAAGGCGGAGCATTTAAGCTTTCTGGAGGGAGTGCGGCAGGGGGCCTTCACGGTTCCGGGCGACGGCTGCATAGACTTTGATTCTATCTTTAAGGTGCTGGCGGAGCATCATTATGAGGGATATATGCTGGTGGAGGCGGAGCAGGACCCTGCGAAGGCCAATCCCTTTGAGTATGCCTTAAAGGCCAGAAAGTACATAAAGGAGCATACAGGAATATAGCGCAAAAAGGAGGATATGAATATGGTAACATTTGGCGTAATCGGTGCAGGGCGGATTGGCAAGGTGCATACGGAGAGTATCTGCCTGCATATTAAAAATGCAAAAATTAAGACGCTGGCGGATCCCTTTATGACGGAGGAAACCGCCGAATGGGCGAAGTCCCTGGGGGTGGAGCAGACTTCGAAGGATTATCATGAGATATTAAATGATCCTGAGATTGACGCGGTGATGATCTGTTCTTCCACCAATACCCATTCGCCCATTTCCATTGAGGCCATTCAGGCAGGGAAGCATGTATTCTGTGAAAAGCCCATCGACCATGACCTGAGCAAGATTAAGGAAGTGGTGAAGGCCTTGGAAGGAAGTAAGCTGAAATATCAGGTGGGCTTTAACCGGCGATTTGATCACAATTTCGAGGCGGTAAAGAATGCCATAACCGCCGGAAAGATTGGAGAGCCGCATATTATTAAGATCACCTCCAGGGATCCGGAGCCCCCTTCTGCGGAATACGCGGCGGTTTCCGGAGGCATGTTCCTGGACATGACCATTCATGACTTTGACATGGTCCGCTATCTGGCAGGGTGCGACGCGGAAGAAATTTATGTGCAGTCGGCGGTGCTGGTGGACCCGGCCATCGGTGAGGCAGGGGATGTGGATACCGCGGTTATTACTTTGAAAATGGAGAACGGAGCCATTGCGGTGATTGACAATTCCAGAAAGGCCGTGTATGGTTATGATCAGAGGGCAGAGGTCTTTGGTTCAAAGGGCATGGCAGCCACTGCAAATGATACGGCATCTTCCGCGGTTATAAGCAATGGGGAAGGCATTACTGGAGAAAAGCCCCTGTATTTCTTCCTGGAAAGATATATGGAATCCTTCTCCAGAGAGGTCAGGCTGTTTGTGGAGGCCATCGAGAAGGATACGGAGACGCCTTTAGGGGTTTTGGACGGCTTAAAGCCGGTGTTGATGGGAATTGCGGCAAAGAAGTCCGTGGAAGAACACAGGCCTGTAAAGCTGTCGGAGATTCCATTTTAAAAAGGAGAAAAATATGAGCAGACAATTTGGCTGTCCACAGTATAACGAGCATGGGGTGAAATGCTTAACCCGTGCCGGTGATGCGGAAAATGATATGATGATGGATATTGACGTTTATCGGGTGAAGGCGGGGGAAGTAATAGAATTATACTCGGACCGGAAGGAGACGGCTGCTCTGCTGGTACTGGGAAATGTGGTTTTTGAATGGGAGCAGCACAGAGCCGAAGGAAGTCGAGCGGATTTTATCAAAGAAGGCCCTTACTGTCTTCATGTGTGCCGGGGTGTACAGATTACGGTGAGGGTTTTGGCGGACAGTGAGGTGCTGGTGCAGAGGACGGACAACGAAAGGGAGTTTGCCCCGGTCTTTTATACCCCGGATACCTGCAGGGACGAGACCTTTGGCTTCGGGCTCTGCGAGGACCGCATGGTCCGTACCGTGCGTACTGTTTTTGACTATGAGAATGCGCCCTATTCCAATATGGTAAACGGTGAAGTGATTAATCATCAGGGAAGCTGGTCCAGCTATACCCCTCATTCCCATCCCCAGCCGGAGGTATACTATTACCGTTTTCAGCGGGAAGAAGGCTTCGGGGCCTGCTTTATCGGCGAGAATGCTTATAAGATAACGGATGGCAGCTTTGCGGCCATTACGCCGGGGGAGACCCATCCTCAGGTGACGGCGCCGGGCTATCCCATGTATTACTGCTGGATGATCCGGCATCTTCCCGGCAATCCCTGGACCACCAGGGACGATGATCCCAGGTATGTATGGATAAAAGAGTGAGATTCCGCGGAGCGGAATCACGGAGGGCAGTATGAAATATTATCTGGCTCCCATGGAAGGGCTTACTACTTATCATTTCAGGCGGGTATACCATAAGTATTATGGCGGGGTGGAAAAATATTTCACCCCGTTTCTTGCCGCCAGGAGCCTAAGCACCAGAGAGCGGGCGGATATTCTGCCGGAGCATAACGAGGGGATGAAGGTGGTCCCGCAGATTCTGGCTAACCGTGCCGACGTGTTTTTATGTATAGCCGGGGAGGCGGCCGCTTACGGCTATTCGGCAGTGAATCTTAATCTGGGGTGCCCTTCCGGCACAGTGGCGGCCAGAGGCCGGGGGGCGGGCTTTTTAAAATTCCCGGAGGAATTGGAGAGGTTTCTGGACGAGATTTTTGAAAAATGTCCCTTGCGGATTTCCGTTAAGACCAGGATCGGTGTGGAGAATGTGGAAGAATGGGAAAGGCTGCTGGAGCTTTTTGGGCGTTATCCCATGGAAGAGCTGATCATCCATCCCCGGCTGCTTAAGGAGGGCTACGGCGGCCCTGTGCATTTGGAGGCATTTGCAGCGGCCGCAGAGCGGAGGAAGATTCCCTTATGCTACAATGGAGATCTGATTTCGCTAAAGATGGTTGATCCGGACGGCGGTAAAGCCGGATATGGGACGCTGGGATGGCTTATGTCCCGGCTGCCTGAGACGGATACCGTCATGGTGGGCCGGGGAATTCTGCAAAGGCCGGGTATGATTACGGGAGATTTTTCCCCGGTTACGCTGAGAGCCTTTCATGATGAGCTTCTGGAAGGATATATCCGGATCATGTCTGGAGACACCAATACTCTTTTTAAGATGAAGGATCTCTGGACCTTTATGGGAGAAAGCTTTGACAACGGGGACAAATATCTCAAAAAGATCAAAAAGTCGAAAAGTCTGTCGGAATACAGAGCGGCAGTGGATGCCGTTTTCCGGGAACGGGGATAAGGCGGAAGAAGCATTATCATTATCATGGAAAGATTGTTTTTGTGCCAAAAAATAAGGATGTCACGAAATCATCTGAGGGATGATTTGCAACATCCTTATTTTTGACCGAATTCGGCCTGGTCTTCGTCAGTCAGAAACGATTATGCTACTACAGTAACGTTGGTAGCACGGGTTTTGCTGCTGTTCTGGGGATCGGTCTCGGTATCGAAAGTAACCTTCTGGCCTTCCTCAAGAGACTTGAAGCCGTCAGCATTGATTGCGGAGAAATGTACGAATACTTCCTCGCCGGTTGCATCGTTGGTGATGAAACCATAACCCTTCTGTGCGTTGAACCATTTAACTGTACCGTTGTTCATTGTGGTACCTCCTTAAAAAATATAAATATTTGGCGATTCTAAAACTAGGACAAAAAAATCACATATTTTTGTAAACCATCATCAAAGTCGTAATGACTTACAAAAATATGTGAGTTCAATGACTTTCATTTAGAATACAGGTGTAGTATAGCATCAATACTTATCAAATGTCAACAATTATTTTTTGACGAGAATATTTGTCATTTTTTTGGGAAAATATAGATCATAAACAGTTGTATAAAATAATATGAGACGGAGGTAAAAGAGCATGGAAATCAGTTTTTGGTGGCTGACCGCCATTGCGGCCGCGGCCATGGCAGCAGGCTTTTGCATGGGCAGGCTGACGACGGCGCGGTGGACGGTGGAAGAGCCGGCTGGGGATAAGGAAGAGGAAGCGGAGTATGAAAGCAGACGCAAGGGCAGACGGGATGGTAAAAAAGACAGCCGGAGCCGATTTCCGTTTTCAGTGGGCAGTCCCGTGTCCGGAGAGATGGTGCAGATAGACGGGGATGAAAAAGCAGTGGTGGCGGTTCATCCCGGAGAAGACAGGCTGTATGCGCCTGCAAACGGGAAAATCACAAAGATATTTCCCAGGGGAAATGCCTTTTTGCTTCGCACGGAGTTCGGCGCTGAGATCTATATCAAGGCGGGGGACGCAGAGGATGATTTGCTGGAAAGATATTATCGTCCAAGAGTCGTTCAGAATGAGATCGTGGGAAAAGGAAAGCTGATTCTGGAGTTTGACCGGAAGGGACTGGTGAAGGAGGGAGCATCCTGCTGTGTGTATATGGGGATTGAATCAGGTGCTGTCCTCGGCAGTGTCCTTGCTTCGAAGGGAGCGCTTGTGAAAGCGGGAGAGCCTCTTTTGGGGCTGCGTCCGGGACGGATGGAGGATTGTGATACGGAATACGAAGCAGCCGGTTTTCTGCGCGCGCGGGCTGAAATATAAAATCTTTCCGGTACCCTGATTCCGGCGAAGCAGCAGTTGACAAAGCCCTCGTTCTGTGCTACCTTATAATCAGAACAGATGTTCCTGCTTTGAAGCGAAGTGGGTGAAGGGAGAATACACAGGATGCAGGATGTTTACAGGGAGTGCCCTGTCCTTGAGAATGACAGGTTTTTACTGCGATTAATTCAGGAGAAGGATGCGGAGGATTTGCTGAAGGTATACAGTGACAAGCGTGTGCTGCCTTTTCTGAACAGTGACAACTGCCACGGGGATAATTTCTTTATGACCAGGAAGGAAGACGTGCAGAACGCCATTCACTACTGGCTGGAGGAATATGCAGGGCGTGGATTTGTGCGTTTTACGGTGATTGACAAGGCAGTCAATGAAGCAGTGGGCACCATAGAGCTTTTCCTGAGAAGAGCGGAGGATTATTTTAACGAATGTGGTCTGATGAGGCTGGACCTGCGGTTTGATTATGAAAATCCGGAGGATATTGCGGAAGTTCTTTCGGTAATTGTCAAGCCTGCGTACAGCCTTTTCGGCTGCAGCCTGCTTGCCACGAAGGCGCCGGTCTATGCAGTGGACAGGATAGAAGCGCTGAAGAAGGCAGGCTTTGAGCTGTCGGAGCAGTGCCTTAAGGGCAGCTATGGCGGCAGAGTTTACGACGGTTACTGGGTGATCAGGGAGAAAGAGTCATGAGGAAAAGCAGTGTGATTCGTATAGCCCTTGCAGGAACCGGCCTGATTGCGCTGACTGCCGGCATACTGCAGGGAGGGTATCAGGATACCTTAATGAAGGCCGTCCGCATTTGTATGGAGTGTATCGGTATTGGCTAGCAAGATGAAAAATGCCAAAATAAAAAATAAGGCAAATTTCCGTCGAAGGTGCATTCAGGCAGTCAGCGCTCTGCTTTATAACGCAAATCTTCCGGGTTTTGCAGACGGTACCATCTATAAGGGCAGGAGCAAGGGCGTTTGTGTTCCGGGGCTGAACTGTTATTCCTGTCCCGGTGCTGTCGCCTCCTGCCCGCTGGGAGCGCTGCAGAACGCTCTGAGCAATCTGCCGAATAAGCTGCCCCTTTACATAATCGGCTTTTTCCTGCTTGCGGGAGTGGCATTGGGCAGGGTGGTGTGCGGATTTTTATGTCCGTTTGGGCTGATTCAGGAGCTGCTGCATAAGCTTCCTACGCCGAAACTAAAGAAGAACCGGTTTACCAGAAGACTCTCCTGGCTGAAATACGTGGTTTTGGCCGTGTTTGTGGCGGCACTGCCAATAGGATATGCCTTTGCCCAGGGGATGCCGGTGCCGGCCTTTTGTAAGTATATTTGTCCGGCGGGAACTCTGGAGGGCGGTTTTTTCCTGCTGGGAATGCGTGCAGAGTATCGGGCGCTGGCAGGGGTGCTTTTTAACTGGAAGGCTGTTTTGTGCGTGGTGATTCTGGCAGGCTGTATCTTTGTATATCGAGGCTTTTGCAGGTTTTTGTGCCCGCTGGGGGCCATATATTCTTTCTTTTCCCGTATTGCGCTGCTGGCAGTGCGGGTGGATAAAGATTTGTGCAACGAATGCGGGCTGTGTGTGATGGCCTGCCCCATGGATATTCGCAGGGTAGGGGATCATGAATGTATTCATTGCGGGCACTGCATTTCAAGCTGCCCTCAAAATGCAATTTATTTCGGAAGGGAACGGAAAAAGGAAGTAAATGGAAGTAAAAAAAACGGAAGGGAAATAAAAGGATGAAAACGGTAAAAGGAATGTTTCGATATAAGGCGGCAAGGTCGATGGCGCTGCCTTTTATGCTGGCGTTGTGTTTGCTGCTTGCAGCCTGCGGAGGGAATCCGGAAAGCAGCCCCTCGGATGGCGGAAAGAAGGAGCCGTTGGCGCCCGTGGAGGTGGGGGACGAATATCGGGATTTCACGGTCACGCTGACTGACGGTACTGAATTTACTTTGTCCGATCATGAGGGAAGCGTGATTTTGCTGAATTTCTGGGCTACCTGGTGCGGCCCCTGCGTAAGGGAGATGCCTGCGTTTCCCATGCTTTTGGAGAAATACGGAGAGGAATTGACGCTGCTCGCGGTGAATGCGGGAGAAGCGGAAAAGACGGTGAAAAGCTTTCTTGAGAAAAACGGGTACGAATTTCCGGTGGCATCGGATCCTGATAATGAGATAAACAGTCTGTATCCCTCGGAGGGAATTCCTTATACCGTGTTAATCGGCAGGGACGGTAAAATTGCATCTATACATCTGGGAGCAGATACGGCGGATGCCATGTATGCGGCCTATTGTGAAGAGATTGACGCGCTGCTGGAAGAGGAATAAAGGCTTTCGACAATAAGTTGGAAGAATAAGCAAATAAGTTGAAAGAATAAGCATATGAAAAATATAAAACGAAAATCCAAGAAGAAAAAGATTTTCCTCGTTGTATTATCTATCGTGGTACTGCTGTTAATTGCCGGCGATTGGGCTTTAACTGTAACGGTATATAACGAGAATTTTAACCAGCGCTTTGAGAGCTATGAGCCGCTTATGCTGCACGTTGATGATTTTGACGGATTACAGCGCACAAAATATGAGTTTTGTTCCAATAAGGGGCAGAAGCTGGCGGGATATATGTATCGCTTTGGAGAAAACCAGCGTGGTATCATTGTAATGGCACATGGCTTTGGCGGCGGTGGACACAATTCTTATATGGATTGTGCAAATTATTTTGCCCGTCATGGTTACTATGTTTTCTCTTATGACGCTACGGGAAATGATGAAAGCGAGGGAGAAGGAGTCGGAGGACTTCCACAGGGAGTAATAGACCTTGACTATGCAATCACATTTGTGGAAGAGAGCGGAAATTTTCCCGATCTGCCGATTGCTCTATTTGGACATAGCTGGGGCGGGTACAGTGTCTGCAGTGTACTTACATACCATCCTGAAGTAAAAGCTGTTATAGCGTGTTCGGGTTTTAACGCTTCACCGAATCTGTTTGAAGCAGAGGGGAAAAAACAGGCAGGGAACGGTATTTATTTAATGTTACCGTTTGTGAGGCTGCATGAGAGGCTGCAATATGGCAGATACGCCTTAAATACTGCGATGGACGGCTTTTCAAAAAGTAATGCCGCCGTTATGATTGTACATAGCTTTGATGATGAAGTTGTTCCTGCCGAATACGGCTACGAAATTTATTATAAGAAGTATAAGGATGATCCCCGTTTTTGTTTCGTTCCTTTTGAGAATAAAGGACATAGCTATTTCAATGGAGACACCTATCGCAATGAGTTTAACGCGGAATTCGATGAATGGCTTAAGAACCTTGACTATGACTATAATTCAGAGGAAAACAGGGAACGGTTTTCGGAGGATAAAGCCGATTATATACACCATAACCTGGACCGGGAGCAATGGTGTAATTCATTGGATTTGGAGTTGTTCGAGGATTTTGTTGATTTTTATGATGAACATATACATTGACCAAATGGAAAAAGATTTTCTGAAAATTTGAAATGAACTTGACAAATACCCCTACAGGGTATATTCTGAAAGCATCAGATATACCCCGTAGGGGTATTTTGACCTGACAGGAGGCCGGAATTTTTATTGATTATCATAAAATTTTGTGTTTTACGTTATTAATTTAGGAGGTTTTTGTATGCTTGAAGCAATATCGTTTCCTGAACATGAATATGAGTCAATTCAAAATTATTTAAATAAACTGGGGTATTGTTATACCACGAGGGTATATAAAGAAATTGGGAAATATAAAGTCGGAGAATTGTATACTGCTCCCTGGGGGGATGTATTGAAAATAGAAGAAGTTAAAACATACTGGAAAGTATCAGATCGCCCTTTCTATGACGAAATGAGTGATGTCGAAAAGAAAGAAATCCGTAAATATTCTGAAGATATGGGATTACCATATGAATTTATAAAATTTTCTAAAAGTACAGAATGATTATATTTCACCTGTAACAAATTTCCACTTGCAGAATTGTCAGTAGGTGAAAATTCTATAACTGAGTTTAAGAATATGTATTTTACTTCATGTTATATGCGCCGGGAACACATCCCGAAAAGGAGATAAAGAAAGGAACAGGTATGGCGGGAGACGTTATGGATCATAATGATAACATTATGGAAAAGGGTATGACGGGAGAAGCGGCAGAGACATCCTGCAGCTGTCATTTGAAATCCACGCCCAGAGAGGAAGATAAGCTGCGCCAGTTAAAAAACCGGTTAAGCCGTATGGTGGGACAGCTGAACGGAATCGGCAGGATGCTGGATGAGAACCGGTACTGCGGAGATATACTGACGCAGGTGGCGGCGGTGGAGAGCGCTCTGCAGGCCTTTGGCTATCTGGTATTACAGGAGCATATGGAGACCTGTGTGGTGGAAGAGATCCAAAAGGGAAATACGGAAGTAGTGGAGGAAGCGGTGGAGCTGATTAAGAAATTAAAGTGAAGGCAGCTTATAAGTTTGCGGGAACATTGTAAGATTGACGGATCATTTGTAGGAAAGGCACTCACTGAAGCGGATAAGGAGTATCATCATGAAACAGCGGTATCATATATCGGGAATGACCTGTTCCGCCTGCTCGTCCCATGTGGAAAAGGCGGTAAACAAGCTGAACGGTGTAATAAAGGCATCTGTTAATTTATTGACGGAGACCATGGAAATCGAATATGACGAAAATGTATTGACCGGAGAAGTCATTGAAAGCACGGTGGAAAAGGCCGGCTATGGAGCCAGCCTGATGATCGGGAGCGGCCGTGGGGCTGGAGGCAGCAGGGAAAGCGGCTTTGGCGGAAACGGCGGCCAAAGCTCCGGCGGCGGAAGGAACGGCCGTGACAGGCTGCAGCGGGAAGCAAGGGAAGAGGCAAGGGCCATGAGATGGCGGCTGGGAATTTCCGTCGGCTTTTTGATTCCCTTAATGTATGTAGCAATGTATCATATGTATAATGAATGGTTTGGTCTGCCGATTCCGGGATTTATACATCGGTTTCTGCATGGGAACGAAAATGCTATGACCTTTACCATGACGCAGTTTATTCTGCTGCTGCCCATATTGTATATGAATCGAAAGTTTTTTTCCGTAGGCTTTAAAACGCTGAGGCATTTATCACCCAACATGGACAGTTTGATTGCCCTGGGGGCTTCGGCGGCCATAGGCTATGGCATCTTTGCCATGTACCGTATAAGCTTTGGGTTAGGGCATGGGGATATGGCGGTGGTGGAGCAGTATTCCCATGATCTTTATTTTGAGTCGGCGGGGATGATTCTCACGCTGATTACCGTAGGAAAATATTTGGAAAGCCGTTCCAAGGGAAAGACAAGCGAGGCCATCACAAAGCTGATGGATTTGTCCCCCAAGACGGCGGTTATTTTGGACGAGAATGGAGACGAGAAAGAGATTCCTACGGAGGCGCTGCGCAGCGGGGACATCTTTCTGGTAAAGCCGGGAAGTCTGGTGCCGGTGGACGGTACGGTGCTGGAGGGAAGCTCCAGTATTGACGAGGCGGCCGTTACGGGGGAAAGCATCCCCGTGGAGAAGCAGCCGGGAGATCAGGTGGTCTCCGCCACAGTGAATAAGGCCGGTTTCTTAAAGTGCCGGGCGGATCGGGTGGGAGAGGATACCACTCTGGCGCAGATTATACGGCTGGTGGAAGAGGCAAGCGCCAGCAAGGCCCCCATTGCCAGGCTGGCAGACAAGGTGGCGGGAGTGTTTGTGCCGGTGGTGATCTGCATTGCGCTGGTGACGCTTTTTGCCTGGCTGATTGCAGGTAAAGGAGCGGAATTTGCCATTTCATCGGCCATCGCGGTGTTGGTCATTTCCTGTCCCTGTGCCCTTGGGCTGGCGACGCCGGTGGCGATTATGGTGGGGACCGGCGTGGGAGCAAGGCACGGTATTCTGATTAAGTCGGGGGAAGCTCTGCAGCAGGCTAAGGAGATTGACACGGTAGTGTTGGATAAGACAGGTACGCTTACCTCCGGAAAGCTGCATGTGACGGGAA
This sequence comes from uncultured Acetatifactor sp., assembly GCA_910586485.1. Taxonomy (GTDB): domain Bacteria; phylum Bacillota; class Clostridia; order Lachnospirales; family Lachnospiraceae; genus Acetatifactor. Next base: position 30,718 of record CAJUIA010000006.1, read on the forward strand.
CGGGCTGCTATGTGCAGGATATGTCCCTGGAAACCTTGGTGAGCATTGCGGCGGCGCTGGAAAAGAAAAGCGAGCATCCTTTGGCGGAGGCCATTGTGGCCTATGCGGAAAGAGAAAGGCTGGAACTGCCGGAAATCCGGAATTTTAAGGCTGTTTTCGGCAGAGGCGTAGAGGGCGTGCTGGCAGAGGAGATTGCGCCGCGGGATAGAATCCCCCTGCCAGACGGGAGTGACGGCCCCACGGCGGTATTTCTGGCAGGAAAGCGGGAAGACGGTTCCAGGGTGGTCTTTACGTCTGCGGTGGGAGCGCAGGAAGGTGGTGGGAAGGATCCGGATTGGGAAAAGACGGGCATTTATGGTACAAACGGGAAGACAGATGAAGCGGCTCTGAATAAAATGTTTGAAGAGAGCTTTGTGCCGGATGCCGGTGCAAAAGCCGGAACCCGTTATTTTGTGGGCAACCGAGCTTATATGGAAGAAAACGGGATTGTGATTGAAGAGGCTGCGGCGCGGGGACTGGATGAGATCGCCGGGCAGGGACGTACCCCCCTTCTGGTGGGAGGGGAAGGCCGTCTGCTGGGCTGTATTGACGTGGCGGATCAGATCAAGGTCAGTTCTTATGCGGCCGTCCAGAAATTGCGGGAAATGGGTATTCATGTGGTGATGCTCACGGGAGATAATAAGCGAACTGCGGAGGCGGTGCGGCAGGAGCTGGGCATAGAGGAGGCAGTGGCGGAGGTCCTTCCTCAGGATAAGGAAAAGAAAATCCGGCAGTTAAAGGAAGCGGGAAGAAAGGTAGCCATGATAGGGGACGGGATTAACGATGCGCCGGCCCTGACGGCGGCGGACGTGGGAATGGCCATCGGCGCCGGCACGGATGTGGCCATGGAGAGCGCGGACATTGTGCTGATGAAGAGTGATCTTAGGGATGCAGTGACGGCAGTGAGCTTAAGCAGGGCCGTGATCCGTAATATCAAGCAGAATCTGTTTTGGGCCTTTTTCTATAATGCCATCGGTATTCCCCTGGCGGCGGGAGTGTGGTATCCTGTATTTGGGATTAGGCTTAATCCCATGTTCGGGGCAGCAGCCATGAGCCTGAGCAGCATTTTTGTGGTGGGGAACGCCCTGCGGCTCAAAGGCTTTAAGAGCGGCTTTGCGGAAGCCAAAGAAGCAGCAGGGTCTGTGAAAACAGCTGACAATAACAACAAAAAGGAAAGCGAGGACAAAAAAATGACAAAGGTAATGACAATCGAGGGCATGATGTGCGGACACTGCACCGGCAGGGTACAGAAGGCCCTGGAAGCAGTGGCAGGAGTGAGCGCGGTAACCATGAGTCTGGAGGCTAAGACAGCCGCCGTAGAGCTTAAAGAAGAGGTAAGCGATCAGGCATTGACTGATGCGGTAAATGAAGCGGGTTACGAAGTAACGAAAATAGTGTGAAGACTTTACAGCTTTTTCAGATAAGTTTATACTTTGTTTATTGATTTTGAAAAAAATGGTGTTATAGTTGTAATAGAACAAACAAAGTAAACCTTTATGGGGAGGCAACAAAATGAACATTCAAAAATTTACGCAAAAGTCCGTGCAGGCCGTGGAAGGCTGCGAGCGGCTTGCATATGAGTACGGAAACCAGGAGCTGGAGCAGGAGCATCTGTTATACAGCCTGCTGACGCTGGAAGACAGCCTGATTCTGAAGCTCATCGAAAAGATGGAGATTCAGCAGGAGCATTTTGTGAGCAGAGTGGAAGCGGCTTTAAGAAAACGTCCTAAGGTGCAGGGCGGACAGCTTCATATCGGCGAGATGCTGAACAAGGTGCTGATCGGAGCAGAGGATGAGGCAAAGGCGTTGGGGGATGAATATGTCTCCGTGGAGCATTTGTTTTTAGCCATGTTGAAGCACCCTAACAGGGAGCTTGCCCAGATCTGGAAGGAATACGGCATTACCAGAGAGCGTTTCCTGCAGGCTCTGTCCACAGTCCGGGGAAATCAGCGGGTTACCAGCGATAATCCGGAGGCTACCTATGATACGCTGGAAAAATACGGGCAGGAGCTGGTGGAGAAGGCAAGAAATCAGAAGCTGGATCCCGTGATCGGCAGGGATGGCGAGATCAGAAATATTATCCGTATTTTGTCCCGCAAGACCAAGAACAACCCCTGTCTGATCGGCGAGCCCGGCGTGGGTAAAACCGCTGTGGTGGAGGGCCTCGCCCAGCGTATTGTAAGGGGCGACGTGCCGGAGGGGCTGAAGGATAAGAAAATTTTTGCGCTGGATATGGGGGCCCTGGTGGCAGGCGCCAAGTATAGAGGCGAGTTTGAGGAACGTTTAAAAGCAGTGCTGGAGGATGTGAAAAACAGCGACGGGCAGATTATCCTGTTTATTGACGAGCTTCATACCATTGTGGGCGCAGGCAAGACGGACGGTGCTTTAGATGCCGGGAACATGTTAAAGCCCATGCTTGCCAGAGGCGAGCTTCACTGCATCGGCGCCACTACCTTAGACGAGTACAGGCAGTATATTGAGAAGGATGCGGCTCTGGAACGCCGTTTTCAGCCGGTGCTGGTGGATGAGCCTACGGTGGAGGATACCATCTCCATTCTCCGGGGTCTGAAGGAACGGTATGAGGTATATCATGGGGTTAAGATTATGGATAATGCCCTGGTCAGCGCAGCGGTGCTTTCCAACCGTTATATTTCCGACAGGTTTCTGCCGGATAAGGCCATCGACCTGGTGGATGAGGCCTGCGCGCTGATTAAGACGGAGCTGGACTCCATGCCTACGGAGCTTGACGAGCTGCAGCGAAAGATCATGCAGATGGAGATTGAAGAGGCGGCCCTGAAGAAGGAGGATGACCGGCTCAGTCAGGAAAGGCTGGCAAACCTGCAGAAGGAGCTTGCGGAGCTGAAGGAGGAATTTGCCGGGAAAAAGGCTCAGTGGGACAATGAGAAGGCTTCCGTGGAAAAGCTTTCCAGGCTGCGGGAGGAAATTGACAGCGTCAACAGCGAGATTCAGATTGCCCAGAGAGAAGGCAATCTGGAAAAGGCGGCGGAGCTTTCCTATGGCAGACTGCCAAGTTTAAAAAAGCAGCTGGAGCAGGAGGAAGAAAGCGTCGGGGAAAGAGATATGACGCTGGTACATGAAAAGGTATCGGAGGATGAGATTGCCCGTATCGTTTCCAGATGGACGGGGATCCCCGTGTCAAAGCTGACGGAGAGCGAAAGAAATAAGACCCTGCATCTGGATCAGGAGCTTCACAGGAGAGTGATCGGTCAGGATGAGGGCGTCACCAAGGTAACGGAAGCGATTATTCGTTCCAAAGCCGGTATCAAGGATCCGGACAAACCCATCGGCTCCTTCCTGTTTTTGGGACCCACGGGTGTGGGCAAGACAGAGCTTGCAAAGTCTCTTGCCGCCGCATTGTTTGATGATGAGACCAATATGGTGCGGATCGACATGAGCGAATATATGGAGAAATTCTCGGTGTCCAGGCTGATCGGAGCGCCTCCCGGATATGTGGGCTACGAAGAGGGGGGACAGTTGACCGAAGCAGTCAGAAGAAAGCCCTACAGCGTAGTGCTGTTTGACGAGATTGAGAAGGCCCATCCGGATGTGTTTAACGTGCTGCTGCAGGTGCTGGACGACGGGCGCGTCACGGATTCCCAGGGCAGGACCGTGGATTTTAAAAATACGATTCTGATTATGACCTCCAACATTGGGGCTAATTATCTGCTGGACGGAATTGATGAGTCGGGCAGCATCAGCCGGGAAGCGGAAGAGGCGGTGATGGGTGAGCTGCGGGCGCATTTCAGGCCGGAGTTTTTAAACCGCCTGGATGAAACCATTCTTTTTAAGCCTTTGACAAAGGAAAATATCGGCGGTATTGTATCGTTGATTGTCAAGGATTTAAACCGCCGCCTGGAAGAGCGGGATTTGAAGCTGGAGCTGACGGAGGATGCAGTGAGGCTGATTGTGGATAATGCGTATGATCCGGTGTACGGAGCCCGTCCTTTAAAGCGCTATGTACAAAAGTATGTGGAGACCATGACGGCAAAGCTGATTCTGGAGGACAAGGTGCGCGGCGGAGACCGGGTGGTGATTGACGCGGAGAACGGAGAATTGACCGCCAGAGTGAACGGGTGAAAGGATTAGGTGAAAGATGATACCAAAGGATCCGGCAATGCTGTTAAGCTTTGTAAATCTGAAGCTGCGTGATTTTTATGACAGTCTGGAAGCTCTCTGCGAGGATCTGGATGTTGACAGAGACGAGCTTAAAAGTAAGCTTGCGGCCATCGACTATCATTACGATAAGGAGAAAAACAGGTTTGTATAAAAAGGGACTGCGCTGCCGCATCTGCACGGGCTGTGGGCTCTGCCCCGGCGTGACGCCGGAAATCTTTAAGGCGGGCGGCGGGGAAGGCGGGGAAAAGATAAGCGGCGCCATGCAGGTGCTTGCGGACAGCGCTTTTACGAAAAATCCGGCGTCAGCCGTCTGCGGGAATAAACGCCTTGTCACGGCAGACCTGGGAACCACTACCGTTGCCATGCTGTTATACGGGCCGGGCGGAGCCGTGGAGGACAGGTATCTGGCGGTGAATCCTCAGTCGGCATACGGCGCTGATGTGATCTCAAGAATCCGGGCGGCAGAGGATAAGGAAAGTGCAAAGGACATGCGCACAATGATTCTGCAGGTGCTGGAACAGGGACTGGAGCGTTTTCGGAAAAGACTGACAGGGCAGGAGCACCTGCAGATGGTGCTGGCGGCCAATACGACTATGACTTATCTGCTGATGGGATGGGACACGTCCGAACTGGGACGTGCCCCTTTTCGTGCTTCCTGCCTAAGCGGGGGAGAAATGAAGATCGGGGACGTGCCCTGTTTTGTCCTTCCCGGAGTGTCTGCCTTTGTGGGGGGAGACATCACGGCGGGAATGTATGCCTGCGGCATGGGCGAAGGGGAAGAAATCATACTGCTGATCGACCTGGGGACCAACGGAGAGATCGTTCTCGGAAACAGGAAACGCCGCATTGCCTGCGCCACGGCGGCGGGACCTGCCTTTGAGGGCGGCGCAAACAGGGGAGTCTGGGGCGCGGATATGATCAGCCGTCTTGCCGCGCTGCGCAGGGAGGGACTTTTGGATGAGACGGGGCTGTTGGCGGAGAGCTGCTTTGAGGACGGAGTGCGGGTGGGAAATGTCCATGTGACACAGGAGTCTGTGAGGGCAGTCCAGCTGGCAAAGGGAGCCATTGCGGCGGGGATTGAGATACTGCTGGAAAAGTACGGGATCAGCGAGGAACAGGTGGACCGGGTGGTGCTGGCCGGAGGCTTCGGCTATTATCTGAATCCGGAAGATGCCGCGCTGATCGGAATGCTTCAGCCGGAGCTGGCCAGGAAGGCTGTGGCCGGCGGAAATACGGCGCTTTCCGGCGCCTTGAAGGCAGGGGTCAAACTGGCGGCCGCAGGAACAAAGCAGCTGTCTGTGGAGCTTCAGAAGCTGATTTCCGGCACGGAGGTGCTGAATCTGGCAGAAGAAGCGGATTTCAACCGGCGCTACATACAGGCCATGAAGCTGGAGGCGGGGTGTCCGAACTGTTGCGGCGCCTGTTACGGCGACGCCTGAAAATTTGCAAAGTCAGATTGACAATTCAGCGGGGCAATAGTATAATGAAAACGGTTTAACAGGCAATATATAACCCGATTTCGAATCGGGAGAGAGGAAAACAGTCTGCGTTTTAATGCGGCTGGATTATGTAAAAGATCATGGATAAACAGCAAATATTGATCGTGGATGACGAGGAAGTCAACAGAGAACTGCTTCGCATGATGTTTGACACAGACTATGATATTCTGGAGGCGGCAGACGGAGGGCAGGCGGTAGAGCAGATAGAGAAGCACGGAGATCTGGCGCTGATCCTGTTGGATGTGGTGATGCCGGTTTTAGACGGATTCAAGGTACTGGATTATATGAAGGAAAAGAACCTTCTGGATGCCATACCGGTTATTTTGATTACCAGTATGACACCCAAGGAGAGCGAGGGAAGGGCGTATCGCTACGGCATTGCCGACGTGATGCACAAGCCCTTTGAACCTGCTATTATCAGAAGGCGTGCCCGCAACATTATCGAGCTTTATCAAAATAAGCGCAATATGGAGCTGCGGCTGAAGGAGCAGGAACAGGCAATCAGAGAGCAGGAGCAGAGAATCCGCCAGAACAACGATTTTATGATCGAGGCATTAAGTGCCGTGGTGGAATTCAGAAATGTGGAGACCGGCGACCATGTGCGGCGGATTAAATATTTTACCAGAATACTTTTAAAGTATGTGGCGAAGTATTGTCCTCAGTATGATCTCACACCGGAGAAGATTGATCAGATCGCCAGAGCATCGGCGCTGCATGACATAGGAAAGATCGGAATTCCCGATGCGATCCTGTTAAAGCCGGCGCGCCTGACTCCGGAGGAATTTGAGATTATGAAGACGCATACCACCATCGGAGCCGAAATTCTGGAGTCCTGCAAGAAAGCTTATGCAGACGATTTCTATCAGTACTGCTATGACATATGCCGGTATCATCATGAAAGATGGGACGGCAAGGGCTATCCGGATCATCTGGTGGGTGAAGAAATCCCCATCAGCGCACAGATCGTAGCCGTGGCCGATGTATATGATGCTTTGGTAAGCGACAGAGTTTATAAAACTGCATACAGTAACGCAATAGCATACGATATGATCCTGAACGGAGAATGCGGGCAATTCTCACCCGATGTACTCAAATGCTTTGAGCTCGCTAAAGAGGATTTTTTCAATATTGTTGAAGTGATCAAGATGTTCAATTTTACTTGAATCTGATTTGTAACGCGGGGAAAGGCTGAAAAGAGGGTTTACATATTTTTCAGCCTTTTTATATTGAAACATTGAAACGGCTGCAATCGTTGAAATGCAGAGAAAGAAGGAAAAGAAAATGGACGAGAGCTTTAAGCAGCGGCTGACGGAAAGCGGAGCGGACGTAGAAAATACGGTCAGACGCTTTATGGGAAATGAGGCAATGTACGAGAAGTTTTTGAAAAAGTTCAAGGATAATTCTAATTATTCCGGATTAGAGGAAGGCGTCAGTACATGTAATTATGAAGAGGTATTTACCTGCGCGCACACACTTAAGGGTGTTTCCGCCAATCTGGGGCTTGACCCTATTTGCAAGGCTGCATCGGATCTTACGGAAGAAGTCAGGGGAAAGGCAGCGGAAGAGGTAAACCAGGCGCGGGTACAGGAAATATGGCAGGAGCTTCAGAAAGTATACAAGGTGTTCGACGAGCTGCTAAGTGAGCTGCAGTAAAAAGCTGCCGGAGGACATACTTAAAAAACGCACAGGGGGTAGATGTGTCTGTGGATAAGGAATGGTTGAGCTCCCGGATCGCAGATGAGACGATAGAGCTGGTGCTGGTCTTTGAGGATGAGGGCGGGATTATCTGGGCCAATGAGGCGGCGTGTCAGAAGCTGGAGTATGAGAGTCCGGATTTGACCGGATGCAGCATGAAGCAGATATTCCGGCAGGATTTCAGGGAACAGGAGCCTTTTGACAGGCTGAAGCTTACGGAAAAAAAGGAGACGGCGGCCTATCGGAAGAACGGTTCCTGCTTTCCGGTTCATGTCAGGACTTTTCCGGGAAAGGAAGAGGGGACTTACATACTGCTGGCGGAGGATATTGCGGACCGCAAGAGCATGGATATGCGCAGCAAGCGAATGCGGCAGGACGAGGAAGAAAACCTCAGGGCAAGGAACGACTTTGTTTCCAATGTGACGCATGAGCTGCGGACACCGGTAAACGGGATCAGAGGCCATGCTTCCACACTTCTTGATGAGGTGGGAGAGGAGCAGAGGAAAACCCTGGAGCTGATTCTGCACTGCTGTAATAATATGTCTGCTATCATTGATAATATTCTGGACTATGGCAAGCTGGGATCTGGTAAGTTTACCATTGATGAAAAGGAATTTGACTTTTACAAAATGATGGATCGGGCCATTGCTACCCATATGGCGGAGATCAATAAAAAGGAGCTGCGCCTGAATCTGGATGTGGATCAGACGATTCCGCAGTTTCTGGTTGGAGACGAGCTGCGCCTGGTTCAGATTATCAATAATCTGCTGTCCAATGCCATCAAGTTTACCATGATCGGCTCGGTAGGCGTTGTAGTCAGCAGAACCGAGCAGACAGCTGATGAGGTGGAGCTGTTTTTCATGGTGAAGGACAGCGGCATCGGAATGACCCAGAAGGAGCAGGATAAGCTGTTTCAGAGCTTTACCCAGGCCGATGCTTCCATTACAAGACGCTTCGGGGGCACGGGGCTGGGCCTGGCGATCACAAAGCAGCTGGTGGAGCTGATGCGGGGGAGTATTCAGGTAGAGAGCGAAAAGGGAAAGGGAAGCACTTTTTCGTTTTCTGTAAGGCTTAAAACCGGCAGCACGGAAGGCGGCGCAGCATCGTACAAGGGATATGAGGGGCTGATCAGCTTTGCCAAGGACAACGGCAGGACGGATGAGGATGATTTTTCCCGTTTCGGGGAGCCGGCCAATAAAGAAGAACTGAAAAAGCGTATGGAGAAGCTGGTTTTGTCCATTGAGCTGGGTACATGGGATAAGGCGGAGGTGCTGGCCTCCACGGTAAAGGAGCTTGTGAAGAACAGCGATGATGAGATGAGACGTCTGGTGCTGCGGATGGAGATGGCCATCAGAAAGAGCAATTACGAAAAGAGCATTGCGGCCTGCGGGGTGGTGAAGGATGCTATCATACAAAGAATCGGAGAACTGTAGAAGGGGGGATACGGCATGGAAGAAATGGAATCGGCAAAAAAGGAAGCGCTCCGGATCCTGATTGTGGATGATATTGACATGAATGTGGAAATTCTGAATAATATTATTTCGCAGGAAGGTTACGGAACCATGTGCGCAACCAGCGTGCGCCAGGCACTGGAGCTGATGAAGGAAGCGACACCGGCACTGATTCTGTCGGATCTGTCCATGCCCGAAATTGATGGGCTGGAATTCTGCAGGATGTTGAAGGATGATCCTGAAACCAGGGATATTCCTTTTGTCTTTATCTCCGTATTGAATACCAGTGAAGAGAAGAAGCAGGCGTTCCAGGCCGGGGCGGTGGACTTTATTCCCAAGCCCTTTGATCCGGTGGAGGTCATCATGCGGGTGAGCAATCACTTAAGCAGCTACCGTTTAAGACAGCAGATGGCGGAGCATAACCGAATGATGCACCGGCTGATCGAGACCAAGCAGGAACAGGTGGAGCAGGAGCAGAGGAACGTGCTGACGGCAATCTCCAAAATCATACAAAGGTGCAATCCGGCTGAGGGAAATCATTTGGGGAATGTAGGTTATAACTGCGGAATGTTGGCTCAGGGGCTGCAGCTGCTTTCCGCTTACGAGGATGAGATTAACGATGAGTTTGTGGAGACCATAGCCACGGCGGCCGGAATACATGACATCGGCAGCTTTGTCCTTTCGGGAAACAAATTTCCGTCAGATGCCTGGTCCAGAGAAAGAGGCAGTGAGTATCTGATCAAATGTGCAGATACGGCAAAAGATGTGCTGGAGGATATATGTGCGGGACAGAAGCCCGGAAGATTTCTGTCTATGGCCATTACCATTGCCACCGTCCATTATGCCCATTTTGACGGGACCGGGTATCCGGCCCTGAAGGGGAAGGATATTCCGCTGGAAGTGAGGATTGCTTCTCTGGCTAATGATTTTGATCATCTGACGGCGGGAAAGACCAAGATGGGAAAACGTTCTGTGGAAGAGTGTATCGAGATGATCAATGAGGGTGCCGGTACCTGGTACGATCCCGATCTTGTAAAAGTTTTTAACAAAATCTGGCGACAGTTGAGAAGGGATTGACAATAAAATACAAAAATTGTATCATTAACATAAGATTTTGTTGTCTGAGGAGGCGGTTTTTTTGATTACGGACAGTGATTTCCATCATATTGTGTCGTATATGCAGAAGAATTATGGTATTGATTTAAGCCAGAAGCGGGTGCTGGTAGGAGGGAGGCTTGAAAATTATCTGGCCCGGAACGGCTATAGCAGCTGTGCCGAATATATGGCGAAGGTAGAACATAACCCGGGCGGTCCGGAGGCTACGGACATTGTCAACGCATTGACTACCAACCATACATATTTTATGCGGGAAAGCGATCATTTTGATTATATGCAGAAGGTGGTTCTTCCTTGGGCCAGAGAGCAGGCGGCAGCCACAAGGGATTTGCGCATATGGTGTGGTGCGTCTTCTACGGGGGAAGAGCCTTATACTTTGGCTATGGTGCTGCTGGACTTTTTCGGACTGGAACATTCATCCTGGGATACAAAGGTCCTTGCTACAGATATATCTACCAGAGTTCTGGAGCATGCGTCGCGGGGCATCTATTTAAAGGAGGATGTAGATCCGCTGCCGTCAAAGTGGAAGCAGCGGTACTTTAAGCAGATCAGCGACGAAGAGTATCAGGTGAAGGATGTATTGAAACAGGAGCTGATCTTCAGGCAGTTCAACCTGATGAATCCTCTGCCCTTCCGGAAAAAGTTCCATATTGTCTTTTTGCGGAATGTAATGATTTATTTCCCAAATGACACCAAGCATCAGCTCGTACAGAGGATCTATGACTGTATGGAGCCGGGAGGCTATTTGTTTATCGGTACTACGGAGAGCCTTGACCGTCATATGATAAAGTTCCAATATGTGCAACCGTCGATTTACAGAAAATAGGAGGGCTGACATTATGAGACCGATCAGGGTTTTGGTTGTAGATGATTCCATGATGATGCGTAATATGATCGTGCAGGGGCTGAATTCCGATCCCAACATTGAGGTGGTGGCACAGGCGCAGGACGCATATGAAGCCAGGGATGCCATCATCAAATATAAACCGGATGTGATGACGCTGGACGTGGAGATGCCAAGGATGAGCGGCATCGAATTTTTGCGTAAACTTATGCCACAGTATCCGCTTCCCGTTGTTATGCTTAGCGCCTTGAATGATAAGGTGTTTGATGCTCTTGACGCGGGTGCGGTGGATTTTGTGAAAAAGCCGGACAGCATGAATAAGGCGCAGCTCAATGATTTCCTGACGCAGGAGCTGGCCGCAAAGGTCAAAATTGCTTCCACTGCAAAGGTCGGGAGACTGAAACGTGTGGAAAACGTAGCGGTGACAGGCAGCATTGTAGGCGGTAAGGACCGGGTGGTTGCCATTGGCGCCTCCACCGGAGGCACGGAAGCCATTTTTGAGGTGGTAAAGCGTTTCAAAAGAGATATTCCCGGAGTGGTGATTGTACAGCATATGCCTCCCGGATTTACCAAGATGTATGCGGATCGTCTCAACAATCAATGTGAGGTGGCGGTGAAAGAAGCCGCCACGGGAGACAGAGTTCTGCCCGGGCAGGTACTGATTGCCCCCGGTGACAGGCATATGCGTCTTGTGAGGGTGAACGGAGAATATCAGGTAGAGTGCAAGGGCACGGACAGGGTAAACGGTCATTGCCCTTCTGTGGAGGTATTGTTTGAATCCGTGGCGAAGGTGGCCGGAAAAAATGCGGTGGGCGTGATTTTAACGGGCATGGGTGGAGATGGCGGCAAGGGGCTGCTTTCCATGCGGAACGCGGGAGCACGTACTGTCGGTCAGGATGAGGCCAGCTGTGTTGTGTACGGAATGCCCAAGGTTGCATTTGATTTGGGCGCGGTACAGATTCAGAAGCCGGTCACGGAGATTGCAGGTGAGGTCTACCGCCTGTTGAGCAAATAGATATAATAGGAAGAAAGGAGAGAGAGAAGATGAAGATTTTATTGGCAGAAGATGATTTCGCCAGCCGTAAGTTTATGGATAAACAGCTGTCACAGTATGGGGAGTGTGATGTGATGGTGGATGGGGAAGAGGCAGTGGATGCTTTTATGATGGCGCTGGATGACGGTGAGCCCTATGATCTGGCCTGCCTGGATGTGATGATGCCGGTTATGGACGGGTATCAGGTTTTAAAAGCAATCCGGGACATTGAGACCCAGAAGGGCATACCAAAGAGCGAGCGGGTCAAGGTGATCATGACTACGGCGCTGAATGACGAGCGCAATGTAAAGATGGCGTTTGAACTCGGCTGTGAGGCTTATGCGGGGAAACCGATTGACATGGAAAAATTTGAAAAGGTATTGAAAAAGCTGGAGCTGATTTAAACGTCAGAGAAATCCTTTAGAATGGAGGAAGTATGGCAGAAGAATTTAACACAGACAGCATGCTTTCCATGTTTTTGTATGAGAGTTATCAAGGGCTGGAAAAGCTGGAAGGCATTGTTTTGGAAAAACAGGATGCAGATTGCTTTGACGATTCCGACATTAATGAGATTTTCCGTATTATGCACACCATCAAGGGCTCGTCCGCTGTTTTGATGTATGAAAACATTAAGACGGCATCCCATAAGCTGGAGGATGTATTCTATTATCTGCGGGAATCTCATCCGGAAGATGTGCCTCACATGGAGCTGGTGGAAAAGGTTCTGGCCGTATCGGATTTTATCACAGGTGAGCTGGATAAGATTAAGGCCGGAAGCGAACCGGACGGTGATGAGAAGAAGCTGGTAGAGGACCTGGATCAGTTTTTGGCCGAGCTGAAGGGTGAGATTAAAAAACAGGGAATCCGACTGCCCAAGGCCAATAAGCAGGAAGAACCCACGCAGTTTTACATCACGCCGGTAGCGGAAGATGACAGTCATTTTTACCGGATCGTCATTCATTACAGAAGCGATACTCAGATGAGCAATATCCGTGCTTACAGCGCAACTTATGCGCTGAAGGAAGTGGCGGAGGATCTGCTTTATACGCCGGAGGATATTTTGTCCAATGAGGCAAGCGGCGACAGCATCCTGGCGGAGGGCTTTCACATGCTGCTGCAGACGAAAGCGTCCAAGGATGAGGTTATGGAGCTGATTGACAGCTCCGAGGCGGAAACCATTGATTTCGATGAAATTAATAAGACAGAGTACGGCAAGGCACTGACAGAGTTTGGCCGGGAGGCACCGCCGATCGTGATCAATCTGGATGATGATAAGGGCGGGGCAAAGGACGATAAGAAACAGCAGGCGCCGATTGCTCCCGGTGACTATGTAGTCAAGTCCAAGGAAACCGGAAAGGGTAAGACTCTGGCAAAGAATCAGCCCAAGCAGCAGGCCGTGATCAGCGTAAACGTGGAGAAGATGGATGCGCTCATGGATATGATCGGCGAGCTGGTAATTGCGGAAGCCACGGTGCTGCAGAATCCCGATTTGAAGGTGCCGGGCCTGGATCTTACCAATTTCCAGAAGGCGGCGGCACAGCTGGCCAAGAACACCACGGAGCTGCAGGACGTGATCATGTCCATGCGTATGATGCCTTTAACCAACGTATTTCAGAAGATGCGGCGTATTGTCTTTGACACTTCCAGAAAGCTGGGCAAGGACATTGATTTTGAAGTCATCGGTGAAAATACGGAGGTGGATAAAAACATCATTGAACATATTTCCGACCCGCTGATGCACCTGGTCAGAAATTCCGTAGATCATGGTATTGAGGACAATGCGGACCTTCGTCTTGCCAACGGAAAAAAGGCAAAGGGCAAGATTACCCTGGAGGCCAAAAACGAAGGCGGAAAGGTATATATCAGCGTAAAGGACGACGGCAAGGGACTGAACAAGGAAAAGCTTTATAATAAAGCACTGGAGAACGGTCTGATCGGCGATAAGCTTATGAGCGATTTCACTGAGAAGGAGATATTTAAGTTTATCACACTGCCAGGTTTTTCCACTAAGGAAGTGGTCACGGAGTATTCCGGGCGTGGCGTGGGGATGGATGTGGTGGTAAAAAATATCCAGTCCATTGGCGGTCGCCTTGAGATTGACAGTGTGGAAGGTCAGGGATCGGAAATGACGCTGGTCATTCCCTTGACACTGGCGATTATCAGCGGTATTGTAATACAGGTAGGCGAAGCGCCCTTTGTGATCGAGATGGCTTCCATCAAGGAATTTATCAGTGTGAGCGAGGACGCGCTTATACAAGAACCCAGTGGAGAAGAGTATCTTGTTCTGCGGGGCGATTGTTTCCCCTTCATCCGTTTGTGTGAAAAATACGACCTGCCGGGGGCAAAGACAAAGCTGGAAGACGGCATTGTAGTTGTTGTGGAGCATGAAGGCAAGCAGATCTGTGTCCTGATCGACAAGATCCTTCAGGAACAGGAGATCGTAGTAAAACCGATTCCTTCTTATGTTAAGAAAGTGAAGGGACTTTCAGGCTGTACACAGCTGGGAGACGGAAGCATAGCTTTGATCCTGGACGTTGGAGGGTTGATGATAGAGGAGGAAAGGAGATAGCACATGGCGGATGAATTAAAAGAAGAACTGCTGGAAGAAGATGCCTCAAAGGGAAAGTTCATGACCTTCCAGACAGGGAGGGAGTATTTCGGTATAAGCATCAGTTATGTAAGTGAAATCATCCAGATGCAGCCGATCACAGCAATACCCGAAGCTGAAGATTACATTAAGGGCTTAATAAATCTTCGTGGTAAGATTATTCCTGTGATTGACGTTCGTGTGAGGTTTAAGATGGAACCTGCGGAATACACGGACAGGACATGTATTATCGTGATTGATGTGAAATCCACGGTGATAGGATTGATCGTGGAAAAGATAGCGGAGGTGGATGACATCATGGATGAGGATGTAGTGCCGCCGCCGACTTTGGGAGGACACAGAGACAACGAGAAAAACAAATATGTCTATGGGTTGGCAAGAACAGGAGATACAATGAAGCTGCTCTTGGATCCGGAGAAGCTGATCAAGCAAGAAGACTTGGATATTCTTGAAGATATTCAGGAAGATGAACAACAAGCATAAAGAAGGATAATGATGAAAGAAGGAGAGTTTACCATGAAGAAGAAATTTTCAATTAATGACATGCCTGTAAAATTAAAGATCAGAATGTTTACGGGAGTGATGCTGGCATTTATGGTCATCATCGCAGGGGTAGGCCTGTTCACTGCCACCAACATCAGCAAAGTGCGCGCTAACCGTTATCAGAATTATGCCATGAGTCAGTACTATATGGCAAATGCCTTCACTAACTTTGCAAACATTAAGGTATGTACCAGAAATATTCTGTTTTATTACTATGATGATGCAACCGGCAGAAAGACGCAGACAGACAAGATTCAGGAATACCATGATGCAATGTTCGAAAACATGGATTTGTTCAAAAATAATCTGAGTAAGCTGAATCCTGACATCAAGACACAGTATCAGAAGGTGGAGGACGTTGCAAATCAGTGGCTTGTATCTATGGAAAGCGAGATTACCAGGGCTGTGAGCGGAGATCCTGATGGTGCGGTGGATGAGCTGTTGACAAAAGGTGTGCCTTTGGCAAATACTGCGGAGGCAGAGACCATAACGTTGATCAATATGCTCACCGAGGACTCCGACGAGAACGATAAAGCGGTAAATGCCCAGATGTATGCGTTGATCGGAGCCATGATTGCAGTGGCTGTTATTGCCGTTATCATCAGCTTTGGATATGCGGCTGTAGTGACCCGTGCGATCACCCTTCCTATTGAAAGATTGACTGTTGCAGCAAAGAAGCTGGAAGACGGAGATGTAGAGGTTGACTGTAAGAAGATTCATGACGACGACTTGGGCGATTTGATGGATGCCTTTGCCAAAATGGCGGATGGTATCAAGGATCAGGTTAGAGTTGCAGATGTGATTGCAAAGGGTGATTATACCATCGACGTGAAGCTTCGCAGCGACAGGGACGTTCTTGGAAAGGCTTTGCAGAAGCTGGTACGTGACGAGAACAGAACCCTGAACAATATCAGGGAGGCAGGCAGCCAGATCACCGTTGGTTCCGAGCAGGTAGCAAATGCCAGCCAGGCTCTGGCACAGGGTTCCACGGAGCAGGCCAGCGCATTGCAGCAGGTAACCGCTTCTATGGATGAAGTGACACAGAGGACGAAAGACAATGCTACAGAGGCAAGCCAGGCAAGCAATCTGGTACACAATATCAAGGATATGGCTGCGGAAGGCAATGAGCAGATGAAGTCCATGATCCAGGCTATGGACAGCATCAATGAGTCTTCGGAGACCATTTCCAAGATCATCAAGACCATTGACGATATTGCTTTCCAGACCAATATTCTGGCACTGAACGCTGCCGTGGAGGCTGCAAGGGCAGGCGTACATGGCAAGGGCTTTGCAGTGGTGGCAGAGGAAGTCAGAAATCTGGCAGCAAAGAGTACTTCCGCAGCAGGCGAGACCGCAGAGATGATCGAGGACTCTATCCGCAAGGTGGCTACAGGTACAAAGATTGCAGAAGAGACTGCAAAGTCTCTGGATGCCATTGTAAAGTCTATTGATGAGATCGTAGTACTGACCAGCAATATTACGGCATCCTCCAATGACCAGGCAACGGCTATTTCCCAGATCGACCAGGCTATCTCCCAGGTTTCCACGGTGGTGCAGACCAACGCGGCTACCAGCGAGCAGTGTGCGGCGGCCAGCGAGGAGCTTTCCAACCAGGCTGTTACCTTGAGAGAGCTGATCAGCCAGTACAAGCTGCTGACAGGCGGCCAGGGCGGATCCTTCGGCGGCAGTTCTTCCAGCTCCTACAATGACAATGAGCAGATCATTTCCCTGGACGGGGATTTTGGTAAGTATTGATAAATGGTTATTACAGAGGGAAGCCTGGCAGCAGGCTTCCCTTTTAAGTGGTGCTCGGTATGGGCAGTGGAAACCGTGAGGGCTGTCTATATCAGGGGAACTGGCAAGTCAATCAGAGAACAGACAAGGATGTAACAAAATGGATAAAGCATTGCAGGATGAATTCATAAGCATTATCAGGGAAGAGCTGGTTCCGGCCATGGGATGCACGGAGCCTATTGCCTTGGCCTATGCTTCCGCCAGGGGAAGAGAAGTGCTTGGCTGTGAGCCGGAGCAGATCATTGCGAGGTGTTCCGGAAATATGATAAAGAATGTGCGCTGCGTCACCATTCCCAATTCCGGCGGGCTGACAGGCATCGAAGCGGCGTGTATTCTGGGGGCGCTGGCGGGTAATGCCGCTGCCGGCATGGAGGTGCTGGAGAAGGCGGGGGAAGAGGATAGAGCCAAAGCAGGGGTGCTTTTGCAAAAGGGGTGCTGCAGGGTGGAGTTTCTGGATTCCGAGATTCCTCTTCACTTTATTATTGAGCTGTATGCTTCCGGGCATTCGGCAAAGGTGGAGGTCAGGCACACGCATACCAATATTGTGTCCATGATCCGGGACGGTCAGGCAGTCTTTGAGAAAACGGGAGAAGCGGCAGGCAGAGGGTATTCCACTGACCGCTCCGGGCTCACTCTGGAAGCAATCAAAGCCTTTGCGGATGAGGTGGAGCTTACGCTGATTCGGGATATTTTCGAGCGTCAGATACGTTATAATATGGATATTGCGTATGAGGGCATTTCCGGAGATTACGGGATCGGCATTGGCCGTGTGATTCGGGAATCCTATGCGGACGGGGTAGTTACCCGCATGAAAGCCTTTGCGGCGGCTGCGTCTGAGGCCCGCATGGGGGGCTGTGATATGCCGGTAATCATTAATTCCGGCAGCGGCAATCAGGGCATTGCATCCTCGGTTCCGGTGATTGTGTATGCCAGGGAAAGGAATATTCCTACAGAGAAGCTTTACCGCGCGCTGGCTTTTTCCGGTTTGCTGACAATCTATCAAAAGGAATTTATCGGGAAGCTGTCTGCATTTTGCGGGGCCGTTTCCGCGTCCTGTGCATCGGCAGCAGCCATCACCTATATGGCAGGAGGAACGATTGCACAGATCAAGGCCACCATTGACAATACGTTGGCCAATATTCCGGGAATTATCTGCGACGGCGCCAAGATTTCCTGTGCAGCCAAGATTGCTTCCAGCCTGGACGCTTCCATGATGGCCCATTATATGGCCATGCAGAATAAGGAATACGAGGCCTATACCGGAATCCTGAAGGAAGACGCGGGAGAGACCATCAGCTGCGTAGGATACATCGGCAAAGTCGGCATGCACCAGACTGACAGGGAAATTATTAAAATGATGCTGGAGTAGTGTGAAGGGAATGAAGATTTTCTAAGTCTGCTATGCAGACTTTTCACACCCCAGAATATGTCTTCCGGCTGTCTCATATATTTTTATGAGGAAAAGGGAAACCGGGAGTCGGATGTGATGATGAAAAAAATCGGTACAGCAATCTTGCTTTTTGATTTGATAGCGGGATTGCTGTTTTTAGGCTTGCGGGAAAGCCGGGAAAATTCCGCAGCGGAGGCGGCGGGGAAGGGGATAGTGGGCGTTTCTGATGAGAGCAGTGATGCCGCACAGGCGGAGGTACGTAAAATAGCAATTACGTTTGATGATGGTCCCCACCCCTCCTACACGGAGCAGCTTCTGGACGGGCTGAAGGAGAGAGGGATACACGCCACCTTTTTTGTTACCGGGGAGCATGCGGCACTGCATCCGGATATTATAAAGCGGATGCAGGAGGAGGGGCATTTAATCGGCAACCACACCTACAGCCACATCCAGCTGACCAAGGGCAACCGGGAGAAGTTTAAGGAAGAGTTGATTGCCACCAACGAAGTATTGAAGGAGATCACGGGGGAAGAGACGGAATTTGTACGTCCGCCTTACGGTAGCTGGGACAAGAGCTTTGAAAAGGAGCTGAATATGTTCCCGGTGCTTTGGAATGTGGATCCGCTGGACTGGTGTTCGGGCAATGTGTCCTGTATTGTGGATAGGATTGTCAGCAAGGCGGGGGAGAACGATATTATTTTGATGCACGACTATTATGATACTTCTGTGACGGCGGCGCTAAAAGCCATTGACAAGCTGGTGGAGGAAGGGTATACCTTTGTGACGGTGGAGGAGATATTGTTTGATTGATTGACGGGGATGGAAAGGGTATGATACAATGCAGTCAAGCGCTATCAAAAGCGCGAGGGAAGGACTGTAGGAATCTGCTCTTGCTATTGATGCTGCTCCTGGCGGAGGCGGATATGCGGAGAAAGATTTCTTTATCTGGTAGGATATAAATGCAAGGAGACGAAGGATGGCTGGATATTTATTTGTACATTTTATCGGAGAGGGAGAGGATGAAGAACAGGTCTACTTTTCCCTGAGCCGTGACGGACTGCATTGGCAGGATTTGAACCGGGGTGAGCCGGTCCTGTATTCCCGGACGGGAACCTGCGGGGTGCGGGACCCCTTTCCGGTGAGACATCCGGAGACCGGGAAAATCTATCTGATTGCCACGGACCTGCGGATTGGGGCAGGGACGAGCTGGAAAGCGGCAGGAGAAGAGGGCAGCAGGGATCTGATTGTATGGGAAACAGAGGACCTGGTGCATTGGAGCAGGGAAAGGAGCTGTCCAGTGGGGCTTCCGGGGGCAGGATGCGTATGGGCCCCGGAGGCTGTGTTTGACAGGGACAGGAAGGAGTTCCTGGTGTTTTTTGCCTCCAGAACAAAAGCAGACGGGGAGGAAGAAGGAAAATTTCGAATTTACGCGTCTTACACCAGGGATTTTCGGGACTTCTCGGAGACCTTTCTCTATATGGAAAAGGAAAACCATGTGATAGACACCACCATATTAGAAAGCGGAGGACATTACTACCGCATATCTAAGGATGAGACTACATCAAGGCTGATTCTGGAGGTTTCGGATTCGCTGCGGGGTGAATTTGTGCAGATTCCGTCTCCTGCGCTGCAGACATTGGAGGGCGTGGAAGGACCGGAGGGCTATCTGCTTCCGGATGGAAAGTGGTGCCTGATCGCAGATCAGTTCTGGGCCGGGAAAGGCTATCTGCCCATGGTGGCGGATAACCTTGCATCAGGGGACTTCAGTATACTTTCGCCGGAGCAGTACAATATGGGCAGGACGAAGAAACGCCATGGCGGAATCCTGCAGATTACAGATGAAGAATATGAGCGTATGTTGGATTGGTATGAAAGTTAGAACCCTGTGATCAGGGGACTGTATGCAGATCCGGATTTGTATTACGAGAACGGGAATTGGTTTCTGTACCCCACCACAGACGGATTTCCCCATTGGTCGGGAAATGAATTCTATGTATTTGAAGCGAAGGACGGGAAAGCGTTTCAGAAGACAGGCAGAATCCTGGATGTGGCGTCTGCAGAAGTGCCCTGGGCGGCAGGATGCGCCTGGGCGCCTTGCATTGCGAAAAAGGGGGATACCTATTATTTCTATTTCTGTGCCAAGGATAGGAAGGGGGATTCCTGTATAGGCGCTGCGGTGTTGGAGTCTCCCAAGGGACCTTTCCGGGCAATGGACCAGCCCATGGTGACCATGGAAATGATGAGAGCAAATGGAATTCGGATGTCTCAGACGATCGACCCTTCCGTATACCGGGAAGGGAAAGAATGGTATCTGTTGTTTGGCAACGGTGATGCGGCCATAGCGAGGCTGTCGGAGGACATGCTGCAGATTGAGGAAGCATCACTTCAGAATCTGGAAGGTCTGAAGGATTTTCGGGAGGCAGTGACTGTTTTCCGACGGAATGATCTGTATCATTTTACATGGTCCTGTGATGACACGGGGAGCGAGGATTACCATGTAAATTATGGAGTGTCGGATTCTCTGTATGGAAAGGTGAAGTTCGTCCGCACTATTTTGGAAAAGGATGCAGACCGGAATATTCTGGGGACAGGACATCACAGCATTTTTCAGATGCCGGGAGAAGACAGATATATCATAGCGTACCACCGTTTTGCTACGCCCCTTGAGAAATATCCGGAGGGAAAAGGCTGGCATCGGGAGGTGTGCATCGGAGAGACAGTTTTTGATGCGGATGGGCTGATTGCGCCGGTGAAGGCGCAGCGGTGATGGTGGGTGACGTATACGGAGCCGGACAGGAAGAAAGGAAGAAAATGGAGCAAAATCGTATTACGATTGAGACACGGAAAGAGGGCAGACCCATAGGGGATTTGTTTGGTATCTTTTTTGAGGATTTAAACCACGCCGCGGATGGTGGACTGTATGCGGAGATGGTACAGAATCGCTCTTTTGAGTTTGGGGAGATAGATAATCCGTCTTATCATCCGCTGACTGCATGGGAGAAGGTGGAGAGGGACGGAAAGGCAGAGGCTGCCGTTTGGGAAGGGGATGCGGTAAGCGCCAGGAATCCTCATTATCTCCATATGGATATTCAAAAGCCGGGAGCTGATGTGGGCATCCGGAATTTGGGATTTGGAAAGGGGATGTGCTTCCGGCTGGGGAAGAAGTACCTTTTTTCCTGTTATGCCAGAAGTGTGGGAGGTGCGGAAAGCTCCATCCGGGTCACCCTGCGGGATGGGGAAGATGTCTGTCTTGCGGAGGGGAAATGGACTGCAAAAGGGCAGTGGGAGAAATATACGGCTGTTCTGGAGATTGTAGATAGAGGCGGAGCTTCCGGGGCAGGAGAAATGGGCTCCGCCCTGACCTGGCGGAGGCTCTGGCAGAGCTGAAGCCCAAGTTTATGCGTTTTCCCGGAGGATGTCTGGTCCACGATGGCAGCCTGGATGAGAATGCCAGGGATTCCCTGTACCGTTGGAAGAATACATTGGGGGCTTTGGAGGACAGGCCTGCCAGAAGGAGCAACTGGAGGTATAACCAGACGCTGGGACTGGGGTATTACGAATATTTCCTGTTTTGCGAGGATATTGGCACTAAGCCGGTGCCGATTCTGCCGGCTGCCTATGATCCCCATCATAAGAGAATGGCTCCCCTGGAGGAACTGGGGCCGTGGATTCAGGAGACCCTGGATCTGATTGAGTTTGCAAACGGAGATGAGACCACACAGTGGGGAGCGGTCCGGGCAGCTTTGGGGCACAGGGAGCCTTTCGGACTGGAGTATCTGGGGATTGGCAACGAGGAAGTAGGAGAGGGATTTAGAGAGCGTTTCCCCTATTTTGTAAAAGCAGTAAGGGAGAAGTACCCTGATATTAAGATTATCGGCAGCAGCGGGCCTTTCTGTGCGGGCAGTGAATATGATCTGGGATGGAAATGCGCCAGGGAGAACGGTGCGGACATTGTGGATGAACATTACTATATGGCGCCGGAGTGGTTTCTGGCCAATATCCATCGCTATGATTCCTTTGGGGAGGCGGCACCCTATGTATTCTTAGGGGAATATGCCAGCTGCTCGAATACAGGAAAGAGCGCGCTGGCAGAGGCAGCGTTTATGACCGGGCTGCAGAATGCCTGCCATGCAGTGAAGATGGCATGTTATGCGCCGCTTTTGTGCCACAGGGACTATGTGAATTGGCGGCCCGATATGATCTGGTTTGATAACGGGCAGGTCTGCAGGTCGGTGAATTATCAGGTACAGAAGCTGTTTATGAACCATCAGGGAGACGAGCTGCTGGGATATGAGCTAGAGACCAATTTGAAGAAAGAGGTATTGGCGGATCTGGATGCCCGGAAGGAAGGCGCTGTTTATTTCTGGGGAAATGAGGCAAGAGTAGCTTTCTCAGAGATTATTCTGACGAATGAAGATACGGGAGAAGAGATCCGGTATACAGACCGGGAGGTAAAAGCGGATAAGCTGCCGGTGCTTCTCATGGAAGCTGCCCCACGAAATTTCACCTTGAGATTTCATGCGAAAGAGCTGGAGGGATTCAAGGGATTTCGGGTGTATTTTGCATGGAAGGATGAGCAGAACCGGATGGGCTGGGTCCTGGGCGGATGGGAGAACCAGGATGCGGCCCTGATGGAGGAAGTGGACGGAAAGAGCAGTTTCCTGACCCAGAGTCAGTTTTCGGTGGTTTCCGGGCATGATTATGAATTGGAGCTGCGTGTGCGGGGGAGCCGGGTAGAGGGCTGGATAGACGGGGAGCTGTATCAGTGGACGGAGCTGAAGCCATTGGAGATAGAGCCCTTGTACCTGACGGCCAGCAGGGATAATGGTACGGGGGATATTATCCTGAAAGCCGTGAACCTGCGGGAAGAGGCTTTTGAGGCGCAGGTTTCGCTTCCTGGTATCATTGCAGAGGAAATGGCCTGTGACGCCTATGTATTGCTGGAAGAGGATTGTGTGGAGAGTGCAGAATTTCCGGGCGTAGAGACAGCAGAGATAAGCCGGTATAAGAATGTTGTAGGGCTTGTGGGGGAAGAGAAGGAGTTTCCAATGTCATTTCCTGGAAGAGCGGTAACGGTACTGCGAATAAAGGATAAAGTTAATCCAGATTGAAAAAGTCAGAGACTTTGTTGATAATGTAGTATATCCAAAAGCAAAATGAATATTATTAACATTTTAAGGGGCAGGTACAGTCATTTCGGAATGTATCTGCCTTTTTACGGGAATGAGCAGTAATAAGATGCAAAAAGCTTTGGACATATAAATTCCTCAAAATCGTCGCGCGGTAATGAAAAGACTGTGTTATACTGAATTTGCTTCGAAGCAATACTGACAGGAGGTGAACGGCAAGCCATATGAACTATATTTTGATCTGGTCTGTGTGCACCTTTGTGGAAAGCCATGTGCAGGAGGAAATCCCTATGGAAGAGCTTGTGCGTCAGACCGGTTTTTCCCTGGCGCATATCCGGGATGTGTTCCGAAGGTGTACCGGAAAGCCGTTGTCCCGGTATGTGCAGGAGCGAAAAATCGCCAATGCGGCCAGAGAGCTTCTGGACACGGACAGGACAATCCTTGACATTGCAGTACATTATGGATTTTCCGGCAGAACAGTATTTTCCAGGGTTTTCCGGCGGCATACCGGATATACGCCCTCCCGGTTTCGCGCGGAGGCCCCTGTGCTTGGGCGGGTACGGCTCTGCGCGGGAGTATACGGTGTATCGCTTCCGCAGAGGCGGGAAGATGGCGGCGACGGCTGTACTGCGAAGACTGGCGAATTGAGCAAAGATGATTGAGATTCAAAATACGAGAAATTAATTCCGAGGAAATAAAGGAGAAAATAAAATATGGAAAAACAAGACAATGCAATTTTATACGGTGTTCCCAAGGTTGCCTATGGACAGGACGGATGCACCCCTTTTCCCATGTGTATCCAATCCTGTGCAAAGTATCTGGGACTGCGCGTTGACTATACCAGGGCCATGGCCGAGAGTGGTGCTGCTTTTCGGCTTGCCTGGAATACCGATTGCTGGGACGGCGGCAATGTGGATGCCGTATTTACCTTTGACGATCCGGACAAGGTGTTCCGCTGCGGTATGCGGGCCATGGAGCGGGAATTAAAGTTCCTGAAACGCACGCCGGAGACGAAAAAACAGGATTTCACGGACTTCATCTGCAGGGAAATTGATACAGGAAACCCGGTCATTGCCTTAGGTATCATAGGCCCGCCGGAGGCCTGCGTGATAGCCGGTTATCGGGAAGGCGGCAACGTATTGATGGGTTGGAATGTGTTTCAGGAATATCCGGAATATCAGGGAAGCGTCCGGTTTGAGGAAAACGGCTATTTTCTCACCGGGGACTGGTGGGAAAATCCTGAAACAATCGCCCTGATCGCTACCGGCACGGAAAGCCTGCCCCCGCTCACCCCAAGAGAAACGATCCGGAACGCGGCGGAGGCTCTGGCGGGGCGCATGTGCGAAAATTATGCCAAGGGCATCCTGGCTTATGATGCCTGGAAGAGCGCCCTGCTGTGTGATCGGGACTTTCCGGCCGATGCCGTCCTTCCCCTGCTGGTGGAACGCATGATGTGTCATGGGGATGCCATGGACTGCCTCTCCGACGGGCGAAGCCACGGGGCAAAGTACCTGCGCAGACTGGCGGAACAGCATCCTGAAATGGCCCCTGGGCTGAATGCCGCTGCCGGAGAGCTGGAGGGGATCGTGGAAATCATCTGGAAAGAAATGATTCCCGTCCTGGGCGGCTGGGAGCGGGGCGAGGCACAGATGCGCCAGCTGGCTAAGACAGAGAACCGCCGTCTGTTCGCCGGGCAGATTGAACGGATGAAGGCTCATGATGAGCGGGCGTATAACTATATCTGCAAATTTTTGGATGGTAATAGCTGAAGCAAAATACTTATGGAGGAATTCATATGGCAAAAAGTATTGAAAATATTGTTTCCTTCCCTGTAAACGCACAGAGGAACTCGTTTTTTGGCGCCCTTTCTTCTATTCTTTTATATCGGAATCATTACACGGAGGACTCTCCTTTTTTCTGTGGCAAATACCAGCGCAGCTGTATACGATGCGGCGGCTGCGGAGATGATCTGTTTATTCATAAGCATCACCTGGGGATCTATCAATATTTGATCACAGTAACGGGCTGCGCGTACTTTTGGGTAGATCAGGAAATCGGTAATTCGTATGAAAAGCAGTACATAGCCGGCGAATTCTCCGAGACCGCTTTGGACCGGCTGTCCCTGGCTTTACAGGTATCCGGCTATCACTATGATTCAATGCAAAAAGGTACGGAAGAAAAAGTCCTGTTTGACAGGATCAAGCAGTCAATCGAGGATAAAAGGCCGGTCTTAATTAAGCTGGGGCTCGGTGATTTGTGGGCAGTGATAACGGGGTACGATGAAGAGAAGAAGTTTCCCTGTTTAATGAAATTCCGCCATTCGCCGCAGCCAAATAAGGATTGGTATCATAAGCTCAGCAATCTTGTTTTTATAACAGATAAATACGACAGCCCGATTTCCTTGCCGGAAGCTTTAGATCATATGATTCGTCACTTAAATACCGGCAGCAGGAATAAGCTGGAACAAAAAATAATTCAAAAGCTGGAAACGGAAGCGGACGGAAAAAAGCTTGGCATGTGGTTAAACAGGCTAAACGGTCTGGCCATAGAAACAAGGTGGCACGCGTCGGAATGTTACCGGAACACTTTAGCACCTATGTCTGACAGCGAGAGGTATAAAAAACTTCTTTTGCAGGCCGCCGATTTACATTTGCGTTTTCATGATCAGGCATGGCAGGTTTGGGCGCTTTTAGGCGTAACGCCGCAGACGCATTATTGTATCCCCGGCAATATTAATGAATTATTGGACAAACCATCTGTCAGAGCAGAGCTTAAAGCGCTGTTTCAGGAGTTATTTGCCATAGACCGTCAGGTGTCTGAGTTACTGCAGGAATGCTTCAACCTGGTCCGTGACGAAAGCAACCAGCTTTTTAAATAATATTTATCATACAATATCACGATAAATGCACGGTCAGGGCAATAGCGGCCAGGGCGGTCGTATTGCTGAAAATGTGGGAGACAGTGCTGACCAGACAGTTGCCGGATTTGCGATAAACAATGGTATAGATTATGCTGTCGATGAAGATTGTGGCGACATCATAAAACACAAGACCGGCATTCCCGGCGGCAATGTGCCCGGCGGCAAAGGTCACGGACGAAACCACTGCACAGAGCCAGAAGGGAAATATTTTCATGGCTTTGCCGGCGAAGAAACCGCGAAAGGCGATTTCTTCGCCTAAGGCCGCAATGATGAGCTGACCGATCAGCAGCGGTATTTTGTCAAAGGACAGCATGGAGCTTGTCCGTCCCAGTATATGAGATGTAAATTCTTTACCAAAAATCAGGGTTCCCCCAGCATGAGTCGCGATGACGCTCACAATCGGCAGCAGCATCCAAAGAAGCACGCCCGGCTTTTTCATATCTTCAAAAACTGTTTTGAAGCGCAGTCCTGATTCGGCGCCTTTTGTTTTGGCCAGGGCTTCTACGAGAAAGAAGCAGGCGATACCGACAAACACAGCGTATCCTGCGATCTGTGATGAGGGCACTGCCTTTGTTAGAGTCAATAAAATCATGGCAGTGATGCCAATGATTGTGAAAACAGTACTTTTGTCCGTTGTGATAGACGTTAATTTTCTCATGATTTTTCCTCCTGTATTGCCAATACCGCACCTGTGTATACTCGTTTTAAGTGCGCGGCTATCAGCTTTTCGTCATATTCTAAGGAATTGTTTGCAAAAATGCTGGCATACCCATGCACGAACATGGCAAGGGTTATAAAAATTTCTTTTGTCTGTTCCATATTCATGCCCATTTCTTTCTGCATTGCGGAAAGAACGGGTATCAGCTCGGCGGAATTGATCATTTCGGGCAGACTGTTTTCGGCGATAAATCCTGATTGAAAAAGAAAGCGGAACAAATAAGGCTCTTCTCTGGCGAAGCGGATATAGTTCAGGCCAATTCCAAGCATAAAGTCTTGCTGTGTCTTCGGAATGCTCAGCAGATATTCCGTATGATATTCATCAGCTTTTTGATAAGCAGCTTTTTTGAGTGCCGCAATCGTTGCAAAATGGTACATCACGGGCTGGGTGGAACAATGTAACGTTTGGGACACGGTTCTGGCATTAATATTTTCAGCGCCTGTTTTACGGGCAACCTCAAAAGCGGCGGTAATCACCATATCTTTTGTAATCTTGGCTTTTGGCGGCATAGTGTATTCCTTTTATTTAATAATTGAAGTTATATAACTATAATTATATTATAAGGTGCAAAGTTGGATTTTGTCAATCATTAAATATAGATGTTTTTACAGGCATTGCCAGGCTGTGGCAACTACTCAGACACTCCCGTAATCGAGTAACAGGCGACAGACGGCCGTCTGTTGGGGCTGAACTGCATCTATTGTATTGTAGAGAAGATTATTGTGTGTTATACTACTATAAGAAAATTATAAATTACATATGAACTGACTTTGCATGTTTATAGCATGCTGCCATGCAGTCGGGGCAGGAGGATGAAGATGGACTGGAAGAAATTGCTGTCGTCACAGACACAGGTGGAAAGAGAAAAGGAGCCGGACTACTTTAATAAATATCCGATCAGCGACCTGGAAAAGGATTATAAGGCAATTATTTCCAGCTCGGCTTTTCGCAGACTGCAGGATAAGACACAGGTATTTCCCCTGGATAAAAGCGACTTTGTCAGAACTCGTCTGACACATTCCGTGGAGGTGTCTACAATAGCCCGTCAGCTGGGAATCATGATTACCAGAACTACGGAGCACCTGAAACCGGAATTTGTAAAAAATGAAAACGATGAGAGAGAAAAGATTCCCTCCATTTTATCCTGCGCAGGATTACTGCATGACCTGGGAAATCCGCCCTTTGGACATTTTGGGGAAGTGGTTATCGGCGAATGGTTTCAGAAGGAACTGGAAAAGGAAGAATTTACCTATCAGGGTAATCCCGTTAAAAATATCATCAGTGAACAAATGCGTAATGATTTATGTCACTTTGAAGGAAATGCTCAGGCTTTGCGGATTTTGTCAAAAATATCCAATAAGGAGACCAGCCATGAGATTAATCTGACCAACGGGGTCATCAGTGCACTGATAAAATACCCGGTAGATTCCCTGCATTATACCGATAGCGATGACGAAGATATAAGAAAGCATAAGCTGGGCTATTTCCATGCGGAAGAAGAGAGCTTCTATAAGATTGCAAGGGAAACAGGAACTCTGCTGGAGCATGGTGAAGTGGCTCGTCATCCGCTGGCCTATTTGATGGAAGCAGCGGATGATATAGCATATTCCACGGCGGATCTGGAGGATGCTTATAAGAAGGAATTGTTTACACTGAATGAGTTCATTGATTTCTTTGAAGGGGAAATAAAAGGAACGCGCCATGAAGAGGATAAGGTCAGATTATTGATTGATGATTTGAAGGAAAGGAAGGAAAAGGCGGAGAGCATCAAAACAGAATGTGTGACAGAAGCGTATATGATTGCTTTCCAAAATTGGATGGATTTTGTCAGACAATGGTTTATGTATTGCGTTGCCTACAGCTTTTCAAAGAATTATCAGGAAATCATGAACGGGACATATAATAAAGAGCTGATAGCAGAAACCTTTCACGGTCCGTCGATGAAGATTTTGAAGAAGGTCATGAAAAAGTATGTTTACATTGACCCGGAGATTATGAAGCTGGAGCTGTCGGCGCAGAAAATTATCTCTGCCTTGCTGGATGATTTTATATATGCCGTGATTTACTTTGATGAAAAGACGGAAGGATATAAACAGACCCCAAAGGATAAAAAATTGTGCGGTTTGATCCCGGAAAATCTGCGTGAAGATTATTTTCATGCAAAAACGGATGACGAGGCCTGTAATTTGTATTTGAGATTTTTGATGGTAACGGATTTTATAAGCGGGATGACCGACTCTTATGCGAAGAATCTGTATCAGGAGCTGAATGGGATTAAGTGAAGATTTGTTATTGATGCAGGGGCGAGGCCAAAGGATCAGACTTTTGGCACAGGAGGAAGTATGGGAAACAGAAAAGCCGGGAAGCAGCGAATATATTTCGTGACACTGCTTCTCATTCTGTCTTTTACGGGAGCTGGCTGTGGAGACAGCAGGAAAGCACATGATCCGGCACAGGCATTTCAAGAGGAAAGAGCGGAGACGGTGGCGAAAGCGGGAGCGCTGGGCTACGGATATTTTTTTGAAAAAGACAGGGTCCTCTTAAGCGCCGGGGAACGTATCCTGTATTCCGATTGGGAACCGGTGGACTTTGATTATATCTGTATGGACCCTGCCTGCCGCCATTTAAGTGAAAGCTGCAGCGCGCGTACGCTTCAGGAGGATGCAGGCACAATAAAGGATTTCAGCCTGCTGTATCAGGATCGGCTGATTATTTTGCATGAGTATTCCCAAAGTGTACTTTATGAAGATTCGGAAGAGGTATGGGACATTAGTAGTGTGTATCAAACGGATGTTTATGAAGCAGATCCGGATGGAAGCAATCGAAGGAAGGTAGCGGCCTTTTCAGGCTCGATTGAGTTTCCGGCGCTCCCGCGCGCGGCAGTTTTAGCGGAGGGAAAGCTTTATTTTGGCGGCCCGACAGAAGTGCGGGAAAGAGTCGAACTGGATCTTCAGAGCGGAGGGCAGAAAATCACGACATGGGTCAGCGCCGCCGTCTATTGTCTTGATCTCAACGATTACACGATTGAAACCTTCATGCTCATGGAGGACAAGGAAGGACCGTCAGTATATCTATATCAGATTTATGAGTATGACGGTATGATCTACTGGATGATACGTTTTTCCCAGGATGATAGTTCCGTATTGTATCGAAGCGATCCCGTGGAAGGCACATGTGAGGAAATTCTGTGTTTTGACTCCGGTGCCGTGATGTTCGAGGGAGTAATCGGGAATACGGTGTATTACTGGTATGAGAATAGCGGAAAAACGCTCTATGCCAGAGATATTGCGGCAGGAGCAGAGGAACGGGAGATCATGACGGTAACTGGGGAAAGCAAGGTTATGATTTCTTTTGTTCTGGACGAGCAGCTCCTGATTATGACGGACTTTTTGCTGAAGGGCGAGGACCGGATGGCGGAGTATACGGTGTTTGATTCGGAGGGAAAGGCACTGGATACCATCCGTTATGACGATTACATTACCTTTTTGGATGTGGTGGGAGATAGGATCCTTTATTTTAAATTGAACGCTGATTCTGAATGGGAAGTATGGTGGGCGGATAAAGAAGACTTGCGAGACCTGTCACAAAAGGGTGTACGGATTGGTCCTCTTAACGGAGCCAAACTGGACACGCTGAAGGAATGACGGCACAAGGGAATGAATTCAGGCTTTTTGGGACAGGAGTAAGTATGAGAAACAGAAAAATCAGGAAGCAACAAATATATTTCGTGACGTTGATTCTCATTCTGTCTTTTTGGGGAACCGGCTGCGGAAATGGGTAGCAGTCGAATGATTCGACAAAGACATCTCAAGAGGAAAGATCGGATACGGCATCGAAAGCAGGAATGATGAGCAACGGTTGCTTTTTTGCTAAATAAAGGCAATAACAAAACAAAATATATATTGACACCAATAAAGAATTAGTATAAAGTTAAATTGTTGAAATAATATTTTGCATGCAGAAAGCAGGAACAGAGCGGATTGAAGGGCTGCTGTCTGCTGATCTGCAAACAACCGGCAAAGAAAGCAAGGGACAAATATGAACATGAAAAGATTCAAAAAAAGAATTGCTGCGATGATGACGGTTTCAACACTGGCGATCTGGTTTGCATTGCCCAGTGTGGCGCATGCAGAAACACTTATAATAGAAGGAAGACATGTATATACGAATATAACCGTCAGCGCAAGCAGCGCTACAGCTACGATTTCTTATACGGAGGGATCAGGACAAATATATGCTACTGTAAATGGAGAAAAAAGAAATAACCTCTTTGATACTATGGTAGGTACAGTACCCGGTCCGAGGAATACTAATCCAACACCCGGCGGAGTATCATCCAGCGTAGAAGCACCGAGTGGGTGGCATTTTTACGCAGCAAATGCAGTGTTTGAGTATGAATTGTCCATTAATGGTACTACATATAGAGGTACAATCCCTGAGCGTAAGGGTGTATAAAAGAAAGGATTGCTTATGAAGGGGCATTTTAATACTGGGAGAATGCCCCTTGGGCAATTCTCATAGGCAATTCTTAAGCCTGAGAAGCAGTATATTGCCATAGGAGGATACATGAAAATAAGAAAAACAGGGAAGCAAAGAATATCTTTTGTAATAGTGCTTCTGTTCTTAACTCTTATCGGAACCGGCTGCGGAGAGGCTGGGCAGTCCAAAGACCCGGCGCAGACATCCAGGACGGATACGGCATCGAAAGCAGGACTGATGAGCCACGGTTACTTTTTTGAAGAAGAGGGGATTGTTGCAAGCTCGAAGGAGCATTTCATGTATTCCGACTGGGAGCCGGTGGGATTTGATTATATCTGCATGGATCCTACCTGCAGTCATTTGCATGAAAAGTGCAGCGCACGCACGGTTCAGGGTGAACAGAGTATGCTGAAGGATTTTAGCCTGATATATCAGGATCGGCTGATCATTCTGCATACCTATTTTATATTGGAGATCAATCAGGTCTCGGAAACGGTTCAGGAATGGAATCATGTATATCAGACGGATGTTTATGAGGCGGATCTGGACGGGAGTAACAGACGAAAGGTGGCTTCCTTTTTGGGTGCGATCGGATCACCTACCATGTCCCATGACGCAGTGCTGATGGAGGGGAAGCTTTACTTTGGCGGACCGTCAAAGGAACTGGAGAGAATTGAAAGTGATGCCCAGGGCCAATGGCTGAAGTTCGAGGTGTGGATTGACGATGGGATTTATTGCCTTGACCTTAACGATTATACGGTGAAAACCTTTGCGGTCACGAAGAATAAGGAGGTTAAGGAAGAAGAAGGATACCAGTATGATTTTTATGAGTATGACGGCATGATCTATGGGATGATAAGCAATTTTCAGGGAGGAGACGCGATATGGTATCGGATTGATCCTGGGTCAGGCGTATGTGAGGAAATCCTGCGCTTTGATTCCGGCGCGCCATGGTTTGGCGGGGCAATCGGCGATAAGGTGTATTATTTTTATATGGACTCTCAGGAAACGCTCTATGTCAGAGATCTGGCAGCGGAGGCGGAGGAACGGGAGTTCATGACGGTAACCGCGGAGGGTATGCTTGCGATGCCTTTTGTTCTGGACGGCCGGCTTCTGCTTGTAAAGGATTATTGTCTGGAAGAAGGGAATCACATGGCAGAGTACACAGTGCTTGACCCGGAGGGAAAGGTGCTTGATACCATTCGTTATGATGACTATATTACCTTTCTTGATGTGGTGGGAAATAAAATTATTTATTTTAAACGCAAATCCGGTCTTGAATCTGAGATATGGTGGGCAGCGAAAGAAGACCTGGAGGATTTGCTGGAAAAGGGGGTACAAATCGGTCCCACTAATGGAGCAACGCTGGATACGCTGAGAAATTAACGAAAGCAGATGCCCGGAGGAATGAACATGCAGTGTCAACTGGAATTGATTGATATTACAAAATCTTATAAGGGGAAGCTGGCGCTGGACCATTTTTCCTACCGGTTTGAGCCGGGAATATACGGGCTGCTGGGGCCCAACGGTGCGGGAAAATCCACGCTGATGAACATTATTACCCAGAATCTGAAAAGCGACGAGGGCAGGATTTTGTTAAACGGGGTGGAGGCACAGAAGCTGAAGCAGGAGTATATTGCTCACATCGGATATATGCCTCAGCAGCAGTCACTCTATGAAAATCTGACGCTGCTGCGCTTCATGTATTATATTGCGGCGCTTAAGGGGATGAAGAAAAAGGAAGCAAGAGAGCAGATTGAGCGTTTGTTAAAGGATGTAGGGCTGTGGGAGGAGCGCGGCAAGTATATGGGCGGATTTTCCGGCGGGATGAAGCAGAGGGCGCTGGTGGCACAGGCGCTTTTGGGAGATCCGGACATTATCATTTTAGACGAGCCAACGGCAGGCCTGGACCCCATCCAGAGGCGGGGAATCCTGGGAATGATTGGCGAGCTTGCTCAGGACAGGATCGTGATGATTTCCACCCATGTGATGGCGGATATTGACGCCATTGCGAAGGAAGTCCTGATGCTGAGGAAGGGAAAGCTATTAAATAAGCTTTCGCCGGAGGCGGAAAGGCTCGAAGGGGAAAGCCTGGAGGATATGTACATCAGGCTGTTTGGCTAGTGTCAGCACACTAGGATTCCGCGCAGCGGAAGCATGGAGGTCAGAATGATAAAAAATGAGTGGATTAAGTTATTCAGAAATCGGGTGTTTCTGATCTTTTTTGCGGCGCTGTTTGTGTTTTACGGCTTTTATCTTTACTGGTCGCTGATGCTTTTCAAAAAATCTGGGGTTGTGGAAAGGGCGCCGGTATCCGTTTATCAGGAGGTCACAAAGGAGCTGGATGGACTTTCCCTTACGGATGAGGAAAAGCTGGAATTTCTTACGGAGCGTCAGGGGGAGCTGGAAGAGCTTAGGGGGATGATTTTTTCTGCTCAGACGGAGCAGCCGGAGGGAATGACGGCGGGGGCCTTTGATGCCGCACAGCTTGAGGAAAGGAAGCTTGCGTACGCGGAAGCATGGAATGAGGTAAATCAGGCGGTACACTATCAGGAAATCCGCTCCGGTATTATCAGCAATGCGGATAAGCAGCTCCGGCGCCTGGACAGGGGAAATTACGGGAAGCTGGAGCGGCGTTATCTGGAGAGCAGCCTGGAAAAGACGAAGGAGGCATACGGGCGGCTGGCGGAGGTTATGCCGGTATCCGGCCATGCCAGGGGGCTGGAGGCACTGGTGGACAATCCGGTGGCGGACTTCTGCAGCCTGTTTATTATTTTGCTGGCGGTAGTGGAGCTGGTGACAGTGGAGCGGCAGAAGGAGCAGACTTTTTTATCGAAGAGCATGGTACGGGGCAGGCGGGTACACGGGCTGGTAAAAGCGGCGGTCCTGGGCGGGCTGTGTGTGCTGGTGACGGTGCTTTTGCTGTTGGAGGGCATCCTTGTCGTCGGAAGAATTTATCCCATTCCGTCTCCTGGAATCCCTGTGCAGGCGGTGTATCCTTATTGTCCCTTAAAGCTCAGCATCGGTGGATTTTTATGCTTGTATGCGCTGTTAAAGCTTCTGTTTTACTTTTTCTGCGGGGCCTGCTTTTATCTTGTCTGCTGTCTTCTACGGAGGGTTATTCCGATCTTTCTGGTGATCCTTGGAGGCAGCGGGGCGCTGCTTTCCGCATATTTGTGGATTCCGGAAACCTCGTATCTCGCGCCGCTGAGAAATGTCAATCCGGTGGTGCTGGGGCAGGCAGGAGAACTGCTGGAGCGTTATCGGTGCGTGAACATATTTGGAATGGCTGTGAATCGGCTTGTGTATGCGGCAGCTCTGCTTTGCGTGGGGACGGCTGCGCTGCTGCTGGCGGCGGTGAAGGTGTATGCGGAATCGGAGGAAAGGAGTGTTCTGGCGGAGAGGCGCTCGGAATATGACAAAAAGAAAAGGTGGGGTGTGAGCCTTTTGGGCCATGAGTGCTATAAGGCATTTCGTTCCCAGAGGCTGCTCCTTGTACTGGCGGTGGCAGCGGCTGTTTCCGTTCCGTATTTAAAGACAATTACTGTGGAAAACGGAAATTCGCTGGAAGAGCTTTTTTACCGTGTCTATTCTTCTCACGCAGAGGGAGCATATACGGATGAAATCTCGGAGTATATTAAACAGAAACGGGATGAGGTCTTTTTAAATATGTCACGGCCGGAGGTACAGCAGAGGGAGAGGGCGGTCTATGAGACGATGTTGTTGGCGCTTTCTAAGATGTCCGAGTATGAGGCGTATCTTTCAGAGCATGAAAACAGCTATTATCTCAACAGACCCGCTTATATTACGCTGACGGGAGGAAACGGGGCCGCAAACAGGAAGCAGATCGTGACCAATATGCTGATGTACGCATTTGCAATCGTCTGCTTCGTGCTGACCATGTCGGTGGATTACCAGCGGGGTGAAAACCGCCTTGTCCACTCCACAAAGAGAGGAAGATGGCATTATGCGATAGCCAAGGTGTTCATCGGAATGCTGGTCTCGCTGATTCTTCTGGCTCTCTTCCAGGTGCCCACACTCAAGCGTTTGCTGGCCACGGACGGGACGGAATATATTTTCGCGCCTGCTTACAGCCTTCAGCATCTTTCCTGGGTAGGGGGAGGTATTTCCATAGGCGGGTATCTGTGTCTGCTGTATGCGGCAAGGTTTGCAGGGCTGCTTTTGGTGATGGCGTTTTCCTATCTGACCGTGCGGAAGGTAAAGAGCAGTATTGTGGCTATCGTCTGTGTCTGTGCTGTAGTGGAGATTCCGCTGGCGGTGATGCTGCTGGTGTGAAAATTTTGTTTGACTTAAAATGCGGGTGGCGTTTACAATAGGAGGGGTAAGATATGGAGGGAAAACAGCCATGCCGTTTCTGTCACTTTGGTTTTATGCTGCCGTTATCATATTGCTGGTGTTGTATTATGCGGTGCCGGTGAAGGCTCGCTGGGGTATACTGCTGGCAGGGAGTCTGGGATTTTATTGCTGTATTTCAGGCAGGGGGATTTTTGCCCTGCTTTTTTCCGTGCTTGTGGGCTTTGGAACGGGACTTTTTCTGAAGCGGGTAAAAAGGAAAAGAATCCTTTTGGCGGCGGGCATTGGCGCGGTGCTGCTGCCCTATCTGTCAGGGCGTTTTCTATACGTGGGAAAGCAGAGTATTTTGCAGGCTGTGGGGATTTCTTATTTTACCCTGCAGATTATTGCTTATATGGCAGACGTATACAGGGGGGAGGTTCAGCCGGAGCGGAATCCTGCAAAGTTTGCACTGTTTGTTACATTTTTTCCGCAGATTGTGCAGGGCCCCATTCCCAGGTACGGGCAGCTGGGGCGGCAGTTTTTTGAGAATGTAGTTTTTAAGGAGGACAAGTTTACAAGAGGGTTTCAGTGGATTCTGTGGGGCTTTTTTTTAAAGTTGATGATTGCAGACAGGGCCGGCATCGTCGTAGACAGGATTTTTGATAACTGGGAGATTTATACGGGCAGCTATGTGCTGTTAGGCGGTGTGCTGTACAGCATTCAGCTGTATGCGGATTTCATGGCCTGTGTCTATATGGCAAAGGGGCTGGCTCTGCTGTTTGGAATCGAGCTTATGGACAATTTCCGGCGGCCTTATTTTTCCGGCAGCATCAGGGAATTTTGGGGAAGATGGCATATTTCCTTAAGCAGCTGGCTGCGGGATTATATTTATATTCCCTTGGGCGGGAATCGGAAGGGAAAGTTCAGAAAATGGCTCAACCTGCTGATGGTTTTCCTTGTCAGCGGGATCTGGCATGGCGTGGGACTGAAATATATTGCCTGGGGCTTGCTCCATGCAGTGTACCAGATTGCAGGTGACGTTACGGGTGGAATCCGGGAAAGGCTATATCGGCTTTTCAAAATTGAAAGCAACAGCTTTTTGGCGGCTATTTTGAAAAAAGGCACTACCTTTTTTCTGGTGATGCTGGCCTGGGTAATGTTCCGGGCAGCTTCTCTGAAGGCAGGGCTTAAGATGCTGTGGTCGCTCTTTACGGTGTATAATCCCTGGGTTTTGCTGAATGACTCGGTGTTCGAGCTGGGACTGGATTTAAAGGAATGTATGCTTTTGCTACTGGCAATCCTGCTGCTTTTTGCGGTCAGTCTTAAAAGCCGGAAGGAGGCGGTGGGGAATTGGCTGATGAAGCAGCACTTGATTTTACGATGGACCGTTT
Source organism: uncultured Acetatifactor sp. (assembly GCA_910586485.1). Lineage (GTDB taxonomy): Bacteria > Bacillota > Clostridia > Lachnospirales > Lachnospiraceae > Acetatifactor. The sequence goes on from CAJUIA010000006.1 coordinate 67,800, forward strand.
ACATTGGCGGTATTCTCATGATTGTGGTATATGGTACCTACGGCATGGGATTTGACGCGAGGAATTTTATTTACGGGAGCTTTTAGCAATGGGAAAACATAAAAAATATGCTGTAAAGCTGGCTGTGTTTCTGATACTGCTGGCGGTTTCGCTGGGGGCGGTGAACAGGCTGCTGATTCCGAAATATTACTATAACAGCGACTGGCCTACCACCTCCACTTATCTGGATTTCTATAATCTGGATAAAGATTCCGTAGATGTGCTGTTTTTAGGCAGCAGTCACTGTGCTGCGGCCTTTTCGCCTGTGGAGCTGTACCGGGAATACGGGATCAGAAGCTATAACTTAGGCTGTGAGCAGCAAAATCTGCTGGTGTCTTATTATTGGCTTAAGGAAGCACTGCGGTTTCAGAAGCCGGAATATGTTTTTCTGGATACCTTTATGCTCTTTCCCTATAACGAAGAAGAGGCGCTGAATACTGCAGGGGAGGCCACCGGGAAGGCAGTGGACGTTATGAAGTGGTCGCCGGTGAAGCTGGAGGCGATTTATAATATATGCAGACTGGATCCGGAGCAGAAGTTATCTGCATATCTGTTTCCCAATGAGAGGTTTCATACCAGGTGGAAGGGGCTTTCGGAAGGAGATTTCACCCTGCGGACCATGGCGGCACAGGAGACGCTGATGGGCTTTCGGCCGCTTGATTTTAACGTGGACATTGAGGGCTATGAGACTTTCGGTAAATGTAAAGAGGAAGAGAAGGAGTATGCGGAGACGGTTGCGGTCATGGAGGTGTATCTGGACAAGATTTTGCAGCTCTGTGAAGAAAAGAATATCCGTCTGGTGCTGGTTAAGACGCCCACCATGTTCTACAGCCGGGAAGCATACAACACGGTTTGCAGCTATGCGGCGGAGCATGGTATCGAGTATCTGGATTTTAATGAGGAATCGCTTTATGCCGCCGCAGGGCTGGATTTTTCTTATGACAGCTGCGACACGGATCATGTGAGTGTCTCCGGCGCCAAAAAGATCAGCGACTATCTGGGAGAGTGGCTAAAGGTCGAAGGGCTGGCCGGACGTGAGGATGCACAGTGGGAAAAGAGAGTTCTTTTTGAGGAACACTGCCGGAGGGATGTAAATCTGAAAGGGATAACCGACTATGACCAATACCTGCAGGAGCTTGAAGATGAGAATTATGCTGTTTTTATTGTCGCTCTGGGAGAAAATGAGAACTATTATACCGTAACCGACGGAGGGAAGCTTGTGGCGGAAAAGTCTGGCAGAGAAGCACTTGCCGGTCAGGGAACGGTACGGAAGGGCCTGACCTGGTATAGCATAGAGCCGGACGCTCTTACCGTCGATGGAGGCAGATACCCTTTGAGTCAGGAGGGAACCAATATCCTGATTTATTGTAAGGAAAAACGACAGGTGATCGACAAAGTATATTTTACATTCCATGACGGAAAGGCCGAATGTATCAGGTAAAAAGGCGAAAAGATTTTCTAAGGTCAAAGTATCTGACCTGAGAAAATCTTTTTTACCTTGAAAAATAGCTGTTTGGTAATTTGCCCTAAACTTAAGGATTGTTTGTGCCGCCGCAGGCGGTATGGGGGAAAGGGCAAATTACATCTTCAGCACCAGGTGCTGGGGAAGTCCGTTTACCATGAAGGGCTGGTAATCACCCTGAATTAAGGGCTCAATGTAGTTGATAAATTCATCCGTGATATAGTTGCCTTCCTTGTTTACCCACTCTCTGGGCACCAGCTTTTCGTTGTTGGCAATGCGATGGACATCATAAATGCCTGCAGAGCTCATATAAGGATCGTCTGCAATACGGTCGATGACCACCATTTTCCCGGTGTCTCCTTCATCGGCGGCCTTTACGGCGGCGCCGCCCACCATGAACGCTTCGTTGATGTCTACACGGGAAGCCATGTGGGATGCGCTTCTCTGCAGGGTGGAAAATTCGATGCTTCTGGTTTTGCAGCCCAGCTCCGCACCCAGGAAGCCGGCCAGATACGCCGCAGTTCCTTGAAGCTGCTTATGCCCAAAAGCGTCTACATAGTCCGCGCCGCCGGACAACTCGCAGACATAGCGTCCGTCTGCCAGCTTGATGCCTTCCGAGACGGCAATGATAACGGAATCTTTTTTCTTTAACAGCTCACCGGTCTTTTTCAGGAAATGGTCAATGTCGAAGGTAAGCTCCGGAAGATAGATCAGGTCCGGCCCTTCGCATTCCTCGGTTCTGGCTAAGGCGGTGGCGCCGGTCAGCCAGCCGGCATTGCGGCCCATGACTTCCAGGATGGTGACCATTTTCCGGTTGTAGGCAAGGCCTAAGGCATCCCGGATGATTTCCTTGGTGGAGGCGGCAATGTATTTTGCCGCGCTGCCGAAGCCGGGGGTGTGGTCCGTCAGGGCCAGGTCGTTATCAATGGTCTTTGGAACGCCCAGAAATTTCTGCTCATGTCCCTTGACGATGGCGTAATCGGACAGCTTTTTGATGGTATCCATGGAGTCGTTGCCGCCGATATAAATAAATGCCTCTATTTCCAATTTATCCAGTATATTGAAGATTTTTTCATAAAGCCCCGGATCCTCATGGATTCCCGGAAGCTTGTACCTGCAGGATCCCAGAAAGGCAGACGGAGTTCGTTTCAGCAGTTCAATATCCATGTCGGAATGGATCTGGGTGGCCAGGTCTACATACTTTTCGTCCAAAAATCCCTCGATCCCGTGAAGCATACCATAAACGGTGTGGAAGCCTCTTTCCTTGGCGGTCTTGTAGACTCCGGCAAGGCTGGAATTAATGACGGCGGTGGGGCCGCCGGATTGACCCACGATAATATTGCGCTTTGGGGTGTGCGATACATTGTTGTTTTTAGCCATGATAATACCTCCTTCTTTCTTATTTTACAGTGAAAAAGGCACTCTGGCAAGCAAAATTATGGAAAAATCCTAATGGCATGTTTATTGTGAAAAAATATGGAAAAAAAGTGCATATTGTGATAATATTTATGGTAAAGAAATAAGCGTTCCTGCTGTGGAGGGGGATTCGTGTGAAAAATAAATTTTCATAGGTGAACTTGTTCACCTTGCAAATATTGTGCCCGCGGCCCATACGCCAAAAAGCTTACGCTTTTCGTCGTCAAGAAATCGCAGGTTGTGGAAAGGCAGGGTTACTAATATGAGTGATATTTTTAACAACGAGCTCTTTGAGGCGTTTGCAACGGCGTCGGATAATGTATATATTTATGTTTGCGATATGCAGACCAATATATCCAGGTGGTCTATGGCATCGGTAGAGTATTTTGGCCTGGAGGGCGAGTATATTGAAAACGCCGGAGCGGTCTGGGAAGAGCATATTCATCCAGAAGACAGGGCGCTCTACGAGGCGGATATAAACGGGGTATTTTCAGGGGAAAAAAACCGGCATGAATGCCAGTACAGAGCCATGAACCGCTATGGGGAGTATGTGTGGCTGGAGTGTAAGGGCAGCGTGATTAAGGACAAGAACGGAATGCCTATTATATTTGCAGGGCTGATGACCAGGCTGGACGGGCAGAATAAATATGATTCCCTTACCGGACTGCCAACCGCCCATGAGCTGTATCACTACAATATTTCCGAGAAGAAAGGAATTGCCGTGCTGCTGGGGCTGGACGGCTTTCGTAAGGTTGTGAGCAACTACGGCTATAATGTCGGTGACGAGCTGCTGGTTCTGTTTTCCAGGATCTTAAAGGATTGCTGTGAGAAGGGCTGGAATTTGTTCCGATTCAGCGGAGATGAATTTATTGCCATTGGAACAGGCGCTGATCAGAATGTAATGGAGGAATTTTTTGCGGAGGTATGCCGAAGGGCGGATGTGATGGAATTGGCCAGCGGACAGAGGGTAAGCATTTCCGTGTCGGGAGGGGCCCTGTTGTTCCCGGAGGATGCGGATTCCAGGGAGAGGATGATCAAAAGACTGGAGCATTGCCTGGAATATGCAAAAATGCACCACCGGGGAAATCTGGTGTTTTTCTCGGAAGAAATTGCCAGGCAGCACAGGCGCAGTCAGACGATCAGAGAAGATATAAAGCAGTGCATTTCAAAGGGTTTCAAGGGCTTCGAATTGTTTTTCCAGCCCTTTGTAAGTCCGGAAACCAGCAAGATTACCGGCTGTGAATGTTTGCTTCGCTGGAAGGGAGAAAAGATTATGGATTCCTATCCCATGGAATTCATTAAGGTGCTGGAGGAATACGGCGGCATTCGCGAGGTGGGCTTCTGGGTGATGGAGGAAGCAATCCGGCATCAGGCAGCATGGCGGGAAAAATACGGGGAACTGCAGATCAGCTTTAATGTGTCCTATCAGCAGTTTCTGGATGAAGAATTTGAAAATAAGCTGTACCTTTGCCTGGACAAGTATGGCTGTGACCCGAAAAATATCATTATCGAGCTGACGGAGAGCTGTCAGGTAGATAAGCCTCAGGAGCTGGCATCTCTGTTTGACAGGCTGAGGAAGAGGGGCTTCAAGGTGGCGCTGGATGATTTCGGTACGGCTTATGCTTCGCTGGAGATGCTGAAGTCGCTTCATGTGGATTATATTAAGGTAGAGCACTCCTTTGTGCGGGAGCTTTCCGAACCGGGGCATGATATTGATTATGTAATTATAGATAATCTGCTGAATATGTGCAGAAGGCTTGGATATGATTCGATTGTGGAAGGCGTGGAGAATTATGACGTGGCCGATATTGTGGGCAAAATGGACGCCACGCTGCTCCAGGGTTATTTCTTCTCAAAGCCGGTCTGCCGGGAGGAATTTGAGAAGCTGCTGGAGCAGCATTTATAGTGAGAACTGTGGGAATAGAAAATTGCCGGATACCTGTATAAATTGGAGGTGAAGTGTGGTATAATGACCATATTCGGGCGAGAAGCGGCCGAATGATCATCTATTTTATTTCACTTTTAGGAGGAGTTTAGTTATGAAGAGATTTACAGCAATGTTTTTGGCAGTGGTGATGATGATTTCGTTTGCAGCCTGCGGCAAGGGAAAGGACAACGGGGGAGAGGACTCCGATATTCCGGATGCGCTTACCCTGATGAATACCATCTGGGACAGTTACGGGGAAGACGAGAAGTTTTCCGCCATGGGAGGCGATTTTTCCGAGGAAAATATGGTAGACGGAGCCCCCGGTAATTACGGGATTCAGGATACGTCTATGCTGGATTATACGCTCGGCCTGCCGGAAGCATCTGCATCCATGATTGACGGTGCGGCTTCGCTGGTACACATGATGAACGCAAACACCTTTACCGGCGGTGCGTTTCATGTAAGCAGCCCGGATAATGTTTCTGCTGTGGCGGATGCTCTGAAGGATAATATCATGCAGCGTCAGTGGATGTGCGGCTTCCCTGATAAGCTGATCGTAATTACAGTGGGAGATTATGTGATTTCCGCTTTCGGAAACGAAGAGCTCATTGATACCTTTAAGGCCAGGGCAATGGCGGCATATGAATCTGCGGAGCTGGTTTATGAGGAGCCCATTATGTAATGAAGCAGAGGGGAAAGTCATGATTTTTTCGAGCATTCCTTTTCTTTACTACTTTCTTCCCTGTGTGCTGCTCCTTTATTTTGCGGCACCGGGGAAGTGGAAGAATGCGGTGCTTTTTTTCACGAGTATTGTTTTTTATGCGTGGGGGGAGCCTAAGTTTGTTCTGGTGATGCTCCTGACAATTTTGCAGGGGTATTTGTTTGGTATATTGATTGAAAAGAACGGAGGCTGCCGGGCAAGGGTATATTTGACAGTCTCCGTTGTTATCAGTCTGGGTTTACTGGGCTACTGTAAATATGCGGACTTTTTTATTCAGAATTTTAATGCGGTCACGGGTCTGTCCGTTCCGCTTTTGAAAGTGACACTCCCTGTCGGCATCAGCTTTTACACGTTTCAGATTTTGAGCTATACGGTGGACGTCTATCGCAGGAGCGTTCCCGCCCAAAGGAATTTTATTCATCTGGCGGCATATGTGGCTATGTTTCCCCAGCTGATTGCCGGTCCGATTGTCAGGTATGCAGACATTGCGGAACAGCTGGAGCATCGCCGGCATAGCATTGAAAAGTGTGCCCTTGGTATCAGACGTTTTATTTTTGGGCTGGGAAAGAAGGTTTTGATAGCCAATTCCCTGGGAGAGCTTTGCGGCATATTCCGGGCTTCAAACGATAAATCGGTGCTGTTTTTCTGGCTTTACGCAGCAGCCTGCTCCCTGCAGATTTATTTTGACTTTTCAGGCTACAGCGATATGGCGATTGGACTTGGTAAAATTTTCGGATTTGACTTTTTGGAGAATTTTCATTATCCGTTTGTCTCCGGGAGCATTACCGAGTTCTGGCGGAGATGGCATATCTCCCTTGGCACCTGGTTCAGGGATTATGTGTACATTCCTCTTGGAGGAAATCGGGTGAAACGGCCCCGCTGGATTTTAAACCTGATGATCGTCTGGTTTCTGACGGGATTTTGGCATGGTGCGGCATGGAATTTTATTGCATGGGGGCTTTTTTTTGGTATTCTGCTGGCAGTGGAAAAGCTTGTATTCAAAAATGCGCTGGAGAGGGCAAAGCCCTTGTGGCATGTTTATGTGATATTGGCAGTTCTGTTAAGCTTTGTGCTTTTTGACGCCGCTGATATTTCGGAAGCATGTGTACGGATCGGCGCTATGTTTGGTGCAGGAGGCTTTCCGGCGGTTTCTGCAGAAGCACTTTATTATTTGAAGAGCTTTGGCCTGACACTTGCGGCTGCAATGATCGGGGCGACGCCGCTGGTCTCTGAAGCAATCAAAAGGCTGCGGGAGAAAAAGGGGGCAGCACTGGTTTTAAACGTGGCGGAGCCTGTTTTTTTAATCTTGCTGATGCTTGTAATCACGGGTTATATTGTGGACGGTTCTTTTAATCCGTTCCTGTATTTTCGTTTTTAAGTTATTGTGGACAGAATAGAACTGTCGTAGCGCCTGGAGGCGGATATGTGGTCGGGACAGACTGTCGGTATGGAGGAAAGGATATTGACGGAAAAAGTAAAAAACAGAATAGTGGTTTTTGCTGCTGCGGTTTTCTTTTTGGGGGCATTTATATGGTGCTTGTTAAAGCCAGCGGTTCCTTTCTCAGAAAGTGAGAGAAGATCCTTGAAGACAATGCCGTCTTTCAGTGTTTCCGGCTTTGTATCCGGGAAATTCATGAAGGATTTTGAAAGCTGCAGTATGGATCAGTTTCCCATGAGGGACAGCTTTAGAACCTTAAAGTCCGTGGTGGCGCTGTATCTTTTGGGACAGAAGGACACAGGTGGAATTTACCTGGCGGAGGGCTATGCTTCAAAGCTGGAATATCCCATGAACACAGCCTCTCTTGACAATGCGGCCTCCAGATTCCGGCATATTTATGAAAAGTATCTGAAAGACCGGAATGTAAAGCTGTATCTGTCCATTATACCGGACAAGAACTCCGTTTTGGCCGGAGAAAAGGGTTATCCGGCCATGGATTACCAGGCATTTGCCCGTTATCTGCAGGAAAAAACGGATTATATGCAGTATATTGACATTTATGACTGTCTGGAGCTTGCGGATTACTATAAAACGGACACCCATTGGCGGCAGGAAAAAATCCTTGATGTGGCCCGGAGGCTGGCGGAAGGAATGGGTATTTCCCTTTCTGAGGAGTATATGGTCCAGACGCTGAAAACGCCCTTTTACGGGGTGTATTACGGACAGTCTGCGCTGCCCTTGGCTCCGGATGAAATCTGTTATCTGGAGAGCAGTATATTTGATCAGTGCCGGGTATTTGATTATGAAACAAATGAGGAAATACCTGTTTATGACATGGAAAAGGCAGAGGGCCGGGATCCCTATGAGATGTTTCTTGCAGGTCCCAAGTCTCTGCTAAGGGTACAAAATGAGAGTGCGGACACGGACAGGCGGCTGATCATCTTTCGGGATTCCTTCGGAAGCAGTATTGCGCCTCTTTTGTTTGAGGGCTACAGTGAGATTTTGTTGATAGATATTCGTTATCTTTCCAGCGAGCTTTTGGGGAATTATGTGGAGTTTGACAATGCGGATGTGCTGTTTTTGTACAGTACCCTTGTGCTGAACAACAGCGATACCTTAAAATAAATTTTAACGGGAGGCAGGCTTAAAATGGGAGTATTATCGGATCTGGAACCAAAAAACGTGTTTCACTTTTTTGAAGAGATTACCGGGATCCCTCATGGATCGGGAAATGTGGAGCAGATTAGTGATTATCTGGCGGATTTTGCCAGAAAGAGGAAGCTTTTCTTTATTCAGGATCAGCTGAAAAACGTGATTATTGTAAAGGAGGCCTCTCCGGGTTATGAGCAGGAGCCTGCCGTGATTCTGCAGGGGCATATGGATATGGTGGCAGTTAAAAGAAAAGACTGCCCCATTGATATGCAGAAGGAGGGGCTTAGGGTGGCCGTGGACGGAGACAAGGTGTATGCCGAGGGCACCAGCCTGGGGGGAGACGACGGCATTGCGGTGGCTTTTTCCCTGGCCCTTCTGGACTCGGATACCATCCGGCATCCAAAGCTGGAGGTGATTTTTACTGTTGATGAGGAGGTCGGCATGGACGGGGCAAGGGGGATTGATCTTTCCATGCTCACGGGCAGCCGCATGATTAATCTGGATTCGGAGGAAGAGGGAATTTTTCTGACAAGCTGCGCCGGAGGTGCCAGGGTGAAGTGTCTGCTGCCCATGGGCACATTTCCGCTTAAGGGTGAATCCCTGCTCGATGTCGAAGGCTGCCGTGAAGACGGCATGGTGGCCGGTATTATTCAGGGAGGAATGAAAGCGCCATATCTTGCTTATGAGATTATAGTGGGCGGTTTGCTTGGAGGGCATTCCGGCGGAGAAATTCATAAAGGACGGGGCAATTCCAACTGCCTCTTTGGAAGGCTTTTGGCGAGGCTGTGCGAAAAGATGCCGGTGATGCTGGCGGGTGTCCATGGGGGTCTGGCGGATAACGCCATTCCCAGAGAAACGGTGGGAGTGCTGGTGATCGAAGAGAAGGACAGAGAAGCCTTTACCGGTATTGTAAGCTGTGTGGAGAAGGAAATTTCGGGAGAGCTGTCCGTGAAGGATCCCGGTTTTTATATGAAGGCAGTGGAGCAGGAGCGGCTGCCGGATGCTTGTGCCGGCCCGGAGGATACCGGCCGGGCGGCGGCATTTCTCTGTGCGCTGCCTGACGGCGTCCAGGCCATGAGCGCTGATATACCGGGGCTGGTGGAGACTTCGCTGAATCTGGGAATCCTGGAATATGAGGCGGGAACGCTGACGGCGGAATACACGGAGACCGTAGAGGCACCTGATACCACAGGTATGTTGATCGCCGAGTTCTCCACGGAGAACGTAGAAGTACCTGATACCACAGGTATGTTGATTGCCGAGTTCTCCGTACGTAGCAGCATCGAGAGTGCAAAAAATGCTTTGATCGGCAGGCTGCAGGCGGTGACAGGTCTGGCGGGGGGAACCAATACCGTCACGGGAGATTATCCCGGCTGGAGATTCCGAAAGGATTCGCCCCTGCGGGAGAAAATGGTCCGGGTATACAGAGAGATGTACGGAGCGGAGCCGAAGGTGGAAGCGATTCACGCAGGGCTGGAGTGCGGTATTTTAGGAAGCAAGCTTACCAGTCTGGACTGTGTTTCCATAGGCCCGGATATGAAGGATATTCATACGACGGAAGAAACCTTAAGCATTTCTTCTACCCGCCGGGTCTGGGAGTATCTGGTACGTCTTCTGGAAACGAAGGAACAGGAAAACACATGGGGAGAATAAAAAATTCCATTTTGATCTAGTTTTTGCCATGATATAATAACCGCAATAAAACCCTTGAGAGTTTGGCTGCTGCGCTTCGTATTTCATACCATGGGCAAAGGCAGCTTTCAAAAAAGGTGTGGAAAGAAGGAAGGACACAGATGAGTCAATTTGATTACAGCAAAGTAAAGGATTCGGAGTTTTTTCGGGAAAACAGGGTGGATGCCCATTCTGATCATGGGTGGTTTCGAGACAAAAGGGAGGCGGATCGCAATGAAAGCAGTTTCCGTTTGTATTTAAACGGGCTATGGAAATTTGCTTATGCGCCAAATTATGAGTCCGCTTTAAAGGGCTTTGAAGCAGCGGATTATGACTGCAAAGGCTGGGCGGATATACGTGTTCCGGCACATATCCAGATGGAGGGGTATGACAGGCCGCAGTATGCCAATGTACAGTATCCCTGGGACGGCTGGGAGGAAGCGGAGCCGGGGCAGATTCCGGAAAGATTTAATCCGGTGGCAAGCTATGTGAAATATTTTGAGGTGCCTGAGCATTGGCAGGGACAGCCGGTTTTCGTATCCTTTCAGGGAGTGGAAAGCGCGATGGCCTTATGGTGCAACGGCAGCTATGTGGGTTACAGCGAGGATACTTTTACACCTTCTGAATTTGAGCTGACGCCATACATAAAGGCAGGTGAGAATAAGCTGGCTGTCCGGGTATTTAAGTGGAGCTCCAGCAGCTGGTGTGAGGACCAGGACTTTTTCCGTTTTTCCGGAATTTTCAGGGATGTCTATCTTTACACGATTCCGGCGGTACATATTCAGGACATTCGTGTGCAGACCCTGCTGGATGACAGCTATAAAAATGCGGAGCTGGTGCTGGACTTAAAAGCAAAAAAGGCAGGAAAGGTGTGTGCCGCTTTGTATTGGGAGGAAAAGCGCATTTGCTTTGATCCTTCGTTTCGAGCAAATGCCGGGCTGGTGACAGAAAGGCAGAAAAAAGCAGAACTGTCTGCTGTTTTGGACTTGGAGAGCCACCTGGTGATTCCTGTAGAAAATCCTTTGCTTTGGAGCGCAGAGGAACCCAATCTGTACCGGCTGGAGCTGGAGGTATTTGATGAGGCCGGGCAGCTTCAGGAGGTGATTCCCGTACAGGTGGGCTTCCGCCGGTTTGAAATTGCCGAGGGGCTGATGAAGCTGAACGGCAGGCGCATTGTATTTAAGGGGGTGAATCGGCATGAATTCAGCTCCCGCACCGGCCGGGCAGTCAGCGAGGAAGAGCTGTGGCAGGATCTGGTGACCATGAAGCGGCATAATATCAATGCCATCCGCACCTGCCACTATCCCAATGATTCCAGGATTTATGAGCTGTGCGACAGGCTGGGTATTTATATGATTGACGAGTGCAACTTAGAGTCCCACGGCTCCTGGACGGCGGCTTTGGCGAAGCAGATTCCCATGGAGGATATTGTGCCCGGTAACCGTCCGGAGTGGAATGCCATGATGCTGGACAGGGTGGAATCCATGTACCAGAGGGATAAAAATCATCCGGCAATATTAATCTGGTCCTGCGGCAACGAGGCATACGGCGGTAAGAATATTTATGATATGTCACAGTTTCTGCGGGAACATGACAAGGGACGTGTAGTTCATTACGAGGGTATCTGTCATGACAGGAGCTATCCGGATACCAGCGATATTGAGAGCCAGATGTATCCTTCGGCTGCGTCCATCGAAGAATGGCTGAAAAAAGATCGGAGCAAGCCCTTCATCTGCTGTGAGTATACTCACGCCATGGGAAATTCCTGCGGGGCCATGCACAAATATACGGATTTAACGGACAGGGAGCCTTTATATCAGGGCGGATTTATCTGGGATTATGTGGATCAGTCCATTTATAAAAAAGACCGCTATGGCGTGGAATTTCAGGCTTACGGCGGCGACTTTGACGACAGGCCCTGCGACTATAATTTCAGCGGTAACGGGATCGTTTACGGCGGCGACAGAGCGCCTTCGCCGAAGATGCAGGAGGTAAAGTATAATTATCAAAATATTTCCGTGGAGGTACGGGAGGACAGTTTTCAGGTTATCAATAAGAATCTGTTTGTGAGTACCGGCGCTTTTGACTGCGTTGTCCGTCTGGAACGGCTGGGAAGGCTTTTGGACGAGAAGCAGACCGCCGTGGATGTAATGCCCGGCTGCCGCGGCGAGTTCCCGATGCCTGTGCAGATACCGGAGTGTGAGGGGGAATATACCATAACGGTTTCCTTCCGGCTAAAGGAGGATACTCCCTGGGCGGCGGCAGGTCATGAGGTGGCCTTCGGGCAGGGTGTGTTCCGGAAGGAGACAGGCAGATATATTACGGACGTACCGGTGGCGGTGAACAGGCCACTGGAAATCATTCAGGGAAAGAGCAATATCGGCGTGCGGGGAACGGAATTTGAAGCGTTGTTTTCACGGGGCGGCGGGCTGGTATCCTACCGCTATGGCGGCAAAGAGATGCTGAAGACCATGCCCAGACCTGATTTTTGGCGGGCGCCGGTGGATAATGACTGCGGGAATCATATGATGCAGCGCTGCGGCCAGTGGAAGCTTGCCAGCATGTATGCCACCGTAGAGAATTGCTCCAATGTACTGTGCCATGAGGACTGTGCGGTACTTTCCTACAAATGGAAGCTGCCTGCGGAGCCGGCGGGAGAATGTGAATTGAGTTACCGGGTTTACGGGGACGGAACCGTGGAATGCACCCTGTCCATGGATCCGGCAGGAATTCCGGGGGATTTGCCGGAGTTTGGCGTGACCTTTAAAATGGATGCGGATTATGATAACCTGGAATGGTACGGCAACGGACCGGAGGAGACCTATACGGACAGGGAGCAGGGAGCAAGGCTGGGGCTTTACCGTAACAAGACAGCTGATAATCTGTCCCGGTATATGGTGCCTCAGGAATGCGGCAACAAGACGAGGGTGCGATATGCCAGGGTGACGGATGCAAAGGGCAGAGGGCTTCTTTTTGCAGGAAACGGCATGAGCTTTTCCGCCCTTCCCTGGACCGCTCATGAACTGGAAAACGCGGCCCATGCTTATGAACTGCCCCAGGTGCATTACACGGTGGTCCGTGCCGCTCTGGTGCAGATGGGTGTAGGCGGAGACGACAGCTGGGGAGCAAGAGTACATGAGGAATATCTGCTGCCCAAGGACAGGAAATTGGAATTTACCTTCTGCTTTAAAGGAATTTAAAAAAGTGCTTGCATTTTTCCCCGGAACACGTTATAATGCTAAATGTGTTTCGGGGTGTGGCTCAGCTTGGTTAGAGCGCCGTCTTAGGGAGGCGGAGGTCGCGAGTTCGAATCCCGCCACTCCGATAGAATGGGAAGTGTCAAAGCCTTGATTTTACTTGGTTTTAACACTTCCTATTTTGTTTGGTAATAAAAAGGTAATCAGACATATGTTCGATCAAATGAAAGCCCTAATCCCCAGCTATGCTGGGGAGAATAGAGTCTTTCAGGCGTGCAGGCAACAAAGGCCCCTTGGGGGGCAGAGCCAACTACCACTTGAGGCGGTGGCTGGTGACTATAATCTTATAAAGGAAGCTATAGAGAAGATATAAAAGGAAACATTAAGACGAGCTGTTTTTAGGACTGAAATAATAGATTTATGGAGGATAACATGGCACTGGAGAATAAATTGGGTATTAATGATTCGGCTGAACTTGCAAGAGCAGAAGAAAAAATAAGTAAGGCTAAAGCTATCAAATTATATGAAAGCAACATTGTTGAAGATTTTGAAGTTGGAAAATTTTCTGGGCTTGTCAAAATTCATAAATTTTTGTTTGAAGAAATATATGGTTTTGCTGGAAGGGTAAGAACAGTAAATATTGCAAAAGGCAATTTTAGATTTGCTCCAGTAATGTATTTGGACGCTGCGCTAAGGCATATTGATGATATGCCACAATCTACTTTTGATGAAATAATTGAAAAGTATGTGGAAATGAATATAGCGCACCCTTTTAGGGAAGGAAATGGAAGAAGTACACGCATATGGTTGGACTTGATTTTGAAAAAAGAATTAAAATTGGTTGTAGACTGGAATAGAGTTGATAAAGAAGATTATTTACTTGCTATGGAAAGAAGTCCGATTAGAGATGTGGAAATTAAGGTTTTGCTGAAGAATGTATTAACAGATCAGATAGATAATAGGGAAGTATATATGAAGGGAATTGATGTAAGTTATTACTATGAGGGATATAATATCTTTAAGACAGAGGAATTATAGGATAAAATCTAAGATTCATAGTCCGGGGTGAAAGAAAAATGTACACTCATATTAAAAAAGATAAACCGCTTAAGAATACGAAACAAAATCATAAAGGAGATCGTGATAAATCTACAGGGATACCAGTAAGCATGAAGCAGTACATGGAAAATCATACTGGTTTATCTTTTGATGATGTTAAGATTCATTATAATTCAAGTCAACCAAGACAATTTGACGCATTGGGTTACACGCAGGGGAATAATGTATTTCTTCAGCAAGGTCAAGAGAAGCATCTTATACATGAATTATGTCATGTAGTACAACAAAGGAAAGGTCTTGTAAAGCCGACATTAAAAATTGGCGAATATGCCATTAATGATGATGTAAAATTAGAAAAAGAAGCTGAATTATGTGAAAAACAATATAAAAAAGAAATGCCAGTTCAAATGTTAAGAGCAGCAGTTACTCATAGAAGTGAGATAATGGGGAAAGAGGGATTATCCGAACAAAGTTTGAGGTATCATACATACGGATATTTTGAATTAGAAGGGCATGGAGGTGATGCGGTGTGGAGCAATTATGAATATTGGATGCCAAAAGGAGGAGGCGATCATGCCGAAGATTCCATTTGTGATTATATTGAAACACTAGATTGGGAAAATATTGATTTACATGAAAAAGAGCTTACTATTTATTTGAGTACATCTCCATGTCAAAGATGCCAAGAACGTTTAAATGAAATAAGCAAACAGTATGGTTTGAAAATAAATGTAATTTGTGCAAACAAGTACAGAGGCGTAAAGGGTGGCGGAGCAGGAAATGGTAATAGCCAACAATATGCCCAAGAGTTGCTGGTCGGCGAGGAAGCTAAGAAATTGTTGCAATTATAATAATATTTAAAAATATTGCTTTAGGTAATGATTGAATCTAAAAATGGTATGTCATGGTGCGCCAGATTGGGTGATTGAAGTTGTCTCTTCTGGTAACAAGCCAATAGACTATTTTATAAAGTTATTTAAATACCGAACAGCAAGTGTTAGGGAGGATTGGATTGTTGTTCCTCCAAAAGAGATGATTACAGTATATAGATTTGAAAAGGAGACAATGGAAGATTATTCCTTTGGTGAGGATATACCGGTTGGAATATATGAGGGCTGTACTATAAAAATAGAATAATCAAGTAATATAATATGTTGGTATTAGAAAGCATTTGGAAATAGAAAATCCAGATGGTGAATTGTATAGAAGGTGGTATAAATATTATAAAATGAAATAGATGGAACTCATTTCTCTTCATAAAAACAGGATGAACATCATATAATGAAGTGTACACTGTTGACACAGTGTGCACTTTATTATATGATGGAGGTATCAAAGGAGATGATTTATATGTTGATGGAACAAGCTACGACTGTAAGGAAAGAATGGAGTGCAGTTTGTGATAGTGTCATTCATGAAAAACCTAAATTTATAAAACGTACAAGGGATAAGATGTGGTTTTCTAACTTGGAAACCATATCTTATCTCTTGGAAGCATATCATTTTACGGTTATGAAATATATTGAGGATGATGGTTCCGTTACGTTATCGCTTAATGAAATTGATCTTGTGGAAAATGGTAAAGATGAACAGGAAGCACGTCTATATATGGGCAGGGCTATATTAGATTATGCTTTGGACTATTATAATGAATACGAAATATATTCTCGCAGCCCTAATAGAAAGAAACATATTCCTTATATTTTTAAAGCATTGATTGCAGATAATCCGGAAAAGATAGGAGATATGTTACAATGCCAAGATGGAAAGAACTGAAGAGATTTTGTGATCGGGATGGATGGGAACTATATAAGGATACGGACCATTATTTCTATCGAAAAATAGATGCTGCTGGTAATATCAAATTGACAAAAGTGTCAAAGGGTTCGGGAGAAATTCATCCTCATATGTGGAGGGAAATATTGAAGAAACAGTTACAAGTTACACAAGAATATTTTAACAGTAAAATATGATGGAGTAACATTGAGCATTTGGAGAAGGAATGTAAGTCATGGGATGCGCCTTAACAGGTATTTGAATGCAGCAGCAATACTATACATAATAAACATATTGATATAGAGTTTACCAAGAAACCATTAGCTATCAGAAGTAAGTTGATTCCTGTCTGCATAACTGTTAAATGAATGCAAAAATAATGGATCAGAACAAGTTTTTGAGAGTGAAATTTGAGCGGGGGATTTATGATCGAACTAAAAGGCAAATATAATGAGGCAAAGATTTTCACTGATGTTGTGGACGAAGCATCCATTGCGCAGGTACTTCTTTTATTGAATCAGGAATTTGTATCTGAGAGCAGGATCAGGCTGATGCCTGATGTACATGCCGGGGCCGGCTGTACGATCGGAACGACGATGACCATCCGGGATAAGATTGTTCCGAATCTGGTGGGAGTAGATATTGGCTGCGGAATGGAAGTTATCAAAATAAAGGAAACGCATATCGAGCTGCAGAAGCTGGATAAATTGATTTATCAGAGGATACCTTCCGGGTTTCAGGTTAGAGAGAAGACGCACAGATATTTTGACAAAATAAATCTGGAAGAGCTGTGCTGCTATAAGCATGTTGATCCTTTGAGAGCGGAGAAGAGCCTGGGGAGTCTGGGAGGCGGGAATCATTTTATAGAATCGGATCAGGATGACGAAGGCAATATTTATATGGTGGTGCATTCCGGAAGCCGCCATTTAGGGCTGGAGGTGGCAAACTATTATCAGGAAGAGGGCTTTAAGTCATTAAGCGGTTCATCAAATATTCCCAAACAGTTAGCATATGTATCCGGAGAATTGTTTGACCGCTATATTCATGACATGAAAATAATTCAGGAATACGCGGAATTAAATCGCCGGGCGATGATGGATGAGATCATAAACGGCATGAAGCTCCATGTGGTTGAACAATTTACAACGATTCATAATTACATTGATACGGAAGCCATGATTTTAAGAAAGGGAGCCGTGTCTGCCAAAAAAGGTGAAAAGCTGTTGATTCCCATTAATATGCGGGACGGTTCCCTGATTTGTGTCGGCAGGGGAAATGATGACTGGAATCAGTCGGCCCCCCATGGCGCGGGGCGGTTAATGAGCCGGGCGGCGGCCAAAAGCACGTTTACCGTGTCCGAATTTAAAAATCAGATGAGCGGAATATATACCACATCCGTAAACAGGGCCACATTGGATGAGTGCCCGATGGCGTATAAGGGGATGGATGATATTGTCAATAATATCGGAGATACCGTTGATATAACTCATATCATAAAGCCAATATATAATTTTAAGGCCGGCGCCGAATAAAAATCATGCCAGGGTTGTATGATTCGTGTTTTTTCACTATAATGTATTAGGTCAGGCAGCTGCTGAAAGCCCGGCATAAAATGATTATTTACTTTTGCAAACTGACGAAGGAGACAGGCAGTCAATGATAGCTTACAGTGAACAAAATAAAAAGGCATGGGAATACAATGCGTATGAATTCTGGGTTATGCAGTCAGGAATGCCGGCCGAGCGGGCCAAAGAGGATTTAAAGGATCCCGTAAGGATGCTGAAGCAGTTTGCGGGATACTTCGATACCTATCAGGATGTCAGGGTGGCAAATATCTGCGGTTCCTGTGGGAAAAAGGCGGTGCCTCTGGCTGTTTTGGGTGCGGAGGTGACGGTTTTTGATATTTCCGAGGACAACAGGAGATATGCCTTGGAAACTGCAAAATGTGCCGGAGTCAGCATGGATTTTGAAGTGTGCGATGTATTGGAAATAGACTTGGAGAAATACGGAAATCATTTTGATGTGGTTTTTATGGAAGGCGGTATCCTGCATTACTTCCATGATATAAATGAATTTATGGATATTATGTATTCTTTGCTAAAGAATGGCGGGAAAATGATCTGCAGTGATTTTCATCCTTTTACGAAGATTGCGGATCTGCTGGAATTGGAGCAGCCATCCATGAGCTATTTTTCCACGGAGGTTTTTGAGGGAGAAATGGCTCATGCCCGCTTTTTTGAAGATAGCATCAGAAAGCAGATGCCAAAGTGCAGTTACCGGAAGTATACGATCAGTGAGATTATTAATTCCGTGATAGAGAGCGGATTCGTTTTGAACAGGTTTGACGAGCATCCCGCATGGACCGACGACAGGATACCGGGTGAATTTACCTTGATTGCAGAGAAAGGGTGAAAGCTTATCAGGATGTTCTTTAAAGCAGGACAGAAGGATTTTATGAAAAAGAAAACGGGTATTCATATTGTAAGGTTAATTCTCCTTGCGGTGATTGCGGTTTGCCTGCTCCTGCTGGTCAGGGAACATTATTTGTCCGGGCAGCATCAGCTGCAGCAAGAAAGTTTAAGGGCCAAAAAACAGGAAGAGACAGTAAAAGAAGCCGAGGAAAATGCCGCATCAGAAATCAGACGGCCAAAGCAGCTGATAGAATACAGGCCGGGAGAGGATGGCCTGCAGGCCTATGGAACGGAGGGCGAGGCAGCGCCGGCTCCGGCCATGCTGAGTAAGTATATGGAGCTGCATGAAGATAATAATGATCTGGCAGGCTGGCTTTCCATAGAAGGGATGCGGATAGATTATCCGGTTATGCAGTGTGAGGACGATGAATATTATCTGCATCATGATTTTTACGGAGAGGACAGCAAATATGGCTGTCTTTATGTAAGAGCGCAGGCGGATCTGGAGGCTGGGACCAATTTTGTTATTTACGGGCACAACATGAAGGATGGGGCGATGTTCGGTGATTTGGATCTGTATTTAAAGGAAAGCTTTTATAAAGAACACGCAATCATTTCCTTTGATACCCTTTATGAGGAACGCAGCTATGAAATAGTGGCGGTGTTCCGATCTAAAGTGTATAATGCGGACGAGGATGTCTTTAAATATTATCAGTTTTACCAGGCAGATACCGAGGAAGAATTTGAGGATTTTTATTCCCATATCAAGGAGCTTTCCCTTTACGATACAGGAGTGGAGGCGCAGTTTGGGGATACCTTTCTCACATTGTCCACCTGTGCTTATCATGTGAAGGACGGCCGGCTGGCGGTGGTGGCAAAGCGGATAGTGTGAAGAGAAGTTCTAAGGTTTGCAGCAAAGGCTGCTTCACCAAGAACTTCTAAAGCTTCACACCGAAGAATGCCTAAAATACGGCATTCTTCATCCGGATTTATGTCGCAGCAAGGCTGCGACATGGAGGATAGTGTGAAGAAAATGAAGCTTTTCATTGAGGAAAATTGCAATACAGAATGGAGATTGGCGGATGGAAATGAAGAAGAGGATGCCGGCAGGAAACGGCGGCAGGGAGAGCAGACGCTGTCCTGTGGCGTCAAAATGCGGCGGATGCAGGTGGATTGAGAAAGAATATAAGGAACAGCTGGAGGCCAAGCAGCTTCGCTTCCGCAAATTGATGGAGCCCTTCTGCAAACCGGAAGCCATGATCGGCATGGAAGAGCCGGAGCATTACCGCAGCAAGGTACATGCCGTATTTGGAGAGGACCGGAAGCATAACATTATTTCCGGTATTTATGAGGAAAAGAGCCACCGGATTGTACCGGTGGACAGCTGTCTGATTGAGGATAAAAAAGCGGATGAGATTATCCTCTCCATCAGAGGATTGCTTCGCTCTTTTAAAATAAGGCCCTATCATGAGGATACAGGATATGGTCTGCTGCGCCATGTGATGATTCGCACCGGCCGTATGACCGGACAGATTATGGTGGTGCTGGTGCTTGCCTCGCCGATTATGCCCTCCAAGAACAATTTTGTGAAGGCTTTATTGAAGCTGCATCCGGAGATTACCACTATTGTGGTAAATATCAATGACAGGGACACCAGCATGGTGCTTGGGGAGCGGGAGCAGGTAATCTATGGAAAGGGTTATATTGAGGACGAGCTTTGCGGCAGGCGTTTTCGGATTTCACCCGGATCCTTTTATCAGGTAAATCCGCTGCAGGCGGAAAAGCTGTACAGAAAGGCCATTGATTATGCGGAGCTTACCGGTAAAGAGACGGTGATAGACGCCTATTGCGGTACAGGCACCATTGGCATTGTGGCGGCGGAGAAGGCGGCCAGAGTGATAGGGGTGGAGCTGAATCCGGATGCAGTGAGAGATGCCCGGAATAACGCCAGGTGTAACCGGGTGGAAAACATAGAATTTTACCAAAATGACGCCGGAAGGTTTCTGGTGAATATGGCGGAGCAGGGCATGAAAGCAGATGTGATTCTGATGGATCCTCCCCGGAGCGGCAGCAGTGAGGAATTTTTAGATGCAGTGGTAAAGCTTTCTCCTGGTAAGGTGGTATATGTTTCCTGTAATCCGGATACTTTGGTCAGGGATTTAAAGTATTTGAAGCAAAAAGGATATATGGTAAAAAGGTGTGCTGCGGTGGACATGTTTCCGTTTACGGAACATGTGGAGGCGGTAGTAATGATGTCAAGGGGCGAAGGGAAATAGCCTCGAAAGCTTAAGTATACTGCGGCTTTCGGGCAGGCGGGCAAATTCTGTATCGGGCAGACAAAACGCTCTGCGGTAACTTATCTTTTCACAGGCACTGGAGCACATTTGCCGGAAAAGCACATTGTATCAAAGATAACGTCCTGATAGATGCTACCTGTGGAAGTGGTGGGTTTCTTATGAGAACAAAAAAGCAGCGAGGTATATGGAGTGAATAAAGATCCATTTAAGGAATACATCAAAGAGTCTGAGCCGGACAAGCGTGACAAGGGTTATGCGTGGCATACGGCCATTGGTCTGCAGGCTGTAGACGGACTGAAAACATCGGAATATCTGGTGCATACTGCCGTCCGGAATATCGAGGGCGAGATTTCCTTTGAAGAGGCAAACGCACTTTTGCAGACCTACTACGAGGAAAATCCTACCCGTGACGCAGATGACCGCACTGAGGAAGCGGATAAGGTGTCGGCCAGAATTGCTACGCTTCTTTCAGAGAAGGCTTTCAGCTTTGCTCCAAATGAGTATCTTTCCATTCACAGGAAGCTGTTTACTGGCATTTATTCTCATGCTGGACGAATCCGGGATTACAACATCACGAAGAAGGAATGGGTGTTGAACGGAGCGACCGTGCTTTATGGCAGCGCCACGGAGCTGCGTGCGACGCTTGATTACGATTTTTCGGAGGAGAAGAAGTTTTCTTATAAGAATCTCACGATGGATGAAATCATCCACCATCTTGCCGTATTCGTATCCAGACTATGGCAGATCCATGTGTTTGGCGAGGGCAACACAAGAACGACAGCGGTGTTTTTCATCAAGTATTTATGCACGCTGGGCTTTGATGTAACAAATGATATTTTTGCCGAGAACGCATGGTATTTTCGAAATTCACTCGTCAGGGCAAATTATAATGATTTGAAAAATGGTGTTCACGAAACAACAGAGTTCCTTGAACTGTTCCTCCGCAATCTTCTCTTGAATGAGCGCAATCCTCTTCATAACCGGACATTGCATATTAGTGGAACGTTCAAAGAAACAAAAAAACCGGACATTGAAATGACGAAACCGGACATTGAGGTACTAAAACCGGACATTGAAAAATCGTTTCAGTCGAAAACAGCAAGTCACATTTTGAAACTTCGCGAAGCATTTCCGGGTCAGACAATCTTTGGAAGGTCTGATGTGATGCGGATAATTAATATTAAACCATCCAGAGCCTCCGATTTTTTAAGGGAAATGGCAGAGCACGGAATTATTGAGCCGGTGTCCGGACATGGAAAAGGCAAGTATCGCTTCCGGCATCAGGAAGGTTGAGACGATGGGCATATTAATGTATAAGTCGAGGGCAGATTGAAGTTCGCAATTTTATATTGAATTTCAGGTTTGCTGATGATACAATGATAAGCAATGTTTCAGAAACAGAGGACTTATTATGGCAGTCAGCTATTCAGCTATTCAAAATTGTGGAAACTATTGATAGATAAAATAGGCAATGTATTAGAATGTAATATCGAAGATATTATTGAACTAACAAAAGAATAAGGCGGGAGATTGATATGAATAGATACATTACCTCTTTGGAGGATTTAATAACGACACACGAACAAACAAGAGCAGGTTTCCTTGCTATTGCTCTTGAGAAAAACATGGTTGGAGATCCTTATGTAAAGCAGGCCTTAGCTTTTAAATCTATGGTATCTTAATACAAAAGGGCCCGATGACTTTTTGAATATGCCGTCAATTCGTCCTTTTATGCTTACTGCTGCGGGTTTATCTGAAAAGTCTTTACAACACCTCAATAGTGAAGACCATACACTTGTTATAAAAGAATTGATTGATAAATTTCTAAAGCCTGCGGGCCCTGCATATATAGATGAGACTATTTACAGATTTCTGTTAACAAAGGGAGATGCTGTTGGCGGAACAATGCGTAATCGAATTGGTGCTATGGGTCAAGAAAAGTTTGTTCGCTGCATTCTTTCGTGTCTGAATGTACGAGGTATTGCTTATGAGTGGGTTGATGGGAGCAACAGCACATTTAAATGGCTTGCAAAGCGTAGTGATGATGCTGGTGTTGAGAAAACACTTAAAGCATTATATTGGACAAACGAACACGGAACAAGAGTTTTGGCATTTAATATGACAAACGCTATTGTCAAGAAAAATATTGATATTTGTCTTTATAATACGGATAAAGCCGATTATGAACAAGGTAAAATCGCTAAAAGCCATCCAGAGAAAGCAATAATGCTTGGCGAATTAAAGGGTGGCATTGACCCTGCCGGAGCAGATGAGCATTGGAAAACAGCTAATACCGCCTTAGAACGTATCCGTACCAGCTATGCTGCGAATGGATTATGTATTCAGACTTCTTTTGTAGGAGCTGCTATAGAAAGAGCTATGGCTGGCGAAATCTATTCACAGCTTATAAATGGAACAATGACAAACGGAGCAAATTTAACTAATATAAACCAGCTTGTAGAATATTGCAACTGGCTGCTTGATATATGAGGCAAATGATGGAACAATTAAAACTATTCAACAAGCCGATAGCTGATTATCTTGTTGACAGTTTTTCCGCAAACAATTTTTATAATGAGAATGAGCGACAAAACTTAGAAAAGAAGTATGCCGAGTTTCTGGAAGTTACAGAGAAATTTAATCGTCAAAGTGTAAGCTATCAGTTAAGTAAGAAAGATGCACTTCATAGTTGGCTGAAATATAAGGAGGGCTTCTCTGCTAATCTTGTCAATATTTTGCTGGATGAAATGGGTGCTGTTGCTGGTGATTGGGTTATGGACCCATTCATGGGTTCTGGAACAACAGCACTGGTCTGTCAAATGCGTGGTATAAACTGCATTGAATATGATGTGCTGCCCATTTCTGCGGTATCCATCAAAGCGAAGACTGCGGTAATGCGATACAATGTCAGTGAAATTCAAGATTTGATCGAAGACGTATTGAACTTGATTGTTCCAGAAGATTATCATAAATCCACACCGTACATCACTATAACTCGAAATGCTTACCCTCAAGAAAATGAACGGTTTTTAGCCTATATCCATGACTGGAATGAACAGTCAGCTTATTCCCCAGAGGCTAAAAATTTGCTTACACTTTGCATTATTAACTCTCTTGAAAGATGTAGTTATACAACGAAATCGGGCCAATATCTCGGATGGGATTGCAGGTCTCCAAAAGTGCAGGAAGCAAACAAAGCCAGAGCATCCAAGGGGCAAAAACTGTTTCCTGAAAAATATGTTCGAAAGGAAATCCTTAATTCTAAAGCGATTATCATCGACGAATTAACCCATGTTCTTGCGGATGTTGAATTGATTCAAAACAACGGAGTTGATACTGAACGTGCTGAGATACATTTTGTCCCAAGAAGCGTTTTGTATGAGCTTCCATTAGTCGAGGATAATAAGCTCAAGGGCGTAATTACATCACCTCCGTATTGCAATAGGTACGATTACACAAGAATTTACGCATTAGAGCTTGTTTACCTTGGTCTCGGTGAGGAAGAAATCAAAGGCTTGCGTCAAGGACTTCTGTCATGTACTGTTGAAAGCAAGTCAAAAATGGATAGTCTAAGAGGCTACTATTCTTCAATCGGACAATCTAGACGATTTGACTATATTTATGCAGTGATTAAAGAAAACAACACTTTTGCAGAAGTAATGGCTGCATTAGCAAAACGAAAAGAGAACGGTGACTTAAATAACAATGGTGTCATTCGTATGGTGGAAGGCTATTTCACCGAGTTAGCCTTTATTTATGCTGAGCTTTACCGAGTTTGTAAGCCAGGAGCTACGGTAGCATTTGTTAATGACAATGTTCGATATGGTGGAGAAGTTATTCCAGTTGACTTTTTGAGTTCCTCCCTTGCGGAACAATTTGGCTTTAAAGTCAAAACGATCTATACATTGAAACAACAGAAAGGTAATAGCAGCCAACAGATGGCAAAGTTTGGCCGAGTTGCTCTCAGAAAAGGAATTACTGTCTGGATAAAAGAATAATGACAACACCAGGTAAAAAACTTTTTTAGATAAAATATTGATACCGGGAGGCAGAAGGGAAAATGGATAAAAAGCGAGGCATTTTGGAAAATAAGATTTATTTATATCTGACGGAATTTTTTGCAGGTATGTCCGTCATGGCGGTGGAGCTGGGGGCCAGCAGGCTTCTGGCGCCGTATTTCAGCTCATCCCAGATCGTGTGGACCATCATCATCGGCACCATCATGATTGCCATGGCCCTGGGGAATGTCTGGGGCGGACGAAGTGCCGACAGGAATCCGAACCCGGACAAGCTTTATGGCAGGATTTTGATTGCGGCCATCTGGATTGCTGCCATACCGGTATTTGGAAAATATATCATAGTGGCGGTTTCGGGAATTTTGATTATTACGGTCAGCAACCAGTTCCTGATGATTGCGGCTTTTATCAGCTGCATGGTCATATTTGTGTTTCCTTTGTTTCTGTTGGGTACGGTAACGCCTTCCTTGGCAAAATATGCGGTAGGAAATCTGGATGAGAGTGGAAAGACCATAGGTACCTTGGGGGCGTTTAACACCATAGGCAGCATAATCGGAACCTTTGTCCCCACCTTTATTTCCATACCGGCAGTAGGCACATCCGTTACCTTTCTGATTTTTGCAGCCATTCTTCTGGCGCTGGGATTGATTTATTTTATCTCCGAAAAGCGTAAGGCGGCCAAAGCGGCAGTATCCGTAGTGCTGGTTATCCTGTGCAGTATATTTGGGCATTCTACAAGCTTTGCCTTTTGGGAACAGGATTTGACTTATGAAGGAGAGTCTATTTATAACTATCTGCAGGTCAGGGATACGGCCAGAAGCACTATCCTTTCCACCAATGTGCTGTTTGGGGTGCAGTCCGTGGCTATGAAGGGGGATTCCCTGACGGGGCTTTACTATGATTATGCTCTGGCTGCACCGTACATGGTGGAGGAAACGGAAGGGCTGGATATTCTTATTTTGGGAATGGGCACTGGCACCTTTGCCGGTCAGTGCTGCCGTTATCTTGACGGAGCGAAGGTAGAGGGGGTGGAAATTGACAGTAAGATTACGGATCTGGCTTATGAATATTTTGCTCTTCCTGAGGAAGTTAAGGTAACCACCTACGACGGCAGAGCTTATCTGCAGGCGGTGAAGGACAAGTATGACGTCATTATGGTGGATGCCTATCAGGACATTACCATACCCTTTCAGATGTCAACCACGGAGTTTTTTACGTTGGTAAGAGAGCATTTAAAGGAAGGCGGGGTGATGGTGGTCAATATGAACATGCACTCTTCTGAACATCTGGAAGAGGATATAAATTCTTATCTGGCGGATACGATTTCCCAAGTGTTTCCGGAGGTATATGTGGTGGATGTACCTTTCTGCACAAACAGGGAGCTGTTTGCCTCTACGAATCCGGCGATGCTGGAAAATCTGGAAGCTAATACGGATATACAGGAAAATGAAGAGCTGCGGGATTTGATGAGAGAAATCCGCTCAGGTTTGACAGCATATGGAGCCGGAGAAAATATTCTTACTGATGACAAAGCACCGGTGGAGCTGCTGGGAATGCAGATGATCGACAGCATTATCAGGGATGAGATCGGGCATTATAAGAAAATTTTCGAAGAGCAGGGGCTTGCCGGATTATTAAATTCTTTGTAATTGATGACAAAAGAGTCGGCAAAGGTAACGGATATGTGGTCTTATGAATACGGAAGAAAGAGAGAGCTATGGGCATGAGGAAGGGACTGCGTATATATGGCGCATTGATTTGCTGCTGTCTGCTGCTAACAGGATGTGGACGCGTGGGCGGCAGAGAGCCTGCGAATCCAGAGAATCAAAGCAAAGCGTCCCAAGGTGCAGGGAATCAGGATGCAGAGAATCAAAGCAAAGAGTCCCAAGGTGAAGAGAGCTGGGATGCAAAGAATCAAAGCAAAGAGTCCCAAGGTGAAGAGAATCAGGATACAGAGGATCGGAATGCAGAAAATCCGAGCCATGAGCCTGGCGGAGAAGAGACGGAAATATCCGAGTTTGAATTTACGATCTGCTTTGCCGGAGATATAAATCTGGATGAAAGCAGCGCCACAACGCTTTTTATGGACAGCCAGGAAAACGGTATTTATGACTGTATTTCTCCAGAGCTGATCGCGTATATGAACGATGCGGATATTATGTGCCTGAACAATGAGTTTACTTACAGCACGGGGGGAGCGCCTTTAGAAGGGAAGAAATATACCTTCCGGGCGGATCCGTCAAGGGTTGAGATTTTAAAGCTGTTGGGTGTGGATGCGGTGACTCTGGCCAACAATCATGTCTATGATTATGGGAAGGAGGCGCTGCTGGACACCTTTACAGCACTGGAAGAGGCGGAAATTCCTTATTTTGGGGCGGGCAGAACACTGGAGGATGCAATGAAACCGCTTTATATCGAAGCGGGCGGCAGAACGGTAGCTCTGGTGGGGGCCTCCAGAGCGGAAAAGTACAAGATGACGCCGCAGGCCACGGAGACAGAGCCCGGAATATTACGGTGTTATGATACGGAGCTTTATAAGGCGGCGATTGCGGAAGCAAAGGAAAACGCGGATTTTTGTGTTGCCTTTGTGCATTGGGGAACGGAGTACAGCTTTGACTTGGAGCAGGTACAGCTGGATACGGGAAAGGAATACCTGGATGCCGGAGCAGACGCGGTCATAGGCGCCCATTCTCATTGTCTGCAGGGGCTGGAATATTATAAGGGAAAGCCTATTTGCTACAGCCTGGGCAATTACTGGTTTAATAAAAAGACATTGGACACCATGCTGGTACAGCTGCATTTTTCCGGTGACGATCAGGGCAGCAGTCTTTGGGTAGAGATCATTCCGGCCATACAGACCGGCTGCCGGACCGTTTATGCGGCGGAGGAAGAAGAACAGCGCCGCATTTTTGATTTTTTGGAGGACATATCCGTCAATGTGGAAATCACAGATGAGGGAGTTGTAAAAGAAATTCCGTAAAGAGATATTCCGTAATAAGAAAATTTAGATGTACGCTTTATGGGACTCAAATGTTTCCTGTTTATTTACGTGCCAGATGTGGTATAATGTTCACGTAAGCAATGAGCAGTGCGAAAAACGGCAGGAATCATTTTCGGCATGCTCGCATGTAAGAAAAATGATTCCTGTCGTTTTTCATAGGGCGAACGCCCGTGAGCGAGTCACTGCGAGAGCAGTGTCGAGCCGCACAGCAAAAGCTCTAACAACAAACACGAAGGAGGAATCAAAATGAACAAGTACGCAGGAACACAGACGGAGAAGAATTTGGAGGCGGCCTTTGCCGGAGAATCTCAGGCGAGGAACAAGTACACTTATTTTTCGTCGGTGGCAAAGAAGGAAGGATACGAGCAGATTGCCGCAATTTTTCTAAAGACCGCGGAAAATGAAAAGGAACACGCAAAGATGTGGTTTAAGGAGCTTCAGGGGATCGGAAGCACCACGGACAATTTACAGGCGGCCGCAGAGGGCGAAAATTTCGAGTGGACCGATATGTATGAGGGCTTTGCGGAGACAGCCGAAAAGGAAGGATTTTCTGAGCTGGCAAAAAAGTTTCGGCTGGTGGCAGCGATTGAAAAGCATCATGAGGAAAGGTATCGCACGCTGCTGAAGAATATTGAGATGTCGGAAGTGTTTGCAAAGAGTGAGGTTAAGGTGTGGGAGTGCCGGAATTGCGGCCATATCGTAGTGGGGACACAGGCTCCGGAGGTGTGCCCGACCTGTAATCATCCTCAGAGCTATTTTGAAGTGAGCGCGGAGAATTATTGAGTTGAAAAAGATTTTATTGATTGCTACAGGGGGCACGATTGCCTCTGGTTACACAAAGAAAGGGCTTGCACCTAAGTTTGAGGCCGCTAAGCTGCTGGAATATGTGGAGGAATATCGGGAATTCTGTCAGGTGGAGGTACAGCAGCCCTTTAATTTGGACAGTACCAATATCTGCGGGAAGCATTGGCTGGAGCTTACGGATTGGATCGAAAGATATTACGAGGACTATGACGGCTTTGTGATCTGTCACGGGACGGACACTATGGCCTTTACTGCCGCCGCTTTGTCCTATTTGATTCAGAACAGCCGTAAGCCTATCATAGTCACAGGCTCCCAGAAGCCGATTGACCTGCCGGTGACGGATGCCAGGACCAATTTATTGGACAGTCTTCGATTTGCTGCGGACGAAAGGGCTCATGGAGTCAATATCGTTTTCGGCGGCAATGTCATTGCCGGCACCAGAGCAAAAAAGGAGCGTTCCAAAAGCTATAACGCTTTTTCCAGTATCAATTATCCGTCCGTGGCAGTGATCAGGGACGGCAGGATTGTATTTTATATTGATGATAAGGAAAAGGCGGAGGACGAGGTATGCTTTTACCATGAGCTGAACGAGCGTTTACTGTTGCTGAAGCTGGTGCCGGGGATGGATGGCAGTATCTTGAGCAGGCTGTTTGATTATTATGACGGCGTGATCATCGAGGCGTTCGGTGTGGGCGGCTTTCCGGAGTATGGGGAGGTTCCCTTTTATTCCGAGATCCGGCGCTGGACGGATGCAGGAAAAATCGTGATGCTGGCCACGCAGGTGACTCATGAGGGCAGTGACATGGAGGTATATCAGGTAGGCAGAGCCATTAAGGAAGATTTTCATTTGATGGAGGCTTATGATATGACGCTGGAGGCCACGGTAACCAAGGCCATGTGGGCCATGGGGCTTACTCTGGACGGGGAGCGGTTTCGCAGTCTGTTTTACAAGACAATTAACCACGATATTCTGTTGACACCGCAAGGATCAGGAGAAGGATAAGCAGGCTTCTTGTCCTTAACGACAGGAAGAATGGCCGGCAGATTACGACTGAAAGCATTAGGATCATCAAACAAAAATAAAAGACTTTAACAAAAACAACTGCAGAAGCAGGCGAAAGGATGAAAGAAAATGGTAATTAAAATTGTAAACAACGATATGACGGAAGTAATGAAAAGCAAACTGGCGATAGTGGATTTTTCGGCAACCTGGTGCGGTCCCTGCAAGATGCTGGCGCCGATTTTTCACGAGCTGGCGGAAGAGACGGCAGATGTGGATTTCTTTAACGCCGATGTGGATGAGAATCAGGAGCTGGCGGGAAGATATGGTATCCAGGGCGTGCCCAGCGTTCTTGTCTTTAAGAACGGCGAACTGGCTGACCGGAGTGTGGGCTTTCAGCCAAAGGAAAAACTGCGTCAGTTTATTGAGGCACAAAAGTAAACATTTTAATTCATATCAATTAAATTTTTTTTAAGATTCTTGTGATGCGATTGAACTGCAGGCGCAATTATGGTAAGTTGGTTTTGTGGGGTAGAAGGCTTTAATCTATCGGCTGCCGTGCAGAGGAACGCTGCGTATGCCTTTGCCGGCCGCGGCATTTGGTATTTATGGAAGGTTGCTTAAGAACAAGTCGCAGCATGGAGGCTACAAATGAGAAGAAGGCTGTATTTTTTATTGTTTCCCCTTTACGTGGTTGCCGTTTTTTTCGTACTGTTTGTGAACGGCGTATTTTCAGGGCAGATCAGCTCCGTAGGAAATCTGACGATTAATGTGGCGTTTCTGGCGGTGATCGGAGTATTGTTCTTAATTTCCATGATCAGCTTTATCAGGCTGAATCATTGCACGGATGAGCTTTCGGAGCTGACGCTGCAGATCCAGAAGGATTTTCAGGAGGCAGGCGGTAAAAACCTGTGGAACAGCTATCGGGACCGGAAGGAGGTTTTTTATGAAAGGCCTCTGGCAGATGCCTTCCGCAGATACCGGCTGAGAATGCGCAGATTTATGACCAATAACGGTTATATGGGGACCTGCGACCTGGAAGAATATATCAACGAGGACCTGCTGGACCGGGTGGGTAAGACCCATTTTAATTCCGGTATGTCGGGAACGCTGACAGGTCTGGGCATTTTGGGTACTTTTCTGGGTCTTGCCCTGGGCTTGGGATCCTTTCAGGGAGACGACATTTATACCATCTCGGACAATGTGGGACCGCTGTTGATGGGGATGAAGGTGGCATTCCATACCTCCGTTTACGGTATCTTCTTTTCACTGGTATTTAATTTTATTTACCGCAGTATTATGGCAGATGCTTACGAGCGGCTGGAGATCTTTTTGGATGTGTTTCGGCAGTGTGTTCAGCCGATTGCCGGAAGCGGCGGCAACGAAACCGCCATGCTGGTATATCAGGCCAATATGGCGAATTCCATGAAGCGGCTGCTGGAGCTTGCCCAGGGTGTCAGCAAGGAACAGACGGCAGGGGTGGAGCGCATTGTGGATCAGTTTATGGAGAAGATGAATTCTTCACTGGGAGCCAATTTCCAAAAGCTTGGCTTGATTTTAAACGATGCGGGAGCAGCTCAGGCAGACAATGCGGAGCTTTGCAGAAAATTAATGGAATCCGTAAGCGATATGGCGAAAATAAATAACGATATGTTAAATGATTTGGATTTGCTGTTTCAGGAACAAAAGAAGCTTTTTGCGGAATTGTCGGAGCAGAAGGAACAGATGTCCGCGGCCTGTCAGGATATAGGCAGTCAGCTTTACACCT
This sequence comes from uncultured Acetatifactor sp., assembly GCA_910586485.1. Classification (GTDB taxonomy): domain Bacteria; phylum Bacillota; class Clostridia; order Lachnospirales; family Lachnospiraceae; genus Acetatifactor. The sequence goes on from CAJUIA010000006.1 coordinate 98,955, forward strand.
TCGGACAAATGAGGAATTTGTATGAGAAACAATAGAAAAAGCAGAGAGGCATTTTCAGAGCATAGCTATTGGCAGTCTTACTCCGATATGATGGCGGCGCTGCTGCTGGTGTTTATCCTGATTATCGCGATCACACTGGCAATTTACAAACAGAAGACACATGATCTGGATGTTACCAGGCAGGAGCTGTCTGCGGCGGAGGCAGATCTGGAAGAGTTTCGGTCAAAGATTGAAAAGGCCAATGAAGAGCTGGCGGCTTCGCTGGCAGAGCTGCAGACCGCATATGATGAGGCGGCGCTGACCAGGCAGGAGCTGAACAACGCTTATTTGGAAATCGAGAACGCGCAGAAGGAGCTGGCGGCCACGAAAAGCGAGCTGCAGGATATTGTGGGGATCCGCACGGATATAATCGGGGCACTGCAGGGGGCGTTTAACAATACAGGCATGAAGGTGGATGCTCAGACCGGGTCCATCACGTTTTCTTCGGATGTGCTTTTTCAGTTTGGCAGTTACGCCCTGACGGAAGAAAGTGAGGCAGTGCTGCAGGAGATGATTCCCAAATATCTGGGGGTGCTTTTGCAGGACCAGTATCGGGGCTACATTGCGGAGATCATCATCGAAGGGCATACGGATACGCAGAGCAGTTACCGTACCAATATGGAGCTGTCCTGTAACCGTGCTGAGGCGGTAGCAGAGTTCTGTCTGGATGCCGAAAACGGTCTCAGTGAGGAACAGATCCTAAGGCTGCAGCAGCTGCTTACGGTGAATGGCAGATCCTTCAGCAGTCCGGTTTACATAAAAGACGGGTCAGGAAATCCCACTTCGGAGGTGGATATGGAAGCCTCCAGGAGAGTGGAGATCAAGTTCCGCCTGAAGGAAGACGAGATGATCGAGAAGATCACGGGCGTGTTAAACGGTCAGCAGGCGCCAGGGGGCGTTGCCGAATAAGCGGGATTGCATCCCTTATTTAAAACGTTAAAAAAAGACCATTCCGCTCTACGCCGCATTTTGTATCTGAAATCACATATAGAAAAGACAACGTTCACTTGATATAGTGGGCGTTTTTCTATGTAACGGAAATTGCGGCAAAATGAGGAATTCTACCAATGGTCGGTTGTCTGTTTTGCAGCTGACCGTTAGAATAAAAGCATCTCCCACACAGGCATGAAGCATAAAGCCTGAACACCAATGAAAAAGAATCTATATGCGGCAAACCGGCAGGAGATCCGGATGAGGCGAAAAGGAAGGCGGTTATAAATTATGTATGAATTGGACAGGGAAAGCTTTTCTAAATTTATTGCGGAGCAAAGAAGGCTGAAAGGATATACGCAAAAACAGCTGGCGGAAAGGCTTTTTGTCTCTGATAAGGCGGTCAGTAAATGGGAGAGGTCCCTGAGTATGCCCGACATATCTTTATTGATTCCTCTTGCGGAAGCATTGGAGGTTTCCGTAACGGAGCTGCTGGAGGGACGAAAACTGGACCCTGAATCCGAGATGAAAGCGGAAAAGGTGGAGGAGCTAGTGCAAAAGGCCCTGAATCTGGAGACGCCGGAGGAAAAAGGTAAGCGCCGCAAGCATGATATTGCCGTTTTTGGCAGCTGTGTCCTTTTTATGGTACTGGAATCGGGGGCCGGCTTATGGATGCTGAGTAAATGGCAGTCCGGAAACGAAGATCCGGCGGCGTTTATGGCTTCTTTGGGAGGGATTATCTCAATACTGGTTCTTTCCGCACTGAGCTTCAGCTTTGGCATCTATTTCTGGTTTTTTATCAGGGAACGGCTTCCGCGCTATTATGATGAAAACAGGATATGCGTATACAGTCAGGGGTATTTTAATCTTAGTCTGCCGGGGATCAGCTTTCACAATGGCAGCTGGCCGTACATGTTAAAGGCTCTGCGGATCTGGTCCGCCGTTACCATGACAACGGCGCCGCTCACATGCCTGCTGATTGCCTTTTCCTACAAGCTGTTTCCTGCCGGATGGATTCCCTTTTTTCTGCATATGACAGCCATTGGTCTGTACCTGGGGGGAATGTTTGTTCCGCTTTATATTGTAAATCGAAAATACGGGCGGCCAGAGTGCAAGGCAGCGGCAGAGCAGGAGGCGGCCAGGGAGCAGACAAAGGACGCCGGGCACAAGAATATGGCTGTGTCACTTATTTTATCAGTGGCCGTACTCCTGACGGTGTTTTTGATCGTTTATGCGGTCCGTATTGCCGGCCTGGGGACGGAATATTCCGGAGTCCGCATGGGGTATGTACAGTCGTATACTTCGCAGGAGTGGTCAGCCTCCTATCGGCTGTTAAACGGAATGGTGAGCAGGACGGTTCAGGCCCCGGCCGATTCGGGAATCTGCATCCTGGAAATAGAGACCACAAAGGGGAGCATTTCGGTAGAAATGACTGACGGCGCCGGAAACATCATATTTTCGGATACGGATCTGCAGCCGGGGGTTTATGAGGTGCAGTTATCCGGCGCCGCAAGGATAAGGTTTACGGGAAAAGACCATGCGGGCGGCTTTTCCGTTACCTTTCACAAAGAATCATCTCGATAGGAACATCATTGCCAGAAAAGCGGCTCCGGCAACGGCATAAAGGCTGTTTACAATCCTATTTCCTTTCGGCCTGCCCGAAGCAAAGGCAGGAAATGCTTAAGCTTAAGACTGTAATGATTATGGCTGTCGGTATCCACGGGATCAGTTCAAGCTCTGCCGTATCAAGATTTGCGGCAAGCTTTCCGTATTCCGAGGTAATCACAAAAAACGGATACGCCATCGGATAGGCAAACCATAGCTTTGTATTGATGATTAAGACCGATGGCACGATGGAAGCCAGGCCGATGCCGACGGAAAAAATGGGCGTTCCGATACAGACCGATAACATCCAGAAAACAGCAATCATCGGTATTGCGGACAGAAACAGGAAGCAGCTTTCCTTCAAAACAAACAGCGGCGGCAGGATAAAATGATAGGCCAGCAGCTTTGAGCTGACGGCGGCGCTGATATAGTACATACCGGTCATCATCAGGATTTGCACGGCCGCCAGCATCAGCAGTATGACAAACTTGGCAAACATAAGCTTTGCTGTGTTTAACGGCAAGGTAAGCATTTTTAAAAGTCCTCTGTCTGCTTTTTCCGTCTGGCTTAAAAGAACGGTGCCCACTACCATGCCTGCGGGAAACATAAACCAACACATTCCCATAAAGCCCTGAATAAAGAAATTATTTTCCGGAGAAATTCCCTCAGCCTGCATATTGAAATTCATTTTGGCGTTTAAAATAGAGGGCAGCCAGAGAATAACGGAAGCTGCGGCTAAAATCAGCAGGATTTTAGAGCGGCGTATTTTTACCGCTTCCACGCCGATCAGTGATAAAAAACTCATTCGAAGGACCTCCTTATCTTGATAAACAATAACTGCGCCAGTCCCAAAGCGGCAAGCTCTGCGGCGGCTGCCTGGATATAGTGCAGGGACTGTGTGATGTCGGCATCCGCATATATGTGAAACGGCATGGCATAGGGAAAGAGCGAAAGCGTAAAGCTGTCTGCCGGCAGCATCGTTGCCGTAAATATGCAGATCACGCCAATCCCCAGCGATACCCACATATTTTTACAGGCTTCCGAAATAAGAAGCGAAAGGACAATGCAGGGCAGCATCAGCACAAACAAATATCCGAAATTTTTACACAGCTCACTTGGGTTTAAGCTTGCATTTTTAAACCAATGCCAGATACAAAATGAAACTGCTCCGGCTTCTATTACAATCACAAAAAAGCTCATCATAATCAGTATAATGGCCTTGCTTAAGAAATAAAAGCTTTCACGGACGGGCAGGGCTTTTATTTTCTGCATGGCATGATCGGCATATTCAATATGATATAAAAGACAGGCTCCGGCGACAACGAGCAGAACATTCAGCATTGCAGTCAACTGCCAGTTGGCGTCAAGCAGAATTTGCAGGGGATTTCCTGGCTTCCCAAGATACATTTCCGAGCGGACCGCCATATTGACAACCGGGACCGCCGCAGCCAGGATACCGCCGCATAAAAATGCCGGTAAAAATCCGGTTCTCCTTATCTTTTTACATTCCAGAGAAAGGCTTGTCAAAATACTCATAGCATCTCACCTCCTGAGCTTGTTGTCGGCATCAATCAAGGCCAGGAAGGTGTCTTCCAGATTATCCGTGGGAAGCATACGGGAAGCAGCGTCAAATTTGAGCTGTTCCGGCGTTCCTTCAAACAACAGGTGCCCGTGATTTAAAATACCGATTGTATCAGCCATCAGTTCTACTTCGGACAGCAGGTGTGAAGAGACCAGGACGGTACAGCCCCACCTTTCAGGCAAAGAGCGGATCAGTGTTCGTATTTCGTGGATTCCTGCCGGATCAAGCCCGTTTGTAGGTTCGTCTAAGATGAGGATTGGCGGTTTTCCGATGAATGCACCGGCCAGACCCAATCTTTGCTTCATTCCAAGAGAATATTTTTTTGCCAGCCGCTTTTTATACTGGGTTAGACCTACAGTTTCAAGAGCTTCCGATACGGAGGCTTTGGGCAGCCCCAGTATTTTACGGATAATTTCGAGATTTTCTTCTCCGCTTAAATTTCCGTAGAAGGCAGGGGCTTCAATGAACGAGCCGACTTCCTTTAAGATCTGGACCCGGTTTTCGGGATACGTTTTCCCGTCAATCGTAAATGTCCCGTCGGTTGGCCTGGTAAGGCCCAAAAACATTTTCATTGTAGTGGATTTTCCTGCCCCATTGGGCCCCAGAAAGCCATAGACGGCGCCCCTTGGGATATGCAGATTAATACCGGAAACGGCGGTAAAATCCGCATACGACTTCGTTAAATTTTGGGTTTCAATCATGTACATTGTATTGGCTCCTTTCTGGCAATTATCTGCCATGCAGATACATTGTAACAGCGCAGCCTTGTGCTAACCTTCTCTTGTCCTTACAATTACCTTACATTTCATCCCTGTCAGGGAAAAATTGAAAATCTATGATATAATAACCTTATTCGAGGCAGGAAACGGCCGAATGGCCTCAAATATTATAGGAAGAAGGGGCATGTATGAGTTTTCATTATCTGAAGCAAAAACGCATTTTACTTGTGGATGATGAGCAGGAGCTTTTAAGCTTGGTGGTTTCCATTTTGAAGGAAGACGGATTCGAAAATATAAGAACGGCAAAAACGGCAGGGGAAGCGATTGACGTCGCCTTAAATTACCGGCCGGAGCTTGCAATTCTTGATGTAATGCTTCCTGACGGGAACGGATTTGAACTGATGGAGCAGCTAAAAAAAGACGCGGATTATCCGGTATTGTTTTTAACGGCCCGCGGGGAGGATGAGGATAAGTTTCGTGGTTTTGGCCTTGGAGCGGATGATTATATGGTAAAACCGTTTTTGCCAAAGGAGCTTTTATTCCGTGTAAACGCCATCCTCCGCAGAAGCTACAAGACCGAAAATCCACTCATAAGGCTCAGTGGCAGTGAAATTGATCTTGAGCGGGCAGAGGTTATCAAGAGCGGAGAGCATATTGCGCTTACGGCGAAAGAATACGAAATTCTTGCCGCGCTGTATCGGAACGCAGGGCGGATCGTTACGATTGACGCTCTGTGTGAAGCGGCCTGGGGAGATAATCCCTTCGGTTATGAAAATTCACTGATGGCGCATATTCGCCGGATCAGAGAGAAGATTGAAAAAAATCCGTCTCAGCCGGTTTCCCTGATCACCATTAAGGGCTTGGGATATAAGCTTGTTGTGGAGGGCAGGTGATATGAAAAGTATACCTAAATTAATCCGTCGTTTTGTGGGCATTATGCTTCTGTCCTTAATACTGCTGATTATTTTAAACTTTGTTTTACTGGGGATGTATACGTTGAATCAGGCCCCCAATGCTTATCCTTGGAAGACGGCGCAGGAGGTTGCAGATCAGCTGTCAAAATGGGAAAGCGGGTATGTTTTAGACGAAGCTGCGGCGCATGAGCTGCAGGAATCAAATGCGTGGGCAGTTTTTATTGATAATACAACCCTGCAGGTGGTATGGCAGACGGATAACCTTCCCGAAGCGGTCCCGATGTCATACTCTGCGTCGGATATAGCGCGGCTGACTCGTGGCTATATAGACGGGTATCCCACATTTACGGGAGAAGCGGAAAACGGGCTGGTGGTACTCGGCTGCCCCAGAGACAGCTTTTGGAAACATAGGTGGCCCAGCTGGGATTATCACTTCATTGCCAACCTGCCGAAAACAATCCTTTCCGTGCTGGGGATAAACGCAATATTAATTTTTATTATCTACATGAGCGCTAATTCCGGATTACTGAAATCCGTCAAGCCGATTGTCGGCGGAATACAGGCGTTATCAGCAAACGAAGAGGTCCATGTCAGAGAAAAAGGGCTTTTGTCGGAGTTGACGGTAAGTATTAACAAGACCTCAGATATTTTGCAGACGCAAAACAGACAGCTCAGAAAAAGAGAAGCTGCAAGAGCAAACTGGATTGCCGGGGTATCCCATGATATACGTACACCGCTGTCAATGATAATGGGTTACGCGGGCCAGCTGGAAAACGATCAGCGTCTGCCGGAGGAGGACCGCGTAAAGGCAGGGATCATTGTCCGTCAAAGTGAACGCATGAGAAATTTAATTCAGGACCTGAATCTTGCGTCCAAGCTGGAATACAATATGCAGCCGATTCATCCCGAAAGACAGAATCTGATCGCCGTGATCCGTCAGGTGGCGGTAGATTTTATCAATACGAACATTGATGAAAGGTATGTGATTGAGTGGGAAACGGACAAGGCTTTAACCTTCTGTCCTGTAAATATTGACAAAGACTTAATTAAGCGGGCAGTAAGTAATCTGCTTCAAAACAGCATAAATCATAACGATCAGGGGTGCCATATCCATGTACGGGTCAGTGTGGAAGATAATGCTTATACGGTTGCGGTTGCCGATGACGGTATCGGGGCTACGGACGAGCAGATTGAAAAGCTTAAATCTGAGCCGCATTATATGGTCTGTGACGAAAATGCAACCGAACAGCGCCATGGCCTGGGGCTGCTGATTGTCAGGCAGATTTTATTTGCACACGGCGGAGAAATGCAGATAAAGCACAGTGAATGCGGCGGCTTTGAAGTGGATCTAAGGCTGCCGGGACTTACTTCATAGGTGTTTCGGAATTCATGCACGGAAATCGGGCGGTTGACTGAACAAAAACGTTTTGGTATAATGAATGCAAAGCACAGGTAAAGGAATGAATCAGCGTTGAAGCGAATTACGATTAAGGATGTAGCGAAAGCGGCAGGAGTATCCATCACCACGGTATCTCATGCGCTCTCGGGACAGGGAGCGTTGAGACAGGAAACCAGGGACAGGATTGTGGAACTAGCACGCAGGATGCAGTATATACCGGACTGGAACGGGCAGAATCTGAAAGCTTCCGGGACGGGTATGCTTGGCTTTTTTACCTCTTCCATCTCGGGATTTTACGGTATTTTGATGGATGCAATGTATAATGAATGCAAGGCCAACGGCTACGGAATGGAAATATTTATTCTGGATGACGGAGATCTGATTCGTCTGCTCATGGGAAATCGAGTGGACGGGGCGGTAATTTTGCACAGCGGGCTGAAGGAAGAGCATGAAAAGTGGCTGCGGGAGATGGAATTTCCGGTAGTGTATCTGGATCGCGAGATTCGGGAGAAATGTGCCTCCAGTGTGCTTTTTGCATCTTATGAGAGCGGTCGGCTGGCGGCAGATTATCTTCTTTCCCTGGGGCATCGAAGAATACTGGAGTTGTGCGGTATTGATTATACTTATGACGGCGAGATGCGGCAGAAGGGATTTGAGGACCGGATGAGGGAAAGGGGCTGCCCCATGGAGCCGGAGTATATTTTGAAATGCTATTTTGACCGTCAAAGGGCTTATGACGAGACCAGCACATTCTTAAAACAAGGAATGCCTTTGCCGGATGCAGTCTTCGCGGCTAACGATGACAGTGCGTTTGGATGTATCAAGGCGCTGCAGGGAGCGGGGTATGCCGTGCCGGAGGATGTCAGCGTTTTAGGCTGTGACGATATAGAACTGAGCCAGTGGTATTCGCCTGCGCTGACTACGATCAGGACCAGCATCAGGGATCAGGGCGCCCTGTCCGTAAAAGAGCTGGTAAGCCTGGTGAGGAAAGAGAAAGAGGGAGAGACATATTCTATAGAGGGAGAGCTGATCGAGAGAAGCTCCTGTAAAAGAAAGGATACATGAACGGGAAATGAAGCGAATTACCATAAAAGATGTGGCAAAAGAGGCGGGAGTATCCATTACTACGGTTTCACATGCTCTGTCAGGTCAGGGAGTAATGAAGCAGGAGACCAGAGACAGGGTTGCAGAAATAGCAAAAAAGATGCAGTATATGCCGGACTGGAATGGGAGGAATTTAAAGGCCTCAGAGACGGGGACGGTAGGTTTTTTTACCCTTTCCATCAGGGGATATTACGGCATACTTGTGGACGCTATGTATGAGGAATGCCGCAAAAACGGATATGAGATGGAGGTATTCATCACTGACAGCGGAGGCAGTCTGCTCAGGATGCTTCTCAGCAGGCGGGTTGACGGTGCGGTCATTCTGCACAGCGGCTTTCAGAAAAAGCATGAGAAGATTTTGCAGGATTCGGAGCTGCCCACGGTTTTTCTGGACAGGGAAATACAGACAAAATATATTTCCAGCGTGGTATTTGACTCCTATCAGACAGGGCGGAGAGCAGGGGAGTATTTATTTTCTCTGGGCCATCGGCGTTTAATGCTGATCAGGGGCGAGGATATTTTTGACGGTATTGAGAGGCAGAGAGGGTTTGAAGATTTTTTGCAGGAGCAGGGGTATCCGCTGGAGCAGGACTATTTGCTGAACGGCCGTTTTGACAGATGGACGGCGTATAGCGAGATGAATCGGTTTCTGGAGAAAAAGTTGCCGCTGCCGGATGCGATTTTCGCGTCCAATGACGACAGCGCCTTTGGCTGTATTAAAGCATTGATGGAGGCCGGTTACAGCGTGCCGGAGGATGTCAGTGTCTTAGGCTGTGACGATATTGAATTGAGTCAATGGTATGTGCCGGCGCTTTCTACCATTTATACGCATATTACGGATCAGGGAATTGCTGCGGTGAAGGAGCTGACCGGGTTAATGCAGGGGAATCGCAGCGGAAAGCTTCATTTGATAAAGGGTCAGCTGATAGAACGGGCATCCTGTAGAAGGGCGGATTAGGAAAGTGATGAAAAGCGGCAGAGGCATGTATTTGCAGGGGCAGGCCAGACATATTCTGCACATTCTGCGTGTGTTCTGTATTACGGCTGCTGTCTGTGCGGCAGTATGTGCCTGCGGCACAACGAAAAGAGAGAAAGCAGCAGATATATCTTCAGAGCAGTGGATAGATCAGGAAAGCAGGGAGCAGGGCGCAGCAGATCAGCGAGAAGCAGGCCCCCAAACGGCAGGGGAGAATTCGGAAATGAAAGATTTACGACAAAACTACCATCTGGAGGCATTCGGCAGTAACGTATACTTTTTTACACCGGAGGACGACCCGGAAGAGGTGCAGGAGATTCTGGAAGAGATCTGGAAGAAACAGGAGAAAAACCAGTTTGGAGATGATCGGTATGCCATTTATTTTTTCCCCGGTATCTATGACGAAAAGATTCAGGCAAGGGTTGGATTTTACACACAGATTGCAGGTCTGGGTGCTTCGCCGGAAGAGGTATCGCTTTACAATCTGACCTGCGATGCCAGATGGCTGGGAGACAACAGAAATCACAATGCTACCTGTAATTTTTGGCGGGGAGTGGAAAATTTATCCGTCCGCGAATATGTAACCTGGGCAGTGTCCCAGGCGACCTTTATGCGGCGTGTGCATATCGGAAAGACAATTTATCTCCACGACAGCAACGGCTGGGCCAGCGGTGGATTTTTGGCGGACAGCCGGGTGGAGCTGGCAGTTCATTCGGGAACGCAGCAGCAATGGCTGTCCAGAAACTGCGATTGGAGTACCTGGATCGGTGAAAACTGGAATATGGTTTTTGCCGGAATAGAAGAGGGAAAGGCGCCGGAGGGGACCTGGCCGGAGCATGCTTATACAAATGTGCCTGTGGTGGATCGGATCAGGGAGAAGCCCTTTTTGACTTATGATCGGGAGAAGGGCTTTGGGGTTTATGTTCCTGAAATCAGAACGGAGGTGGTGGGGGCGGACTGGAATCCGGGTGAGTTTTTACCGATAGAAGCCTTTTATATTGCCAAAGCGGAGGCAGACACGGCGGAAACCATGAATCAGGCGCTGCAGGAGGGAAAAAATTTGTTCCTGACGCCCGGAATTTACGAGCTGGAGGCGGCGCTTGTAATTGACAGGGAAAATACGGTAATTTTGGGTTCGGGACTTGCCACGCTTCGCTCCATGAAGGGAAATTCCTGTTTGGAGGTGCGAGGCGGAGGCGCCACGGCAGCAGGCATCCTGTTTGATGCAGGACCGGAAAAAACGGATCATCTGCTGTCAGTGGGAGAAGAGGCAGGAGGCCAGGAAACGGCAGACGGCCAGGAAGAGGCAGGAGTTCAGGAAGAGACAGATCGTCAGGATCAGACATGCGGCGCGGAGGCACCCGTGAACACCTTGCTGGCGGATTTGTTTTTCCGCGTGGGCGGCGCTAAGGATTATAATACGGAGGTTGACTGCTGTGTGGAGATTCACCAGGACGGAGTGATCGGTGATAATTTCTGGGTATGGCGGGCGGACCATGGAAGCGGCGTGGGCTGGACTCGCAACAGGGCCCGCAACGGAATCCGGGTAACGGGAGACGGCGTGTCTGTTTATGCGCTGATGGTGGAGCATTTTCAGGAGTACCAGACAATCTGGGAGGGAGAAGACGGGAAGATCGTTTTTTACCAGTGCGAAATCCCTTATGATGTGCCAAATCAGGAGGCGTGGCGCAGTCACGACGGGACGGTGAACGGGTTTGCGTCCATAAAGATAGGGGATACGGTGGAAAGTCATGAGGCGTATGGCCTTGGCATTTATCTGTATAATCGGGATGCGGAAGTGGAGCTGTACAGTGCCATGGAAATTCCGGAGGCGGCAGAGAATATCCGCATTCATCATATCTGTACGGTGATGATTACGGGAAATCCAGGCATCACTCACATTATCAATGACCGGGGGGACGCAGTAGTGACACCGGGAGCCAGAGCGGTGATATTGGATGATTGAGAAGGGATGGGAAAGGAGCGGTGTTTGCCACTTTGCGCTCTGCACCAATGGGTGTACTTTTCTGTCAGATTTTCGTTGACTCCGCATGGTGGTGTAGATATAATAAATACCAGCCGTAAGGATGATTTTATTGATTTCGAAGAACGGCGGGCGGCAATGGCGTTACAGGCTGCGAGGAAAGAAGCAGTCAGTGATAAGCGTTGCTGAAAAGAAAAGAGAAAGGGGTGTTATCATATGAGGAATATGGCGGTTACTGTAAATGGGAGGGTATGTAAGCGATAGAAATACTGCCCTCCTTGCAGACTTTACCTGACGAAAAATCAGGTACATAGGGGGCAATATGTCATTAAACTGGATTCAGGTAGAAGAATACTCATTCAACAGCTTTTTAATGATGGAGCGTTTTCAGCTCAGACTTTTATTGAGGGCGGCGAAGCAGGATGAAGCGCTGGCAGGGCAGCTTGGGATTGCGCTTAAGGGAAATCCGGCAGTTTGCTGGTATTTCCTGCATAAGTGTCCCGAAGGCCGGTCCGTTGTGGAAGCTCTGACAGAGAAGGCTCAAAAAGCGGAAGGGCCGCAGGACGTCCGCGCCGCAGAGCTGTATGTGCTTTCTGCGGTGGAGGATTTTGTGATCTATACCACGCCGGAGGCTATGCAGGCAAAGTGCGATTTCATTTACGCATGGGACAGGGAGCGGCTTTTTGAGCTGGCTGATTTTCATGGAAAAACGGTGCTTGACGTGGGAAGCGGATCAGGGCGGCTGGCCTTTGCCGCTGCCTGTCAGGCGGCAGAGGTTTATGCCAGCGAGCCGGTGGATACCCTGCGGGAATATTTGCGGGATCGGATCAGGCGGGAGCAGATTGGTAATATCCGGGTCGTGGACGGAATGGCGGACAGCCTGGCATATCCGGACAATACCTTCGACATCGTCATGTCCGGCCATGTGGTGGGGGATGATTATGAGGCGGAGCTGGCCGAGATTTTCCGGGTGGTGAAATCCGGAGGCTGGGTATTGGACTGCCCCGGAGATCAGAGCCGGGAGTGCAGGCCAAGCAGGGAGCTTCTGCAGCGGGGCTTTGAAGAGCTCTGTTATCAGGGGTCTTTGGGGCAAAAGGTATACCGCTATCGAAAACAGGTTTTCAAGAATACTTAAGCAGACTTAAAAACCAATTCGGCGTCTGCGTTTCAGGTGCATTTTAAAGGAAGTGGGACAGGGTCTGAAAGGGTTTCTGTCCCACTTCAATCATAGTGTCAAAAGGTAATTGCACACAGCCCGATTGAGAATGGAAAGGGACAGTAATGAGTAAAAAGCAAAAGATAGATTTCAACACAATTACAGCCTGCGGCGAATGCTGTACGGACTGCCGGAAGAAGAAAGAGGGTATCTGCAAGGGCTGCATAGAAGCAGACGGCTATGTTCCGGAATGGGCAGAATCCGGCAGGTGTAAGGTGCATGAGTGTGCCAGAAAGCACAATGCTCCATTTTGCGGTTTATGTGATGAGTTCCCCTGTAAGCAGCTGCCGGCGCTTATACACTGGAATCCTGATATTGTGGAACATTTAACGATGCTGGCAAGGGAGAAAGATCATGATATATCGACTGATGCTGTTTGATCTGGACGGTACGCTGCTTTGCAGCGATAAGACGATTCATAAGGAAACATTGGAGGCCTTACAGAAATGCAGAGAGAAGGGCATATTGATCGGCGTGTCCACATCCAGGGGAGAGCAGAATACCTTATCGTTCCTGGATGAGCTGCAGCCTGACCTGCTGATTGTAAGCGGCGGGGCCTTGGTGAAATTTAAGGGGGAGTATGTGTACCGGGCAGAATTTTCAGGGGAAGAAACCTGCCGGATGATCCAAACGGCCAGAAACGTCTGCGGCCCTGACTGCCAGATTACCATCGACACCGTAAGCACGCATTACTGGAATTACAGGACTGATCCGAAAAATAACGATAAGAGCTGGGGAGAGAGTGTCTATACGGATTTTCAGGATTTTCAGGAAAGCTCCTTAAAAATGTGTGTGGAGATTTTTGAGGATCACAAGGCTGCACAGCTGCAGGAACAGCTTGGGGAGTGCGACTGCGTGCGTTTTTCTGATGGTTACTGGTATAAATTTACCAAAAGGGAAGCCACAAAGGAGCGGGCTGTTTTGGCGGCATGTTCTGTCTGCGGGATCAGACCGGAGCAGGTGATGGCCTTTGGGGATGATTACGCTGACATGGGGATGCTTAAAATCTGCGGAATGGGGATTGCCATGGGGAACGCCATAGATGAGGTTAAAAGGGAAGCGGATTTCGTGATCGGCACCAATGACGAGGATGGTATTGCAAAGTATTTGGCGGAGGTCTTATAAAATGAGACGAAGTGACAGAGAAATTACGGATCAAAAAGAAATAGAAGGGTTTATCTTGCGGGAGACGATTCTGCGGGTGGCTTTTTACGATAAGGGCGAGATTTATATTGTACCTGTAAATTACGGCTGTCTAATGGAAGGCGGGAAAATACTTTTTTATTTTCACGGCGCATGTGCGGGCCGGAAATTTGAACTTGCCGGGGCAGAGCCTTCCGTGGGCTTTGAGATCGACGGAAGGTATAAGCTGCTGGAGGGAAAAAATGTATGCAGCTTTTCTGCAGAATTTCAGAGCGTGATCGGTACGGGGAGGCTATGCCTTGTTGCGGATCGGAGAGAGAAGAAAATGGGACTTGGTGCCGTTATGAGGCAGGCTACGGGAAAAGCGGAATGGGACTATGACGACAGGATGCTGGAAAGAACAGCCGTTTTTCGGCTGGAGGTGGAAAAAATGTCCTGTAAGGCAAAGCTGATCTGATGGATAAGCCGAAGGCTTCCTCCGATCACAAGCAGCGCTTGTTTGACGCCGATGTTTTTTGCGTGGTAAGCTAATGATGTCCGGACAAAACATTGTGAAAACGGAGGAAAGCTATGAATATTGGAGAAGTGATCAAGCGCTGTCGTCTGAAACGGGATTTCACTCAGGCGGAGCTTGCTGAAAAACTGAATGTTACGCCCCAGGCGGTTTCGAGATGGGAGATGGGAGTTTCTTATCCGGACATCGCCATGATACCTAAAATTTGCAGTGCTTTATTTGTGACGGCAGACGATCTGCTTGGGATCGGCCCTTTTGGCAGCTCCGGCAGTGACTTGAACTGGGATAAGAACGATATTGCCGACATATTGAATCAAAGCCAGGCAGACAGTATTTTTGATTACGTTCCCTCTGCCGCACAGGGAGAAAGCAAAAGGGTTCTGATCACGGACGATTCGGATTTTATGCGGATGATGGTGGAGGATATTCTGACCAAGCAGGGCCATAGGGTCCTGCAGGCGGGAAACGGCAGGGAATGCCTGAAGATACTGGGCGGAGAGGCAGTGGACGTGTGTGTGCTGGATATTGGGATGCCGGAGATGAACGGTATCGAGACCCTGAAAAAAATAAGGGAGGACTATCCCGGATTAAGGGTGGTCATGCTTTCCGCATTGTCCGCCAAAGCAAATGTGGAGCTGGCGCTGCAGCTTGGTGCGGATGCCTTTGTGGTAAAGCCCTTCCAGGCGGATACGCTGGTAGAGCGAATCGGATAAAGGCCGGGTGAAAATGGAGAGTACAAAGCGCCTGCCTGCATAAGGCAGGTGCTGCAGAAAATTACAGAGAATTACAGGAAAGAGAAGGAAAAATCATGAGTAAGTACAGTATTTTATGGGAGTTTGTGCAGCGAGACGGCAGGGAATCCTTTCAGCTGACCTTTGCGGAAATACAAAATATTGCGGGAATACCGATTGACCATTCCTTTCTGAAATATAAAAAAGAGCTTATGGAATACGGCTATCAGGTGGAGAAAATATCCATGAAGGAGCAGACGGTGACTTTCAGAAGACAGGGCGGCAACAGCTCAGACACTTCAACCTGACGGCGGCCGGCTGTCTCCTGTTACTCGGTAAGTGGGTGTCTGAGCTGTTGCCAGCCGGGAAGGGCAAAATGATGCCTGAGAGTATTAGCAGGGGTGTTTTTTAGAAATAAATAACAAAAACGAAATGTCTGAATTGTATAATATAGACAATTTTAAAAACAAAAGAAAGGTTTTTGTTGACAAATTAGACTACGCGAAATATTATATAATTGTAGTTGAGGTGAGCATTACAAAAACGTTTTTCTTGTGGAAGCTAGAGGGTAAAAAGTGTAATCACAATCAGCGCTTTATACATAAGATTTTGAAGCTGCCGAAGGATAAAGCCTCAGAAGAGAGCAGAGTCCGAGACAGCTGAAATTCAAGGGAAGAAAAACGTTTTGGTAAATTTTGACACAAATCTAAAACCCGTGTCGTAAGCTCAATCAAAAAAGAAACGGAGGAAAATTATGAAAGCGAAGAAAGTATTGGGACTGCTTCTTTCTGTTGCCATGGTAGCCGGGCTGATGACCGGATGCGGTAATGACGACAGCGGTAATTCTTCAAATGGGGGGGGTAATTCCCAGAGCAGCGAGCAGACAAACAACGGTGGAAATTCGGGCGGTGATAATGCCAATGCCGGAGATTCCAATGTCGGAGATTCCAATGCCGGAGATTCCAATGCCGGAGACTCCAACGGCGGCGGTGAGACTGCTGACACCAAGCCCTTTTATCTTACCCTGGACCCGGAAGCTTCTGGAAGCATTGACGTAATGTGCTGGTCCGGTGACAGCGTGTATTACAGCGACTTAGGTCATATGACCATCGCGGACGCGGATCTGACATCCAAGAATGTGGCTATGATATACGCCATGGCGAAAAAATTCAATGAGCTCTATCCGAATCTGAAAATCAATCTGTATGCAAAGACTGACGACCCGGACAGCAACGATACCTCTTGGGATCAGGAGCTGGAGAACTTTAAGGCAGAGCATGGAAAGTATCCTGATATTTATGCTTCTACCATGCTGCCTGATGATACGGCCAAGGGTATGGTGGCAGACCTGTCCGTCTATGCAGACGATCCCTTGTATCAGTCCTTTAATACATCCCTGATGGCTCAGATGAACTACTATGGCTTCCAGGCAGGCCTGCCTCAGTTTATGCAGCCCTGGGGAGTGTTTGTGAACAAGGAGCTGGCTGAGGATAATAATATTGATGTTCCCGGACCTGACTGGACCATCGAGGATTACACGGATTTTGTTACCTCCGCCAATAACACCAGCTTCTGGGGACTGGTTTACGGCAGTGCTACCCAGTTTATCCAGACCGGTACAGATACGGTGGTGAAGGCTATGAACGAAGGCACCGAGGTGAATATGGCTTCCGATCAGGTAATGAGCCTGTTGGATTACATCCCTCAGTGGTCCGAGTATGAAATCTTTACCAAGAACGGACAGGGCGCAGTTGACTCGGCAATTATGGATGACGGCTGGTGGTGGAGCTACAGATTCTTCTGCCGTAATTACTGCCTGACATCCGCAGGGGATCCCTGGATGATGACAGACTCCGCAATGGGTCAGAATGCAGACGGCACATGGCCTACCAATGCGGTGGAATCCGGCGATTGGGATATTTATCCCAGACCGGCAACGGATTACAGAGGAAATACCGTGGGTATCGTAATTGACCCCATGGCGATCCACAATTATGCGATGGATGACGGCGATCCTGCTTGGAGTGATGCAGAGAAGGCACAGCTGGATCTGGCTTATGCTTTCGGCTCCTACTGGTGCGGTGCTACCGAGGCGATGCAGGCGAGAGCGGATCAGCAGTGGAACAATGCAGGCGTTATGCAGAGCTGCTTAAACGATTCCTTCCCTCTGGTGACGGGAGATGAATTTGACGCGCAGATGCAGATCTGGTATTCAACTGTGAACCATGCCCGTTACGGCGATGCGGAGAAGATGCCCGGCTTCCAGTATGTTGTACAGCTTTGGGAGGAAGGCCAGATTTGGGATGTATCCGATAAGTGCTATCCTTGGTACGTGTATGAGGACGGCACCAGGAAGGAGTGCATCTACGAGTGGCTGAACCTGACCAATGAAGAGGTGGTAGGCGTTCCGGTGACCAATGCCAGCTGGCTTGACACGGTAAAGGCAAATCTGCCTGAATGGAACAAGAAGATGAACGACAGGCTGACAGAGGCACAGAATTCCCTGAAGAACGGCCTGAAGACGTACTACGGATTTACCGATGCGGATTTTTAAACTGATTTGACAGAATTTAGGTAGAAAGGCAGGGCTTATTATTGGAGGCACAAAGTGTTTTGAGATAATAAGCCCTCTTTTTATAAGAGGAGCACGCTCATGAAGTCGAAGAAGACCGGGATTTTAAAAAAAGGAATCATTACTGCTGCGGCTGTGGCAGCATGTGCTGCGGGGGTTTATTTGATCTTCAATCTGAATCATGCCGAATATGTGGAGGATGTGAGTCCGGAAGAATTGAAGGAGGCCTATGAGCTTTTGGCGGGCTCCCTTGTCTCTTCGGATTATACTTATACGGATTACCTGAAATATCTGGATGTGGGATATGGAGAGGGAAATTATTCTGCTTCTCCAAATCAGGGAGAGGCAGCAAGCTTTGAAGCGCAGGGGGAACTGCCTGCCTATGAGGGGAGCGCAGTAGTTCTTAACTATGAGCAGACGGCAGAATACAGAATAAATGTGGAAAAAAGGGGAGTGTATTATCTGGCGGTGGATTACCTGTCGGCAGGTAATTCCTACCTTGACTATACAGTGGACGTAGCGCTGAATGGGGAGGCCCAGTATCAGGAATGGAAGACGGTGGAGCTGCCTCTGTACTGGCAGGATGCGGTGGACGAATATCTGGTGGACAGATACGGGGATGAGATTGCCCCTGCCCAGGAGCGCTTGAATCAGTGGAATCATGTCTGGCTTTATAACAATACCTATTCCTCTACCCATCCCTTGTACATGACACTGGAGGCGGGGGAGAATGTGATTACCCTCACCAACCGCTCCAATGACGGTCTGGCTCTGGGGACCCTTTATGTGGAAGCGCCTGTGGAGGAATGTCCTTCTTATGAGGAATATTTTGCGAGGTATACAGATGTTGACGTGGCCAAAAAGGGAGCAATCATCCCCATCGGCGCCACGGATTACACCGTGAAGAACTCGGCAGAGATCATTTATCAGTCTACGGCAAATCCGGCCATGACGCCTTATGACGCAGAATATAAAAAGCTGAATACTCTTTCCTGGACGAAGCCGGGGAATGAGATTACCTATGAGTTCGGGGTGCAGACGGAAGGGCTTTATCAGCTTGGATTCCATTATATGAACGATAAGGAAGAATTCAATTCCTATGAGAGTATTGCCATAGATGGTGTGGTGCCCTTTCAAGAGCTGCAGTGCTATGCCTTCCCTTACAGTGACGGCGGCTGGGTAAATGAAGTGCTTTCCGACGAAAAGGGAAATCCATATTATATTTATCTTTCTGAGGGCCTTCATACCCTGACCATAAAGACAGAGATGGAACCGGTGACGGAGGCCTGGCGTTACGGACAGCTGATTGCGGAGCATGTGACCCAGTTTTCACTGGACATTAAGAAGATTTCCGGGCAGGATGCAGACAAGTACAGGACCTGGAAAATGACCCAGTACATACCGGAGATTCCGGAGTATCTGGACGCGTACATGACGCTGATTCAGCATATCCGCTATCTGCTGCAGCACGAATCCGAGTACGGCATCAACGGCGCGCTGCTTTCTTACCTGGATAAGGCAGAGGTGTTTATTGAGGATATGGCGGAATATCCCGACGAGATTGCGCTTTATACCACCAGTCTTACCGGGGCGGACAATTCAGTGCTGGTGGCGGTGAGTAAATTTACTTCCTCCATCATGAACGTAAAATTTTCCCTGGACATGATTTATGCCTTCGGGGAGGATAAAATGCCTGCGCCCAAGCCCGGCATTTTTAAGAGCATTGGCAACGGATTTGCCACCGTATATTATTCCTTTACCTCCGATAAATATAAAACAAATTCAGAGGATGAGGGAGAACTGAATATCTGGGTTTCCAGGGCGCTGACACATGTGGATCTGCTGCAAAAGCTGGCGGACACGGAATTTACGCCAAAGACGGGCATTAAGGTCAAGATTTCGGTGATGCCGGATGCAAACAAGCTGACCCTGGCGTCCGCAGCGGATCAGACGCCGGATATTGCTTTGGGATTGATTTCCCATATGCCTTTTGACCTGGCCTGTCGTAATGCCCTTTATGATCTGACGCAGTTTGAGGATTTCTGGGAGACGGCAAACCGCTTTGTGGCGGGGGCCATGGTGCCTTATACCTATAACGAGGGGGTTTATGCCATCCCGGAGACGCTGGATTTTGATGCGGTGATTTACCGCACGGACATTTTTGAAAATCTGGGGCTGGAGGTGCCGGGCACGTGGGATGAGCTGATCGAGCTGCTTCCCAGCCTGCAGCGTTACGGCATGAACTTTTACCACAATATTTCCTCCGGTGTAGGTTATAAATGGTTTTACCAGACCACGCCGCTGGTGTTCCAGAACGGCGGCAGCCTTTATCTGGAGGACGGCACGGCTACGGCCATTGACTCCCCGGACTCCGTAAAGGGCTTAAAACAGCTGGGTGACTTGTTCGTGGCGTACTCTCTGGACACCCAGGTGCAGGAGTTTTTCAATTCCTTCCGCTATTCCGTGCTTCCCATCGGCATTGTGGATTCCAACAATTATGTGCTGATCAAGAACGGCGCTACGGAGTTGGAAGGACAGTGGGCACTGGCTCCCTATCTGGGCACGGTGAAGGAGGATGGCAGCATCGACCGCAGCTTTATTGCCAACGGTACGGGGGGAGTGATCTTTGCGGACACGCAGATGCCGGAAGAAGCTTGGGAGTTTATGAAGTGGTGGACGGATACGGAAACCCAGGTGGAATATACGTACACCCTGCGGTCCACCTACGGGGACACCTACTTCTGGCTGCCCTCCAATGTGGAGGCCTTAGAGCAGGCGCCCATCGACCAGGAGGATAAGCAGGTCATTCTGGACATGGTGAAGTGGCTGAAGGATGTGCCCAGAACGCCGGGACAGTACCTGCTGGAGCGTTCCATCTCAGACATCTGGAATACCATGGTGTTTGACGGTACTTCCGCCCAGGTGGCAGCGGACGAGAAGGTCATTGCCATCAATCGTGAAATCAGGAAAAAGATGCAGGAGCTTGGCTTCTACGACGATGAAGGAAATATGATAAAGAGCTATATTATCAGAGACGCGGACTGGATACAGGAGCAGATGGACAAAGCGAAAAAGGGGGGTGAGTAAGCATGCGGCAAAAGAAGCGGCAAAGGGGATTCAGCAAAAAGGACGGCAGAGCATATCTGCTCCTGCTGCCTTATATCCTTTTGTTTTCCACATTTATATTAGTACCGGTGCTGATCGCGGTGTATCTTTCCTTTACTTATTTCGACGTGATCAACAAGCCTGATTTCACGGGGCTGTTAAACTATATTACCCTGTTTACCCAGGATGAGGTGTTCTTAAAGTACGTACTGCCCAACACCTTCCTGTATGCTTTGATCGTGGGGCCGGGGGGCTATGTGTTGTCCTTCCTTTTAGCCTGGATGCTGGCTCAGATTCAGCCCATTCCCCGGACGGTGCTGGCCCTGTGTATCTATACGCCTTCCATGCTGGGCCAGGTGTTTATCGGCGTGATCTGGAAGACGATCTTTTCCGGAGATCAGTCGGGCTGGGTGAACAGCCTGCTATTACAGTGGGGACTGATCGACACACCCATCCAGTTTTTGCTGACCAAGGATTATTTCATGCTGATCATGATCGTGGTTTCTCTGTGGTCGGCCATGGGGATCGGCTTCCTGGCCATGATTTCAGGTATTTTAAACATTGACCAGGAGCTGTATGAAGCGGCTTATGTGGACGGCCTGAAAAACCGTTTTCAGGAGATTATTTATATCACCGTTCCCTCCATGAAGCCGCAGATGCTTTTCGGAGCGGTAATGGCGATCGTGAATGCCTTCAATATGGGCTGGATCGGCGTTACCTTAAGCGGAGCCAATCCTACGCCGGAATACTCCGGACAGCTGATTACCAACCACATTGACGATTACGGCTTTATCCGCTATGAGATGGGATATGCCGCCGCAATTTCCGTGATCCTGCTGCTGATCGTATATGCCTTTAATGTGGTGGCGCACAGGCTGTTTGGTGAGAAAGACTAAAGGGGGGAGCAAAAATGAGTAAGAAAAAGAAACAAAAACGCGGCAACTTCCAGGGCTCCCGCATCAATCCCAGACATTTTTCCAGGGGACAGCTTAAGTTTTACATCATTCTTGTGCCCCTGTCCCTGTTCATGATTCTGCCGGTGATTATGCTGATTAACCGGGCATTTATGCCCCTGGGCGAGCTGTTTGCTTTCCCGCCCCACATTATTGCCCGCAACCCTACCATGAACAACTTTAAGAGTCTGTTTGCCCTTTCCAGTACCACCGGGGTTCCCATGCTGCGCTACCTGCTGAACTCGGTGATCGTAACGGTGTTGACGGTGCTTCTTAATCTGGTGATTACCATCCTGGGGGCTTACACCTTCGCCAAGAAGAATTTCAAGGGCAAGGCGGTTTTATTTGAGATTAATCAGCTGGCGCTGATGTTTGTGCCTACGGCGGTGGCTATTTCCAGATACCTGGTGATCGTAAAGCTGAATCTGACGGATACCTGGCTGGTGCATGTGCTTCCGCTGGCGGCCATGCCTGTGGGTCTGTTCCTGGTGAAGCAGTTTACGGATCAGATTCCGGACGCACTGATTGAGGCGGCGGTTATGGACGGTGCAAAGGAGCTGACGATCATACGCAAGATTATCGTGCCCTTGATCCGGCCGGCGCTTGCCACCTCCGTTGTGCTGACCTTCCAGCAGGTCTGGATGGCAGTGGAGGCCTCCAATAATTACGTGAACAATGATACCATGCGAACGCTGGCATATTACCTGAACTCCCTGTCCACCAACAATACGGTAGCGGCGGCGGGTATGACGGCGGCAGCATCCGTGCTTTTGTTCCTGCCGAATCTGCTGATCTTTATCTGTATGCAGTCTCAGGTCATGAATACCATGAGCCATTCCGGCATCAAGTAGGAGGGAGGATAGCGATGAAAACACATGGAAAAATGAGGCGGGTCCTGCTTCTTTCAGCCGTTATCTGCCTGATGCTGCAGCTTCCCATGCAGGTAAGTGCAAATCAGGCCACATCCTACACCTATGCGGCGGATGAAAACGGCTACTGGGTGCGGACCCAGGATGCTTACCTGCCGGATAAGACGGTGACGGAGCTGGGGCTTTCCGCTCCCGAGGACCTGTTTATCGACGAGAATAATATGCTTTATATCGCGGATACCGGCAACCGTCGTATCGTGAAATACGACATTGTCAGGGGAGAAGTGACCGCAGAGCTGGTAAGCGATGAATTTACGGCGCCCAGAGGCGTTTATGTGACGGAGGACGGGGATATTTATGTAGCGGACTCCGGTACCAAGGCAGTGCTGATATTCGATGCAGACTTTGAGCTTAAGGGAAAGCTGGGAAGGCCGGACGCGCCTATCTTTGCGGATACTAACTATGAGCCCAAGCGCGTGGCAGTGGACGGCGGCGGAAACGTATACCTGATCGGCGAGGGTGTTTACAACGGCGTGATTCAGCTGGCAAAGACGGGCGAGTTTCTGGGTTACTTTGCGGTCAATGATGCGGATCTGACCTTTGCCCAAAGGCTGCAGCAGATGATCTTCACCAGGGCCCAGCTGGCAAACCTGGTGGACATTAATCCTACGGTGTTTACCAACGTGTTTGTAGACCGCAGCGGCATTGTGTACACAGCCACCAGCGGGACCCATAGAAACGGGATGAAGAAGCACAGCACCAACGGCGGCAACATGTTCAAGTCCAACGTGTGGTCTTATGATACCCTGACGGATCTGTATGTGGACGACAGCGGCCTGATCTATACCTGTTCATCAGAAGGATATATCAATATTTATTCCAAGAACGGGGAAGAGATTTTCAGCTTTGGCTCCTATGTGACAACTGTTGATATTTCCGGACTGTTTACCGCTCTTCCTTCCATCGCGGTGGACAGGGATGGAAATATCTGGGCAGTGGACGGCAGCAAGGGGTATCTCCAATCCTTTAAGCCCACGGAGTATGCGCAGACAGTCTACACGGCCATGGACCTCTATGAAGAAGGCCGCTACGACGAAGCCATGGAAAAGTGGAATCAGGTGCTGAAATTAAACCAGATGTCCATCCTGGCACACAACGGTGTGGGTAAGGCTTATCTGCATGCTGAAGAATATGAGGCTTCTCTGGAGCATTTCAAGGTGGCGAACAATAAGGATTTTTATTCCCAGAGCTTCTGGGAGGTGAGAAATAAGTGGCTGCAGAAGTGGCTGGGGCCCATCCTGATTGTGGTGAGTGTCCTGCTTGTTTTAAAGAAGCTGATAGGTATCATTGACGGGAAACGGGGCGGACATATTGCAGCAGCAAGGAAGCAGGCGGGAGAGAAGGTAAAAAATCTGCCGGTGCTGAAGGATATTATTTATGCTTTAAAGACGCCCAGACATCCCATGGACAATTATTATGAAATCCGTAAGTACAGGCAGGGCTCCGTGCTTTCAGCCACAGTGATTTATGCGTTGTTTTTCCTGGATTTTATGGCCTTTAAGACCTTAAAGGGCTTTATCTATCAAAATGTGAAGGTGGAGGATATGGACATCGGCTCCATCGTGCTGGGCTTCTTTATCCTGCTGGGCTTGTTTATCATCTGTAACTACCTGGTGACCAGCATCAACGACGGCGACGGCACCTTTAAGCAGATCTACATGATTCCCGCTTACGGGCTGATGCCGGCCATGATTTCACTTTTGATCGTGACAGTGGTCTCCTATGTGCTGACCTATAATGAAGCGTTCCTGTTGACCATCGTGCTGATCATCGGCATCACCTGGAGCGTGATTACCATCTTCCTGGGGCTGCAGACGGTACACGATTATACCTTTGGGGAGACTGTGAAAAGTATCCTCCTGACGGTGGTGTTCATGGTCATCGTGGCGGTGATCGGAATCATTATCTCCATTATGTGGGATAGCCTGTATTCCTTCCTCGCCTCAGTGGGAAAGGAGATGATTCAGAATGTCTTATAAGAAAGGAAAGAGAATTATTCGGAGTCTGGCGGCTCTGGTCCTTGCGGGCAGCGTCGGGTCAGCTTCTATCAGCGCACAGGCCTATGTGCCTACCAACAGGGATACGAAGGTGGCGCCGGAAAAGGCGGAATATACGCCGGAGGAATATTCGGATTATGAGCTTCTGTCAGAGACCGGGACGGTCAGGTATTACTGGCGGGAGGATCGGGATATTCTGGCTATCGTTGACAAGCAGACGGGCTTCTGCATCAAGACCGGGGCGGACCTGCCTTTCTCCGGCGACGTGAAGGATGCAGTGAAGGCTTTGGAGAAGGCGGATGCGCAGGCGGCGGAAATTCTGGCAGCGGCGGAAAGCTATCCGGATGACTTAAACGCTACCTATGTGGGCATTGCCAATTCCCTGATTACGGTGGAGTACTATGAGAGCGACAAGATCAAGTATCTGTCCTCGGCTTCGGAATCCGGCGTGGAGTCGGTTTTAAGCAAGGTGACAGAGGGGAAATACTGTCTGGACATTCATTTCACCGGCATCGACGTACAGATCAAGGCCTACCTGACATTGGGAGAGGACAGTGTGGATTATTATATTCCCCATGGCGAGATGAGCGGGACCGGCTTGAACAAGCTGGCAGCCATTGATATTACGCCCTTTCTGGGAGCCAGCGGCGGACGGATGAACGTGATGAATCCGGAGACCCTGGAGTGGGAAACGGTGGATAATTACCGGGTGCCGGGCTATGTGCTGGTACCGGACGGCAGCGGCAGCCTGATCCGTTTTGTGGACAATACCTCCACCTTCAATTCTTATGTGGGGGATGTGTACGGAAAGGATTATGCCACGGAGACCTATTACAATTTTGCTTATTATGACGATGTTCCCGTGAAGGAGCCGGTGATGCCGGTGTTCGGCATTGCCCACGGAGACGGGCAGATGGCCTTTGCGGCCTGGGCCAACCAGGGCGCGGAGTATATGGAGATTATCGTCAATCCCGACGGCACCAGAGGCACTACCTACACCTGGGCTTACCCCAGATTTGAGCTCAATATTAACTACTACCAGCTTTACGACGAAAAGGGCAGCGGCTTCTTTAAGCAGATGGATGAGATTTATCAGTATGACATTGATATGACCTATGCTTTTCTGTTTGGAGACGGCAGCGACGGCACGCCGGCAGCGGATTATACCGGCATGGCCAGGGCTTACAGGGAATATCTGATTGCGACCGGCGAGCTGACACCCCTTGGGGCACAGGCGGGAGACATTCCCCTGCGTCTGGACTTTATCATGGCGGATTCCAAGAGCGGTATTGTGGGCAATACCCAGGTCCAGGTGACGACGGCAAAGGACGTGGAGGATATTTTAAATCAGGTGATGTCAAAGGGAATCACCAATATCAATTCCGGGCTGATCGGCTGGCAGAAGAAGGGAGAGAGCCTTTCCAAGCCGTACAAGATGAGCTTTTCCGGAGCCATTGGCAGTAAGGGTGATTTTAAGGGCCTGATACAGGACTTCCGGGAAAAGGGTGTTGACATTTCCTTTTCCAGAGATGTGATCACCATCAACAAGGATATGATGGGTTACTATAATACGGCGGTGAGGTGTATCAGCAACTGGTACTTAAGCATTGACAAGGAGGCGATCCTGCCGGAAAACGTGCCCACCAGTCTGTTCAGCTATGCCACGCCCACGAAGACTGCGTCCTGGATTAACACCCTGGCAGACAAAACCTCGGATTTTTCGGGCAGCCTGACCCTGGCGGAGATGCCTCACGTGCTTACCTCCAACTGGAACAGGGACGGGGTGGTGACCAGCCTCACGGATGCGGCGGCATTGTACCGGGATACTCTGGAAAAGGTAAACGGGGAGATGCTGTTAAATCTGGAAAATCCGCACAGCTACCTTTGGAAATATACGGACCGTTATCTTCAGATTCCGGTGGGAAGCTCCCAGTATGTATTTGAGACGGATTCGGTGCCCTTCCTGGAGATGGTGCTGCATGGGACCATGGAGATGTACGCCCCTTACGCGAACTTTTCCTTCTATACACAGGACAGCATGTTAAGGATGATAGATTATAATATCTCGCCCTCCTTTATCCTCTCCAGAGAGCCTTCCTATAAGCTGGCGGATACCTTTTCCGCGAATTATTATTCCACGGAATATTCTCTGTATGAGGAGCTGATCGGGCAGGTGTACGGGACGGTGAACGAGGTCTTAAGCCAGGTTCAGGGCTATGAATGGACCTACAGATATGTACCGGAAAACGGAGTGGTGATCAACACTTATCAAAAGGGCTCTGAAACCAGGTATGTGATCATCAATTATACCGAGAACGAAGTGACTTATCAGGGGATACCCGTGGCACCGGAAAGTGCAGCGGTGACAGGAGACTCTGGAGAAGGAGGTGTGAGCAATGGCTGAAAAGGCTGGAAAAAAGGCAGTGAAGGAAAAAAACGTGAAAGAAATTTCACTGCGCAGGGGCAGGCGGGCCCCCAGCTATGAGAAACGCCAAAATCGTCTGGGGTATGGATTCATGCTTCCCTGGATCATCGGGTTTGTGGTTTTTACCCTGATTCCCTTCGGAGCCACCATTGTCTTAAGCTTCTGTAATGTGAGTACCAATGTTACAGGCTATGACATCACCTTTGCAGGGGGCAGCAATTATTACACGGCGTTCTTCCGCAATACGGAATTTGTGCCGGCCTTGGGCGAGTTTATTGCCATGGTGGTGCCCTATACCTTTGTGATTATCATTGTGTCCTTTTTTATGGCTTATCTGCTCAACAAGATCGAGGTGGGTAAGGGGCTGATGAGAACCATATACTTTCTGCCGGTGATCATTATGTCCGGTCCTGTGATGAGCCAGATTCTGGATCAGGCAGATGAGGCGGTGCAGATGGCCCAGGGCATGAACAGCGGGTACGAGGGAGTTTTTATTCTGGAGATGATCCGCAGCTATTCCCCCAGGATCGCCGGTTTTATGGGTGATGTTTTTGATCAGCTGACCATGATCCTCTGGTTTACGGGAATACCGATTGTTTTGTTTGTCAGTGGGCTGCAGCGCATTAACGGCTCCCTGTATGAGGCGGCAAAAATTGACATGGCAAATGAATGGCAGATCCTCTGGAAGATCACCATCCCCATGATAAAGCCTACGGCACTGGTGGCTACGATTTTTACCATTGCCCAGCTGGGAACCTATGACACCAGCGCGATCTATGCGCTGATCAAGACGGCTACGGCCAATACCAACGGCGGCTTTGGCTTTGCTGCCACCTATTCCTGGATTTACTGTATCATTGTTTTGATCATTATCGGGCTGGGGTGCCTGATCTTTAAGGAGAGACAGCCAAGGAGGCGGGACATATGGTAAGAAAGGCAAAAAACAAGAATAAAGTAAAGGTCAGGCACGATTTCAAATGGTGGCGCAACCGTATTGCCAGGATGGCCATCTACTTCGTATTGATCTGTGTGGGATTTGTGTATCTGGAGCCGATTTTTGAGATCATTGCCAAAACCTTTATGTCGGCGGAGGACATAATCGACCCTTCCGTGAACTGGCTGCCCAGAAGTCTGTCCCTGAATAACCTGAAGGTAGCCTCCAATGTGCTGAAGGTGGGACCTACATTGCGCAATACCATATTGTGGTCTGCGGGGATGGCGGTGGCCCAGACCCTTGTGTCGGCGCTGACGGGCTTTGCCCTTTCCCGGTACGATTTCAAGTTCAAAAAATTCTGGTTTGTGATGATTGTGCTGGCCTTCATCGTGCCCACGCCCGTGACCATGGTGCCCAGGCTGATGATGTTCGTTACAGTGCAGGAGGCTGCGGCCATTCAGTTAATCGGCACGGCGCTTCCGCAGGTGATGATGGCTCTGCTGGGACAGGGTGTTTACTCTACGGTGTTAATCCTGGTGTTTTACACGGCATTTAACATGATTCCCAGAGTGTTGGACGAGGCGGCGCAGATTGACGGTGCATCTGCCATGAAGGTGTTCTGGTTTATCGTAGTCAAGATGTCGGCTACCACGATTCTGGTGGTGTTCCTGTTTTCCTTTGTGTGGAATTGGAACGAGACCTATATCACGGGAACGTTGATGCGGAACAATATCGAACTGCTGCCGGCGAAGCTGAATATGTTTAACAGTGAATTTGATAGTCTTGTCTCTGCCCAGGGAGGCGCATTTAAGCTGAACGAGGCCTATAAGATGGCGGCGACGCTGATTTCCATTTCGCCGCTGCTGATTCTGTATGCTTTCGTGCAGAAGCAGTTCATCCAGGGCATTGAGAATACGGGAATTACCGGCGAATAGTGTGAAGAGAAGTTCTAACTGCCTACGGCAGTTTTCGCTCGCAGCAGAGGCTGCTTCGCGAAGAAATTCTAAGTCTCACACCGAAGAATGCCTGAAGTGCGGGCATTCTTCCCCAGCGCAGAAATCAGGTGGGCAAAAGCGGCGCGTTGCCCAAGAGGATAAGGAGAGATAGCATGAGAGATTATGAGAAACCGGAAGTAATTGGAGCAACGGATTTGTGTGAAGGTGTTTATGCAGCCAGCGGCGCTGCAGAAGCAGGTCAGCGTGAGCTTGTGTGTCAAAGTCAGTATATGCAGGGAGTCTGGCACAGACCGAATACATACACGCCTGGACTGGATCAGGAGCCGGTGATCACCAGACGGGGCTGCGAGGGATGCTCTGCAGATGATGGAGACGGCTGTAAG
The DNA here is from genome assembly GCA_910586485.1 of uncultured Acetatifactor sp. Lineage (GTDB taxonomy): Bacteria > Bacillota > Clostridia > Lachnospirales > Lachnospiraceae > Acetatifactor. Next base: position 128,065 of record CAJUIA010000006.1, read on the forward strand.
ATTTTGAAGGGAAAGACGGACGATTTGAACAGGGAAGGTGTGTTTAAGCCCACCTGGGAGCAGCAGGGCATGAATCCGGATACCGAAGTGTGGTGAATCTCGGATTTAATTACGACATGGAGGTATGGATTTGCAAAGAAAAAGATTGAAGGCAGGAGCCTTGGCAGCAGCGCTGGCGTTGGCTCTGGCAGGCTGCGGGGGTCCTGCAGGCCCGGAAACGGAAAACGGACAGATGTCCGGGGACGTGAGCGGAATTGCAGGAGCTGACGGAGAGGCAGAGAATGCAGGCGGAGAGGCCAGTGAAATAGAGAAGAATGAAGGCGGCTATCGGGTAGGCAGTTCCCTGTCCGGCGCTTATGTAGATCCCAATGAAAAGCCGCCGGAAAAGGAAGCAAAGGCGGCGGGCTTCACCTACGACAGGGAAGGTCTGACCTATGAGCTGGTCTGGTCCGACGAATTTGATTATGAGGGAGAGCCGGATCCGGAAAAGTGGAGCTATGAGACGGGGGCAGGAGGCTGGGGAAACCATGAGCTGCAGAATTATACTCCCGGAGATAACGTAACGGTAGCGGACGGTTTGATGACCATTGAGCTCAGGAAGGAAGAGGACGGTCAGTATACTTCTACCAGACTGGTGAGCCGGGGCAAGGGGGATTGGACGTACTGTAAGGTGGAAGCTTCTTTGAAGCTGCCCTCAGGCCTGGGTACCTGGCCGGCATTTTGGATGATGCCTACGGATTCTGCTTACGGCGGCTGGCCCAAATCAGGCGAGATCGACATTATGGAGCATGTGGGCTATGACCAGGATGTGATTGTGGAAACGGTACATACCGAGAAGTATCATGGCGGGCAGGGGAAGGGCAAGAGCTTTCCCACGGCGGGAGTCAGTGAGGATTTCCATACCTATGGGGTGGAATGGCTGCCGGACAAAATGATTTTCAGCATTGACGGGGAAGAGAAATTTATCTATGATCCCTTTAATTATAGTCAGCGGCCCACCTGCGAAATATGGCCCTTTGACAGGGATTTTTTCCTGATCTTCAATCTTGCTTTTGGGGGAGACTGGGGCGGCGCGAGAGGGACGGATGACTCTTATTTTCCCGTGGAATATCAGGTGGACTATGTGCGGGTGTATCAGAGCCCGGAGATTATGGAGCTGACAGAGCAATAAGCGGCGGAAAGGCATGGTTATTAAGATGAGCAATTACAGATTAGACGGTGACAAATTTATCATTGACAATTATACGGAGGTTCCGGCTTTTTCCAGCTTCCTGCCCGGACTTTCCGGGGTGAAGGGGATTCCGGTGTGGTCCTTTTACACCAACAGGGGGCAGGGGATCAACAGCTTCGGCATCCATCATAAGGGGAATGCCATCATGGAGTTTAATTCTGCCAATACTGCATATGAGAATACGCCTGTCAAGGGCTTCCGCACCTTTATCCGGGTGGACGGGGAATATTATGAGCCTTTCTGCGCTTATGAGCCGACGGCAAAACGCCGGATGGAGATTGAAAAGAACGTGCTCACCATCTCCGAGGAAAGCCACGGCTTGAAGGTAACGGTGTGCTATATCATCCTGCCGGGGGAAAATATCGGCGCCCTGGTGCGCAGGGTAACAGTGGAAAATATAGGCGGCGGGGCTCATGAGCTGGAAATCCTGGACGGGATGCCCCAGATCATCCCTTACGGGATCCAGAACGGGCAGTACAAGGAGATGTCCAATCTGTTCAAGAGCTGGGCGGACATCAAAAATATTGAAAACAAAGCGCCCCTTTATACCATGCGGGCCTCCAGTGACGATTCGGCGGAGGTTTCGGAGATTCAGGGAGGATATTTTTATCTGGCTGTACAAAACGGCGAGCTGCAGCCGGTGTTGTATGATAAAAACGTGATCTTCCACTGGGACCATTCCATGGTCAATGCCGTGATCTTCCGGGAAGAGGGCTTACAGGGGGTGCTGGCAAAGGCGCAATGCTTTGCCAATAAAGTGCCCTGCGGCTTTATTCCGGTCAAGGTTACGCTTGGGGCAGGGGAAAGCTGTGAGTTTGCGGCCTTTTCCGGTTTTGCCGCCTCCATCGACCTGCTGAATGATAAGGCGAAGAGCTTCTGTGCGGAGGGGTATGTGGAGCGGAAGGTACAGGAGGCCAGAGAGCTGGTGGCTTCTTTTACCAAAGACGTGTGGACCAGGTCTGCCAATCCCCTGTTCGACCAGTATATGGAGCAGTGCTATCTGGATAATTTCCTCCGGGGGGGCATTCCCTTTGTCATGGGGAAAGGGGAGAATCCGGCTGTGGTGCATCTGTTCAGCCGCAAGCACGGGGATCCCGAACGGGATTACAATTTCTTTTCCATTGCGGGAGAGTATTATTCTCAGGGTAACGGTAATTACCGGGATGTGTGTCAGAATCGCAGAAACGACGTGTTTTTCAATCCTGCCATCGAGGACTTTAATGTGCGCCATTTTTACAGTCTGGTGCAGATGGACGGCTATAACCCCTTGGAGATCAGACCTTGTACCTTTGTGATTTCGGAGAAAAACAAACAGGCGGCGGAAAAGCTGACGGCAGAGCATGTGGAGGATCCGGAGGGCAGAATTGCCGGCGTGCTGGCGGGGCCTTTTACGCCCGGACAGATTACCAACATCATTGCAGCTCACCAGCTGCAGGTAACGGGGGACGAGGAAGAGCTGGTAAATGGGCTGATCGAGCTGGGCCGGGAGCAGGTTGAGGCAGGCTTCGGCGAGGGCTATTGGAGCGATCACTGGGATTACAATCTGGACCTGGTGGAAAATTATCTGCTGGTGTATCCGGACAGGCGGGAGAGCCTGCTGTTTGGGGACGACAGCTATGGATTTTATGACAGTGTGGGAGTGGTGCGGCCCAGAAGCGAAACCTATGTCATAAATAAGGGAAAAGTACGGCAGTACGGCTCCTTATATCATTGCAAGGAGAAAGCGGCCCGCCCTGGCTTTGTGGAAAACGGCACCAACTGGTTAAAGGATAAAAAGGGAAATAAGGTGACCACCACCCTGTTTGGCAAGATGATGACCCTGGCGGTGAATAAATTTGCGCTGTTGGATTCTTTTGGCATGGGCATTGAGATGGAAGGCGGAAGGCCCGGCTGGAACGACGCCATGAACGGACTTCCGGGGCTGTTCGGCAGCGGTATGCCGGAGACGCTGGAATTAAAGAGACTGGTGGATTTCCTGTTGGAAGAGGCAGGTCGGCAGGCCCCGGAAAAAGAGATCAGCCTGCCTATGGAGCTTACAGCCTTTATGCGGGATATATATGCCCTTTTGCAGGAGGGCCTTTCCGATTTTGACTATTGGGACAGGGCGGCTTCCCGCAGGGAGCGTTTCCGGGAAGAGATCAAATTTGAGACCGAGGGCAGTTTTACGGCTCTTTGCTTCCGGGAAATAAAAGCAGTTTTGGAAGCATTTGCAGGAAAGCTGGAGAAAGGCATTGAGCGGGCCTTTGCGTATGGTCAGGGGATTATGCCCACCTACTTTACCTTTGAGGCGGCGGAGTACGAGCCGATTTTAAACGAAGACGGGACGGCCAAAATCAGCCCTTACGGACTGCCCGGCGCGCGAGTGAAAAAATTCAGTCTTGTGCAGCTGCCCTTCTTCCTGGAGGGGCCGGCGAGAATGCTTTCCGCCCAGGGGAAAAAGGACCAAAAGGCAGCGGAAGAAATGTGTCAAAAGATCAGGAAGACAGATCTGTATGACAAGAAGCTGAAAATGTATAAGACCTCGGAATCCATCGAAGAGATTTCCATGGAAAACGGGCGGGTCAGGGCCTTTACTCCCGGATGGCTGGAGCGGGAGAGTGTGTTCCTGCACATGGAATATAAGTATTTTCTGGGAATGCTGAAGGCCGGTCTGTATGAAAGCTATTATCAGGCAGTGAAGGATGCGCTGATCCCTTATCAGAATCCGGAAATTTACGGGCGGAGCATTCTGGAAAATTCTTCTTTTCTGGCTTCCTCTGCCAATCCGGACCCTTCCGTACACGGTCAGGGCTTTGTGGCCAGACTGTCCGGCTCCACGGTGGAGATGCTCTCCATGTGGCTGGGAATGTTTTTGGGAGAGGGCGGCTTTACCTTTGAAGAGGGAAAGCTTGGCTTTACGCTTGCGCCCAGGCTTTCGGGAGACATGTTTGACGAAAGCGGGGAAGCTTCCTTTATGCTGTTGGGGAGCTGTAAGGTTACTTATCATAACGAGTCCGGAAAAAATACCTACGGCGAGGACGGCGTGAAGGTATGCCGTATGGAGCTGGCAGGGGAAGACGGCCGCTTTACGGTGGCGGGTGATCGTCTTGGCGAAGCGCAGGCACGGAAGCTCAGAGAGGGTAAAATTTCGGAGCTTCATGCGTATCTGGCGTGAAGAGAAGTTCTAAGTTTCACGCCGAAAAACGCAAGGGCAGCGTTTTTCAAGTCTTGCGATGATTTATAGATTGAAAGGAACAAAAAGCATGAAGGGATATTCTTACATAGACGAATACGGATCGTTTCATATGGAAAGGCCGGAATGCAGCAGCTATCTGTATTTTCCTCTGGCGGGGGAGTCAGGCTTAAAGGCAAGTATTACCCCTCTGCTGGGGGGAGACAACAAAATCGACCAGAATACCTTCCTGCTAAAGCCGGTGAGCGTGGAGGATCTGCATGACTCCAAAAGTACCCGTAATTTCTGGTGTGTACTGGGCGGAGGGGAAGCCTGGTCTGCCACAGGTGCGTCCGCGGAAACGGAAGCCTTAAAAGGCACGCCGGAAGAGGAAGCGTGCGCTCTTGAGGCTGGGGTGATGTGGCACAGGGTGAAAAGGCAGTCAGGAAAATATGCTCTTGCCTCTAAGATCACTTCCTTTGTGCCCTGTGATCCCCGCACCTTTGAGGTGATGCTTGTAACCATCAAAAATCAGGGCAAGGAATCAGTAAGCTTTACGCCGGTGGCGGCAATTCCTCTGTACGCCCGTTCTGCGGATAATGTCAGGGATCATCGCCATGTCACATCCCTGCTGCATCGAATCTGTGTCAATGAGTGGGGGGTGGAAGTGACGCCTACCCTGACCTTTAACGAGCGGGGACATGAGAAAAATCATCTGACCTATTTTGTGTATGGTACAGATGAGGATGGGCAGGGACCGGAGCGGTGCTGCCCACGGACGGAGGACTTTATCGGAGAGGGAGGCAGTCTGGCCAAACCCTTAGGACTGCAGGAGCAGGAGAAATGCGGCTGGATGGCGGCCGGAGGCAGGGTATCAGGCGGGGAAGCCATGGGAGCATTGGCTTTTGCAAGGCGGAGCCTTGCGCCGGGTGAAGAGGCTTCCTTCTGTATCTGTATGGGGATTGTAGACAGTGAAGGCAGAGAACAGTTTCGCAGGTGCCTGATGGAGGAATACAAATTTCCTTCCGGAGCGGAGGCTGCCCTGAAAAAGGGTAAGGAGTATTGGCGGGAAAAGATCAACGTGCGGTTTCAAACAGGAGATCAGGAGCTGGACGGGTATCTGTACTGGGTGACCTTTCAGCCCATTCTGCGCCGGATGTATGGCTGCTCTTTTCTGCCCTATCACGATTACGGCAAGGGCGGCAGGGGCTGGCGGGACCTTTGGCAGGATTGCCTTGCCCTGTTGATTATGGAACCGGAGGGCGTCAGGCAGATGCTGCTGGAAAATTACGGCGGTGTGCGCATGGACGGCACCAATGCTACCATCATCGGAGCGGGCAGGGGAGAGTTCCTGGCGGACCGGAATAACATTGTCCGGGTCTGGATGGACCATGGGGTCTGGCCCTTTATGACTACTTACTTTTATATTATGCAGACGGGAGATCTTTCTCTTCTCGGCGAGCAGGTGCCCTATTTTAAGGACAGGCAGTGCTGCAGGGGAGAATGCAGGGATGAGCTGTGGACGCCGGAGCAGGGGACGTTGCAGCGCAGTGCGTCAGGTCCCGTAAAGGGTACGGTGCTGGAGCATATCCTGCTGCAGAATATTACCGCCTTTTATGACGTGGGGGAGCATAATCATATCAGGCTGCGGGGAGCGGACTGGAACGATGCTTATGATATGGCGGCGGAAAACGGGGAGAGTGTGGCCTTTACCGCAGCCTACGGAGGGAATCTGGAGCAGCTTGCGGAGCTGGTGGAGCGGTACGCCGCTTTTGTGTCGGAGGATATGGAGTTTCAGCAGGAGCTTGTGCGTCTGCTTGAGGATCGCAGTGACATTTATGATTCCGTAGGAAAAAAGCAGGAGTTTATCAGAGACTATTATGCTTCCTGCAAGCATGAGCTGACGGGAGAGCGGAAACGGATTTCCTTAAGACAGGTGGCCGGGGCGCTGCGCGGCATGGCGGAATGGATAAAGGGGCATATCCGGGAGACGGAGTGGCTTGAGACGCCGGAGGGCGGATTTTACAACGGCTATTATGATAATCACAAAAACAGGCTGGAGGGAAGCTTTCCCGGCGGAACCCGTATGACGCTGACCAGTCAGGTATTCCCCATCATGTCCGGCACGGCCACGAAAGAACAGGTGGAGCGGATTACCCGGACGGCTGACAGGCTGCTGTATGAGTCAAGGCTGGGAGGATACAGGCTGAACACGGATTTTGGTGAGGTGAAGGACGATATGGGGCGGGCCTTTGGCTTTGCTTACGGACATAAGGAGAACGGAGCGGTCTTTTCCCACATGGCAGTGATGTATGCCAATGCCCTGCTGCAGAGAGGATTTGTGCGAGAGGGTTATAAAGCGCTGGATGCCTTGTACCGGCAGGCGGCGGATTTTGAACACAGCCGCATTTATCCCGGTCTGCCGGAGTATTTTGACGACAGAGGGAGGGGAATGTATCCTTATCTTACCGGCTCTGCCAGCTGGCTGATGATGACGATGGTAACCGAGGTCTGCGGCGTCAAGGGCGTTTACGGAGACTTGTGTTTACAGCCTAAGCTGGTACGGGAGCTTCTGAATGAAGAAGGCAGTCTTGAGCTTTGGTTGAAATTTGCAGGGGTGGATTTACAGATCCGATTCCGGGCAGAGCAGGAACAGGATGTTTACACGAAGGTAAGGAGCGTAACTCTCGACGGGGAGAGGATGGACGGAAATGTGATTCCCAGGAGCGTGCTGCAGGCAGTAAAGGCGGAGCGGGAGATTATTGTGAGTATCTAATGGCGAAAAGATTTTCTAAGGCTGCAAAGGATTCAACCTAAGAAAATCTAAATTTCGCCAGAAAAAAGAGGATATTACTATGTTTGAGAGGATGAAGGAGTATCATTTGGTCTGGGCGGACGAATTTCAGTATCAGGGCAGGCCGGATCCGGAGAAATGGAATTATGATGTAGGGGAAAAGTGGTTTAACAATGAAGCTCAGGCATATACGGACCATGAGGAAAATGCCTTTGTACAGGACGGAAGGCTGATCTTGAGGGCTTTAAAGAAAAAGCAGGGAATCGCGGATTATACCTCCGCAAGGCTGACCACCTGGGAGCGGCAGTCCTGGCAGTACGGCTATTTTGAGATTCGGGCAAAGCTGCCGGACGGCGCAGGGGCCTGGCCCGCCTTCTGGTTTATGCCGGATTCCAGTAAAAAGGGAATCCGCTGGCCGCTCTGCGGCGAGATTGACATGATGGAACATACCCATGTGCATAAAGGAGATTTGGTGTACAGCCTCCATTCCCTGAATCATAATCATACCAGGAATGATGTGAAGCAATATAGCACCAGCGTATACAGGGAAGGGCTGTTTGAGGAATTTCATGTATACGGGCTGGAATGGACGCCGGAATATGTAGAGTATTTTTTCGACGGGGAGAGTGTGTGTAAGTACTGTAAGACCGACGATAAGGAGGATCAGACGGAGAAGTCCTGGCCCTATGATCAGCCCTTTTACATGATTTTAAACATTGCGGTGGGGGGCTTTATGGGCGGACCGATCAAAGAAGAGGATTTGCCCTATACCATGGAGATCGACTATGTAAGGGCTTATCAGAAGGAGGGCTGACTGCTGCCTGAAAGTGTGAGCAGCACTTTTATGCTTCACCGGCTGCTTAAAGCAGCTGAAAGAATGCCTGAAATAAGAGATGGAGGTTATGATGAACGATATTAAAATGTATGTCACTGATAAAGGAAGTAAAAAATATTGGCAGGAGCAGCCTGTGCAGGTAAAGCCTCAGGATGATTTTGTTCATGTGATCAAAATATATCCCGAACTGCAGGAGCAGGTGATGGAGGGCTTTGGCGGTGCTTTTACCGAAGCGGCAGCCGTGTGCTTTGACGGTCTTTCAACAGAGGCCAGGCAGGACTTTCTGGAAGGCTGCTACGGAGAAGAGGGCCTTCGATATAATCTGGGCAGAATTCATATGAACAGCTGTGATTTTGCCCTGGGAAATTATACATATGTGGAGGAAGGCGATCAGGACCTGCATACCTTCGACATAGCCCATGACAGGGAACAGATCATTCCCCTGATTAAAAAAGCCATGGCCTGCCATAAGGGAGAAGAGCTTTCACTGCTGGTTTCGCCCTGGTCCCCTCCCAGCTTTATGAAGACCAACGGGGAGATGAACCATGGCGGGAAGCTGAAGGAAGAATATTACGGGCTATGGGCGGATTACTATGTGAAGTTTTTAATGGAGGTCCGCAAGGAGGGGCTGAATATCCGTTACCTTACTGTCCAAAACGAGCCGGAAGCAGTGCAGACCTGGGATTCCTGTATTTATACCGCAGAGGAGGAGGGACGGTTTGCGGCGGATTTCCTGATTCCTGCCTTGAAGAAGGCTGATCTTGGGGATATAGAGGTGTTTGTCTGGGATCACAATAAGGAAAACATGTACGACCGGGCGAAGGGAAGCTTTGCCGTTCCGGGCTGCAGAGAGGGTGTGAGCGGCGTAGCCATGCACTGGTATACGGGGGATCATTTTGACGGGATCCGGGCGGTAAAGAAGGCATTTCCGGAGAAGAAGGTATTTTTCACGGAAGGGTGTGTAGAGTATTCCCGTTTTGCAGACTCCGGCGAGATTCAGAAGGCGGAGATGTACGCGCATGACATGCTGGGGAATTTCAAGGCGGGCGTGGAAGCCTTCTTTGACTGGAACCTGCTGCTGAATGTGGAGGGCGGCCCCAATCATGTGGGTAATTTCTGTGCGGCCCCGGTCATGTGTGACGGCAAAGGGGGAATCGAAAAAAGATTGTCCTATTATTACATCGGCCACTTCAGCAGGTATATCAGGCGGGGCGCAAGGCAGGTTATGAACACCTGCTATTCGGACTCCTTGGAAACCGTGTCCTTTGTAAATCCGGACGGAAGCCGGGCAGTAGTGATCTTAAACAGAAGTGAGAAGGATATGCCGGTATATCTGTGCGAGGCCGGAGAAGGGGCGGCTTTTACGGTGGAGGCACATACCATCAGGACGATTGTTTACAGGTGAATGAGCTGATATAATGTAACATTATACAAAATATAAAATATATTGATTTTACTTATGCAGCATCCTGTGTTATGCTGTATAAGGAAAGGGCGGGCGGAAGAAACGTTTTCCACCCGCTTTTGTCATTTTAGGAAACTGCGCTGTCAGACGGGTGGCGGTTTTGAGGTATGCCGTCTAAGCGGCGGCAACAGGGCGGATAAGACAGAATGGAGGATTTTATATGGTTAAGGCAATAGTAGGCGCCAACTGGGGCGACGAGGGCAAGGGCAAGATTACGGACATGATGGCGCAGGAGGCAGACATTGTGGTGCGCTTTCAGGGCGGAGCAAACGCGGGGCACACGATTGTAAACGGTTATGGAAAATTTGCGCTGCATACTCTTCCTTCCGGGGTGTTTTACAGTCATACCACCAGTGTAATCGGAAACGGGGTGGCGCTGAATATTCCGCTGCTGTTCAAAGAGCTGCAGTCCCTTGTGGACAGGGGAGTTCCCATGCCGAAGCTTCTTATATCCAACAGGGCCCAGATGGTGATGCCCTATCATATTTTACTGGATCAATATGAGGAAGAAAGGCTGGGAGGCAAATCCTTCGGATCAACAAAGTCCGGTATTGCCCCCTTTTACTCGGATAAATATGCGAAGATTGGTTTTCAGGTCAGCGAGCTTTTTGACGAGGAACTGCTGCAGGAGAAGGTGGAGCGGATCTGTGAGATCAAGAATGTGCTGTTTGAGCATCTGTACCATAAGCCGCCCATTGATCCGAAGGAGCTTTTGAATACACTGCATGAATACAGGGACATGGCGGCTCCCTATGTTGGAGACGTGTCCGCATTTTTGGACAGTGCCTTAAGAAAAGGCAAAACCATTCTGCTGGAGGGACAGCTGGGAACCTTAAAGGACCCTGACCACGGGATCTATCCCATGGTGACATCATCCTCCACCCTTGCCGCCTACGGGGCGGTGGGTGCAGGGCTGCCTCCCTATGAGATCCGGCAGATCGTCACGGTCTGCAAGGCCTATTCCTCGGCGGTAGGAGCGGGGGCATTTGTGTCGGAGCTTTTTGGAGAGGAAGCGGAGGAACTGCGCCGCCGGGGCGGTGATGGCGGAGAATATGGCGCCACCACCGGAAGACCCCGGCGTGTGGGCTGGTTTGACTGTGTGGCATCCAGATATGGCTGCCGCCTGCAGGGTACTACGGACGTGGCGTTTACGGTGCTGGATGTGCTGGGGTATCTGGATGAAATCCCGGTCTGTGTGGGCTATGAGATTGACGGGGAGGTTACCACGGAATTTCCCGTGACGGCCCGTTTGGAGAGGGCTAGACCTGTGCTGGAAAAGCTGCCCGGCTGGAGGTGTGAGATCCGGGGAATCAAGAAGTATGAGGAACTGCCGGAAAACTGCAGGAGATATATTGAGTTTATCGAGAGCCGGATCGGGTATCCCATCACCATGGTGAGCAACGGTCCCGGCAGAGAAGATATTATTTACAGAGAGAGTTCCCTGTCATGATAGATAATTTAGAGTATATCAAGGTATTTTACTATACGGCAAAGAGCGGCAGCGTCACCGGAGCTGCCGCTTTGCTGTCCATTTCTCAGCCTGCTGTGAGCCAGTCCTTAAGGCAGCTGGAAAAAAGCCTGGGGGTCACCCTGTTTGCCAGGGCCTCCAGGGGAGTCAGGCTTACCGCCGAGGGAGAGCTTTTGTATTCTTATGTGAAGCAGTGCTATGAACAGATGGAGATCGGGGTGGAGAAGGTGCGGCAGATGCGGAATCTGGAGCTGGGTGAGGTACGCATCGGCGCAAGCGACATGACGCTGCAGTTTTACCTGCTGCCCTATCTGGAGAAATTTCATGAGCTGTATCCTGATATTAAGGTTTGTGTCACCAACGGACCCACGCCGGAGACATTGAAGGCGTTGGGAGAGGGCAGGATTGATTTCGGGGTGGTCAGCACGCCCTTTGAGGCATCGGAAAGCGTGAAGGCTATACCGGTAAAGGAGATTGAGGATGTGTTTGTGGCTGGCAGACGCTTCCTGCCCTATAAAAATAAAATGCTGGATTTTAAGGAGCTGGAGAAGCTGCCCATGATTTTTCTGGAGAACAATACCAGCAGCAGAAGCTATATGGATGCTTTTCTTCTGGAGAACGGGGTGGTGCTGCAGCCTGAATTTGAACTGGCAACAAGCGATATGATTGTGCAGTTTGCTTTAAGAAGCTTGGGGGTGGGATGCGTGGTCAGAGAGTTTGCCAGGGAGGCCCTGGAGTCCGGTCTGCTTTTTGAGCTTCGGTTTAACAAGCTGATTCCCAAAAGAAGCTTTTGCGTGGTACAGGACGCCCGGACGGTCATGCCTGCGGCTGCAGCCAGGCTGCTGGAGATTATGCCGGAACAGCCTCTTCTACAGCCGGCAAGGGTTAAGCGTAAGCGATAGCCGGCAGTTGGATTTTACAGATTATTCCACGCTGGTTTCGTCGGCACTGCCAGAGGCGGAGCCGCTTTCCGCAGCTGCGCCTGAGACGTTTTCCGCAGCAGGGCCTGCGCCGCCGGTGCTTTCGGCAGCAGCATTGTTTTCGGCGCCGGCATCCGCGTCTGCCGGAAAGGCATCAAAATCCGCAAAGGTGTGTTTCCGGGTCAGCTTGCCGTACATCCAGGTGTAGATCCAGATGAGGATGGGGATGACCACTGTGGCATAAAGACAGGACCAGAACAGGCGTCCTGAGGCGGAGCTGTCAACGATGGCGGCGATGAGTGCCATGATATACATAAGGACCAGCAGGACAATGCCGATGATGGCAACTACCTGCTTTGAGATTATTTTCTTTTTGGTTTCAGATGCTTCGGGTGTTTTTTTCATCAGGCTGTTTCCTCATATCCTACGATTTTTTGTGGTTTTGTTACGGTGTCTTTATGCAGATTATAATCTGATCTGCAGGGTACGTCAAGGGAATGCTTCCTGTAACTGGTTGACAGTCTATTTCCTGCCGTGTAAAATCAGTTCATAGGAAATTGCGAGGGCCTGTTTTGGAATGAAACTTTTGCAATTACCTAAATAAAATCGGAGACGAAAAGGAATTACAAAAGGAAATGAGAGAAGAGATCCGGGATTTAAAAGGAAAGATTCAGGAATATACAATGCCCTACAGGGAGCTGATGGCTTATTATAAATGTGCCATCATGGAGGTAGAAACAAAGTTTAAGGTTCTCAGCGAAGAGCTATCTTTGGAATATGACCGCAATCCCATTGAGACTGTAAAGACAAGACTGAAATCTGTGGACAGCATTACGGATAAGCTTTTGTCAAAGGGATTGATGTTGACGGTGGAAGATATTGAAAATCATATTTTTGACGTGGCGGGAATCCGTGTGATTTGTGGATTCCCTTCGGATATATACACCATCTCCGAGGCATTCTTAAATCAGGATGATATTACGCTGATTGAGCGAAAAGACTATATTCAAAATCCAAAGCCAAACGGCTATCGGAGCCTGCATCTGATTGTGGAAATTCCTATCTTTCTTTATGACCAGAAACGGCCGATGAAGGTGGAGGCACAATTCCGCACCATTTCCATGGACTGGTGGGCCAGTCTGGAACACAAGATTCGTTATAAAAAGGATGTGGAGGTGCCAAAGGAAATTGCGCTGGAGCTTTTTCAATGTGCCGAAGTGGCCGCTGCGCTGGATAAACGGATGGAGCAGATACAGAAGACGGTTGAGAACGGCTGTAAAAAAGTCCCGGACCTCCGAAAATGAGGAAGGTCCGGGATCATTGTGTGCCTGAGGCTGCACGCTTATTTTGTCAGATGAAACTGCCCTACGAGCTGATCCAGCATTGCGGCCTGGGCGGATAATTCTTCGCTGGTGGCGGATGCCTCTTCGGCGGTGGCCGCGTTGCTCTCTACTACGCTTGAAATCTGATTGACATCCGCTTCTGCCTGCCGCATGGCCTCCGCCTGTTCTTCCATGACTACCTTCAGGCTTCTGGAGGAATCGGCAATCTGTTTGATGCCTTCAACCACGGATTCAATGGCAGCAGATACGTTGTCCGCCACGCTGTTTCCGGTGGTGACCTCGCGGATGGAGGCTTCGATTAACTCTCTGGTATCTATGGCAGCCTTTGCACTCTGATCTGCCAGATCCCTGATCTGATCCGCCACAACGGCGAAGCCCCGTCCGGATTCGCCGGCCCGCGCAGCCTCTATGGAGGCATTCAGGGACAAAAGGTTGGTCTGGGAGGCAATGGACTCGATTTCGGAAATAATATTTCCAATTTTTGTGGAGGTATCATTGATCCGTTTCATGGCCTCCATCATAGTATTCATTTCCTGACGGCTTTGATCCGCCCTTTCCGCATACTTTTGGGACATGGTGCAGGATTCGTCTGCGCTCCGGGCACTGCCCTCGATGGTTTCGGTGATGTCTGTGATGGACGTCTGTAACTCGGACACTGCATGAGCCTGATCCGTGGCGCCCTCTGCAAGGCATTGCGCCGCATTTGCCAGATCATCGGAACCGGCGGATACCTGTCTGGAGGCTTCTCCGATAGACAACAGGGTTTCCGTCATTTGATTTCTTAAACCTCGCATGGATTCATACAATTTTTGAAAATCTCCGGTGTAGTGTTTGGAGGCTTTCGATTTAACGGCATAGTTTCCGCCTGCCATTTCGCCTAGAATTTCTTCGATGTCAAATATAATGGTTTCCAGATTTTGCGCCATTTCTCTAGCATCCTTTTCCATAAGCTCCACCTCGTCTCCCGTTTCAACCGCAGGGAAGGGGGAGGACAGGTCGCCTGAAGCAAAGGTCTTCAGCCTTTCCCCCAGTTGACCTAAGGGAACGGAAATTCTTCTGGCGATTTTTCTGCCGGTCTTGGTGGAAGCGGTTAAAGCGGTTGCAATGATTGCAACAATCATAGCTACAAGAATCCACTCCGCAATCAGCAGAGTCCTGGCAAGAGAATTTCCTTCGTTTACCTTGACGTCTAAAAGATTTTCCAGCTTGTCATAAATACTGTTATAGGCGCCGGTCAGCTCCGTGAGAGCCAGCTCCTGTGCCTGCACACAGAGGGCACGATCCGTTGTGGCTCCAAGCTCCATAATTTTGGCATCCAATTCCCAGTAGCTTGTCAGCTCTGACCTGATTGCATCGTAGGTTTTCCGGCCCTCGGAGGATACGACTGTGTTTTCCACTTCCGCAAAGTAGAGATTAAAAAGGTCTTTTTTGGTGTCGTGCTGTTCTACCATCGTGGCAATGGCGTCCTCGTCATCATAACCGATAGCGGCACGAAGAGAAGAACGAATATCGGCAAATTCGAACATTGCTTTTCCAATATCGCCCTGGGCAAAGCCGAAATTTTGTAAAGCGTAAGAGTAGCGGGCAGAAATCACAATCAGTGCAATCACACCCAGCATTGCCGCCGCTGCCATCACGGCTGAAATTTTAAAAATAGATACAGTCAGCTTCTTTTCGATGTTTTCGTTTTTGTTCATTGAAAAATCCCCCATCCGTTGCTTGATCACCAATATTTTACCGGCAAATTAAATGATAGAAATTTTATACGGCAGCTTCTGGCGGAGCTTGCTTGCAGTAGGCTGGGAAATTTATTTTCCGAGGACGTGAATCACATTTTGCGGCAGACAGCATCAGAACAAATTCAGATGGTTCATGAGCCGGGATATAAATTTTGGTACAGTGTAACTTCAAGTATACTTTTTGACAGAACGCTGCTAATTATGTTTTGTAACAAAATTATACTACTTTCCGTGCAAATGTCAATATTTTCAAAAAATAAAGGTGATTATGAGATAATTTGCAGCGCGCAAAAATCCCGGACCTGCACCAAACGCGAAGTCCGGAATCATTGAGGGGCCCTGGGGCCCCTCGTTAAAAGGGGAGGATTAAGTATTATCTTTATCTTTGGTAAGTATCAAAGGAGGGGGTTCCTTGACATTGAATATTGTAACCGGAAAGGAAAAGAATATACATGCCATTTGCTTCATTTTATCAAAATTTTTTATTGTCTTTATTTCGAATCTGGTATATACTTAGACAATAATGTTTCTGACATTGAAATTTGAAACAAAGTAAAGGTGGTAATATTTATGACATTGCTGGAACAGTGGAAAAAAGAGGCTTATGATGAGTCTTTGGGACAGGCTCAGCTCCAGAAGATATGGGGAGCTTACTTCCAGAAGGAGAAGGAGATTTATGCACAGCTTTTAAAGAATCCGGACGAAGTAGTGAAGGGGACGGTAAAGGAGCTGGCCGAAAAGTACAGTGTGCCTGTTCTGACCATGACGGGATTTCTGGACGGCATTAATGACAGCCTTCTTGAGAAAAATCCCATCGAAGAGATGGATGAGAACACGGAGGTAAACTTAGGGTTTGACAAGGAGCTGCTGTATAAAAATATGGTGGCTGCGGAGGCAGACTGGCTCTATGAGCTGGAGGAGTGGAAGGATATTTTTGACGAGGAAAAGAGAAAAGCCCTTTATAAGGAGCAGAAATCCTCGACGACCATTGTTAAGGATAAAAAAATATATCCAAATGATCCCTGTCCCTGCGGGAGTGGCAAAAAGTATAAAAAGTGCTGTGGCAGAAAATAGGCGGAATCGGTGACAAGGACTCTTTTTGCAAAAAGGGGTCCTGTTTTGTTATAAGAGGACTATCTTGTTATTAAGAGGAAGGAGGCTGGGATGAAAAGAATTTTAAAAGAGATGAAGTGGGACGCACTGCTTATGGGTGCTCTGTATATTGTGCTGGGAGTGATGGCACTGGCGCTGCCGGAGGCCATGGAAAAGATTTTAGGTTATATGATCGGCGTCGTACTGATTGTAGGAGGCGCAGTGTCCATGATTGCTTACCTGATCAGGGACGCCCATCAGAACTATTATCATAACGATTTTCTGCATGGTCTGATTGGGATTGCCGCCGGGATTCTTGTATTGACAAAAATTGAGGTGGTCATCGGACTGATTTCCTTCATATTGGGAATTCTGGTGCTGGTCAGCGGCTGCAGCAAGCTTCAGGATGTGATTGACATGAAGCGGCTGGAGTGCGGGAACTGGATTGTGATGCTGATATTTGCGGTAATCAATGTGGCGTTTGGCATTCTGCTGATCTGCAATCCTTTTTCCTGGACTACACTGCTGTTTCGTTTTATTGGCGTGGGACTGATATTCAGCGGTGTTATAGACTGCGTTTCCATCTTTTATTTTGCCGGCAGGATCAGGGAGTATCTGGATGGGCTGGAGGCTGTTGACAGTACCTTTGTGGAAATGAGGGAGGCGGAGACATCCGGGAAGCAGGAGACAGGATCCGATTCGGGAGCGGAAGCATCCGCAAAAACGCAGACAGGGCCTGCTTTGGGGGCAGAAGTATCCGGGGAAGTGCAGTCAGGCTCCGCTCAGGAAGGGAAAGCAGCCGGGAAGCTGCAGGCGGAATCCGGATCGGGGACGGAAGCAGCGGAAAAGCGCCGTGAAGAAGCCGGAAATACGGACGGAACATCGACTTTTTGACATTCTGCATAAAAGGCATTATAATTAGGAAACAGGCAGATCAATACAGGGGGTATTAGATGATGAAAAAATTGGAAGAATATGTAGTGAGTATACCGAATTTTCCCGAAAAGGGTATTATCTTCCGGGATGTGACCAGCGTGCTTCAGGACGGGGAGGGGCTTCGGCTGGCCATTGATACCATGCAGGAGAAGATTCAGGATATAGAGTATGACGTGGTGGTCGGGCCGGAGTCCAGAGGATTCATATTCGGCACACCGATTGCCTATAATAATAAAAAGCCTTTTGTCCTGATCCGTAAGGCAGGAAAGCTGCCCAGGGAGACGGTCTCCGTCTCTTATGAGCTGGAGTACGGGCAGGCGCAGATTGAGATGCACAAGGACAGTATCCGGCCGGGGCAGAGGGTGTTGATCGTGGATGATCTGATTGCCACGGGCGGAACCACCCAGGCCATGATTAAGCTGGTTGAGAGCCTTGGCGGAGAGATTGCAGGGATTGTGGTGCTGATTGAGCTGGCAGGTTTAAAGGGCAGAGAAAAGCTGAAAAATTATCGCCTGGAATCGGCAATCTGTTATCCGGGTAATTAACCGGAAGGGGTTTTACGATAATATTTGGGAAAGCTGTTTATTTTTGCCGACAAGGTCGGCACTGCCGCGGTGAGCGGTATGTCTGAAAGTGTGGGACGGATATGGCGGAAGAAAAAAACGAGGTCGTCTTTGACGACGGGAAAATGGAGGAAGCGTTGGAATTTAGAGATCCTGAAGACCTGTATCAGGAGCTTATTTCGCGCGTCCGGAAATACCATCCCAGCACCGATATTTCCATGATCGAAAAGGCATATAAAGCTGCCAGGGAGGCTCATAAGGATCAGAAGCGGAAGTCCGGGGAGCCCTATATTATTCATCCGTTAAACGTGGCCATTATTCTGGCGGATCTGGAGCTGGACAAGGAAACCATTGTGGCCGGTATCCTTCATGATGTGGTAGAGGATACGATCATGACGGAGGAGGATTTAAAGCGCGAATTCGGGGAGGATGTGGCCCTTCTGGTGGACGGTGTGACAAAGCTGGAGAAAATTCCTTTGTCCACCGGTGTCAACCAGTCCGATGAGAAGCTGGAGATGCAGGCGGAAAATCTGCGGAAGATGTTTCTTGCCATGGCTAAGGATATACGTGTGATTATGATTAAGCTGGCCGACAGGCTTCATAATATGAGGACCCTGAAATATAAAAGCACGGAAAGCCAGCAGCGGATCGCAAGAGAAACCCTTGAGATCTACTGTCCCATTGCCCAGCGGCTGGGCATCAGTAAAATAAAGACGGAGCTGGACGATTTGTCCTTAAAATATCTGGAGCCGGAGGTTTATTATGATCTGGTAAATCAGATTGCCATGCGCAAAAGCGCCAGGGAGCAGTATATCCAGAGTATTGTGGACGAGGTCAGCGTCCATATCAGCGGCGCCGGCATCAAGGCGAAGATAGACGGCCGGGTTAAGCATTTCTTCAGCATTTATAAGAAAATGAAGAACCAGAATAAGACCCTGGATCAGATATACGATCTGTTTGCGGTAAGAATTATTGTGGATTCGGTAAGGGACTGCTATGCGGCGCTGGGGGTGATCCACGCCATGTATACGCCGATTCCGGGGCGGTTTAAGGATTATATAGCCATGCCCAAGGCGAATATGTATCAGTCGCTGCATACTACATTAATCGGAAGCAACGGTCAGCCCTTTGAAATACAGATTCGGACCTTTGAGATGCACAAGGCGGCAGAGTATGGTATTGCCGCTCATTGGAAGTACAAGGAGGCATCTGACGGCAAAAAGGCGGAGACCCAGGAAGAGGAAAAGCTGGTGTGGCTGCGCCAGATTCTGGAATGGCAGCAGGACATGTCCGATAACAGGGAATTTATGAAGCTTTTGAAGGATGACCTTGACCTGTTTTCGGATAATGTATATTGTTTTACCCCTACCGGTGAGGTGAAGAATCTGCCGGCAGGCTCCACCCCCATTGACTTTGCGTATTATATTCATTCTGCGGTAGGCAATAAGATGGTGGGGGCCAGAGTAAACGGCAAGCTGGTGACCATTGACTATGAGATCAAGAACGGAGACCGCATTGAAATCATAACCTCCCAGAATTCCAAGGGGCCCAGCAGAGACTGGCTGAATGTGGTGAAAAGTACCCAGGCCAAGAACAAGATTAATCAGTGGTTCAAGGCTGAGCTGAAGGAGGACAACATCGTCAGGGGCAAGGAGCTGTTGTCCGTCTACTGCAAAACCAAGTCCATTGTTTTAAGCGATCTTTTAAAACAGGAATACATGGAATCCGTTATGCGCAGATACGGCTTCCGAGATTGGGATTCGGTACTGGCAGCGATTGGGCACGGCGCTCTAAAGGAAGGGCAGATCGTTACCCGAATGCAGGAGCTGTATGACAGGGATCACAGAAAGGCCCTGACAAACGAGGCTGTTCTGCAAAGCATAGCAGAGGCAGGAGCCATTGCGGCCTCCAGGCCGGTCCAGATCAAGGCCAAGAGCGGTATCATAGTCAAGGGAATTGCAGATCTTTCCGTGCGCTTTTCCAAATGCTGTTCCCCGGTGCCCGGCGATGAGATCGTAGGGTTTGTTACCAGAGGAAGAGGTATCTCCATCCACAGGACGGACTGTGTAAACGTGATGAATCTGCCGGAGATCGAGAGGGCAAGGATCATTGATGCGGAATGGCAGACTCCCACGGACAGCGCCGAGGAAAAGTATGTGGCGGAGGTTAAGATTTTTGCCAACGACAGGAGCGGCCTGTTGGTGGATGTTTCAAGGGTGATGACGGAGCGGAATATCAATATTTTGTCCATGAATACCCGTGTGAACAAGCAGGGGCTGGCTACGCTGCAGACTACTTTTGAGATCAGGGGCCGGGAGGAATTAAACAAAGTGATCGAAAAGCTCAGAGCGATAGAGAGCGTGATAGATATTGAAAGGACTACGGGGTGAGATGGCGGAGATTAAAATCGGCAGAATGGTGATGGGCGTATGCCAGACGAATTGTTATTTTTTGTACAGAGAAGGGGAAAAGGAGTGTATTGTGGTGGATCCGGCGGATCAGGGGGTCAGCATTTACAGCGCGCTGCAGAAGAATGGCTTCCGGGTGGCGGCAATACTTTTAACCCATGGCCATTTTGACCATATCTGGGGACTGGACGCACTGCGGGATGCGGTGAATGCCGCGGCGGAGTCCGAAGGACTGGAGTCGGTAAAGGTTTATGCCCATGAGGCGGAGAAGGAGCTGCTTAAGGATGCCCGTAAAAATGTTTCCGAGCAGGCAGGCAGACCCTGTGTTACCTATGCGGACAAGTATGTAAAGGATGATGAAGAGATTACGGCAGGAGGAATGACATGCAGGGTGATCGGGACGCCGGGTCATACTGCGGGAGGCTGCTGTTATTATTTTGAAGAGGCAGGGTTTCTTCTGGCGGGTGACACCTTGTTTGCGGAGTCCGTAGGGAGAACGGACTTCCCTACGGGGAGTATGGGGACACTGGTCCGCTCCGTCAGGGAACGGCTCTTTGTGCTGCCTGACGACACAAAGGTTTATCCGGGGCACGGCGAAAGTACCACCATCGGGCATGAGAAGGAGTA
>CAJUIA010000007.1 GCA_910586485.1 uncultured Acetatifactor sp.
GGGTTTGTAGCCACTTTTTGATTTCACAAGTGTCAAACTCGGGATTATAGCATATTTTTGGAAAATTTTATATAAAATTTATTATTTTTTTACAGTGACTTTTAAATGACAGGCACCAAAAAGGGACAGGCACCATCGGCGTCTGTCCCTGCTTGATTCTTAGGTGAAATTCTGACCGGGTCGAGTTTTTCAGCTTTGGTTATCCTTCAGTTCCCAAGAATCCGCATTTGTACTGTATAGAAATACTGCCAGGGGATATTCCGTGTCCGGCAGCTTCAGGGCGCCGCTGTCTAAGGCGCATTTGCCAAGCAGGCCCACTGTGTCGAAGAACAGGGTCTTTCCGACGACGTTGGGAATCAGGCCCGCAACGCTTTCCGGAGCATGAGAACGAAGCAGCTCCTGTGCCATAAAGATCATTCGCTCATACAGATTGGCCATGGCCAGAATCTGAGGCTGCAACAGCCGTTCAACCTCCGACAGCTGTGTCCCCTGAAAGAGAATATATTCTCCGGAGCCTGCATAGACAGCTTCCTTCACAGTCTGTATATTCTGCTGCAGGTAACGGTTTTTAGCAGGCAGGATGCCGAAATCTGCAAAAGCGGCGGCATAATTTTCATCAATGCGGGAGTATCCCGCAAAGCCATAGGTGGTAAAGGGACTTTCCGTTTCATCAGGATTGATGATTCCCACATTGATTCCTGTAGCATGGTCATAAAGCATCCGATAGGAATATTGCTCATTGTTACGTTGATTGCCCCGGTGCAGTACCAGCCAGAGCAAGGGCCAGAGCAGTCGATCATCCGCCAGGTCAGCGCCGCGAAAGCCGATGGCCTTTAACGCGTCCAGCTGCCCGCGCATGGCGGTCAGGACAGCAGTAAGCGGTTCGGTGCAGAGAGCAGTCAGCTTTTCATACAGCTCATCCATGTATTCCTCTGTATACAAGATCATATTTGTCTGGTAACGGTCCCTGCCGGACGGAGTATGCTCCTTGCCGCCGGGAATTTCTTTGCCGGATTTTTCTCCGGGAGCCAGTAAATTCAGCAGGCCGTATTTTACAGGCAGGGCCACCTCGTCCTCCAGATAAGCAGTGGGTACGCCTGTCTCCAGCGCCAGCTCCCGGATGGTTACAGGGCTGTAATAAGCGCTGTGCAGAATGTTGCCGGGAAGCAGCCGATGAAACAAATTTACATACTCTCTGTTATAGCTGCCGGCAAAAAGTGTGCGGAAGGTAAATTTTGCGGGCTGATAGCTTTTGGTTCCAAATTCTCGTTCCATTCCAATTCCCTCTTTCAATAATTTC
The DNA here is from genome assembly GCA_910586485.1 of uncultured Acetatifactor sp. GTDB lineage: Bacteria > Bacillota > Clostridia > Lachnospirales > Lachnospiraceae > Acetatifactor. The sequence goes on from CAJUIA010000007.1 coordinate 1,301, forward strand.
CTGGTTTTAAACAGGTAATATTTGGTCATATCAAGGGAAATACCCATTTTCATCGCGGTTTCCCGGCAGGAAAGCCCCTGAAAATAAAACAAAAGAGTACATTCCCTGTATTCCCACGACAGGAGGGAAAGTTCCCTGCGCAGCTTTATCAGCTGCTCTCGGCGGTCCTCCGCCAGCTCCAGTTCCAGCGTAAAATCCTCCGGGTCAGCCAGCTGTTCCAGATCATCCTGAGACAAGGGATTTGTATCATGTCTGTTCTTCCTGCGCAGGAACTTTTTGTAAGTATTTCCGGCCACAGACCAGATAAATCCGTACAGAGCATCCTCGTTCCGCAGCCGGGAAGCGCAGGAGAGCAGTGCCAGCAGAATATCTCCGGTCAGGTCCTCCGCGTCCTCCCTGTTTGAAACTCGTGAGAGGGCATAAGTATAAATTGTCTTCATGTTCTCCTGTACAAAATCGACAATCAGATTTTGTTCCATGGCGTTTTCACCTCGAAATATGACGGTTGACAGTTTTCGGTCAGGAGAGCGGTATTGTTCACAGGCCTGTGTTTTGCTCTTCTTGTTCATATAGTACCCTGAAATTGGCAGCGGTTAAAGACTTGCGGTAGAAATTTTTAGAAAACGGTGAAATCAGCAATCAGAATCTGCATTCCTACACTGCTTCTGTCGGAATGCCCAAAATTTATTGAGAAAAAAGTTTATGGGCAGTACCAAAATCAGGTTGATGCCCTCCGCAAACAGACTGCCAAGAGTCTGTGCATCCAGAACGCGGATATTCCAGCCTCTTAAAAGCTCGGCCAGAGGCTCCATATAATTCCCGATATGAAGCAGATCAATCCAGAATGCCAGTAACAGCAGATTTGCCACAAAGCCCCACAGGTAGGAGAGGAAGGTCTTAAACAGCACCTTCCACCAGATTCTCTTTTCCAGGGAATCATCCTCCTTGAAAACATATCTGTTGTTCCAGTAATAAGCGTTAAATACGCTGAGAACAAATCCGGTGGTGCTGGCAAGCAGATAATGCCCCTTCAGGCAGACGATTATCACATAAATCGTCTCGCTGATTAAGGTATTGCTTAATCCCACCAGGCCAAATTTTAAAAACTGTTTCATCACTATACCCCTTGTCCGTTTAGCGGACATCAATTCAATATCTGGAAGCTTACTTCCAAGCTTGCCTCTTTCTACTCTTTTCGGTAAAAACGCACGTATCTGCCGTCATTTACCTGACTGTAGCCAAATTCATTTTCAATATACTGCATGATCCAGCTGTTTTGATCCTCCATCAGCTGGCCGTACCAGCAATCGGTCACAATTACATTGGGACGCTTTTCGGGGTACAGCTCCCAATAGGTAAGCAGTCTTTCATCATAAGCGGTAGGGTCTACAATGGAGTAGTGCGCCACCTCTGCGCCGGCGATCATATAGGGAGTGGTGCCTGCCGACATGACCATATTTGTTACAATCAGCACCACATCGCCCGGATTCACATAAGCATTAAAATCTTCAAAGTTGCAATTATAGATATAGCAGTTCATATAATCGGATAAAATACCGGCCGCCGGCCCATGGCGCATCATACCCCTTGTATCCGTAATTACGTTATAATCCCGGCCTGCCCGAAGAGTATAGCCTTTTCCCGTGATACTGACAACGCACAGACTGACCAGCAGAAGACAGATCCATTTACCGGCAGACTGCTTCAGCGTGTTTTCCAGGGAAAGAACTAAAATCACGGCACAAAATGCCCCCCCCAATATGCCGTGGGGCAGTGCGTAAAACATTTCCAGGTCGCTGATATAAATCACGGCTGCTAAGGAAATCAGTGTGCCGACTATACCCGGAACAAAGTATTTCCGCTTGTTTCCGGTGAAGGGACAGGCCAGCAGACCGGAAAACAGCAGCATAAGCAGATGCAGCTGCCAGACCTCGTAGCCGCTTTTCCTGACAATCCAAAGGTACTCCTGGATACCTGCCGAAATCAGTACAAGAATTACCAGAAAAATCAAAAAATACTGCCGCTTTTCTGTAATTTGACTGCGATTTTTGACTCGAATTATTGCCAGAACGGGCAGACTTAAGGCACAGACCAACAGTATAAACCCACAGCCGCCCCGCAGATTGGAAAGAATACCCTGCAGCTTGCCTGCCGTGGCCCCCGAAATCTCGTGAGTCAGATCAAAATCCAGCAGATATTTCACATTGCGCAGCAGTTCATCGGCCTTCACGTGGCGCAGGACTAAAAACAGCCAGATACCGGCGCATACGGCGCAGGCACCGCAGAATAGTCCTATATCCCGCCATTTTGTCTGTTTCGAATGGCGGTAAATGCAGATCAGGAAAAAGGGGAACAAAATGATGCAGGAAGGGTAGGAGAGGACCTCCAATGCCATGCAGATGCCTGCGATGAAAACGAGGAACCCTTTTTTCTTCCTTTCCGGCTCCGCTTGCAGGTAATACTGCATAAAGAGCAGTACAGTCAGGGTAAAGAACCATAACTGCATATTGGAAAACTCCGGGATCTGGATAATCTTGGGTACGGAATTAAAGTAAATCAGGGCGCAGAGCAGAGCATAATTTTTTTGAAGCAGTTTTGATAATATCCGATATACATACCAGCCAAGAATCATTTGAATCAGCGTGGTACACAGCCGTAAAAACAATAGAATGCCTGTATAGGTCCCGGTCAGGGTCCTGTATATCCACATCAGTCCCGCGCATAAAAAGGCGGAGGTTTGATGCGGCTCCCACATTTCCCTGAACAGATGATCCCCGCGCAGAATGCGGTAGCCCATCATCAGCTGATATTCCTCGTCCATGGTATAGTCAAAAAAGATCAGCTTTACGGTTGCCAGTGCACTGCCTAAAAAAAGTATGGTGAAAAGAATAGTCCATCGCCGTTTTGTCATGCTTCCTCTCATTCCGCCGCGCAAGCGGCATCTAAATCTGCGGGAACTTTGGGACGCTGCTTCAGCGCTCCGGCTTTTGTGCTGTCTGAGCTTCGGTGTTCTGGCGGGTCTTAGCCTGATCCTGCGGCGAAAGCTCTTCGTCAATAATGTAGGGAGGGCGTTTTCTGGCGGCATCCAAAGCCCTCCACAGGTATTCTCCCAGAATTCCCAGCATCAACAGGATCAGGCCGGAAGAGCATAAGACAACGCACATTAAGGAAGGCCATCCTGCAATGGGCGTTCCTCTGGTAAAATATTCCACTAAAACGCAGATAAAGAGGACGACGGCACAAATGTTAAAGAGTACGCCCACCACGGACATAAAGCGGATGGGCACATAGGAAAAGCTCATCATGGAATCCAGCACCAGCTTGAATTTTTTCGAAAAGGTCCAGCGGGATTCCCCCTTTTCCCGGTCCTTTCTGTCAAAATAGATCATGTCTGTCCGAAAGCCTGCCCACAGCACCTGCAGGGTCAGACTGGAATTTTTCTCGTCCAGCCGTTCCAGCACTTCGATCACCTGCCTGTCGATCAGATAGCAGTCGCAGCCGCCTGCAGGCATATTTTTATTGACAAATTTTCTGACCAGACTGTAGTACATATTGGCAAAGAACACCTTCACACGGCTTTCATCCCGTGACCTTCTGACTGCCAGCACCACCTTGTTTCCTTTTTTCCAGCTCTCATACATTGAAAGAATAAGTGTTGAGTCTTCCTGCAGATCCGCCTGCTTGGTAACGGCGCAGTCCCCCGTGCAGACGGACAGACCGGCAAGGAGCGCCGCATGTTCGCCAAAGTTGCGGGACAGCCTTACCAGCCGCACATGGCTGTCAAGACCTCGGATTTGATTCATGATCTCCCAGGAGCCGTCTCCGGAGCCGTCATCCACAAAAACAAGCTCATAATCCCCCAGCTTATCCAGAATTTTAGCCTGCATATCCTCATACAGGTCCATCAGGGTATCCTCGTTATAATACACCGGAACAACAATCGAAAGCTTACTCATGACTTCACCTCGTAAATTTAAGCTTCACAATTTCTTTTTTTCAGCTCTGCCAGATAATCCGAATAATTCCGGATATATTCTGAGGCATCATAATGCCTGCTGGCCAGCACCAGCAGCACGGAATCCTCTGAAAAATCATACATATCCTTCCAGACCATGGGAGAGAGATAGAGTCCCATCCGGGGCCTGTTTAACAGGATAATCTCAGACTCCGTACCGTTGTCAACCTTTACCTTGCTGGTGCCGGACACATTTACCAGCAGAAACTCGGTTTCCCGGTTTGCATGCTGGCCTCTTATGACTTCCGAATCCGAACCATAAATATAAAAAACCCGCTTAATGTCAAAGGGAATATCCATTCCGTCACCCTCGATGACCACCAGATTTCCCCGTTCGTCGCCGAGATCCGTAAATTCGATGATTTTATATTGCTCCTGCAGTTTCATGTCTGCCTCCGTATTTTGTCTGCCTTACGCAAAGGAATTTAATGTGTTTATTACAAATTCCTGTTCTTGTTCTGTCATGCCGTTGTACATGGGAAGGGATAACACCGTATCCGCATATTCTTCCGTAACGGGATAATCGCCCGGATGATGTCCCAGACAGGCATACGCCTCCGACAGATGCGGGGGAACAGGGTAGTGGATGATGGTGCCGATTCCCCTTTGCTCCAGATAGGTTATCAATTCATCACGCCGTTTTGTCCGGATCACGTATTGATGCCATACACTTTCTGCGCCTTCCCTGACCTGTGGAAGAATGAAACGAGAGTTATCAAGTTCGTGACTGTAGCGGTCCGCCAGTATTTTCCTTTCTTCGTTCAGTGCCGTCAAATGCCTCAGGCGCACCCGGAGCAGCCCGGCCTGAAGCTCGTCCAGCCGGGAATTGGCTCCCACCACCTTGTTATAATAGCGCTTTTCGCTGCCGTAATTTCGGTACATTTTCATGGCCGCGGCAATCTCCTGATTGTCCGTTACGATGGCTCCCGCATCTCCGAAGGCACCAAGATTTTTAGAAGGATAGAAGGAAAAACAGCCAACATCGCCAAAGGTGCCGGTGATCTGTCCCTTAAAGCAGGCGCCGTGGGACTGGGCGCAGTCCTCCACCAGCCGCAGCTTATGCTTCCTGCAGAAACCCAGAATCCCCTCCATGTCGCAGGCCTGTCCGTATAAATGTACTGCCAGAACGGCTTTTGTTTTTACAGTGAGATGTGCTTCCAAAAGGGAAGTATCCAGGTTATAATAAGCATCCGGCTCCACAAAAACGGGAGTGGCACCGTTGATCGTAATTCCCATCACGCTGGCAATATAAGTATTGGCCGGCACGATTACCTCGTCTCCGCTGCCGATTCCCAGAACGCGAAAGGCCAGCCACAGGGCATCCAGGCCGCTGGCTAAACCTACGCAGTATCCGGTTCCCGTATATTCTGCAAATTCCCTTTCAAAGCCTTCTACCTCAGGCCCCAAAACATACCATCCGGACCGCAGAACCTCCAGCGCCTTGGCCTCCAGCTCATCCTGATACTTTAAAAAGCCCCGATCCAGACGATTGGGCATGATTTTTTCCATCATATTAGTAACTTCGCCTTTCTGTAAATTGCCTGGCCAGTCTGCCAGACCCTGAGTAAAAGCTCATTCGGCTACCATCATAGCACAACTTACAGATATTTACAATTCATAAACCGCTTAAATTCAGTAACTCACTTTTATCCCAAATTCAGGATTGAAAAAGCTTTAGAAATACGTTACAATAATTTATGTGATTTATATAAAATTAGCGGAAAGGCATGGGGAATCTTATGGATGATCAAAATTATGTAAACGAACAAAACGGGGGGGGCAGTAACGGGCAGTCGGGAAATTATTATCAGGATTATACGACCAGTACCCAGCAGTATCAGGCACCTCCTCAGCAGACTCGGCCTGAGGGAGCCAACGGCTTACAGATTGCCAGCCTTATACTGGGTATACTGGGTATTCCCGGATGCTGCTGTTACGGAGTGGTAGGCCTCATCTTTGGTATCATCGGCTTAATCCTGGCGCTGATCGGGAATAAAAAGAATCGTTCGGGCATTGGAATCGGCGGTCTTGTCTGCTCCATCATTGCCATTCTTTTTGGTATTATCGGAACGATTTATTACGCTCTTGTTATTATGGGAATGGCAGGCGCTGGTCCTTTTGCAGAAATGCTTGAAGACATGGGCTTTAATCTGGAAGAAATGAATTATTATTATTATCAGTATTAGTATTATGAAAATATTACGGGATACAAAGCAAAAAAAATCAAATCAGGGAAATTCCAATCTGGAGGATCAGTTGTTTTGGATCGGACTTACAGCACTGGCAGGAGCAATCGTCCTGGCGGTGCTGTATCAATATGTTTTAAGCCGTTATATCCCAATAATTCCCTGCTTTTTTAACACTCTTTTCGGGCTGTACTGTCCGGGCTGCGGCGGGACCAGAGCGCTGATCGCGCTGTTGCACGGAGATGTTTTAAAGGCTCTCTGGTATCATCCTTTTGTTCCGTATTTTGCAGTAGTTTATCTGGGATTTCTGCTGACACAGGGCCTTCAGCGGTTAGGCGTGAAAAAGATCCGTGGATGGCGGTTCCATGAATGGTATTTGTGGACGGGGCTGGTCATATTGATTGTAAACTTTGTAGTCAAAAATATCTTACGACTGAAATTTGGCATTTTGATGTAATCAAATACCCGTTATCTGCAGCGGAGTATTTGATTTAAAGTAAATCAGATTTACTTAAGAATCATCCTCTGTGATAATATCTACGTCTTCCGGTGTTTCGCCCCGTAAGAAGCTGATAATAATCTGGACCCTTCTGTAGGCTCTGGAATAATTTTCATAAGCGTAATCAGCGGTATACTCGTTGTAAGAGCTGTTGCTGTAAGCCTCTTTATAGCTTTGGGCGGCGGTAGTCATGTAGCTGCTGGCTTCATCCGCAGTCGCCTCAAGAAACTTAAATTCTTCCGGAAAATCCAGTTTGGCAAAGGACTGGAAGACAAGGTCCAGGTCATCCAGATAGCCCAGAAATTCCGCCACAGCAGTATCCGCTTCCGCATCTATATTGTTCATGGCGCTGTCTATTTCGGAAAGCTTGTCACAAAAATCATCTATACTTTTACGAAAGCCTGACAATTCACGATTTTCTCCGCATGCCGTCAGCAGGACGGCCGCAAGAATGGCTGTAATCAACAGGATAAACTTATTTTTCAATTTAGATTAACCTCCAGTTTACCTTAACTTTCGGGCAACACACATTTAAATTTATCATATTTTGTCTGAATAAGCAATCCCCCCTTTACGGTTCCTTGCGATATATGATATGATAGGGCGGACGCCCGACATGAAACGGAGAAAACTTTATGACACGGAATGAATTTTTAGAGTTATCAAAAAATTATATATACTTAGACGGAGCCACCGGCTCGAATCTGGTAAAGGCAGGAATGCCCTCCGGCGTTTGTCCGGAGCAGTGGATTCTGGAGCATCGGGAGATCATGCTGGCGCTTCAGAGGGAATATGTGCTTGCAGGGTCCGATATTATCTATGCGCCTACCTTTACGGCCAATCGTATAAAGCTTTCGGAATATGGGCTGGAAAGCCGGCTGGAGACCATGAACAGGGAGCTTGTGTCTATCTCCAGGGAAGCGGCAGGAGCGGCTGGGGGGCGCAGAGTCTACGTGGCGGGAGACCTGACCATGACGGGAGAACAGCTTGCCCCCATGGGAAGTCTGGAACTGGAGGAATTGATTCAAATTTATAAGGAGCAAATCCTTGCTTTGGTGAAAGCAGGTGTGGACTTGCTGGTGGTAGAAACCATGATGAGCCTGGCTGAGGCCAGGGCCGCTCTAATTGCTGCCAAAGAGGTCTGCGGGCTGCCGGTAATGGTGACGATGACCTTTGAGCCGGGGGGACGGACTTTGTACGGAACGGATGCAAGGACTGCCGCCGTGGTACTGGAAAGCCTTGGGGCCTGCGCGGTGGGTGTAAACTGCTCCACGGGACCGGCCGCCATGCGGCAGATTGTGACCGATATGGCCGCCGTCACCAGGGAGATTCCCGTGATTGCCAAACCAAATGCCGGACTTCCCTTTCTGGACGAGCAGGGACATACCTGCTATGAGATGGGGAAGGAGCAGTTTGCAGAGGAGATGAGAGAACTGACGGCTGCCGGCGCAACGGTGCTGGGGGGCTGCTGCGGAACGACGCCGGATTTTATCAGAAATCTTGTAAAGATGTTTGGCAGCAAACCGGATTTCAAGGCAGCGCGGAGAAAGCCGGGAATGCGCTTTTTAACCTCGGAAAGAAAAACCCTCGAATTTGGACTGGACGGGAATTTCATGATCGTGGGAGAGCGGATCAATCCCACTGGAAAGAAGCTTTTGCAGGCCGAGCTGCGGGAAGGCGTGATGGACAGGGTACTGCAGTTTGCCGAAGAGCAGGAAAAGGACGGGGCGTGCATTCTTGATGTCAACATGGGCATGAGCGGGATCGACGAAAAGACCATGATGCTGCGGGCCATAGACGAGGTTTCCGGCGTCACCGGTCTGCCCTTGTCCTTAGATTCCAGTCATGTGGAGGTATTGGAGGCGGCGCTTCGCCGTTATCCGGGAAGAGCGCTGGTCAACTCCGTTTCTTTGGAAACTTTAAAATTTGAAAAGCTGCTTCCGATCGTAAAAAAATACGGAGCCATGTTTATTTTACTGCCCTTGTCAGATCAGGGACTGCCGGAAAATCTGGAACAAAAAATTCAGATTATAGACAAAATTCTGGAGCGGGCCTATCAACTGGGAATGGAAAAGGAGGATGTGGTGGTGGACGGCCTGGTGGCTACGGTGGGCGCCAACAGAAGAGCGGCCCTGGAAACGCTGGAAACCATCCGCTGCTGCAGGGAGAAGGGGCTGGCTACGATCTGTGGGCTGTCTAATATTTCCTTTGGAATGCCGGAGCGAAGCTATGTAAATGCAGCCTTCCTTACCCTTGCCGTTAGAGAGGGGCTGACCATGGCCATCGCCAATCCCTCCCAGGAGCTTCTGGTCAGCTGCGCGCTGGCCGCGGACCTGCTGCTGGCCAAGGAAGAAGCGGATATTCGGTATATCGAATACACCGGTACGCTTGCAGAGAAAAAGCGGGTAAGAGAAGAACAGCAGCGGAAGCAGGCGCTTGTTCAGGCTGCCGGACCGGAGGGAATGCAGGAAGAAAAATCCGCCGCAGGCGCAAGCGGAACACAGGACGGCGTATTGCAGCAGGAAAGAACAGTGCCGGAGGAAAGCGAGAACAGGCAAAAACTCCGTAATGCCGTTATGAAAGGAAATAAGAACGGCATCGCTGCCATAACCAATGAGGCGCTGAGGGCAGGAGAGGAACCGCAGGCATTGCTGAATCAGGTCTTGCTGCCTGCCATTAATGAAGTGGGCGAGCTGTTTGACAGAGGGAAATATTTTCTGCCCCAGCTGATCGGCAGCGCGGAAGCCATGAAAAATGCCATTGAGGTCTTAGAGCCCCTGCTCTTAACGGAAAACGGACCGGAAGCCGACAAGCCGGTGGTGGTGATTGCTACGGTGGAAGGGGATATTCATGACATTGGTAAAAATCTCGTAGCGCTGATGCTGAAAAATCATGGTTTTCAGGTGATCGACTTAGGGAAGGACGTCCCTGCGGAAAAGATCGTTGAGGCCGCCAGGGAGCATCAGGCCAGCATTATTGCTTTGTCCGCCCTGATGACTACCACCATGCAGCGTATGAGGGAAGTAATTGCTTATGCAAGGGAACAAAAAGTAACCGCAAAGATCATGATCGGCGGGGCAGTTATTACACAGGAATATGCCGATGAAATAGGCGCCGACGGATACTCAAGAGACGCAGCAGAGGCGGTAAGGCTGGCAAAACGGCTGATTGGGTTCACACAGGAAGGAGGAACAAAAATATGACGGGTGCAGACGCTATCATAAAATGTCTTGAAGCTGAGGGAGTAACTACCGTATTCGGTTATCCGGGGGTTGCAATCTGTCCTTTTTATAATAGTATATTGGAATCGGATATTCGTACTGTTTTGATCCGCACGGAGCAAAATGCGGCTCATGCGGCCAGCGGTGTGGCAAGGATGACAAACCGGCCGGGCGTCTGTGCCGTGACCTCCGGCCCCGGCGCCACCAATGTGATCACCGGAATTGCCACGGCCTTTGCGGACAGCATTCCCCTGATCTGCATTACGGGACAGGTAAACAGCGAGCTTTTGGGCAGCGATGTATTTCAGGAAGCGGATATTACAGGGGCCGTGGAATCCTTTGTGAAATACAGTTATCTGGTAAAGGATCCCAATGAGATCCCCCGCATTTTTAAAGAGGCGTTTCACATTGCCAATACCGGAAGAAAAGGGCCGGTGCTGATTGATGTTCCCATTGACATCCAGAACGGGTCCGTAAACAAGTTTAAGTATCCGGAGGAAGTGTCGCTGCGCACTTACAAGCCTACCGTCAAGGGACACGCGGTACAGATCAAAAAGGTGATCAGAGAGCTGGAAAAGGCAAAGCGCCCGATCATCTGCGCAGGCGGCGGCGTCCTGCTAAGCCAGGCGGAGGAAGAGCTTAGAGCATTTGCAGAAAAGCATCAGGTTCCGGTAGTCTCCACCATGATGGGAATCGGCGTTATGCCCACGGATCATCCCCTTTATTTTGGAATGGTAGGCAACAACGGAAAGCCTTTTGCGAACCGGGCCATGAATGAATCGGACCTGCTGATTATGGTGGGAGCCCGTGTGGCGGACCGTGCCGTAAGCCAGCCGGATTTGATTACCAGAGATAAGGTGCTGGTGCATATTGACGTGGATCCTGCGGAAATCGGTAAAAATGCAGGTCCGACCATTCCCCTGGTGGGAGATGCCAGACATATTTTCAGCGATTTCGCAAAAGAAGAATTTGTCTGCTCCTGCAACGAATGGTTAAGTACGCTGGATACCTACCGCAGGGATATGATGCCAAAACGCAGTCCCAATCCCGATTTTGTGGATCCGGCCGCCTTTATCGCCAGGCTTTCTGAAAGGATGGAAGAGAATGGCGTCTATGTGGCGGACGTGGGACAGAATCAAATCTGGTCCTGCGGGTATGCAAAGATAAAAAAAGGAAAATTTCTTACCTCCGGCGGCATGGGGACCATGGGCTATTCCATTCCGGCGGCGATGGGGGCAAAGCTTGCCGCACCGGAAAGGCAGGTTGTTGCGGTCTGCGGAGACGGCTCCTTTCAAATGTCCATGATGGAGCTTGCCACTATGCGTCAGCATGATATTCCGGTAAAAATCGTGGTCCTGAAAAACAATTACTTAGGGATGGTGCGGGAGTACCAGCATTATACCTACAAGGATCATTATTCCGTGGTTGATCTCTCAGGAAGTCCTGATTTGGAAAAGCTTGCCGCGGCCTATGACCTGCCTTTCCTGCGTCTGGAAAATATGGAGCGCTGTGACGAGGTGATCGACGAATTCTTAAAGGACGACCGTTCTGTCCTGCTGGAGTGTCTGATCGACCCTATGGATTTGGTGAAATGAACAGGAGGTGCCCATGAAAATGAAGACTAGAATTTATTCCGTGCTGGTGGAAAACCGTTCCGGCGTGCTGTGCAAGGTGGCCGGGCTTTTTTCCAGACGCTGCTTTAATATAGACAGCCTTGCGGTAGGCGAGACGGACGATTCCGCGGTGTCCTGTATGACTATCGTCAGCAGCGGCGATGAGCGGACCATCGAGCAGATTGAAAAGCAGCTGAATAAAAAGCTGGACGTCATTAAGGTCAAGACCTTTTCCGAACAGCAGTGTATCACCAGGGAGCTGATGCTGGTCAAGGTAAAATACAATAAGAATAACCGCCGGGAAATCCTGGAGATTTGCGAAAGCATGAATTCTGTGGAGATCGTTGACATGTCAAAGCATTTTATGATGCTGCAAATCTGTGACGCCCCGGAACGGGTAAGGTCCCTGATTACGCTGCTGGAGACTATCAGCATCGTAGAGGTGGCGCGCACGGGGACCCTGGCTTTGTCAAAGTGCGGGGAAAACGAGTAGGGTAAGCGTGTTCGTTCGGACTTCCAACAACCTGACGGAGACAGTCGGCCATCATTCTCATGCGGACACGCTTGCGCTTGAGGCTCGACGTAACGGGTGCATAGGCAAGCACAGTACGCTTGCCAAGCACCGACATCTCGCACAATCCTCATGAGAACAACGGCCGGCTGTCACCTGTTTCCCGATTATGGGATGTTTGTTCCGAACGAATACGGGTAAGCTTCGCTATAGTGCTTTGGCAGTTGACATCCCCGCCGGATATTGTTATATTAGGACATAAATAAAAGGAACCGAGAGAAAAAGTAAGATATATAAATTTAAGTCATATAAATATAAGTTATTTTAAGAAAAAGAGGTGTGATTTTTATGCAGAAAAAAGTATTTCAGCTACTGGTTGACAATACCTCCGGCGTGTTGAGCCGTATATCCGGCCTGTTTTCCAGGCGGGGCTACAATATTGAAAGTATCACGGCGGGCGTGACGGCGGATCCCAGATTTACCAGAATTACCATTGTTGCCTCTGGAGATGACGAAATTCTGGAGCAAATCGAAAAGCAGGTGGAAAAGCTGGTGGATGTCAGAGATATTCATGAGCTGAAGCCGGAGGAAAGCGTTTACCGGGAACTGGTTTTGATCAAGGTACACGCTTCCAAGGAACAGCGGCAGGACGTAATTGCGGTAGTGGATTCCTTCAGGGCAAAGATTATTGACTTTGCGCCGGAAAGTCTGGTGATCGAGCTGACGGGCAATCAGCAGAAGGTAGAGGCATTTATCCGCCTGATGGAGGAATATGGAATTTTAGAGCTTGCCAGGACCGGAATTGCCGGCCTTGGAAGAGGGACGGACCATATTATTTATTTAGATGAATAATTATTTATTTGGATGAATAAGATCATTGACATTCGGTCCAAACAAGTATAAAATTGACACTCGAACAACAGGTATATACTTTTAGCAGACAAAACATATATTTAAAACCGAAACGGAGGAAAAGAAAATGGCTAAGATTTTTTATCAGGAGGATTGTAATCTGTCGCTGCTGGAGGGCAAGACCATTGCCATCATCGGCTACGGCAGTCAGGGACATGCACATGCGCTGAATCTGAAGGATTCCGGCTGTCATGTGATCATCGGTCTTTATGAGGGCTCCAAATCCTGGGACAAGGCGGTAAAGCAGGGCTTTGAGGTCTTCACTGCGGCAGAGGCGGCAAAGAAGGCTGACATCATCATGATCCTCATTAACGACGAGAAGCAGGCTGATCTTTATAAGAATGACATTGCGCCCAATCTGGAAGCAGGCAATATGCTGATGTTTGCTCATGGCTTCAATATTCATTTTGGCTGTATCGTACCTCCCGCAGACGTGGATGTGACCATGATCGCGCCCAAGGGCCCCGGCCATACCGTTAGAAGCGAATATCAGGAGGGCAAGGGCGTTCCCTGCCTGATCGCAGTGGAGCAGGATGCCACCGGAAAGGCACAGGACCTGGCATTGGCATATGCTTTGGGAATCGGCGGCGCAAGGGCAGGCGTGCTGGAGACTACCTTCCGCACCGAGACGGAGACGGATCTGTTCGGCGAGCAGGCGGTTCTGTGCGGCGGTGTGTGTGCGTTAATGCAGGCAGGCTTTGAGACCCTGGTGGAAGCAGGATACGACGAGAGGAACGCTTACTTTGAGTGTATCCATGAGATGAAGCTGATCGTTGACCTCATCTATCAGAGCGGTTTTGCCGGCATGAGATATTCCATCTCCAATACGGCTGAATACGGCGATTATATTACCGGTCCCAAGCTGGTTACCGAAGAGACCAAGAAGACTATGAAGAAGATCTTAAGCGACATTCAGGATGGAAGCTTTGCCAAGGAATTCCTGCTGGATATGTCCCCTGCCGGAAAGCAGGTTCACTTTAAGGCTATGAGAAAGCTGGCTTCCGAGCATCCTTCGGAGAAGGTTGGCGAGGAAATCAGAAAGCTTTACAGCTGGAATAACGAAGAGGACAAGCTGATCAATAACTGACGTGTACTCTTCGAGTACACTGGACTCGAAGAGTACACTGTACTGCATATACAGAATATAGACCGCAGGCCGGATAATTTCTCCGGTCTGCGTTTTTTGTGTCACAGTTAAAAAAATCCTGTTCCCCGTTTTCGGCGGTGAAATGGCAACGGCAAAAATCCAGACGGACTTAGATCGAGATTGCTTTTCATAATTGAGCATGGTATAATTTTTCCCGGTGCAAACCGCTAAATCAGCGCTTATAGGTATGAAGGGAGTAACAATAGATGAAAAAAATAAATAAATTATTTCAAAAAGAATTTTCGTTAAAATTTCCCCTGTCTGCCGTTGACCGGAAAACTATCGTTTTGCTGATTGGCTTTATACTGTTATTAACCTGTGCCGTAACAGGATGCGGAAGCGACAGCCCACAACCGTCAACACTTCCTGCCCCAGAACCAATCTCAACGGAAACCCCTGCACAGGCTGAAACTGCCGCTCCATCTCCAGATGTATCCTCTTCTTCGCCCTCCTATTTGGGCACATGGCAGATAACTTCATCAACTTTTGGTGCCTACAGCGCCATGTCAGAGGAAGATTGCTCTGCACTGGTGGGAACCCGTTTTGAATATTTTAATGATTATGCTATATATGATGACCAGCACCGTCTGGATTCCCCCCAATATATCGAAAGCATTCAGACCGCAGATGATTTTTCATCCATCTATCAAGGGACCAGTCTGGAAACGCTGGGAATTTCCAAAGATTCTATTCAGGTAGTGTCTATAGAAAATGCAAGCGGCATGGGTGATACTTTTTATATAAAGGACGAAAACACTTTGATTATTCCATGGGATGGTGTATTTTTTGAAGTGCAAAGAATCAGCTCCGACAACTGATTCCGCTGTGCATGGTTTCCTCCCAAAAGGCTGGCAAATAAAATTTCCAAATAGAGCGGCGGTGACAGGTGTTGACTATCCCGCCGCCCTGTCTGTTACCGTTCCATATTCTGCTTTCTATGGGGCTGTTGTTCCCGCTGTTTCTGCCGCAAGATACCTGTTTTCTTAATTTCTCTTTAGAATTTCTTTTTAATTTTCTGCCAGATTGATTTAAGTTTCGGCGCTATAGTTAGTCCCACAAAGGAGAATACTAATGCTATGGACATCGAAACACTTACTCTTTATTTTACCAAATATGGTGCCATCGCCATTTTTATTATCGTTTTTCTGGAATACCTGAATCTTCCCGGTTTCCCGGCCGGTATCATCATGCCGCTGTCCGGCATTATGGCGGCAAGAGGAAACATTCATTTTGGCTGGGTCATGGTGATCACGGTTGCGGCCGGTCTGCTGGGCAGTCTGATGCTGTACGGACTGGGCCGCAAGGGCGGCGAGGTCTTTTTAAAGGCATATGTGAAACGCTTTCCGAAACAAAAGGATTCTTTGGAAAAGGTGTTTGACTGGATTCGGGATAAGGGCTGTCTGGGCGTGTTTTTAGGCAAACTGATTCCCATGCTTCGCACACTGATTTCCATTCCTGCAGGCGTGGTCAGGATGGACCTTGTAAAATATGTATGCAGCTCCACCGCCGGCATATTCATATGGAATTTTGTGTTTGTAGGCGCCGGGTATGTGATGGGCGACCAGGTGTTTAAACTGTTTGGCGCGGCGTAAGGGACAGAAGGAGGAAAAAATGCGGATTGCACTTATGACAAATAATTATAAACCAATGGTTGGCGGAGTGCCGATCTCTATTGAGCGGCTGAAGCGCGGACTGGAATCCTGTGGGCATCAGGTAACCGTTTTTGCTCCCTCCTATGAGGAACAGGAGCAGGAAGAAAATGTATTCCGGTATGCCACCCTTGTTAAAAAATTTATCGGCGGCATTGTGCTTCCCAATCCCTTTGACCTGAAAATCGAAAAGGAATTTAAGAAGCATAAATTCGATGTCATTCATGTACACCATCCCATGCTGATTGGCCGGACTGCGGTTTATTTGTCCGAAAAATACAATATTCCTCTCGTATTTACTTACCATACCCGCTATGAGAAATATGTGGAATGCTACACAAAGGGAATTGCAAAATTGGACAGGGTGATGCCTCTCTATCTGCATACATTTTTAAAGCATTGCGATTTTGTTTTTGCACCTACTGCCGGTATGCGGGATTATCTTGTCAGGGATTGTAAGGTTCCCGCGCACAGACTGGGCATTCTGCCCACAGGCATTGAAGAAAGAAATTACCGGGTGACCGAGACGGAAAAAAACCGGATCCGGGAACAATACGGATGCGGTATTCGCGGCTGTGAACAGATTCCGCTCCTGCTCACGGTGTCCAGGCTGGCGCAGGAAAAGAATGTAGGATTTTTGCTGGAAAGTCTGGCTCTGTTTAAGAGCCGTTACCGTAAGCCCTTTCGGATGATAGTCGTGGGCGACGGACCGGATCGGAAGGTATATGAACGCCTGTGCGGGAAGCTGGAGCTTACGGAAGAGGTGGTATTTACCGGGATGCTGGCGAATGAAGAGACGGCCGCTTACTTTGCCGCCGCTGATGCCTTTTGTTTTGCTTCGAAGACAGAGACCCAGGGAATCGTGGTGCTGGAGGCCTTTGCCGGCGGGACGCCGGTGCTGGCTCTGCGTGCTTCTGGAGTGGAGGACCTGGTAAGCACAGGTATCAACGGCATATTGACGGCAGAAGATAAAGAGCTTTACGCAAATGCACTTCTCGATTTTTGCGAAGGCCGGACGGACAGATCCCGGCTTTCGGAAAACGCATATGCTTCCGGTCTGCAGTACCGGGAAGAAACGGTTGCGAAAGAGGCGGTCCGCGTCTATAATGAAATAGCGGCAGGCAGACCGATACCGATATACTCCGGTGCGCTGAGAGCATAGATTTGTGCTTGAGGCAAGGCCGCTTAAAAAACAGCATGAGGGGAAACGGATTAATGGAAAATAAGTTTAAGATTTTAGTAGTTGAGGACGACAGAGATATTCGGGAGGGAATCGAGATTTATCTGCGGAATCAGGGCTATCAGGTCTTTCAGGCTGCCAACGGCGCCGAGGGCCTGAAGATTGTAGAGCAGGAGGAGCTGCATCTGGCCATTGTGGATATTATGATGCCTGTTATGGACGGTATTACCATGTTGATGAAGCTGCGGGCCATGGAGCAGGAATTTCCGGTGATCATGCTCTCGGCAAAGTCCGAGGAAGTGGATAAGATCATGGGGCTGAACATGGGGGCGGACGACTATGTTACCAAGCCCTTTACGCCGCTGGAGCTGCTGGCACGGGTAAATTCTCATTTAAGGCGGTATTCCAAGTATCTGGAGGCGGTGAATACCGAAGGGAGCGGCGACCATATTTATACCATCGGCGGTCTGGAACTGAATGAGGATACTGTAGAAGTGTCCGTGGACGGAGAGCCTGTAAAGCTGACACCCATGGAATTTAAGATCGTACATCTGCTGATCAGGAATCCGGGAAGGGTGTTTTCCGCCGATGAGATCTATGAGCGGATCTGGAACGAAAAGGCTGTAAACACTGACACAATCATGGTGCATGTACGGAATATCAGGGAGAAGATTGAGATTGACCCCAAGAATCCCAAATACTTAAAGGTTGTCTGGGGCGTAGGGTATAAGATCGACAAGCAATAATTGCGGCGGGAAAGCAGTGTGAGCTGGACGGGGTACACCGTAAAGGAGGCGCACGGATGGGTGCAAACGGTACGACGGTAAAAAAACATGTTTGCTGGATATTATGGGGGCTGTTGATTTGTTTCTTGGTGTCTGTGGCGCTGAATTTGTTTTACGGAAAACTGCGGGACGAGGCCGGCAAGTGGGAAGGAAATCCCTATGAACAGATGACTACCATGGAATGGCTTCATGAGAGTATTTACCTGCTCTGGCAGGATTTGTACAATGTGGAAAACGGCACATGGCTTAATTTTGCAGAGCTTTATTTCACACCGGACGAGGGATATGAGAAGCTCCTGGAGCCTGAGAGCTGGTCGGAAGAGACAGCAGCGCTTTTGGAAGACGAAGAACTGGCCTTTCAGATGCGCAATGAGCTTCAGCAGATGGAGGCTTATTTCCAATGTCTGCAGGATAATTTTGAATATCTCAATCATTATTATGACTATTTTATCAGGAACGAGCTTACGGGAGAGTATCTGAGTAATATGTCCGAGCAGCGGGTTTCCGCTCTGCAGCGGGGAGATTATGACGACAGCTTTTTTGTGATCGGTTTTTCCGTTGACAGCGCAGGCAATGTATCCGTAGGCGAGGTTAAGAGTCAGAATGAAGACAGGGTAAGGAAAAATGCCAACATTGTGGTAAAGTCCAAGAGTCTGTCGGCCCTGTTGTCATCTAATATGAAGCAGCTTTGCCGTTTTGGGAGTATCGCCCCCCCCAGGGACTGCACCGTCTATTATATCATCCCCGAAGTCAAAATATCGGATTTGAGCGAGACCTTTTATGTAGATGTCGAAGGCTTTTTTCAGAGCAGCTACAACCGGTTTTTTATACGCATGTATACTGATTTTGGTTATCCAGAGCAGGCTTACCTGGATACGGGACTGTCCGGATTTCTGCTGCTGTTTCTTCTGGGGGCGGTACTGCTGGGAATGTTTCTGCCGATTCCGGGGAAAACAAAACTCTGGAGGGAACGGGGCCTGTTTTCACCCTGCCTGGAGCTGCTGGTTATGATCGGAATTTTAGCTGTCGGGCTGATGTCCGTTATGATTCGTCATGTGGCCTTAGCGGCCAGCGGCATGATGGCGCAAAGCATTGGCTCCCAGTTGAGTGTTTCACCGGAAGCAGCCTGGGTGCTGGCGAAGATCTATGACTTAGCCGTTTTGACGGCTGCCTTTTTTCCGGGCTGGTATCTGGGCGTATGTCTGCGGGCCGTGCCGGACAGGGGCCTGAAACGCTACATTAAGGAGAAAAGCCTGATTTACCGCTTTTTCCCCTTTATAAAAAGCAGGCTGCTGGCTGCCTATTACGAACTGGAGCATCTTGACCTGACGAAAAACGCCCATAGAATGATTCTGCGCATCGTTTTGATTAATGCGCTGATCCTGTTTGTAATCAGCAGCCTCTGGTTTGGCGGGGTTATGATTACCGTGGTTTATTCCATACTGCTGTATTTGATCCTGAGAAAGTATATCAGCAACCTGCAGAAAAAATACAGCATTTTACTAAAAGCCACAAACGAGATGGCGGCAGGAAATTTAAACGTCAGCATCCAGGAGGACATCGGTGTTTTTGAACCCTTTAAGCCGGAGCTGATTAAGATTCAGAACGGCTTCCGCAAGGCGGTGGATGATGAGGTCAGGAGCCAGAAGCTGAAAACAGAGCTGATTACCAATGTATCCCATGACTTAAAAACGCCTCTTACCGCCATCATCACTTATGTAAACCTGTTAAAGGAAGAAAATATCACAGCAGAGCAGCGCCGGGAATATCTGAATATCCTGGAACTGAAGTCTTTACGGCTCAAAGCGTTAATTGAGGATTTGTTTGAGGTCAGTAAGGCAAACTCTCAAAACATAACCTTAAATCTGACGGCAGTGGACATTATGAGCCTGATCAAGCAGGTGGCCTTCGAAATGTCCGATAAGATAGAGGCGGCAGATCTGGAGCTGAGAATGAATCTTACGGATGAAAAGGTGCTGATTTCCTTAGACAGCCAGAAGACTTATCGGATTTATGAGAATCTGTTTGGAAATGTTGCAAAATACGCCATGAAGGGCACAAGAGTTTATGTCAACGGCTTCAGAATTGACGACACGGTTGTCATAACCATTAAGAATATTTCTGCACAGGAGCTTACGGTAGATTCCGCGGACCTGACGGAACGCTTTGTCCGGGGAGATGCTTCCCGCAATACGGAAGGGTCCGGCCTTGGGCTGGCCATTGCCAAGAGCTTTACGGAGCTTCAGGGAGGTGATCTGCGACTGGAGCTGGACGGAGACCTGTTTAAGGTCATTACCACCTGGAAGGTGATGGAGCAGACAGCCATTGAATCTGCATAAAAAGTATCAATAACTAATATTTGAAGTATATCCTTTTTTGTGCTATGATACTTCATAGGCGGCGTCGGTTGACGAGGTATTTGGCTTCGTCCGTCTGCGCCGCTTTATGTGTGCAGGCCCGTGTGCGGGCCGCGGAAAATCATGACAACATGACAATCGGAAAGGCATGGTGAATCATATGGGAATGACAATGACGCAGAAGATTCTTGCCCAGGCGGCAGGGCTTGAAAAGGTGGAAGCTGGACAGCTGATCGAGGCGGATCTGGATCTGGTTTTGGGCAATGACATCACAAGCCCTGTTGCCATTAAGGAAATGGAAAAGTTTACGGTTCAGGGTGTTTTTGACAAGGATAAGATTGCCCTGGTGCCGGATCATTTCGTGCCCAACAAGGACATAAAGTCCGCGGAGCATTGCAAATGCGTGCGGGAATTTGCCCGTAAAAATGAGATTACAAATTATTTTGAAGTGGGGGAGATGGGGATTGAGCATGCGCTGCTTCCGGAGAAAGGGCTGACCGTAGCCGGGGACGTGATCATCGGGGCGGACTCCCACACCTGCACTTATGGTGCGCTTGGTGCTTTTTCCACCGGTGTGGGCAGTACGGACATGGCTGCCGGAATGGCTACGGGTAAGGCCTGGTTTAAGGTCCCTGCCGCCATTCGTTTTCAGCTGGTGGGAAAGCCTGCAAAATATGTGAGCGGTAAGGACGTTATTTTACATATTATCGGCATGATCGGCGTGGACGGAGCATTATATAAATCCATGGAGTTTACGGGAGAAGGGATTCAAAATCTGTCTATGGATGACCGCTTTACCATTGCCAATATGGCCATCGAGGCCGGAGGCAAGAACGGTATCTTCCCCGTGGATGCCCAGGCGGAGCAGTATATAAAAGAGCATTCAGACCGGCCTTATCGAATTTATGAGGCGGATCCGGATGCCGTTTATGACGCGGAATATACCATTGATCTTGGGAAGCTGCGTCCTACCGTTGCCTTTCCTCATCTGCCGGAAAACACCCATACCATCGACGAGATCAGAACCATGGATGAAATTCGGGTGGATCAGGTGGTGATCGGCTCCTGTACCAACGGCCGGCTGGAGGATTTAAGAACCGCGGCGGAAATCTTAAAGGATC
This sequence comes from uncultured Acetatifactor sp., assembly GCA_910586485.1. Taxonomy (GTDB): domain Bacteria; phylum Bacillota; class Clostridia; order Lachnospirales; family Lachnospiraceae; genus Acetatifactor. Next base: position 22,497 of record CAJUIA010000007.1, read on the forward strand.
AGCATGTGGCAAAGGGGATGCGCTGTATTATCATCCCTGCCACCCAGGCCATTTATATGCAGGCGATGGAAGAGGGGTTATTAAAGATATTTATACAGGCAGGCGCCGTTGTCAGCACTCCTACCTGTGGGCCCTGTCTTGGAGGCTATATGGGGATTCTGGCTGAAGGAGAGCGCTGTGTTTCCACTACGAACCGTAACTTTGTGGGCCGGATGGGACATGTCACATCCGAAATTTATCTGGCAAGCCCTGCCGTAGCGGCCGCCAGCGCCATTGCGGGAGTAATTACCGCGCCTTAAGGACCCCATGGCAAATCAGTTTGGCTTAACGACAGGGTATCAATTTGATCAATATGGAGGATTGTTATGAACAACGCAAAAGGAACTGTCTTTAAATATGGTGATAATGTAGATACGGATGTGATTATTCCGGCCAGGTATCTGAATTCTTCCGACCCGGCGGAGCTTGCCGCTCACTGCATGGAGGATATTGACAAGAGCTTTATCAGTCAGGTGAAAAAGGGTGACATTATAGTGGCGGAAAAGAATTTCGGCTGCGGCTCATCCCGCGAACATGCTCCCATTGCCATCAAGGCGGCAGGGGTCAGCTGTGTTATTGCGGAGACCTTCGCCAGAATTTTTTACCGCAATGCCATCAACATCGGACTGCCTATTATAGAATGTCCCGAAGCAGCAAAGGGAATTGAAGCTGGAGACGAGGTTGAAGTGAATTTTGATACGGGAATCATCACCAACCTGACAAAGGGCACTACCTTCAAAGGGCAGGCCTTCCCGGAATTCATGCAGAAGATCATTGCCTCAGAAGGGCTGATTAACTATATCAACCGGGAAAAATAATACGTTCTTCAAGCCTGGAGCATGACCGGGTAAGTGATGGGAGATGAATAAGGTGAATTCGCAGGCAGGCGAAAAAAAATATGAGATTGATATGTGTAACGGGCCGCTGGCCGGAAAAATTTTATTGTTTTATTTTCCGCTGATGCTGTCCGGCATTCTGCAGCTATTGTTTAACGCGGCGGATATTGCGGTGGCAGGGCGCTTTGCGGGGAACGAAGCCCTGGCGGCGGTTGGCTCCACAAGCTCTCTCACAAATCTGCTGGTAAACCTGTTTATTGGACTGTCCGTGGGTGCCAACGTGCTTGTAGCCCGGTTTTACGGAGCGGGGCAGACAGAGGAATTAAAGAGTATGGTGCAGACCGCCGTGGCCACTTCCGTCATCGGCGGCGTTATCCTGATATTTGTAGGATTTTTTATCTCCCGGCCGGCACTTACGCTGATGGGTACTCCTGGGGATGTGATTGCGCATTCCGTTCTTTATATGCGGATTTATTTTGCAGGAATGCCTTTTATGATGGCATATAATTTCGGCGCTGCCATCCTGCGGGCAGTGGGAGATACCAGACGTCCTCTTTATTATCTGCTGACGGCAGGAGTGGTCAACGTTATTTTAAACCTGCTCTTTGTGATTGTCTTCCACATGGGAGTGGCAGGTGTGGCCACGGCTACCGTGGTTTCCCAGGGGATTTCTGCTTTCCTTGTATTAAGATGCCTGATCAGGAGCGACAGCGTTTACCGGCTGGAGCTTAAGGGGTTAAAAATTGCGGGGGATAAGCTGGGCAAGATGATTCAGATCGGGATACCGGCAGGGCTGCAGGGGGCTCTTTTCTCCATATCCAATGTATTGATCCAGTCCTCCGTAAACAGCTTCGGCAAGATTGCCATGGCCGGCAATACTGCAGGAAGCAACCTGGAAGGCTTTGTCTATACTGCCATGAACGCCTTTCACCAGGCGGCGATCAGCTTCTGCGGACAAAACTATGGCGCCACAAAATATAAAAGAGTGGCCAAATCACTGTTTATCTGCCTGGGCTTTGTCACAATAGTGGGGCTTATCATGGGCAGCGGCGCATATGCCTTTGCAGGGACGCTGTTAAAGCTTTATTCCCCGGACAGTGAGGTCATAAGCTATGGGATTCTTCGTATGACCTATATTTGCATTCCTTACTGCCTGTGCGGTATGATGGACGTGATGGTAGGGGGCTTAAGAGGAATGGGGTATTCCGTTATGCCCATGATTGTATCGCTGACAGGCGCCTGTCTGTTCCGGGTGGTATGGATTTATACCATATTCCAGCAGTACCGGAGTCTGGAATGCCTTTATATTTCCTACCCCATCAGCTGGGGACTGACCTTTCTTGTGCATTTGATCTGCTTTGCCGTCGTTTATAGAAAACTGTTAAAACGGACGGCACAAGGCGCAATGCTGCAGGATATAGGGGAGTACGCATCATGATAGCATATGTAAACGGAATTTTAGAAGATCTCACCGAGGACAATGCGGTGGTTGACGTAAACGGATTTGGTATCAACATAAAAATTTCCGCGGATACGGCATCCAGACTTCCGGGAGCGGGAGAACCGGTAAAGCTGTATACTTACACCTGTGTGAGGGAGGACGCCTTTTTACTTTACGGTTTTCTTTCCAGGAGTGACCTGGAGATCTTTAAGAAGCTGATCACCGTAAATGGTATCGGGCCGAAGGGAGGTCTTGCCATTCTTTCCGTAATGGATGCGGATGACCTTCGATATGCCATCATGTCGGGAGATGCCAAGGCGATCTCAAAAGCGCCGGGAATCGGCCCCAAGACGGCCCAGCGGGTGATCCTGGACCTGAAAGACAAAATTTCCATAGATGATGTCCTCATCGGAAAGGAAATCGCTGCCGGAACAAATGCTGGATCGCAGGCAGACACGCCGCAGAAGAAGGAGGCCATTGAAGCGCTTGTTTCCTTAGGCTATGGCCGGACGGAAAGTGCGAGGGCCGTAAGCTCTATTGAGGGGATTGAGAACATGGATTCCGGCGCTGTCCTGAAGGCGGCACTGAAAAAGATGTTTTAATTGGAGTAAGTATGCCTGTGAAAAGAACGATCGAGACGAATATAACGGAAGAAGACATAAAAATAGAAGGCTCCCTGCGCCCGCAGACGCTGGACGATTATATCGGCCAGGCAAAGGTAAAGGAAAACCTGAAAATTTATATTGAGGCGGCAAAGCAGCGCGGAGATTCTTTGGATCACGTATTGTTTTACGGCCCTCCCGGACTTGGCAAGACCACCCTTGCCGGGATTATTGCAGCTGAGATGAACGTCCGCCTGAAGGTGACAAGCGGCCCGGCCATTGAAAAACCGGGGGAAATAGCGGCCATTTTAAACAGCCTGGAGGAAGGAGATCTGCTTTTCGTGGACGAAATTCACAGATTAAATCGCCAGGTGGAAGAGGTGCTGTATCCGGCCATGGAGGACTATTGTATAGATATTATGATCGGGAAGGGTCAAACCGCCCGGTCCGTCCGGTTAGAGCTTCCGAAATTTACCCTGGTGGGAGCCACTACCAGAGCCGGTCTTTTGACTGCTCCCTTAAGAGACCGCTTCGGTATGATTTATCATATGGATTTTTATACGGTGGAAGAATTACAGCTCATTATTCTTCATTCCGCCAGAATACTGAATGTGGAAATCGAGCCGGGCGGCGCATTGGAGATGGCACGCAGAAGCCGGGGAACGCCACGTCTGGCAAATCGGATTTTAAAGCGTGTCCGTGATTTTGCTCAGGTAAAATATGACGGTGTCATTACGGAAGAGGTGGCCAGAACGGCCCTGGATCTGATGGATGTGGATAAGCTGGGGCTGGATCACATAGACCGCAATATACTGCTGACCATTATACATAAGTTTGACGGCGGACCGGTGGGGCTGGATACCTTGGCGGCGGCAATCGGTGAGGATGCGGGCACCATCGAGGATGTATATGAACCTTATCTGATCAAAAACGGCTTCATTAACCGTACTCCCAGAGGCAGAGTGGTCACGGAGCTTGTGTACCGGCATCTTGGCCTGACGTAAAGGTAACAGTATCAGGAATACGATTTTGCTTGCCTGCATGACAATATTGTTATATAATAGGCCTCAGCAATGTGTCTTAGAAAAAGGGGAGGATCACATGTCGTCCAAAACGGATACGGAAGTTATTATCGGCGGGAAGGTTCTGACACTCAGCGGATATGAGAGTGAGGAATATCTGCAAAAGGTGGCTTCTTATATTAACAACAAGCTGAATGAGTATAATAAAGTAGACAGTTTCCGAAGACAGCCTATGGACAAGCAGAGCGTGCTGCTGCAGCTGAATATTGCGGATGATTATTTTAAGGCGAAAAAGCAGATTACGATTTTGGAGGAAGAGCTTCAGGCAAAGGAAAAGGAATTGTATGATCTAAAGCATGAACTGATTTCGGCCCAAATCAAGCTGGAAAGCTCGGAAGAGCAGGTTAGAGGTCTTCAGCAGGACATAAATGAAAATGCAAAGAAGCTTGTGCAGCTGGAAACGGAATTAAAGAAAAAATAGTGTAGGGCTGTCCCTTGTGGCAGCCTTTTTCGTTTCTGTTTAAGCCGCCAAAGGCGGCAGGGGGATTTTTATGAAACGCAATGATAAGCCTGTGGAGCTTCTGGCTCCGGCAGGAAATCCGGATGGCTTTTACGGCGTGGTAAAGGCCGGAGCAGACGCGGTATATTTGGGCGGCCGGCGCTTCGGTGCCAGAGCCTATGCGGAAAATTTTACCGGGGATCAGCTGCTGGAATGTATCCGCTACGGCCACATTATGGGCTGTAAGCTATATCTGACGGTAAATACGCTGATGAAGGAAGAGGAACTGGAAGAGCTGTATGATCATATTTTTCCGCTTTATGAAAGCGGCCTGGATGGTGTGATCGTGCAGGATCTGGGTGCGCTGCGGCTTTTAAGAGAATCCTTTCCGAATCTGGCGCTTCATGCCAGCACACAGATGACGCTATGCAGCAGCTTCGGAGCGGAGCTTCTGAAAAATATGGGGGCCTGTAGGATCGTGCCTGCCAGGGAGTTATCTCTGGAAGAGATAAAAGCGCTCAAACAAAAGGTGGACATCGAGCTGGAAACCTTTATTCATGGGGCCATGTGTTATTCGTACTCGGGACAGTGCCTTTTCAGCAGCATTCTAGGTGGAAGAAGCGGTAACAGGGGACGATGTGCCCAGCCCTGCAGGCTGCCTTTTTGTGTGGAGACGGACGGGAGCAGAAGCCGGGAACGGCATTTTTTAAGCCTGAAGGATATGTGTACGCTGGAACATATTCCGAAGCTGATCGAGTCAGGGATTGATTCCTTTAAAATAGAAGGGCGCATGAAAAAGCCGGAGTATGCTGCCGGTGTTACGGCCATTTATCGAAAATATATGGATCGTTATTATGAGCTGCGGGGAAGGTACGGACCGGAAGAGGCGGAAAAGAGGTTTTTCACGGAAAAGGAGGACCGCCGTATTTTAGGTACCCTCTATATCCGCAGCCAGGTACAGGACGGATATTATTTCAAAAGAAACGGCAGAGAGATGCTGACCCTGGACAGTCCTGCCTACAACCCAGGCGATGAGGCCCTGCTGGCGGATATAAACAACCGCTATCTTACCGGTAAAAAGAAGCTGCCCGTGACGCTTCATGCCGTATTTCGGGAAGGAAAGCCGGTTTCCGTCACTGTGAATTTGAAAAATCTATCTGGCTTGCCCGGCCGCGGAGATAAGGTAACGCTTACCGCCACGGTTACCGGTGAAGCGGCCCTAAAGGCGGAAAATCAGCCTGTCACAGAGGGAAATGTCAGGAAACAGCTGGGGAAGCTGGGGGACAGTCCCTTTTATGCGGAAGAAATTCTGGTGGATTTGGAGCCCGGACTGTTTTTCCCGCTAAGGCAGATCAATGAGCTGCGCAGACAGGCAGTGTCTCGGCTGGAGGATGCTCTGTTGGACAGATACCGTACACGGGAAGGGGGCAGAGAACAAAGCAGTCGGGAGTTGTCCCTTGAAACAGCCGTTTCTGCAGGGCGGATTTCGGACAGAGGGGTTTCCGTGTCCGTCACCACCAGGGAACAGCTGACAGGTCTTCTGCAATGGATGGGAGAAAATTCCGGACATGATTTTATATACGCCTGTCTGGACGATAAACTGGCACGGGAATACGGGGAAGCTTGCAAAATGCTTGCGGGCCATTGTCCGCTGCTGATTACCCTGCCTGTCATCATAAGAGAACAGGATGCACCTGCCTTGAATGCGCTTTCTTCTCTGTGCGGCCCCGGAAAGACCTTTGAAGGCTTTTTGATCCGTTCGATAGACGGCCTGGGTTTTCTGGAAAAGAAGGGCAAATCCGGGCTGTGGTATTTGGATGCTTCGTTCTATCTCTGGAACACTGCGGCGGCGGAACAGCTTATGGGAAGGGTCGACAGCTGTTGTCTGCCGTTGGAGCTGAACGCAGCAGAACAAAGGCGTCTGGCAGGAAGCGGACTGCCCTTTGAAAAAATAGTCTACGGAAGGATCCCCATGATGGTTTCCGCAAACTGTATCCTGCGCACGGCAGATGGCTGCAATCCGAAAAGCACCGCGGAAACGGTCCTTATTGACCGCTGCGGCAAGCGCTTTCCCGTGATCCGGGACTGCTTCCGCTGTACCAATATCATTTATAACAGCGTTCCCCTTTCCCTGCATCGCGAATTTCCAAAGTGGAGAGAGCGTATGCGCTGCAGGCTGAATTTTACCGTTGAGGACGAAGGCCGGACAAAGGAGGTGCTGGATGCGTTCCTGCTGGGGAAGGAGCCTGCATTTAAAGAATATACCACGGGACATGAAAAGCGCGGTGTTTTGTGAGTCGGTTTTTGAGTCGTCAAAAATAGATGTTGCCATTCCTTTTGTATTGGGATATACTGTATTTTAGTTGTGTACAGGCACACCAGTCAGGAGGAATTGCAATGATAGAAGCAACAAGCTGTGGCGGTGTGGTAATATTTCGTGGAAAGATCCTGCTTTTGTATAAGAATTACAAAAATAAATATGACGGATGGGTTCTGCCCAAGGGCACGGTGGAGGAAGGCGAGGAATATAAGGAAACCGCCCTGCGGGAGGTGTCGGAGGAATCAGGAGCAAAGGCTGTTATTATAAAATATATCGGGAAAAGCGAATATTCCTTTTCCGTGCCGGAGGATACTGTGGAAAAAGAAGTGCATTGGTATCTGATGATGGCGGACAGCTACTATAGCAAGCCTCAAAAAGAAGAGTATTTTGCGGACTCCGGCTATTACAAATACCACGAAGCATACCATTTACTGAAATTTTCCAATGAAAAGCAGATTCTGGAAAAGGCGTATAACGAATACCTGGAACTGAAAAAACAAAATTTATGGGGCAGCCGGAAATATTTTTAATATTCCGGCTGCACGATTTTTACAGGTTTTTAACAATTTTTAACTGGGGATTTTCCCGCAGATCCATAATTTCATCTGCCTGATTTTTTAAAACGGGCAGAGAGTAGCTGTCCGAATGAATCAGAAATACGTCCCATACGGAATCGTCGGAAAGCTGGACCGTGGTTCCGATCTGCGCGTCGGCAATGCGTTTCATCAGCGGAAGCAGAATCTCTGTATCATAAACGGTCAGATTTTTCCGGAAATTATCCAGAATCTGCAGCGGAGTCAGCGCTATGCGGTAGGAGCGGGGAGAAGCCATGGCAACATAGGTATCAATAATTGCCACATATCTTGCAAAAACGTCAATTTTAGCTCCCTTCATATGGTAGGGGTATCCGCTGCCGTCCATCCGTTCGTGGTGCATAATAACCGCGTTTTTAACGCGCTGGGAAACGGAAGAGGTGTTGTTTAAAATGGCATAGCCGATGACCGGATGCTTTTTCACGAGGGTATATTCTTCCTCGCTTAGCTTGCCGGATTTCCAGAGCAGCTCGTAAGGCAGCTTCAGCTTGCCGATGTCATAGTAGAAGCAGGACAGGATCAGCGTCTTTTTATCGTCTTCGTTCAGCTCCATCCAGTCCGCAAAGGTGCCTCCCAGCAGTGCGGAGTTCAGACAATGGGTGTAGGTCAGCTCATCCTCGTTGGGCACCAGATTATAGAGATAGTCCAACAGCGTTGTGCCGCTGTCATAAGTGGAAGCCATTTCTTCATAAACGGCCAGCAGCTCCTGATCCGGGATCCGGATGCCTTCCGTCACAAAGGATTTGATCAGATGCTTATAGCGGATCAGATTTTCCGCATGCTTCTGCCGAAAGCTCTTGAAACCTTCATCAAAACGGATCTTCTCGTAATGAGTGGTGGCAAAGTCAATGTCTTCCTTGATTGTGACACAAATAATGGAATAGCGTTTCAGGCGATCAATGACAGCCGCGTTTACTTCGGTTCCTGCAGGAAACAGTACCTTTCCCTGGCATTCCACATCTTCCCCCAGCACCATACCGGGCTCCAGTGCCATTCGTGCTACAGATTTCATCTTATGCTGCTCCCATCTGTCCGCTTTAGCGGACATTTAAATCAGGGAGGTTGAAAACGTACTTTTTTCAACCATTGCTCCCATCTGTCCGCTGAAGCGGACATTTTTTCCTTCTCTTTTCAGTATAAAATATTTTGAAAAAAAGTCAACCTCCCCGGAAGCAATCTTTTTGATTACAAACTGCAAAATATATGCTATACTGTTACAAAGGAATTTAAAATATGGCATCTAAACTGAAATATCTCCCGAATCTGTATCTGGGAGAAAGCATCAACCGGAAAAAACTGGACAAAATAAAGAAAAAGCTGGAAAACAAGCCCTTGCTCTCCGGTGTTTTTTTGATTGTTCTGGCAAAAAATCCCCAGGACCAGCTTGAAATATACGATGCAAGACAGCTGGCTTGGAAATATTATGAGAAATATCCGCCCTATGTAGTAGGAATCGCAGGAAACCATGAAGAGGCAGTAAGAATGGTGGAGCAGATGGTTCGGGAATGTATTGCGAGCAGAGGGGACTGCGCTCTGAAGGAGTATTTGTTATGTCAGGCATAATTTTACAGATCTTGTCTGTAATCGGTATCGTTCTTCTTATCCTTTTGGGATTCGTCCTGCTTTTATTGATGCTGCTGCTGTTCTGGCCCGTGACCTATCGCATAAGCGGTGAGAAGAGTCCGGATAAGCTTATGGCTGTCGGGAGGGCGGATTGGCTGTTTGGCGTTTTTAAAGTGCGTTACGCCTATCCGGAGCCAAACGCAGTAACAGTCAGGATTTTATGGAAAACGCTTGTAAATACCGGGCAGAAAAAAACAGAGCTGGAAGCAAAACAAAAGCCGCAGTCAGCGGACGAAGAGCATTCCGGTAAGGAACAGAAAGCTCAGGAGGATCCTTTCCTTAAGGATCAACAGCCTTCCGGGAACGGCACCGTCTCCGAAAATAATATACAAACAGACAAGCGGCAGGAGCAGGCGGAGGATGAGAGGGAGGCTTCGGCACCGCCGGAGCTGCCTTCGGCGAAAGAGGAAAACGAGGATGCCTCTGCACCCTTTTCCCGTATTTTGAAAAAATTTCAAAATATAAAGTACACAATTTCAGGGATATATGATAAAATAAAAGCGATTTGGGCAAATATATCCTATTACAACGATCTTTTACATGAGGAAAATACCTTTTTGCTGTGGAAGCATGTGAAATACAGGCTGGGAAAAGTGTTAAAAAACATTCGTCCCAGACATTTGAAGGCACGTGTGATCTTCGGTACAGGCGCTCCGGATACGACAGGCTATTGCTTAGGGCTGTACGGCATACTTTCGCCGATTCTTGGTAATGAGGTCTGCTTTCTGCCCGATTTTGACCGGGCGGTTTTGGAGGGGACGTTTGACGTGTCAGGGCATATAACACTCTGTACCCTCATTTGGAACACGCTGAAGCTGCTTCTGGATCAGAAGCTTAGATTGTTTATTAAAAAGATGAAAGCCGGGAGGAAAGAAAATGGCAGATAAAGAAAATTTTCAGGGAGTGGTTGAGGCTCTGTTGAAGGGAATGGATGCGGTGCTGTCCACAAAAACCGTAGTAGGCGAGGCAACGCAGGTGGGGGATACTATTATCCTTCCCCTTGTAGACGTATCCTTTGGCGTAGGTGCAGGTGCGGGCAGCAACAGCCAGAAAAATTCCGCTTCCGGAGTGGGCGGATTGGGAGGAAAGATGACTCCCAGCGCAGTGCTGGTGATTAAAAACGGTTCTACAAAACTTGTAAATATCAAGAATCAGGATACCGTCACTAAAATTCTGGATATGATTCCGGACATTATGGAAAAATTTACAAAGCCCAAGGAAAAGGACGAAATGTCGGATGCTCAGGTGGTGGATATTGCGTTTCCCGAAAATGAAACGACCCCTGAAAACTGATAGAAAGAATCCCGAAGCTGAGTGCCGCATATATTAAAGGGAGACAATGAAGCTGTGTCAGGGAAAAGCGTACATGAGAAAACTGATTGGCCTTGCATCTTTTTTGATTGCAATCGGAATGCTGCTGATGCTGATTACCCACAATCGTCTGATCGGACTGATCATAATCGCTCTGTTATTGTTTATCGGCTACAGCTGCTTCTGCGGGGATTAGTGCCATTTTGACAGGGTTCGGAGGTTGGTGCAAATGATTGATTGGGAAGAGATTGCAGGCGCCGTGGAAGCGGACGAGCTTAAAGAGGCAAAGCTATGGCTCTTTCAGGAAAATATACGTCTGGAAAATGAACGCAGAGAGCTTGCTGCATCTCAGGAAAAATTAGATGAGTCTCAAAGGGAATTTCTGGATGAAAGAGCCCGGTTTAACAGAGAAATGGACGAGTTAAACCGCCGTACCGTGCAAGAGCAGAAACGCTTAAGGGAGGAAAATCTGTTTTTTGAGAAAAAGCTGGCAATCCTTCAGGACGGTTTTCGACAGCTGGACGAGGACAGAAAGACGCTGGAAAAGCAAAAGCAGGTTTTGGCAGAGCAGCGGAAGAGAAGTACACAAGCTTCCGGGGACGGTTCCATTTTGGACGAAACCGTCAAACGACTTTTTTCAGGTGTCAACAATTCTTTGGCCCTTCGGAAAAGGCACCGGGACCTGGTAAAGATTTTTCACCCCGATAATCTATTTGGAGATGCAGAGCTGGTTCAGATGATTAACAAGGAATACCTCAGAAGAAAAGAAGAGGCATAAAAGCTTTTCATGGACAAAAATAAACCCAGGCGAAAAAACTCACCTGGGTTTTCCGTTTACTAAAAAACGCTGTTCCTGCGTTTTTTTACATGAGACTTAGCATTTCCTCACGAAGCAGTTAAGCCGGAGTATCCGGCTTTATGCTGCGAATGTTAGAAATTCTTCTCATGTTAGGCTCTTTCAACCTTACCGGATCTTAAGCAGCTGGTGCAGACGTGCATTCTCTTAGCGCCGCCATTTACCTTGCATTTTACGTTTTTAACATTTGATTTCCAGATTGCATTGCTCCTTCTATGAGAATGGCTCACATTATTACCGAAATGAACGCCTTTTCCACAAATATCACACTTAGCCATTTTGACACCTCCTTAACAATGAAGTAAGTTCACAACATTGATATATTAACAGAAACTCCCAAGAAAAGCAAGCAAAAAATACTTTTTTATTTTTTTTACTTTTAATGTTTCCTTTTTCAGGGAAAGCTGTTAAAATACAATATATGTCCTTGTGCCATTTTTTGGTTTGAATCATTGCTCATAAAGGAATGGAGGAATTGTATGAAAGGCTCTTCTTTGAATACTCATATGGGTAACATTGTCATAGACAATGAGGTGATCGCTCAGTATGCAGGCAGCGTTGCGGTGGAATGCTTTGGCATTGTGGGCATGGCAGGCGTCAGCATGAAGGACGGACTTGTCCGTCTTCTGAAGATGGACAGTCTGACAAGAGGAATCAGCGTCTCATTGAACAACAACAAACTGACCCTCGATTTTCATGTGATCGTTTCCTACGGCGTCAGCATACTTGCAGTTGCCGATAACCTGGTAGACAGTGTAAAATACAAGGTTGAGGAATTTACCGGCATTGAAATCGAAAAAATCAACATCTATGTTGACGGTGTCAGAGTGATTGATTAAGGAGGACGTTATCGTGAGTTCACAGCAAATAGATGCTAAGATGTTTTCCAAAATGTTCCTGGCTGCTGCTAAAAGTCTGGAAAATAAGAAAGAGTGGATCAACGAGCTGAATGTATTTCCCGTACCGGACGGCGATACGGGCACCAATATGACCATGACCATCATGTCTGCGGCTAGAGAGGTCTCCGCCCTCGGTGAAACGGCGAATCTGGAGGCTCTCTGCAAGGCAGTGTCCGGAGGCTCTCTGCGCGGAGCAAGAGGAAATTCCGGCGTTATTTTATCCCAGTTGTTCCGTGGATTTACAAAGAGGATAAAAACGGAAAGCATCATCACCATTCCTGTACTTGCGGAAGGATTTGACAAGGCGGTGGAAACCGCTTATAAAGCAGTTATGAAGCCCAAGGAGGGTACCATTCTTACCGTGGCCAGAGGCGCTGCCGATAAGGCCAGGGAGCTGGTGTCCGAGGGCTGTGAGGATATGGAAGTATTTTTGTCAACCGTGATCGAGCATGCCAGATATGTTCTGAGTCAGACACCGGAAATGCTTCCCGTTTTAAAGCAGGCTGGTGTTGTAGATTCCGGCGGTCAGGGCCTGGTAGAGGTTTTGTCCGGTGCGCTGGACGCATTCTTAGGCAAAGAAATTGATCTGTCCATGACGCCGGAGACCGTGACAGTCCGCAGGGCTTCCTCGACCGAAGCACAGGCAGAGGCCGAAATCAAATTTGGTTATTGTACCGAATTTATCATTATGCTGAGCAAAACCTTTAATATTAAGGCAGAGATGGATTTTAAGGCATATCTGGAATCCATCGGCGATTCTATTGTATGTGTTACGGATGACGATATTGTCAAGGTGCATGTACATACCAATGATCCCGGTCTGGCCATCCAGAAGGCATTGAAGTATGGCGCACTTTCCAATTTGAAAATAGACAATATGCGTCTCGAACATCAGGAAAAGCTGTTTAAGACGTCAAATGAAGATGAGAATGCCGCGAAAAGTAAGAAAGAACCGCCTAAGGAGTACGGTTTCATTGCCGTTTCCGCCGGGGAGGGCCTGGCCGAGATCTTTAAAAGTCTGGGCGTAGATCATATTATTGAGGGGGGACAGACCATGAACCCCAGCACTGCGGACATCTTAAGCGCAGTGGAGCAGGTGAATGCAAAGACCATATTCATTCTGCCAAACAATAAAAATATCATTCTGGCAGCAAACCAGGCAGCGGAGCTGACCACCGAAAAGGACCTGCTGGTCATTCCCTCAAAGACCATTCCCCAGGGCATTACGGCAATCATCAATTTCATGCCGGAATTGTCTGCGGACGAAAATGAGGAAAATATGATCCGTGAGATCGCCAATGTAAGTACCGGCCAGGTAACTTACGCCGTCCGTGATACCATGATTGATGACAAGGAGATTAAAAAAGGCGATTACATGGGCATCGGTGATCATGGTATTATTTCCGTGGGGACGTCCATCAACGAAGTGGCGCTGGCAGCCATTACCGAGATGGTGACGGAGGATTCCGAGCTGATCAGCATTTATTATGGAAGTGACGTGATGGAGAAAGACGCGGCGGCTTTCCGCAGTCTGGTGGAGGCGAAGCACGCTTCCTGCGACGTAGAGCTTCAGTACGGCGGACAGCCGATATACTATTATGTGATGTCTGTGGAATAACCGGAAAGAGTAAGAGGATACCTGTCCATTTCACTATCATGGTCAGGTATCCTTTATATATTTTCAAGCGGAAAGCGAGAGACTGTCGGAATGAATCAGGACACTCCCATCATTGAGCTGAAAGGTGTGGGCGAGAAGACCCGGAGGCTGTTTGAAAAACTGAATATCGAAACGGTGGGAGATCTGCTTAAAAGTTATCCGAAAGACTATGAGGTATTCGAAGAGCCGGAAAAGATCGGCCGCATCAGGCCGGGAGAGGTTTGTGCAGTCTATGCGGCAGTATCCGGTATTCCGAACGAAAAAAAGGTCAGAAAGCTTACCATCTTGAATGTGAACATAGCCGACGAGACCGGAAAGCTTCAGCTGACCTTCTTTAATATGCCCTTTTTAAAAAAAGTGTTAAGGCAGGGCGGCTTTTATGTATTTCGGGGAACCGTCCAGAGCAGGGGCAGCCTTCGTATCATGGAGCAGCCCCGGATATTTTCCCTGGAGGATTACAGGAAGCAGACAAACTGCCTGAATCCGAAATATTCTTTGACAAAGGGACTCACGGATAAAGCCTTTCGCAAGGCTGTGAAGCAGGCCCTGTCCGATTATATTTTTGAAGAGGAATACTATCCGGAAGAAATGCTGAAAACATATGGGCTGGAAGACGAACGCCGGGCCGTAGAGGCCATTCATTTTCCGCCGGATGTCAAGCAGCTGGCAAGAGCCAGAAAACGCCTGGTCTTTGACGAATTTTTTTCCTTTTTGTTTCTGCTCAGAGAAAACAGGCGCTTCAGCGAGGGTCTGGAAAACCGCTATCAGATGTTTGAAACCGCGGATACCGTGCGCTTCCTGGAACAGCTTCCCTTTCCCCTTACCAGAGCACAGAAAAAGGTATGGCAGGAGATCAGAGACGATCTGGGCGGCAATTACTGTATGAACCGCCTGATCCAGGGAGACGTGGGATCGGGGAAAACCATTCTTGCCGTGCTTGCCCTGCTGATGACCGCTGCAAACGGATACCAGGGAGCCTTGATGGCGCCTACGGAGGTGCTGGCCATGCAGCACTATGAAACTGTCTGCGGGTATGTGGAGAAATATGGCATCGCCTTTCGCCCCGTTCTGCTGGTAGGCTCCATGACGGCCAAGGAGAAAAAAGAAATCTATGAAAAAATTGCTTCCGGGGAAGCCAATCTGATCATTGGCACCCACGCCCTGATTCAGGCAAAGGCAGAGTATAAGGCCCTGGGCTTGGTGGTAACGGATGAGCAGCACCGCTTTGGCGTCCGTCAGCGGGAGTCCCTTGCGGAAAAGGGAGAAAGCCCTCATATTCTTGTGATGAGCGCAACACCCATTCCCAGAACCCTTGCCATCATTCTTTACGGAGATCTGCACATATCCGTGATTGACGAGCTGCCTGCAAATCGCCTGCCCATTAAAAACTGTGTGGTCAATACCTCTTACCGCCCAAAGGCATATCAGTTCATTGCCAGACAGGTAAGTGAGGGCCGTCAGGTATATGTGATCTGTCCTCAGGTAGAAGAGGGGGAGATGGA
Source organism: uncultured Acetatifactor sp. (assembly GCA_910586485.1). Classification (GTDB taxonomy): domain Bacteria; phylum Bacillota; class Clostridia; order Lachnospirales; family Lachnospiraceae; genus Acetatifactor. The sequence continues at coordinate 37,697 of CAJUIA010000007.1, forward strand.
GGACCTGGAAAACGTGGTGGATTACGCGGAAAAGCTGAAAAGCGCTCTGCCGCCTCAGATCAGGGTATCCTATCTTCACGGCAGGATGCGGCCAGCGGACAAAAACCGGATTATGGAGGAATTCGGAGCCCACTCCATAGATGTTCTGGTTTCCACCACGGTGATTGAGGTGGGAATCAATGTGCCCAACGCTACGGTAATGATGGTGGAAAATGCGGAGCGTTTCGGCCTTGCCCAGCTCCATCAGCTGAGAGGGCGGGTTGGCAGAGGTGAATATCAAAGCTATTGCATCTTTGTCAGCGCCCAGGAAAAAGAAGAAACCATGGAGCGGCTTCAGATTTTAAACAAATCCAATGATGGATTTTATATTGCCTCTGAGGATCTAAAGCTGAGAGGGCCGGGAGATATGTTCGGCATCAGACAGAGCGGTGAATTTTCCTTCCGCATGGGCGATATTTACACGGACGCAGCCGTACTGAAGGAAGCCTCGGATGCTGTTGACAGATTGTTTCAAACGGATCCGGAGCTTGAACTGCCAGCCAGCCAAAAGCTGAAGCGGCATCTTCGGGATATGTCGGCGAATGTTGACTTTCGGAGTATTTAACGTTAAAATGAATATAAAAGAAAATAGCTTGAGCATATGAGGCGCAGCATGGGAATTTATATAAATCCGGGTAATGACGGTTTTAAAACAGCGATAAACTCCGAAATTTATGTGGATAAAACGGAATTAATCGCATATACAAATAAATATCTGGATACAGAGCAGCGCTTTATCTGCATCAGCAGGCCCAGGCGTTTCGGAAAGTCTATGGCGTTGAAAATGCTGGCTGCCTATTACAGCCGCGGCTGTGATTCCAGGGAGCTTTTTTCCGGTTTCAATATAGAAAGAGATCCGTCTTTTTCAGAATATCTGAATCGGTATGATGTGATTTTCCTGAATATGCAGCAATTTTTGTTCGGCGCTAAAAAGCAGGAGGTAACGGACTATCTGGAGCAGGATGTTTTAGAAGAGCTTACGGATGAATTCAGGCTGGATGAGGGCACATTTTTGAAGCGGCCGGATATTGGGCTCGCAGATGCCTTGCGAAAAATATATGCCAAAACCGGGAAAAAATTTATCTTTTTAATCGACGAGTGGGATTGTGTCATGCGAGAACGTCAGGAATCGGAGGAATTTCAAAAGAAATACCTTGATTTTCTGCGAAATCTTTTAAAGGATCAGCCTTATGTTGCACTTGCCTATATGACCGGCATCCTGCCGGTAAAAAAATACGGCCAGCATTCGGCATTGAATATGTTCTGGGAATTTTCAATGTTAAACCAGAATTTTTTTGAGGAATATACCGGGTTTACAGAGAAAGAGGTTGAGGCACTGTGCAGGCAGTATAAAATGGATTTCTCAGAGGCCGGTAACTGGTATGACGGCTATCGTTTTATTCGTTTTAAGCACGTTTATAATCCGAAATCCGTAGTGGAGGCCATGCACCGACATTGCTTTTCCAACTACTGGACATCAACGGAAACCTATGAGGCCTTGAAAATCTATATGGATATGAATTTTGACGGGCTGCGTGAGAATATTGTGCGAATGCTGGGAGGGGAATCTGTGAAGGTGAATACTGCCAGCTTTCAAAACGATATGCGAAATTTCAGGACAAAGGACGATGTGCTTACCCTGCTGATCCATTTAGGGTATCTGGGTTACGATGCAGAGACCAGGGAAGCCTTTATTCCCAACAGAGAAATTATTGAAGAATTTGAAAACGCCATGAGTGTGGGAGGATGGCCGGAAATCATGCGCATTATAAAGGCCTCGGAAAAGCTGCTGGAGGATACGCTTCGCTGTGACGAAAAGCAGGTTGCCAAAGGATTAGACAGAGCCCATACGGAAGCCGCCTCCATTTTAACCTACAATGATGAAAATTCATTGAGCTGTGCAATCGGACTTGCATACTACAGCGCAAGAAAGGATTACAGATTGATCCGTGAATTTCCAGCGGGACACGGCTTTGCGGATGTTGTATTTCTGCCGCTGCCCACATCGGGAAAGCCTGCTCTCATTATAGAACTCAAATATAATAAATCAGCAGATACGGCATTGCAGCAAATTCGGGACAGGCATTATTGTCAGGCGCTGGAGGGTTACTCAGGAGAGCTTTTATTAGTCGGAGTCAACTACGATAAAGAAAATAAAAACAAACCACACAGCTGTATCATTGAAAAAATTAATATGAGATAATTTACGAAAAGGAGAAGAAATTATTATGTCTTCCATTGCAATCGTTACCGACAGTAACAGTGGTATTACCCAGGCGGCGTCCGGGGAGCTGGGCGTTTTTGTATTGCCAATGCCCTTTATGATTGACGAAAAAACCTATTATGAGGATATTGATCTGACACAGGAGCAGTTTTATGAAAAGCTGGCTGCCGGCGCAGACATCTGCACCAGCCAGCCTTCCCCGGAGTCTGTAATGAAGCTTTGGGACGAGCTTTTAAAGGATCATGACGAGATTGTCCATATTCCCATGAGCAGCGGTCTCTCCGGCTCCTGTCAGAGTGCCATGATGCTGGCGGAGGAATATGACGGGCGGGTTCAGGTGGTAAACAATCAGCGGATCTCCGTAACCCAGCGCCAGTCCTGCCTGGATGCAAAGCTTTTGGCTTCAAGGGGGATGAATGCGGCAAAAATTAAGGAGGCTCTGGAGGCAGACCGCTTTAACAGCAGCATTTATATTATGCTGGATACCCTGTATTACTTAAAAAGGGGCGGCAGAATCACGCCGGCAGCGGCGGCCATCGGCACCATGCTGAAGCTGAAGCCTGTGCTGCAGATTCAGGGGGAAAAGCTGGATGCCTTCTCAAAGGCAAGGACTGTAAGCCAGGGCAAAAATACCATGATCAACGCCGTCAAAAACGATATGGAAAATCGCTTTGGCGGAGCGCCTGATCCCGAAAAGCATTGGATTTCCATGGCGTACACCTATAACAGGGAAGCAGGGGAGGCGTTTCGTGAGGAAGTAAGGGAAGCGTTTCCGGGCTTTGAAATTCACATGGACCCTCTTTCCTTAAGCGTTGCCTGTCATATCGGCCCCGGCGCGCTGGCTGTGACCTGTTCCAAAAAGCTGGTATAACATGAATAAGGAGATCTTTCCGATGGCTAAGACAGGAAATTATGATGCCTCCAGCATAACCGTACTGGAAGGACTGGAGGCGGTAAGGAAGCGCCCCGGTATGTATATCGGCAGCGTTTCGACAAAGGGTCTGAACCACTTGATCTATGAGATCGTTGACAATTCCGTGGACGAGCATCTGGCAGGCTTCTGTGATACCATCACGGTAACGCTGGAGGCGGACGGCTCCGCTACGGTGACGGATAACGGCAGAGGAATTCCCGTAGGCATGCACGAAAAGGGGATCAGTGCAGAACGGCTGGTGTTCACCACCTTACATGCAGGCGGAAAATTTGATAATACGGCTTATAAGACCAGCGGCGGCCTGCATGGCGTGGGATCCTCGGTGGTCAATGCGTTGTCCACAAGGTTGACCGTCACGGTCAAAACAGGAGGCTGTATATACGAGGACAAATACGAGAGAGGTAATCCAGTGACTGAACTGGTCAACGGCCTTTTGCCGGTAAAGGGGAAAACCAGGGAATCGGGAACCACCATTAACTTTCTTCCTGACGACACTATTTTTGACAAAACCCGCTTTAAGGAGGATGAGGTAAAAAGCAGACTTCATGAGACGGCTTATTTAAATCCGAAGCTGACGATTCATTTTTCCGATCTGCGGGGAGCGGCGCCTGAGCGAGTTACCTTCCACGAGCCGGAGGGGATTACCGGCTTCATCAAGGACATGAACAAAAATCAGGAGGCCGTCCACGACGTAATCTATTTTCAGGGGGAGAGCGACGGCATTTCCGTGGAAGCTGCTTTCCAGTACATCAATGAGTTTCACGAAAACGTGCTGGGCTTTTGTAATAATATCTATAATTCCGAGGGTGGTACTCACCTGACGGGCTTTAAAACCATATTCACCAACGTGATCAATAATTATGCCAGAGAGCTTGGCATTTTAAAGGAAAAGGATGTAAACTTTACCGGTGCGGATGTGCGAAACGGCATGACCGCCGTAATTTCCATTAAGCATCCCGACCCCCGATTCGAAGGCCAGACCAAGACAAAGCTGGACAATCAGGACGCGGCAAAGGTGGTCAGCAAAATCACAGGAGATGAAATCACCCGCTTTTTTGACAGAAATCTGGAAATCTTAAAGAGCGTGATTTCCTGTGCGGAAAAGGCGGCAAAGATTCGTAAGACGGAAGAACGTGCCAAAACCAATATGCTGACAAAGCAGAAGTTCTCCTTTGATTCCAACGGCAAGCTGGCCAACTGCGAATCCAGGGACGCCTCACAGTGCGAAATCTTTATTGTGGAGGGAGATTCCGCCGGCGGCAGCGCCAAAATGGCACGAAACAGGATGTATCAGGCCATTCTTCCTATCCGCGGGAAGATATTGAATGTAGAGAAGGCCAGCATTGATAAGGTTTTGGCCAATGCCGAGATCAAGACCATGATCAATGCCTTTGGCTGTGGATTTTCGGAGGGGTACGGAAACGACTTTGATATTTCCAGGCTGCGCTATGATAAAATTGTGATTATGGCGGATGCGGATGTGGACGGGGCGCATATATCCAACCTGCTGCTGACATTGTTTTACCGCTTTATGCCTCAGCTGATCTTCGAGGGACATGTTTACATTGCCATGCCGCCCCTGTATAAGGCCATGCCCTCCAAGGGAGCAGAGGAATATCTCTACGACGACAAGGCTCTGGAAAAATACAGAAAGACTCACAAGGGTCCCTTTACCCTTCAGCGTTATAAGGGGCTGGGAGAGATGGACGCGGAGCAGCTGTGGGAAACCACCTTAAACCCGGAAACCCGCCGCATGAAGCTGGTGGAAATCGAAGATGCCCGCATGGCCTCCGAGATCACGGAGCTGCTCATGGGCACGGAGGTCCCGCCCCGAAAAGCCTTTATATACGACCATGCGCGGGACGCGGAGCTGGATTATAACGCCTGAGGGCAATACGGATACGGATCAGAAAGGCTTTAGATTAACAGAATGGAAGATAACGGCAGAATTATCAAAACAGAATATTCCGAGGAGATGCAGAAGTCTTTTATCGACTATGCCATGAGCGTCATAATTGCCAGGGCTCTGCCTGATGTGCGGGACGGCTTAAAGCCGGTACAGCGCCGCACGCTTTACGATATGTATGAATTGGGCATCCGCTATGACAGGCCCTACAGAAAGAGCGCCAGAATCGTGGGCGATACTATGGGTAAATATCATCCCCACGGCGACAGCTCCATCTACGACGCACTTGTGGTCATGAGTCAGGATTTTAAGAAGGGTATGCCCTTAATCGACGGTCACGGCAACTTCGGCAACATCGAGGGAGACGGAGCCGCAGCCATGCGTTATACCGAGGCCCGGCTGCAAAAGGTGACCCAGGAGGCCTTTTTGGCGGATCTGGACAAGGATGTAGTAGACTTTATGCCGAACTTTGACGAAACGGAAAAAGAGCCTACGGTCCTTCCGGCGAAAATTCCCAATTTCCTGGTAAACGGCTCGGAGGGCATTGCCGTGGGTATGACCACCAGCACGCCCCCTCATAATCTTTCGGAGGTGATTGATGCCGTTAAGGCTTACATGCAGGATGAAACCATCAGCACCAGAGAGCTGATGCGCTATATCAAGGGGCCTGACTTTCCCACTGGAGGAATCGTCACCAACAAGGACGAGCTGCTGGAGATTTATGAGACCGGCACCGGCAAGATCAAGGTCCGGGGCAAGGTGGAGTTTGAGAAGCTGAAGGGTGGAAAGACCAACGTGGTGATCACGGAAATTCCTTACCCCATGATCGGCATGAATATTGCAAAGTTTCTGCAGGACGTAGCTGCCCTGTCCGAGACCAAGAAGACGCTGGACATTGTGGACATTTCCAACCAGTCCTCCAAGGAAGGCATCCGCATTGTGATTGAGCTCAAGAAGGATGCAGACCCGGAAAACTTTGTAAATCTTTTATATAAAAAGACCCGCCTGGAGGACACCTTCGGTGTAAATATGCTGGCCATCTGCGACGGCAGACCGGAGACCATGGGGCTAAAGGCTATCTTAAAGGCCAGCGTTGACTTTCAGTTTCAGGTGGCAACCAGAAAATATACCAATCTTTTAGCTCATGAAATGGAGAAAAAGGAGATACAGGAAGGACTGATCAAGGCCTGCAATGTCATCGACCTGATCATCGAAATTCTGCGGGGCTCCAAGGATCGTGCCATGGCCAAGGCCTGCCTGACGGAAGGGAAGATCGACGGCATTAAATTTAAGACCAAGGAATCCAAAATCATGGCCACACAGCTGATGTTTACAGAAAAGCAGGCAAACGCCATTCTGGATATGCGTCTCTACAAGCTGATCGGCCTGGAGATCGAAGCGCTGATTAACGAACACGAGGAAACCATGGCCAATATTTACCGCTATGAGGATATTCTGGAGCGCAGAGATTCCATGGCCCAGGTCATTATGAACGAGCTGGATGAATATAAAAAAGCATATGGGCGGAAGCGCCGAACCGCTATTGAAAACGCCGAAGAAGCTGTTTATAAAGAAAAAGAGGTGGAAGAGACGGAGGTAGTTTTCCTCATGGACCGCTTCGGCTATGCAAAAACGGTGGAAACCGCCGTCTACGAGCGCAATAAGGAAGCCGCAGATGCGGAAAACCGCTTTGTATTTACCTGCAAAAACACGGGTAAGGTGTGCCTCTTCACCGATACGGGACAGCTTCACACCATCAAGGTTATGGATCTGCCTTTCGGAAAATTCCGGGACAAGGGAACGCCCATTGACAATGTAAGCAATTTTAACTCGGAGAAGGAAAATATCGTGTACATTACCAGCCAGACAGAGCTGAATCTGCGGCAGGTGATTTTTGTGACGGCCCATGCCAACTGCAAGCTGGTGGACGGCGGAGAATTCGACGTATCAAAGCGTACCGTCGCCGCTACCAAGCTGGAAGAGGGAGACAAAATCGTCAGCGTCATGTCCGTGCTGGAGCAGAAAAACATCATTTTGCAGACAAAGGAAGGATTCTTCCTGCGGTTTTTGCTTGAAGAGATACCGGAAAAGAAAAAAGGGGCCATCGGTGTCCGCGGTATGAAGCTGGGTCCAAAGGACGCGGTAGAAAAGGTGTATTACACGCAAAACGGAATCGAAACCTCCGTGGAATACAAGGATAAAAAGCTGATCCTGAACAATTTAAAAGCGGCAAAGCGGGACACCAAGGGCACAAAAATCAGGGTATAAAGCAGAAAGACGGCAGAAAACTGAGGAGGAAACATGCGTGTAATAGCGGGAACAGCCGGCAGCCTTCCCTTAAAGGCGCCGGAGGGGCTGGATACCAGGCCCACAACGGACAGAATCAAGGAAACCCTTTTTAATATGCTGCAGCCTTACATTCCCGGCGGGGTGTTTTTGGACTTATTCAGCGGGAGCGGCGCCATCGGCATCGAAGCCATCAGCAGAGGTGCCGAAAAAGCGTATTTTATCGACAATTCTCCCAAAGCCCTTGCCTGTATTCGGCAAAATCTTACATTTACGAAAACGGCAAATCGTGCTATAGTATTAAAGCAGGATGTGTGCAGTGCATTAAGCGGTATCCGCGAAGGGAAAGTTGACATCGTTTTCATGGATCCGCCTTACGGCTGCGGATACGAAAAAAGTGTTTTGTCACAGCTTAGGGAGTCGGATTATATTACCAAAGACACGCTGATTATTGTGGAAGCGGACTTGAAGACGGATTTTTCTTATCTGTCAGAGCTTGGATTTTACATAGAAAAAGATAAAAGATATAAAACGAACAGACATGTATTTTTGAAGCGTTCAGGTACGGATGTTTCATCTGACTGAAAGCACGCAGATGGGAGCAAAATGAGAAAGGCAGTTTATCCGGGCAGCTTTGACCCTATGACATACGGACATCTGGACATTATCCACAGGGCGTCAGAAATGTTTGATCTGCTGATCGTCAGCGTTTTGAACAATAAGGAGAAGACACCGTTGTTTTCTGTGGAGGAACGTGTTAAGATATTAAAGGAGGCTACGAGGGATCTGCCTAATGTTGAAATAGACAGCTTCAGCGGCCTGCTGATAGATTATGCGGCAAGGAAGGACATTCATGTGGCGGTGAGGGGCCTGCGGGCAATTACTGACTTTGAATATGAGCTGCAGATTGCCCAGACCAATCGTAAATTTTCCGACGGAAAGCTGGATACCATGTTCCTGACCACCAGTCTGGAATATGCTTACCTCAGTTCCTCCACCGTCAAGGAAATCGCCAGCTTCGGTGGGAATATCAGCCGTTGTGTGCCCGGCTTTGTGGCCGATTTGATTTATGAAAAATATCAGGTAAAAGCAAGGAGTGATGCCCATGAGCAGCAGAATTGAGCAGATAATAGATGAGCTGGAAGAATATATTGAGAGCTGCAAGCCCAAGTTCATGTCCAATTCAGAAATCATTGTCAATAAGGACGATATAGATGAGCTGATCCGTGAGCTGCGCATGAAGACTCCCGATGAGATCAAGCGTTATCAGAAGATCATCAGTAATAAAGAGGCGATCCTAAACGACGCCAGAGAAAAGGCAGAAAAGCTGATTAACGATGCCACAGTCCACACCAACGAGCTGATCAGCGAACACGAGATCATGCAGCAGGCATATGCTCAGGCGAATGTGGTAGTCAGCATGGCTTCTCAGCAGGCGCAGGAAATTTTGGATAAGGCTACCATAGAAGCCAACGAGCTTCGCATGTATGCGGCGCAGTACACGGAGGACCGGCTGGCGGACCTTGAAAATATTATTGTTTCCGCCATCAATGCTTCCAACGCCAACTATCAGAATCTTCTTGGCTCCCTCAATCAGTACAAGGACTTGATCCAATCCAACCGTCAGGCCCTGCATCCCACGGAAGAGGAATTTGAAGACCTTGGCATCGGGGAGGCAGGAAGCGGTGAAAATCTGGATGTGATCTGACACAAAACCGGTTTTCCAAGGAAGTTTCCTTGAGAGCCGGTTTGTTTTTAAAATCAGAAAGGACTTATATGAAGCTTCAAAAATTAATCCGAATTACCGCAGTTTTTTCGCTTATAGGCTTTTTACTGGCAAGTATGAAGGTATCTGCGGCAGAAAGGCTTCAGCCCCTTGATAAAAATCCCGTGATTGTCATAGATCCGGGCCACGGAGGCGAAAATCTGGGTACGCAGGCAGGTGGAATCTGGGACGAAAAGTATATGGACATGGTCACCGCCCAGGCCCTGTATGACGAGCTTAAGCTTTATGATAACGTAGAGGTTTACCTGACACGTACCGTTGACACAGACGTATCCTTTCAGGAACGGGCAGCCTTTGCTCAAAGTGTGAATGCGGATTTTCTGTTCAGTATTCATTATAACGCCTCGGAATATCACGAACTGTTCGGCTCCGAGGTCTGGGTGCCCCTTGCGGCTCCCTTCAATAACTACGGTTATCAGATCGGTTATGAGCTTCTTTCGGGAATGCAGGAGCGTGGACTTTTCATCAGAGGCATCAAGACCCGTCAGGGCGAGCGGGGGGAATATTATGCCATTATCCGGGAAACTGTGGCGCTGGATATTCCGGCCGTTATTATCGAACACTGCCACGTAGACGAGGACAGAGATCGAGGCTATTGCGACAGTGAGGAAGATCTGATCCGCTTTGGGAAAGAGGATGCCACGGCCATTGCCAAATATTTCGGTTTAAAAAGCAGCGTGTTAAACGTGGACTATTCCGATTATTCCCTGGCAGAGGCAGGAGGAAATGTTCCCGTCCCGTCCACGTTTCGGGATGAGACGCCGCCGGATGTATGCCAAATCGAATTTTCGTCGGCGGATCATGAAAACGGGACATTATCCCTTACCGTATCCGCAGCCGATTATGACTCTCCCCTTTTATACTATACCTACAGCATTGACGGCGGTGTGACCTTCAGCGAAAGGCAGATGTGGCCGGGCAGCAATGTGCTGTCAGGCAGCTATAACGATACCTTTACTCTGACCATTCCCATTCCGTCCGGCGTAAAGCCCTCCGTGATTGTACGCGCTTACAATATGTTTGACCCTCATACAGACAGCAACTGCTATGACAGTCCGGAAACCTTTTTCCACGGGGAAGACTTGAATCCTGCTTCCGGCGCTTCGGGTGAGCAGGAAACACCGGATACAGGAAACACGGAAGCCAAAGACTCGGAAGCGGAAAACAACGAAAATCAACCGGCAGGCAAGGATCTGGAGGCTGTATCGGGCAGTGCAGTGGCCGCTTCCCCAAAGCCGGTGAGCTTCGTCACGTTTCTGGAGGTATGCCTTGTAATTGTGATGCTCCTTTTTGTGATCCTTCTGGTTTCACAGGGCATTGCCTATCACAATCGCAAGAAGCGCAGACGGCAGAGCAGGAGAGAGACGCAGGACCGCTTTATGCCGCAAGATGATACTGCGCCTCAGAGGGGAAAGGAAACTCAGAGCCGATCTGCGTCTCAGAGCAGAAACGAGGCCGGGGCCAGCAGGAACCAGCACAGATAAAAGATACCGCAAACCAGCGTCAGGATAATTTTGTGGCGAATGTATCCGTCCAGCTTCAGATCCGTGGTGCTGATACAGCTGTAGGTCTGCGCGATGCAGGAAAGGCCGCTGAAGGAAAGGGCCAGCAGGCTGTAGAGAGGCAGCCCGCCTCCCAGCATGGAAAGCCCTCCGGTGATCTCCAGTATGGGAGAAAGCAGGGCCGGCTCCCTGCCAAGCAGAATATGTAAGGGCAGATTTAGCAGATTAAACAGGATCATATATCCGCCCAGCAGCAGCATGCTTTGCAGAGAAGCCTGTACGGATTCGTTGACTGCCTGAAGCAGCCCGATTTTTGGCTGCCCCGGCGGCGTAAGGCTTATTTCCGGAGAACAGCAATGCAGCTCCTTCCTATGGGAAAAGGATAAGTCTTTTTCTTTTCTTATCCTAGGCATCCTGGGCAGATCCTGATAAAAGGTATAACGCAGCGCCAGTCCATAGAGCAGAGGGATCCCGTACATACCGAACAGATAGGGAAAAACCAGTTTTCTGCCCAGTAACGGCAGGACAAAACTGCAAAAATATACCGGTCCGATATTATTACAGAAGGCCAGCAAATATTCGGCCTCCCGCCTGGTGAGCATATTCCTTTCATAGAGATCTGCAGTAACCCGCGCACCCATGGGAAAGCCGCAGAGGAATCCCAGGGCCATACAGTAGACCACGTTTTTTCTAACCCGATACAGCGGACCGATCACCGGATAAAGCACGCCTGCCATTTTTTCCGTCAGCTTCAGCCGGACCATGATGCCGGAAAGAATCATAAAGGGCAAAAGCGAAGGAACCATTTTATGAAACCAAAGCTCCAACCCTAAAGAAGCATAAGTCAGACTTAAAGTCGAATGGCTCAGGATACATATTGTCAGGATCAGGAAAAGGAAGGTAATCAATTTCATAACAGGATTTCTCTGTATTTAAGATCATATTTCTACAATATATGAAATGAAGATATATGAAATACAGGAGAATGCCAAAACAGAATAAAATTGAAGGATTTCAAGATGCGTCTGGATAAATTTTTATGTGAAATGAATAGGGGAAGCCGCAGTGAAGTCAGGGCTTTGATCAGACGGGGACTGGTAACGGTAAACGGCCTGCCTGCAAAAGAAGCAGACTGCCGGATTGACGAAAATGCGGATACGGTCTGTGTCGGGGGGCAGCCGCTTTCCTACCGGCGCTGTTTCTATTATATGCTGAACAAGCCGGAAGGCTTTATCTGCGCTACCCAGGATAAAATATCTGCCACCGTTATGGAGCTTTTGGCGCCAAAGGACAGACGTCCGGATCTTTTTCCCGCAGGGCGGCTGGATAAGGATACGGAGGGCTTCCTGCTGCTGACCAATGACGGTGAGCTGGCGCACAAACTGCTTTCCCCTAAAAGGCATGTGGACAAGACCTATCTTGTCAGCATCAGCCATAGCCTTTCCGAGGAAGAAATTCGGCGGCTGGAGCAGGGTGTGGACATCGGAGAGGACCGCCTGACAATGCCTGCCAGGGTACTGCCTGCAGAAGCCGAAAACCAGCTTCTGCTTACGATTCAGGAAGGGAAATTTCATCAGGTAAAGCGGATGCTGAAGGCGGTAGGTAACGAGGTCACGGCTTTAAAGCGTATTTCTTTTGGCCCTCTGACGCTGGATGAGGCCCTGCAGCCGGGAGAATACAGAGAATTGACAGAGGAAGAGGTAAAGATTCTTTATGAAGCATGAAATGTTAAAGGACATAGACGCGGTGATATTTGACCTGGACGGCTCGCTGGTGGATTCCATGTGGCTGTGGCGGGCCATTGATATTGAATATCTGGGAAGATTCGGTATTACCCTGCCGGAGGACCTGCAATCTAAGATTGAGGGCATGAGCTTCAGCGAGACAGCAGTTTTCTTTAAGGAAAACTTTCCCATCACGGACACACTGGATGAAATAAAGGACAACTGGAACCGAATGGCCTGGGACAAATATGCCAACGAGGTCCCTTTAAAGCCGGGAATTCCTTTGTTTTTAGACCATTGTCAAAGTAATGGCATCCTCTTGGGAATAGCCACCAGCAATTCCAGGGAGCTGGTGACAAACGTGGTAAGCGTTCACGGCCTGTTAAATCATTTTAACTGCATTATGACCGGCTGCGATGTACCCAGGGGAAAGCCGGCGCCCGATATTTATCTGGCAGCGGCTGCAGCCTTAAAAGCGGAGCCTTCAAGATGCCTTGTCTTTGAGGATATTGTCCCCGGCATCCTGGCCGGGAAAGCAGCGGGTATGAGGGTCTGCGCGGTGGAGGACGCTTATTCCGCCCACGACAGGGACAGGAAAAGTAAGCTTGCGGATTATTACATCCGGGATTATTATGACATAGTAGCCGCAAAGGAAAAGTAAGCGGCGGCGGGAGGTGTAATATTGAACATCATTATCATCACAGGAGCCTCATCGGGAATCGGCCTGGAATTTTTACGGAAAGTGGATTCTTATTTTTCTAATATTGACGAGTTCTGGCTGGCCGCCAGAGGAAGGGACAGGCTTCAGGAAGCAGCAAAAGGCCTGCGTCACAGGGTAAGACTTTTTCCCATGGATTTAACGGACAGCATACAGCTGAACATTCTGGAAAATGCAGTCAGGTCTAAAGGGGGCGTTGTAAGAATGCTGATTAACTGTGCCGGGGAGGGACTGACGGGAGATTTCATCAATCAGGACCGGGAAACGGTGCTTCGAATGATTCGCTTAAATTGTCTGGCGCTGACGGAGCTTACCCACCGTATGCTTCCCTTTATGCGAAGGGGGAGCCGCTTGATCCAAATGGCTTCTGGCGCGGCTTTTATTCCACAGCCCGGCTTTGCCGTGTATGCCGCCAGTAAATCCTATGTCTTAAGCTTTTCCAGAGCCCTTGCGGAGGAGCTGCGGCCCCTTGGTATTGGGGTGACGATCGTCTGTCCGGGGCCTGTGGATACGCCCTTTTTGGAAAAAGCAGGGCAGGGCAGCGGAACCCTTGCCATCAAAAAGCTGGTGACGGTAAACCCTGAAAGGGTAGTAAATAAGGCCCTTCGGGATTCTTATTGGGGGCGGGAGCTGTCCGTCTGCGGCCTTCCCGTCAAGGGTCTGCAGCTGCTTTCCAAAGCAGTGCCCCACAGGGTTATTTTAAACGTTATGAATCATATGAAGAGAGGATAGCAGTATGCAGATCAAACGCCTGTTTACCACTTATGGTGCAAAAGGAACGGAAAACTACCTAAACACCCAGAAAAAATATGAAATTGCCCGTACCCTGCTTTATTTTGGCATATCTGCCGCGCTTTTGATCGCCGGGATTCTTCAGACAAAAAGCCGGCTCAATCTTTTAACCATAGTGGCGGTCTTAGGCTGTCTGCCTGCAAGCAAAAGCGCTGTGAGCGCCATCATGTTTTTGCGCTTTAAAAGCTGCTCGCCGGAATGCGCGGAAAAAATCAAGGAACAAGCTTCGGGCCTGGCTGTGCTGTTTGACTGCGTTTTCACCTCCTATAAAAAGAATTTCAGGGTCAGCCACCTGGCCGTGCGGGGCAATACCATCTGCGGCTTTTCGGAGGATGCCGACTTTCCGGAAAATGATTTTTATAAGCACATCGGCGATCTGTTAAAGCTGGACGGCCACAAAGAGGCAACGGTGAAAATCTTTGTCAGCCTGCCAAAATATCTGGAGCGCCTGGAGCAGATGAAATCGCTGGAAGAAGAGGAAACCAAAACTTCCTCAGTGATTGAAACCTTAAAAAGTGTAATGCTGTAAAACACAGCAAAGGATCATAAAACATCGGACAGGAAGGCGGCGGTCATGCAGTCTGTAACCATCGAAAGGAATCAGGCCGGGCAACGGCTGGATAAGTTTCTGCGTAAGCTTATGCCTGCGGCAGGAACAGGCTTTTTATATAAGATGCTTCGCAAGAAGAACATTACCCTCAACGGGAAACGGGCGGAGGGCGGGGAAATCCTTACTGTGGGAGACAATCTTTCCTTCTTCTTTTCTCTGGAAACCTTTGCCAAAATGACGGGGCGTGGTACAGGGGAAGCACAGCCTTCGCAGGAGCCTGGCAGGGATCGGGAAGCCAGCCGAGCCCCGGCTGCGGAATACATCCGCGCTTATCACACATTGTCAGGCTCCGGGATTTCGGTTCTTTATGAGGATGATGATCTATTGATTGCCGACAAGCCGGCAGGTATTCTTACCCAGAAGGCTTCCGCTTCCGACATCAGCCTGAATGAATGGCTGATTGGTTATCTATTGGAAAAGGGCAGTATTTCCCCGGAAGAGCTGTACACCTTTAAGCCCTCTGTCTGCAACCGGCTGGACCGCAATACCAGCGGCATTGTACTTTGCGGAAAATCTCTGGCAGGCTCCCAGTACCTTAGCTGCTGTATCAGGGAAAAACGCCTTCGGAAAATTTACCGGACTGTCTGTGTGGGAGAAATCAGTAAGGAGCTTACGCTTCGCGGATACCTGAAAAAGGACCCCCTAAAAAACAAGGTGCAGATTAATCTAAAAACACCGTCCGCAGAAAATGCCTTAAACGCAGAAGCATCGCAGAATTACATTGAAACCATCTGCCGCCCGCTGGCTGTGTCAGGCGGTTACACTTTACTGGAAGTAAACCTGATCACCGGCAAGACTCACCAGATCCGCGCCCACCTGGCAGGCATCGGACATCCGCTGATCGGAGATGCCAAATACGGAGACCCTAAAGTCAACCGCTATTTCAGGGAAAGGTTTAACCTGCAATATCAGTTACTTCACGCATACAGGGCAGAGCTTCCTGATATGGAAAATGCTGATATGGAGGACGCTGATGCAGCAGCCGTGGATGCAGAAAGCGCGAAAACATGGAAAACGTTTCTGGCCCCTTACCCTCGGATATTTCTGGAGATTACGAAGAAGCTGGGACTTGGCGCAGGTGATGATTATGATTGAAATTGCGGTTGGAAGGAGCGGTACATGAAAACGTATCAAGTAACTCTGAATGGTAAGCAGTATGGTATGTTAGAAAAAATGCTGTGCTCAAGTAGAGCTGGGCAGTTGGCAAGGAATCAGCACATAAACGGATATGAGCTTTTTTCTGATATGTTGCATGATATAATCAACCTTATAAAGCTATATTTAATGGAGTAGAGTATGTTACAGTATTTTGATGAATTTTATATGACAGACGATCAGGCACTCATTAGAAATAAATATCATGAAATATATGAATTGCTAAAAAAAGCATATTGGGCAACGGAGCGAAGTGAATTAATTACTAAGAGAGCAATTGACAATTCGTTGAACTTTGCAGTATTTGAAACAATTTCAGAGCGATTGATTGGATTTGCCAGAGTTGTAACTGATTATTCTACGGTTTATTATTTGAGTGATGTTTATATTGATGAGGAATTTCGAGGAAGAGGTTTGGGTAAAAAAATAGTAGCATGGATTGTTTTGCATGAAGACAGATTAGCGGGAGTAAGTGGTTTGTTAAAAACAAAAGATGCAATGAACTTATATGAAAAATATGGCTTTGAAGAATGTAAGGCAGTATGTATGGTTCGTACAACTGATTAATAAAATCCCTTCATAGAACTCGTAAGTTGTTGCAGATTATGTGATTTACATAGAAATACTCTCTATAAAGGTTAATTTATGCACTGGGAACACTTTCACGAAAAGGGAGAAAGAATTATGTTTCTTCAACTGTTTACTCACTGGCGCAGGAATGGACTTATTATGATACTGCTTTTCTCTTTGCCATTTATGCGAAAAGCTTTATACGTCAGTGGGATTTCGTGAAACCGGAGAGATCGTGGGAAATGAAGTTGGCATGAAGTTAAACGTATAAAAGCCGAAAGCAGGAGACAGATACCAATGGCCACATGGAAGACAAGGGGCTTAAGAGGGTCCACTTTGGAGGACATGATTAACCGTACAAATGAAAAATATGCCGAAGCGGGACTGGCACTGATCCAAAAGGTCCCCACTCCCATCACCCCTATTAAAATGGATAAGGAGCATCGGCAGATCACGCTGGCTTATTTCGAGCAGAAGAGTACCGTGGACTATATCGGGGCCGTGCAGGGAATTCCCGTCTGCTTTGACGCTAAGGAATGCGCCGCGGATACCTTCGCTCTGCAAAATATTCATCCTCATCAGGTGGAGTTTATGCAGCGTTTTGAAAAGCAGGGAGGAGTGGCCTTTTTCCTGATTTACTATACCCATAAGGACATTTTATTTTACCTTGCTCTGGATATGTTGCTTTTCTTCTGGAATCGGGCCCAGGAGGGCGGCAGAAAAAGCTTCCGCTATGAAGAGCTGAATCCGGAATACATTCTGCCGAAAAAACATGGAATTCTGGTCCCTTATCTGGACATTCTGCAGAAGGATCTGGAGGACAGAAGCATGGCGGAGTCGTAGGCAGCTGCCGCCCGGCGGAATACGCTACAGACAGAAGCCCGGCGGAATACAGCTTGACAACACAAGATATTTCAGATATACTACACATAATTTATTTCTCTGCCATGGTATCATGGTAGCACATTAAATCATTAAAGCGCCAGGAGAGGAAATATGGGAAAACAACTGCTGCATACCCCGGAAGGGGTAAGGGATATTTATGGTGAAGAGTATACAATCAAGCTGGAGGTGGAAACACGTCTTCATGAGAAAATCCGTCTTTTTGGGTATGAAGAGATTCAAACTCCTACCTTTGAGTTCTTTGATGTATTTTCAAAGGAAATCGGCACCACCCCCAGCAGAGAATTATATAAATTCTTTGACAAGGATAACAATACGCTGGTGCTTCGACCGGATTTCACGCCTTCCATTGCCAGATGTGCTGCAAAATATTTCGGAGAGAAAAACGTTCCCCTCCGTTTCAGCTATTTAGGCAGTACCTTCACCAATACCTCTGATCTGCAGGGAAAATTAAAGGAATCTACGCAGATGGGAGCGGAGTTGATCGGGGACGATTCCGTGGAAGCAGACGGTGAAATCATCAGTCTTGTCATTTTTTCTCTTCTGCACGGAGGACTTAAGCGTTTTCAGGTTACCATCGGCGAGGTGGAATATTTCAAAGGTCTGTGCGAGGAAGCAGGGCTTGACGAAGAAACGGAATTGGACCTGCGGGCCTGTATTTCCGGCAAGAATTATTTTGCGGCGCAGGAGCTGCTTCAGGAGAGAGCCGTGGCGGAGCCTTATCACAGCCGTCTGCTGAAGGTGGCGGATATGTTCGGCGATATGTGTTCCCTGCCGGAGGCAAAGGCGATGGTAAATAATCCTCGTTCCCTGAAGGCGGTGGAACGGCTTGAAAGACTTTATGAAGTATTAAAGGCTTATGGCGTGGCGGAATATATTTCCTTTGATCTGGGGATGTTGAGCAAATACAAATATTACACAGGTGTCATTTTTAAGGTCTATACCTATGGCGTAGGCGATGCTGTTGTCAAGGGCGGACGATATGACGGGCTGCTTCGTCAGTTTGGAAAGGAAGCTCCCGCCGTGGGCTTCTGCATGGTAATTGACAGCATTCTGGAGGCCCTGTCCCGGCAAAGGGTTAAGCTGCCTCAGCAGGAGTCCGTTCAGATTATTTCTTATAATTCTGACAATTTCCCTGAGAAGCTTGCAGAAGCACAGCGGCTGCGGGCGGAGGGACATGCGGCGGTATTAAGTGCGCAAAGTTAATTACCATACATTCTCAGGTGGAAGGATAGGAAAAGGAATGGACATCAGTAATAGAAACGAGGAAAGGTATCTGACTTTTGCTCTGGGCAAAGGGCGTCTTGCCAATAAGGCTCTGGAGCTGTTTGAAAAGATTGGCATCACCTGCGAAGAGATGAAGGATAAATCCTCCAGAAAGCTGATCTTTGTCAACGAAAGCTTAAAGATACGTTTCTTCCTGGCCAAAGGGCCCGACGTACCCACCTATGTGGAGTACGGTGCGGCGGACATCGGCATTGTGGGAAGGGACACCATACTGGAGGAAAACCGTAATGTATACGAGGTGCTTGACTTAGGCTTCGGGAAATGCAGAATGTGCGTCTGCGGCGCGCCTTCTGCCAGGGAACTGCTGCAGCACCATGAGCGGATCCGGGTAGCCAGCAAGTACCCGAACATTGCCAGAGAATATTTTTACAACAAAAAGCATCAGACCGTGGACATTATTAAATTAAACGGCTCCGTGGAATTAGGGCCGCTGGTGGAGTTGTCTGATGTCATTGTGGACATTGTGGAGACGGGCTCAACCTTAAGGGAAAACGGACTGGAGGTGCTGGAAGAGGTCTGCCCCCTTTCTGCCAGAATGATCGTCAACCCAGTGAGTATGCAGATGGAAACGGAGCGGATTAAAAGTCTGGTAAACAGACTGCGGGCAGAAATTGTAAATGCAGTGTAAGGCAGCTTACTAACATAAGGAAAGGTATGATTTGATATGAAGACAGTTGAATTGACCAAAGAAACAAAGCAGGGAATTCTGGACAATCTTTTAAAGAGAAGCCCCAATAATTATTCCGGGTATGAGGATACCGTTAATGAGATCATTGCCAATGTGAAGGCCAAAGGGGATCAGGCTCTTTTTGACTATACCCTGAAATTTGACAAATTTACCTTAAATGCGGATAATATCAAAGTGACCAGGGCTGAAATCGACGAGGCTTATACAAAGCTGGAGCCCGGACTGGCAGAAGTAATCCGCAAAGCTGCGGAAAATATCCGGGCCTTTCATGCAAAACAGCTTCGCACCAGCTGGTTTGACGCCAAGGAGGACGGCACCATTTTAGGCATGAAAATCACTGCCATCGGCAGGGCCGGCGTGTATGTTCCCGGTGGCAAGGCTGCTTATCCCTCCAGCCTGTTGATGAACGTGATCCCTGCCAGGGTGGCAGGAGTCTCTGAAATTGTAATGGTTACGCCGCCGGGAGCGGACGGACAGATTAATCCCGGTACGCTGGTGGCGGCTGATATTGCCGGCGTGGATACCATTTACCGTGTAGGGGGCGCCCAGGCCATAGCTGCCCTGGCCTTTGGCACCGAATCCATTCCTAAAGCAGACAAGATCACAGGCCCCGGTAATATCTTCGTGGCATTGGCCAAAAAGGCGGTATACGGCTATGTGGGGATTGATTCCATTGCCGGTCCCAGCGAGATTCTGGTGCTGGCGGATGAGACAGCCAATCCCAGGTACGTAGCGGCGGACCTGCTTTCTCAGGCGGAGCACGACGAGCTTGCCAGTGCCATCCTGATTACTACCTCCAAAGAACTGGCGGAAAAGGTTTCCTCCCAGGTAGAGGAATTTACTGCCCGGCTGGAGCGAAAGGAAATCATCCGCAAATCTCTGGACAACTATGGTTATATCCTGATTGCGGAGACCATGGAGGACGGAATCGAGGCGGCAAACGAGATTGCCTCCGAGCATCTGGAAATCCTGACTGCGGATCCCTTCCAGACCATGACGAAAATCCGCAACGCAGGAGCCATTTTCTTAGGTGAGTACGCCTCCGAGCCCTTAGGGGATTATTTTGCGGGGCCTAACCATATACTGCCCACCAACGGCACTGCCAAGTTTTTTTCTCCCTTAAATGTGGACGACTTTATGAAGAAGACCAGCATTATTTCTTATTCCAAGGAGGCTCTTGAGAAGGTACATAAGGATATTGAAGCCTTTGCAGAGAGCGAAGGACTGACGGCTCATGCCAACAGTATTAAGGTAAGGTTTCGGTGAACCACTGCAAATGGAGGTGTATCGTTATGCTGAGGCCAACCGCGATTCAAGTGAATGTGATCTGTGCTTATCAGATATTGGTAGTATTTGATAATGGGGAAAGAAAAAGCTTTGATGTTGAGCCATATATAAAAGGTGAATGGTATGGGCAACTGCGGTCTTATGAATATTTTAAACGTGTATCCACCGATGGATTTACGGTTGTTTGGCCTGATGGACAGGATATATGTCCGGATGATTTATATCATTTGGGAAAACTTGTGTCATAAAGCCAAATTCAGGGAAGGCGACTCTCTGTTTGGCAGATAGGTAATAAAAAGATGTTCTTGGAATGGAGATTAATATGAGCAGAATTGCAGAAATTCAGCGGAAAACAAAAGAAACCGACATTCGTGTCGCTTTTGGCCTGGACGGCACGGGCAAGAGCGAAATTTCTACGGGAATCGGCTTTTTTGATCACATGCTGGAGGGTTTTTCCAGGCATGGCTTCTTTGATTTAAATTGTCAGGTTAAGGGGGACCTTCATGTGGACGGCCACCACACCGTAGAGGACACGGGGATTGTTTTGGGTCAGGCCATTACAAAGGCTCTGGGAGATAAAAGGGGGATCTGCCGTTACGGCTCCTTTATCCTGCCTATGGATGAAACCCTGGTGCTGTGTGCTGTGGATCTCTGCGGTCGGCCTTACTTAAATTTTGACGCTGTCTTTCCCGTGGAGCGGGTGGGAGAGTTAGACACCCAGTTGGTCAGAGAATTCTTTTATGCCGTATCCTACAGCGCGGGAATGAACCTGCACATTAAGCTGCTGGACGGCATCAATGCCCATCATATGATCGAGGCCATGTTTAAGGCCTTTGCCAAGGCGCTGGATCAGGCAGTCAGCATGGATTCCCGTATTTCTGACGTGCTGAGTACCAAGGGCAGTCTGTAGGAAATACTACAAGAGAGAAAGGTTGAATTAAAAAATGACAGTTAAGAAATTTGTCCCCTGCATTTATTTATACCATGGCCATGCGGTAAGAAGCCTTAAGGATACGGCCGTGGTGGAGACGGATCCCCTGCGGCTGGTGCAGCTTTATAATGAAAACGGCGCCGATGAGCTGCTGGTATTCGATATGTCGGAGAATGACGAAGAGCATGAGGCGGCGCTGGACCTTTTAAAGGAGATCTGCGCCCTTGCCGAGATGAACGTGACCGGCGCCGGCAACGTGAAGCGCATGGAAGATATTAAAAAACTGCTGTATGCCGGATGCACGCGGGCGGTACTGGATTACGAAAAGCAGGAGAATATCAATATTACCGAGGAGGTGTCCTTAAAGTTCGGCCGCGAAAAGCTGCTTGTATCCTACAATGATCCATCTGTGCTGGAGGCTAATCGGGAACTGACGGAAAAATATGTCTGCGGGCTGATTTTGATGAATCCTCATCAAATCCGGGAAACGGAAAGCCTGACAGAGCTGCCCTTTTATGTGCAGATCAATCAGATTGCCCTGAATAAGCTGATGGAAATATTGGCCTATCAAAACGTCTGCGGTGTTACTGGCAACACGATCAACGATAATTTCAGGGAAATCGGAACGCTTAAGAAAATGTGCCGAGAGAACGGCGTTCCGGTAGTAACCTTTGAAGCTGCCTATTCCTGGGCTGATTTTAAGAAAAACAAGGATGGCATGGTGCCGGTGGTGGTGCAGGATTACAGGACCCTGGAGGTGCTGATGGTGGCTTATATGAATGAGGAAGCATACCGGCAGACCATAGCCTGCGGGCGCATGACCTATTTCAGCAGGGGCCGCAATGAGCTGTGGCTGAAGGGCGAAACCAGCGGTCATTATCAATATGTGAAGAGTCTTACTGCCGACTGCGACATGGATACCATTCTGGCAAAGGTATCCCAGGTGGGAGCCGCCTGCCATACCGGGGCCAGAAGCTGCTTCTTTCATGAAATTGCCAGCAAGGAGTATGAGGCCAGCGAAAATCCCCTGCAGGTCTTTGAAGACGTGCTGAATGTGATCAAGGACCGCAAGCTTCACCCGAAAGAAGGATCTTATACCAATTATCTGTTCGATAAGGGAATCGACAAGATTTTAAAAAAGCTGGGAGAGGAAGCTACGGAAATCGTGATTGCCGCCAAGAATCCCAATGCCAACGAGGTAAAGTACGAGATGAGCGATTTTCTTTATCATATGATGGTCCTGATGGTGGAAAAGGGTGTGAGCTGGGAAGAGATCACCACGGAGCTGGCAAATCGGTAAGCAAGAAGCCGTGCCATGTTTTCGCCTTTTACATAAGACTTAGCGCCAATTTACTTTTTTACGCCTCCATTCTGCGATATACTTTTAAATAGGTACATGCAAAAGTCTGGAGGCGTTTTTTATGTTTAAGACAGTAGAAAAACCAATAATAAACAGGAAAAAGACAAGTTTTAATACGCCCGCTGCAACAGAAGAAAGCAGCTGCAATCTTTCTGCCGCGGCAGATTTTGCTGATCGGAGCATCCGTTACCATAAAGAAAGTCCGATGCCTGTGGTGCAGATGATACGTAAACGAGTAAAGGGACGAGACGATACCTTTACAGCAACGGACATTTATTATGATAAGACGGACGGCCAATATTATACGGGAGTAACTAAGGAAAGCTCCGGAGAGGTAACCGTTCCCAGAGCAGAATATCAGGAATATAACCGGCTTCTTTCTCCTGATTCCGGTAGTCCGAATATTCCTCCAAGGGAACGGATGGCTAAGAACACCATTCTCGCAAAAGCGAAACGGGGTGAAACTATAAAATATGTCACTAACATCGTGGAAAAAGACGAGGCGGCTGAAGAAGAGACTGCCGAAGAGGAAATAGAAGCTGCGGATATTGACGCAAGCGCTGACATTTTTTCGGAAGGAAATGCCATGCCTGCCCCGCCAAAGACAGTGCGGCTTTATGCGGAAGGCAATATGAAGCTTGCTGCTTCCCTTGCAAAGGCTTTTGGGCAATCCGGCAAATACGGTCTGTTCGAAGGCCTGGATGCAGAAACTACATTGGCCGATGCCAGTGCAGATACACCGGAAGCACTTATTAAGGCCACGGAGTTCGATTCTCTGGATGGACTTGGCAGTCGATATGAACAAGAGGAACAGGAAGGAGAGGTGATAAGTAAAATGATGGAGATGATCACCCCACTGGAAAACCTGGAGGCTTCCTTTGGCGGCCGCACCGGCAATATGACCCGACGTGTGGAAGCTGCTGCAGACCGTCCAAAACGGCAGTATGACATTATTCAGGCTACGTTCTTTTGGGTGCCGGACGATACAAACGATCAGAATTTTGAAAATCTGCAGGCTTTTATGATAAATCAGGCAGAAAAACTCAAGGAAGGCGGAAAGATCAGGGTCATTCTGACGGATAAAAATACCAAAATAGCAGGCAAAGAAAATCTTAATCATTATCGCGATGTTGCAAACCGGCTGGCAGAAGATCCGGATTTGAAACACATATATGATATAGATAAAAAAGTTTTTAAAAAACGGAACATGCGCAGAAAAAAAGTCAGACAAACGTATGCCAATAAATTAACTACTCTGGAAATGAATGCGGCAGGTTTCAAACATACGCGTACAGAGGGGGGGATACTGGTAAAATCTTTCGGTGACCTGATCATAACGGCTGTGCGGAAACCGCAGCAATGACAGCATAACTCACATAATCAGGTTATCCAATGCCATTCTTCACGATATATCGCAATAACGTCAAAAAGCTACCGTTTACAGGTAGCTTTTTTCAGGCACAACTCTATATAACACTCTACCATATCCTCTAAAAAAAGTCTAGTATTATTTTTTGTTTTCGCTATACTTGTGTTATAGCTCAGCCAGACGATACGAGCAGAAGTTCTACAAAACACCGGCGGGAATCCGGTAATTATTCGGCAACAGCATGAAGGAGGGCCCATGAAAAACACAGACAGGAAAGCGGAAGAGCAGTATCTGCAGGAAACCATGCAGGTTATTCAGCGTAATCTTGCAAATTACGGCGGAGAAGTGAGCCGTATGCAGGGTGAGATTGATGAAATGCTGGAGCATTATCACGATAATGACGTGGAGCTTTGGACGCTGTTGAACAACACGATCACCCTGAACGATCATATGAAGCGGGCCATGGAACGCAATGAGCGGGCCAGCCGCAAGCCTTATTTCGGCAGGATTATTTTCCGAGATGAAACCTTACAAAAGCAGGAATCTCTGTATATCGGGAAGGGCGGCATTTCCAGGGACAATACGCACTGGATGGTAGTGGACTGGCGGGCCCCCGTGGCCAACGCCTATTACGAGAACGGCCTGGGAAAGTGCAGCTATGCTGCCCCGGGGGGAAAGGAGATTCCCATTGATCTGCAGATGAAGCGGACCTTTGAGATTGAAGATGGGAAGCTGCTGGATTATTTTGACACGGAGGTGGTGGCCAACGACGATCTGCTGATGAAGTATCTCTCCAAAAACAAGGAAGCGGTGCTGGGAGAAATCGTAGCCACCATCCAAAAGGAGCAGAATGAGATTATCCGGAAATCTCCCTATCATAACCTGATTGTCCAGGGCGTTGCAGGCTCCGGCAAGACCACCGTAGCCATGCACCGGATTTCCTTTATCCTGTACAATTATCAGGAACGCTTCCGACCGGAGGATTTTTATATTGTGGGCAGTAACCGCATCCTGCTCAATTATATTACCGGCGTGCTGCCGGATCTGGATGTCCACGGCGTAAAGCAGATGACCATGGAGCAGTTGTTTATCCGCCTGCTCTATGAGGACTGGGATGAAAAGAAATATCAGGTGAAATCCGTTTCCAGCAGCCGAAATATTGTCAAGGGCACAGAGGAATGGTATCTGGCGCTGGAAAGCTTTATCCGTAAGCTGGAGTGGGATACTATCCGCCGGGAAAGTGTTTATCTGGATCCCAGACAGTTTGTGGAAGGTCTGCAGGACGGCAGAAACGGCATTTTTGACAGACGGGAAGAGGACAAAAAAGCCGGCATCAGTTCCAAGCCGGTCTGTCTGGTGGAAAGTGAGGCGGTGGAGCGGTACATTACCCAAAATCCCACGGTATCCATCCAGAGCAAAATCAATATGCTGAACGAGCGCCTGCTCATTAAGATCAAGGACGAATTCTTAGGCAAGGGCGTCAAATATACGGAGAACGAGCGGAAGGCCATTTTAAAAGCCTATAGAGGCTATTACGGAGGACGGCAGTGGAAGAAGTCCATCTATGAGCTGTACCGGGAATTTTTGGCGTTACATCCGTGCCATTCCACGGCTGGCAGCGCTGCCTCGGAGCCTTCTGACCCCAACGCTTTTGATGTGTATGACCTGGCAGCTCTGGCGCTGTTGTACAAAAGAGTAAAGGAGACGGAGGTGATCAGCGAGGCTCATCATGTGGTCATTGACGAGGCCCAGGATTTCGGGATGATGGCTTATCGGGTACTCCATACCTGTATCAGGGACTGCACCTATACCGTTATGGGCGATGTGTCCCAGAATATTCACTTCGGCTATGGTTTACAGGACTGGGAAGCATTGAAAAAGCTGTTGCTTCCGGATCCTATGGACTCCTTCGGTATCCTGCGCAAGAGCTATCGAAACACCATAGAAATATCGGAATTTGCCACAAATATCCTTCGCCATGGCAGCTTTTCCATCTATCCGGCAGAGCCCATTATCCGCCACGGCAATCAGGTAACCGTGGAACATGCCGCAGTAAACGCCTCCGTAGAAGATTTGTTCCGGCGAGCTGCCGAAATCTGCCGCGGCTGGCAGGAGCAGAAGCTTGACACCATCGCTGTGATATGCAGGGACATTGAGGAAGCTTTCAAAGCAGCGGCACAGCTTTCCAGGTATATTGAGATTATGGAGAGTGATCTGGAAAAGGCCGCTTTCGGAAAGGGTATCTTGGTGCTGCCAGTGGAATACACCAAGGGACTGGAATTTGATGCGGTGCTGATCTTAAATCCCACGAAGGAGGCTTACCCTGTGGACGACGGCCATGCCAAGCTGCTCTATGTGGCCGCCACCAGAGCCCTGCATGAGCTGCATATTCTCTGTCAGGGAGAGTGTACCGGTCTGCTGGAGCAGGCGCCTGCGCGGGAAACGCCGGAGACGAAAATGACCGCAATACCGTCGGGTAACATGAACGCTGCAGGGGAAACAACACCGGCTGCGGAAAAGCCTGAAGCTGCCGCAATCAAAACAGAGGAAAGCGGAAAAGCAGCAGAAAAAAGCAGCGAGTTTGCCAGAGAGACCAGGCACAGGGGATCAGAACGCCTTCGTGTGAAGGCAGACACCTCCGTTTTACAGAAACGGGAGAAAGTGATCCGCACGAAATTCTCCGGCACTTCAGGAAACTCCGGGATCAAAACCTCCGGGAAATCCGCTGTGGCCTCTCTGTATTCCGCTGCCCCCGAAAACGCCGCCAAATCGGCCCCTGTCTTCGGGGATATGCCGCCCACGGAAATTCTGCGCCCCAGAGGACATTCCAAGATTAATCTCAGCGTAAAATGGGTGTCTAAGCAGGCGGACGGCCTGTATCTGCAAAGCCAGTACGGCACCTTACGGATCAGTCCGGTGGGAAGCGGCATCCTCCGCATAACCTTTGCCAGAGGAACTGCCGTAAAGAGCGACACCCATCCACAGATCACCTGGCGCAAAATTGACCGCAGCTGGAGATACCGGGATAACGGCAGGGTAGTCGAGCTTACCACCGGAGAAATCACCGTGCAGGTGGAAAAGGCCGCCGGCGCCGTCAGATACCTGGATGGAAAGGGAAAATTACTTTTAAGTGAACGTAAGACAGAGAGCAGGCAATGTGACGAGAAGGGCTCCTGGCTGTTTCTGGAGCTGCAAAAAAACGAGCAGCTGTTTGTTGGCACATTTAACCCTGCCGCTCAGGGGGCTTTAAAGCTCAGGGGCAGCGCCAGATATATTTCCACAGGAACAGGATTTCCCCTCCTGTTGTCGGATCAAGGCTATGGTCTCCTGCCGGCTTCATCAGGCACTGTAATCAGCTGTGACATTCCTGCTTACGGAACCTATCTCTATATGGACGGACAGCCACAGCAGGATTATTATTTTATCGCCGGAAAACAGCAGCAGAATATTCTGAACGCTTACAGGCTCCTGATCGGAGACCTGTAAAAAGAAGTGTACAGGAAGTTGAATTTCTGCTATCATATGATGAGAAGAAGAGCTTCAACGAGAACTGACCAATCGAAGGGAGAACTAATGACATGAGAAAAAATACAAAAACAGGAATCTTTATTTTAGTGCTTATCAGCGTATTACTGACCGGATGCGGCATCCCTGCCCGGCCGGCAGCTGCCGACAGTGATGCCCCTGCTCCAGAATCAGAGGCAGAAGCCACCGTACCTCAGGTAAAACAGGAAGAGGACTCTGCTGCTTACGAATATTATCTCACAAAAGAAGAATTGCTCGAAGATATTGACCAGGGCTATATTTTCTGTCTGGATACCGCATTTGAAAGCAGACCTATGGCTCCCCAGGGAATATCCTATACGGCACCGTTTGTTTCCGAGGGAAACTGGGATTTTTATGTTCACGAAGAAAATAATATCAACCTGGAAATTGCGTTTTCCAACCTGCATTTAAAGCCAAAGGAAACCATATTTCCCATGGGAGAACAGGTTATTGTCGAAGTGATCTCCCCGGAGGAACAAACCGTGTATCGCTTTGAAAAGACAGGTGATGAGATCACCGAGGACACTTCCATACAGGAACAGATTTCCGTCACGGAGGGCAAATGGACCTTGCGGATCAGTTTTGCATATGTCTGCGGTGAAGCTCCTTCCAAATTAAAGATTGCTGCCGCTTACGAAGCTCCGTCAGAAAGGGATATAGATTGGCTGAAAACTGAGCGGCTGAACGAAAGCGGCATATAATCTCCAAAATTCATTTGGCCTGCGACAGTGTTTCCACCCATTCTTCTATTTTATCTTCGTAATCTGCGGAAATGATCTGATAGATTTTTTCCGCAGTAAGGCCCCCAAGGGAGGTCCCATTTGAATCAATCATCACCACTGCCGCAAAAAGCAGAACCGCTAACAGGATTCGCAGCCGGAAGGTGGACTGGGGGCGTTCCTGTTCCGGATCCATCCCGTCTTCTTCCCACGGGCGCACGCTTTCCCTGCCATAAAGGATTCGCTCCCGGTCCCGCATATCATATCTGTCTTCGTTATAACGCGAGCGGATCTGCTGAAGCAGCTGCAATTTTTGTTCTGATGTCACGTCCTTCATATCTTTGCTCCTTGTCCGCTTCAGCGGACATACCAATCAATTCCCTACAGGATATGCCGTCAGGGGTGCGAAAAGAACACCCTGTCCTTGCCTTATTTTCGTATTTCATGTATAATACTTATTGCAGACAGGAAATGGCTGCATGGCCATATATTCAATTCTGCCTGCCGAAAGAAGCTATCTACGGAGGAAAGAATCTGATGAAAAAAGTCAATATTTTTACTCATTTAAGAGCTTTTCGGGCAGGTGCTGTCCTTTTAATTTTGTGTCTTATTTTTACTGGCTGCGGTACTGATGGCGGGACGGATCAAACGGCCCCGGAATCAGCCTCTGCCACGGATACAAAAAGCGATCAAACAAACAGCGGAAATAACGATACTGCTCAAGACGGCAAAGCCGAGCCGGGTACTCTGACTGCCTCCAATATGGCTGCAGTGAACAAGCTATATCTGAAGGAGCGGACAAGCGCACAATTTAATGAACCGGAGCAGGGTTATGAGACAGTCAGCCGATTTTTTGACGTTTGGGACGGCAAAATTTATCTGTTTCGAGTAGAGTACAGTGCTGAGGCAGAGCGGCAAAGGGTCTGCGCTCAAACCTTTGACAGCAAAACGCAGGCCATAGAGCAATATATATTGATGCCGGAGATTCCCGGACTGGAAAATTACACGTTTTACTCCGTGGGACTGACCTCTGACGGGGATGTCTCTATGAAGCTGTTTGATTTATATGGGGAAGGTACTCGCTATTATTTAGCAAAAACGGATCTGCAGGGTAACGTGCTGGAGACGGCGGATTCCTTTCCAGAGGAAGCAGAATACCCTTGGAATATAGACGTTTATTCCGGCCAAAGGGTATTTCATTTAGCGGATGGCAGAACGATTTTAAGCAAAGCGGACAGGGATACGTTTGTCACTAATCTGACCTGGTTTGAGGGAAATTCCGGGCAGATCCTTGCGCAGATAGAATACGGAACCCCTGAAGCAATCTGCTGTGACGAAGAAGGGACTTTGTATTGTCTTGCAGGAGACACATTGCTTCATCTGGACACGGAAAAAAATATTCAGGACGAGCTCTTTTTCCTGCGGGAAAACGGGATTACACACGGCGAAGGCTTTGCCCTGTTCACGACTGATGAGGGAATCCAGCTCTGTCGTATGGACAACGAAGAAATCCTTATTTATATCCTTACCGATCAGAAGGTCGTAAACGACGAAGAAATCCTTTTGGCCTGTCCTGGTGGAACCGTTGGCATGGGGTATATCCAGCGCAAGGCTTCTACCTTTCCCTATGACACCGGAGGCCTTCCCATCAATATGGAAACAGCGGAAAGCGAAGCTTATCAGGAGGATTACCGTAATCGAATTCTGGCTGAACTGACTGCCGGAAAAGGTCCGGATATGCTGCTGCTTTCCAGAAACGACATTGCCCTGCTGGCGGAAAAGGGCTATCTCTGTGACTTGTCCGAAATGATTTCCGAAGACGTAAAAGCCCAGTTGATTCCCTCTGTATTAGAGCTTGGCACCGTAGACGGAAAACTGATGGCCATTACCCCCCAGGTGGAATTCAGCACAATGATAACCGGCAACAAGACATGGGAAAAAGCCGGCTGGAACATAACTGAGTTTAAGGAGCTTGCAGAATCCAGGAATGATTGGGAAATCCTGGTCAGCTATTTAAATTCAAATGTCAGCTTTTATACCCTCTATTACTTTATGTTCGGAGACGGCATTATGAATTCACCCTTGCTGGATCTGGAACAGGGTGTCAGCCATTTGGACAGCGAGGAATTTGTGGAAATTCTGGAGCTATGCAAAAAATACAGCGCAAATAATATAACGCTGGACGGAAGTGAAATTGATGCCTTCTTAAGAGAAGGAAAAATTGCCGCCAAGCGTGTCTCTATTTATAACCTGACAGATTTTTCCAACATGATGAGCCGGTACAGCAAGGATTGCCATTTGGTTGGCGCTCCGTCGGAAAGCGGAAGCGGAAGCTATGTCGAAGCCTATTCCTTTCAATATTTAGTAGTAAACGAAAAGTCCGCTCACAAGGAAGAAATCCAAAAGTTTATTGATTATCTGCTAAATTATGAAAATCAATATACGGTAGACGGCTGCAGTGTCCGCATGGACGTAATACGTGACAGCGTGTTCAAGGATCCTGACTTAGGGTATATAATACGCCATTCCGTTGATCCTGGCGATCCCATGGTCACTCTGCTGGAGGCTGTAAAACCGGACGGCACTCCCTGGCTGGAGGAATTTCTGGATTTTGTGAAAAACAGCGAGCCGGCGCCTGACATGCCGGATGAAATTACATCCATTATCGGGAGCGAGCTGTATTCCTATTATGAAGAGGGACGCAGCGCCAGAGAGACGGCGGACAATATCCACAACCGGGTACAGCTCTATCTGGACGAACGAAAATAATAATCGGCGGAAAGAACGATAAGCAGAAAGGAATGTAATATTTATGCTGCGGGAAGACAAGCTTGCGCTTGCGGATGATATTTTACTGAAAATAGAAAAGCCGGAGCGGTATATCGGCCATGAGGTAAACTCTGTAGTAAAAGATAAGGAACAGGTTTCCGTCCGTTTCTGTATGTGCTTTCCCGATGTATATGAGATCGGGATGTCCCACTTGGGGATTCAGATCCTGTATGCCATGTTTAATTCCTGGGAAGACGTATGGTGTGAAAGGGTGTATTCTCCCTGGCTGGATCTGGACAAAATGATGCGGGAGCAGAATATCCCTTTGTTTGCTCTGGAATCCCAGGAACCCATAAAGGATTTTGACTTTCTGGGTATTACTATTCAGTACGAAATGTGCTATACCAATATTCTTCAAATTCTGGATCTGTCAGGAATTCCTCTGACAGCTGCAGAACGCGGGGAGGATTGCCCGATTGTGATCGGCGGCGGTCCCTGCACCTATAATCCGGAGCCGCTGGCAGACTTTTTTGATCTGTTTTATATCGGAGAAGGCGAAACCCAGTACCGCCATCTGCTGGATGTGTATAAGGAATGCCGGGAAGCCGGACAAAGCCGTGAGGAATTCCTGTTACGGGCTGCCAAAATTCCCGGAATGTATGTACCGCGTTTTTACGAGACTGCCTATAACGATGACGGCACCATTAAAAGCTTTCATCCCACACGGGAAGGCGTTCCGGCAAGGGTCACCAAGGAAATCCAGATGGATGTTACAGACACCTATTATCCCATGAAGCCCATCGTTCCCTTTATCAAGATTACCCAGGACAGAGTAGTGCTGGAGATTCAGCGAGGCTGTATCCGGGGCTGCCGGTTCTGTCAGGCAGGGCAGCTTTACCGTCCGGTGAGAGAGCGTGATGTGGAAACCCTGAAGCAGTGGGCTCTGGAAATGCTGAAAAATACCGGCCAGGAAGAGATTACCTTAAGCTCGTTAAGCTCCAGCGATTACAGCAGACTGCCGGAGCTGATTGATTTCCTGTTGGAGGAATGCGGTAGGCGGCATATTAATATATCCCTGCCTTCTTTGCGTATAGACGCTTTTTCTCTGGATGTTATGCAAAAGGTGCAGGACGTCAGAAAATCCAGCCTGACCTTTGCCCCCGAAGCTGGAAGCCAGCGCCTGCGCAACGTAATCAACAAGGGACTGACAGAGGAAGCCATATTGCACGGAGCAGCATTGGCCTTCGAGGGCGGCTGGACCAGGGTAAAGCTATATTTCATGCTGGGCCTGCCCACGGAAACAGAAGACGATATAAGGGGAATTGCAGAGCTTAGTAATAAGATTGCCGCTGTTTTTTTTGACACTGTACCAAAGGAAAAACGCACAAACGGGAGGGTGCAGATTGTAACCAGTACCTCTTTTTTTGTGCCTAAGCCCTTTACACCGTTTCAATGGGCCGGACAATGCACCAAGGATGAATTTATAGAAAAAGCTTACCAAACCCGAAAGGCCATTTCCGAACAGCTGAACCAAAAAAGCATTAAATACAACTGGCATGAGGCGGATGCCAGTGTGCTGGAAGGCGTGCTGGCCAGAGGCGACAGGCGATTGTGCGGGGTAATTCGCAGAGTGTACGAAAAGGGCAGCATTTACGACGCCTGGGGAGAGTGCTACCACCATGAACGCTGGCTTGATGCCATAGAAGAATGCGGCTTGTCCGTGGATTTCTATACTCACCGGGAACGTTCCCTGGACGAAATCCTGCCCTGGGACTTTATTGACTGCGGCGTCACAAAGGAGTTTTTAAAGCGGGAGTGGGAAAAAGCCCGGCGGGAAGAGACCTCGGCGAACTGCAGACAGCAATGTCAGGGCTGCGGCGCCGCTAAATTCGGGGGTGGGGTCTGCACGGAAAAGCGGCGCCAGGTGCTTGTTACGGGAGGCTGCTGAGCGTGAGATTCTTCTTACACCAAAGAATCTTACGCCGAAGAATGCCCAGCGAACAAGCTCATTTGGGCGGGCATTCTTCTCATTAATGATATGGAGGCCGAAACAGGCATGAAAGTCAGAGTAAAATTTCGAAAATACGGCCCGGTGCGCTTTATCGGGCATCTGGACGTAATGCGGTATTTTCAGAAGGCAATTCGAAGGGCCGATCTGGACATCGCCTATACAGGGGGGTACAGCCCTCATCAGATCATGACCTTTGCCGCACCTCTGGGAGTGGGCCTGGAAAGCAACGGGGAATATATGGATATAGAACTGCATTCCCTGCAGTCCTGCCGGGATGTTAGGGACAGGCTGAACGCTGTCGGTGTATACGGAATGGAAATTGTATCAGTAAGGGTATTGCCTGACAATGCAGGAAATGCCATGGCCAGTGTGGCTGCCGCTTCCTATACGGTGCGTTTTCGGGAGGGGAGAGTACCGGAAACAGATATTGCCGGAGTACTTCCTCAGTTTTTGGCAAGAAAAACCATTCCCTATACAAAAGAAACGAAAAAGGGAAGCCGTGAGCTTGATTTGAAAACCGGTATCTATGAAATAAGCTGGGACGGCCGGGCCTTTTCCATGCTGTTGGACGCCTCCAGTGCCGGAAACATAAAGCCGGGGCAGGTAATAGAAGCTCTTTTGGACCAGGCAGGTGAAAAGCTGCAGGAAAATGCCCTGCTGATCACACGGGAGGATCTTTATACCTCCATTGAGGCTGCCGGAGAGGGAGCTGCTGTGGATGGCAATGTCTCACAGGCGAGCCTTATAAAGCAAAAAAGTACAGGCTCACGAAGCGGATTTGTTTCCCTGGGAGAAATAGGAAGCATGGGGATAGGAGGCACGGGGATGGAAAACATGGAGATAGAAGACATGGAGATAAGAAGCATGGAGATGACTGTATGAGCCGTAATATTGCCGGGAAATCAGCCGTTACCATTACCGAAGCAGAAGCTGTGATCCGGAAAACAGAAGAGGGAAAGCTGATCTTTACCCGCTGCCGGAACAAAGACGGCGTCTTCCTGATCCGGCAGAACAAGCTTACCGCCGTAGCATTTCCCGATGACAGCAGAATTGGTGGAATCTATCTGGCCAGGGTTGCAAATGTGGTAAAAAATATCAACGCCTGCTTTGTGGAGATTCAGTCGGGAGAAATCTGCTTTCTTTCTTTGAATGATGCCCGCGTCCCTTTTTTGACCAACCGCCCCTTTGATGGGCGCATTTTGGAGGGAGATGAGCTGCCTGTACAGATTATCAGAGATGCGCAAAAGACAAAGCAGCCCTCTGTGACTGCTCACATTTCCTTCTCAAACGATTATTTTGCCCTTACACCCGATTCGCAGAAAGCCGGATTTTCCGCAAAGCTTTCCAAAGAGCAGCGCAGCATGTTAAAGAAACAGTTGGAAGAGGCGGGGATCCTTCTGCATAACGGCTGTTTGATACTGCCGGAAACCGGTATTTCGGGCAGTAATCCTCCTGTTTTGCCGGAAACCGGCGATTTACCGCCGATTCCCGAAGGTATGCCTGTTCCCGGACTGATCGTCAGGACGAGAGCCGCCGAGCTTGCGGAAGGGACGGGGGAACAGCTTATGATGCAGTTCCTGTCACTGTGGAGAGAATATATAACCTTTTTTCGAGATGCGTCTCATCGCACCCGCTACAGCTGCCTGAAAAAAGCCGATACCGTTGATAACCTCATGGCACGAATTTTAAATCAGCTGATAGATGTCAGTGAGTTTTCCGAGCTTGTCACTGATGATCAGGTCCTGTATTCACAGATGGCGGAATATTTTAGGACGCATCTGCCGGAAAAATCCCTGCGTCTGTATGAGGACCCCCTGCTTTCTCTGTCAAAGCTGTATAGCCTGGACAGCAGAATAGAAGAGGCACTGAACGCGCATGTATGGTTGAAATCCGGCGGTTATCTCATGATCCAGCCTACGGAGGCGCTGACGGTTGTTGACGTGAATTCGGGCAAATACGAGGGCAGGAAGGAGGATGCCTTTCTCAAGGTAAATCTGGAAGCTGCAGAAGAAATTGCGCGTCAAATCCGCCTGCGGAATCTTTCCGGAATCATTGTCGTAGATTTCATCAATATGGAAGAGAGTAAGAGCAGGGTAGCAGTAATGGATTCTTTGAAGGAGTACGTGCGCCGGGATAAAGTAAAAACGGTGGTGGTAGATATGACGCCCCTGGGACTGGTGGAAATCACCCGCAAGAAAATCACGAAGCCGCTTCGGGAAGCGCTGGCGGAAAGATCGAAGAAAGAAGGACGAAGCTTTTAAAACAACGGGAGATTATTATGGAATTTTTGAAATTTGAAAAGGTCAGAGACGGTAAATACTTAAAAAATTACGAAATCACTTATTTAAATAAGTCGGGGCACGAAAAGAAATACGAAATCGTAAGCCGCAGAGAATTGCAGGGGATCGAGGATGTGGGCGGCAAACCCAGCGGCGTATCCATCGTGGCCACCTGTGAAGGGAAATTGCTCCTTTTACATGAATTTCGCATGGGAGTAAACAGAACTGTCTATAATTTGTGCGCCGGGATGCTGGAAGCTGATGAATCAATCGAGGACTGTATTGCCAGAGAGCTTTATGAAGAAACCGGACTACATGTGAAATCCATCAAGAAGATATTGCCGCCTTCCTTTGCAGCTGTGGCAATTTCAGACACCACCACCTATATTGCCTTTGTAGAGGCTGAAGGAGCTCTTGAAGATCATACTTCCGAAAACGAACAAATTGAAGCAAAATTCTACACCCGAAATGAGGTCCTGCGGCTTCTGGAAACAGAATCCTTCAGCTCCAGGGCTCAGATGGCTGCTTATTTCTTTGCGGAATACGGCCTATGAAAAGAGATGGTTTTTAACACCTATCGGTTGGGTTTGGGAATAAAGTAAAGAAGAGAGCCTTTCGGGGCTGATCCAACTATGCGC
Organism: uncultured Acetatifactor sp.; assembly: GCA_910586485.1. GTDB lineage: Bacteria > Bacillota > Clostridia > Lachnospirales > Lachnospiraceae > Acetatifactor. The sequence goes on from CAJUIA010000007.1 coordinate 73,730, forward strand.
AAAAGACAACTTTAACGAATAGTTGAGTCACAATTATAACACGGCCCAACTATTCGTCAAACTTGAGATTTCGTTTATTTACCTATACTAATCTAGTTTTTTGACACTGGAATCAGAATTTCAAACTCACAGCCGGCATAGCTAAAACCAGCTTCATCCTTACAAGCAGCGGAAACTGACAGTTTACCGCCTGTTAATGCCGAAAACGTATCCTCGTCCAGGACCAGCGTCGCATTGATACAATTCAGCCCGGCGACCCTGGAAGAATAAACCGTCAGACAGCCCGTATAATCATTTCCGTCAGCATCCGCCAGCTTCAACCAATCTGTATCCTCAAACAGGCTGTCTCGTAAGAACGGAATACTGTATGCAATTCGGAATCGAAGCTGGTAACTGTCCGCCCCCTCCAACAGATATACCTTGGAAAGAAACAAATGAGATTTATTCAGGATATTGCAGTCAACTTCCTGAACCTTTGATGCCTTTCCCCAGTCAGGATAATGTTCATCCTCCGTCAGCCCTACCAGCCAAATATCAAGCCCCTCGTGACTGAATCTAACATAAGCAAAAATCGTATAGGCAATTATTCCTATTACAATCACCGACAAAGCAAACGCCAGATATTTTTCCACATTATTTTTCTGTATAATAATATTATGCTTCTTCATAGTACCCTCATATTTAGATCAGGATGAAGAATGCTGTATTCCGGCATTCTTCATCCTGTATTATGTATTAACAGCTTGTGATACTGCATTTACTTTATATGGTACTGTCTCTACTTCATGTCAGACCCTGATCCGGCTTCGTCTGTGGACTTCCTGTCTGCAGAAGCAACCTTTCCTGCCAGAAAGCCTGAAAGGACCGCCTGTAAATCCACACCGGTGGATTCCTTTAAGCCGTCGGTCACCTGCACGACCGTTCCCATAATATCCTTCATCAGCTTGGAAGAATTCCCATCCCCATACATTGTGATTCTGTCAACACTGTTAAGAGGTTCGGCGGCATTCTTAACCACCTCAGGCAGAGCCTTAAAGTACATTTCCAGGACAGCAGCCTCACCCATCTTTGCCATGGCTTCCGCCTTTTTCTCAATACCCTCCGCTTCAGCCACAGACTTTGCCCGAATGGCTTCGGCTTCGGCAATTCCTCTGGTACGGATACCTTCTGCTTCCTGCTCCATGGTAAATTTCTTTGCTTCCGCCTGAGCCTTCATGGCCTCAGCTTCCTTTTCGGTCTCGAATTTCTTTGCCTCAGCCTCCCGCTGACGCTCGTAGAGCTGAGCATCTGCCTGTTGCTGCTTGGCAAATCTTTCCGCCTCAGCCTTTTTCTTCACCTGAGCATCCAGGGCCTGTTCCATAACCTCTGCCTCGCGCTGCTTTAAAAGGATTTCCTTCTCCTGCTTTGCAATATTGGCGTTGGCAGTGGTGATTTCCACCGTTTTACGTTGTTCCTCTTCCTGAATCTTATAAGCGGCATCCGCCTCAGCCTTCTTAATATCAGACTCCCGCTTCAGCTCAGCCTTTTGAATGGCCAGTTCATTTTGCTTCTTAGCAATCTCAGATTCTGCATTTACCTCAGCTTCATTGGCTTCCCGCTTTGCATTCGCCTGGGCCTTGGCGATTTCCTTTTCACTTTCAGCCCTGGAAATTGCTGCGTTTTTCTGAATCTTGACAATATTGTCCACACCCAGGTTTTCAATAACGCCGTTGCCGTCTACAAAATTCTGCACATTAAAGCTGATAATATCCAGGCCCATAGCCGCAAGATCCGGCTCGGCATTCTCCTTTACCAGCATTGCAAATTTCTGGCGGTCGGACACCATTTCCTCCAACGCCATCTTGCCCACGATCTCTCGTACATTACCTTCCAGGACTTCCCTGGCCACACGCCCAATATACTCGGCGTTCTTATTCAGAAAGTTCTGGGCGGCCAGCTTCAGACGTTCCTCATTGTCGCTGATCTTCACATTAACCGTAGCGTCCACATTAATGTTAATATAGTCTGCAGTCGGTACTGCATTGGACGTCTTTACATCAATGGGAATTAACTGAAGGTTCAGTTCATCCTTTCTCTCAAGGAACGGAATCTTTACCCCGGCTTTACCGATTAACACCTTTGGATCCTTTCTCAGGCCGGAAATGATAATTGCCGTATCCGGCGATGCCTTGACATAGCCTGTAAAGAAGATCAACAGCATGAAAAGCACAATAGCGGCAATAACAATTAAAATAATCATTTGATCCATATGAAATCCCCCTTTTATCTTTTTATGTGTCAGGTTCCGTTCCTCATAATAAATACTATGTGTCAGGAAACCTTTTTATAAATCTAATATAACATACAGCAGCCTGTCTGCAAAAGGAAAATCGGCTATATTAAGACTGTTAATATAGTGAAATCTGCACGAAATCAGCTGCCCCGGTGCAGGTTGTATCCTTTTATGAGTTAATGGCAAATATCCTCAGAATCAAGATAAATGGTAAAGGGCCCATCATTCAACAGAGAAACCTTCATCTCCGCGCCGAAAATTCCCTCCGCCACTACTGCCGTTTCCTGCCGGCAGCGTTCAACTATGTATTGGTACAGAGCATTTGCCGGCTCCGGCGCTCCGGCATCTGTAAAGGAAGGGCGATTCCCTTTTCTGCAGTCTGCATAAAGAGTAAACTGGGAAATCAGCAGCAGCTGCCCGCCCACTGTTTTCAGGTCAAGATTGATTTTATCATTTTCGTCGTTAAAGATACGCAGCCCCAACAGCTTTTTCACCATTTTGTCAGCGATTTCCTTATTATCCTGCCCACTGATGCCGATAAAGACCAGCAACCCCCTGCTGATCCTGCCGACAACATTGTCATCCACGGAAACGCTTGCTTCATTTACCCTTTGTATCAGAAATCTCATTTTGATCGGCTTCCCCTTTGTCCTTTGCCAATTTAACCCAGCTGTGACGCTTTTTAGCTTCTGCTTTCTCTCCCGGCTTTGTTGCTTTTCCTTTCTCTTCCGTTACGATTTCGTGGAATCCGCCTTCATCTACATATTCCAGTCGTTCGTACTTTCCTGATTCGGTGGGCATGTTCTTTTTAGTCAGCGCCATGTTTACGGCAGCACGGACAGCCGCATAAATTACCGCCAAAATAGGTACGCCGATAATCATACCGAACACACCCAATAATCCGCCAAACAGAGTGATTGCAAAAATGACCCAGAATCCGGTCAGGCCGGTGGAGCTTCCCAGAATCTTCGGTCCGATAATATTGCCGTCCACCTGCTGTAATATCAGAATAAATACTACAAAATACAAACAGTTCAAAGGATGCAGGGGGTCCACCACAAAAATCAGCAACGTACAGGGTACGGCACCTAAAAAGGGGCCGAAAAAAGGAATGATATTTGTAACCCCTATAATCACGCTGACCAATGCCGCGTAAGGCGTCTTCATTATGGACGTACCTACAAAGCAAAGGATGCCGATAATAATGGAGTCAACAATCTTCCCGCCCAAAAATCCGATAAAGGTTTGATGGGTAAAACGAAGATTCTTAATTAGGGTGTTGGAGGTTTCCTGCTCAAATATGGCATAAAGAACCTTTTTTGCCTGACCGGCAAATTTTTCTTTACTGGCCATCACGTATATGGAAATGACAAATCCGATGATAAAATCCCATAAAACGCCAAACACGCCGATCACGCTTAAGGAAACTGTTTTGATCAGACCGGCGGCGGTGTTGGGAAGGTCATTTGTGGCCCATGCCTCCAGTTCACTGGAATACTTCGTAACGGTCCTGATTACATACTCTCCCGCTTCCGGATTGTCCTCCAGTACCTGATTCAGCCACTTGGTGATATTGGCAACATAAGAATCAAAATTTACGGCAATGTTCTGAACGCTGGGGACAATCTGGGATATTAACATATACAGCAGAAAATAAATCAACCCCACGAACAAAAAAGCAGTGATCAAAATACTGATTCCGCGGATAATGGATTTCTTTTTCCTTCCCTCCCGGATCTTCATTTTTTTACAAAGAGGGAAAAGCACTTTCTGCTCAACAAAATTTAAAACAGGCGTAAGCAGATAAGCAATCGCCATTCCAACTACCACCGGCATCAATATATCCGTAATGGTCTTGATGCCAGATCTGATGTTGGAGCTGTGAAACACAAAATAGTAAAAGACGATTGCGGCGGCGATAGCCAGAAACGCGGTAAGTCCCCAGCGAAAATATTTGTTGTTGATTTTGAACTTCATCGGGTATCCCTTCTTCAGTGTATTGATATACTTATCATACACTTTATTTCCCGATACCACAAGTATTTCTTTTTATGATACCTGAATAACAGGCATCAGACTGAAACGGATAAAAAAGCCTCTGTCGTGCTGGCACACCGGGCACACATAAGGCGCACTGGTTCCTTTATACACAAAGCCGCAGTTTAAGCACATCCATTCTTCTTCCACATCGGAAACAAATAATTTGCCCTCTTTTATAAGCTCTGCATATTTTCCAAACCGATCCCCGTGTATTTTTTCAATATTGGCAATCTGGAAAAAAGAAGCGGCTATCCGGTCAAAGCCTTCCTCCTTTGCTTTTTCTCCGAAATTTTTGTATACATCATCATGCTCTTCATACTCGTTATGCTGAGCCATGCTGAGCAGCTCAGCCACATCATCGGACAGGTCCACAGGATAACCGCCGTCGATAAAAATATTTTTGCCGGCCATTTCCTTCAGGTGCTGATAGAAAATTTCCGCATGCTCCTTCTCCTGAGAGGCGGTAAAGGCAAATACGGCGCTTATGACGTGTAAACCGTTTTTCCTGGCCTGAGATGCTGCAAAGGTATAGCGGTTACGCGCCTGACTTTCTCCCGCAAATGCTCTCATCAAATTATCCTTTGTTATGCTGTTTTGAAATTCCACTGCCATAATCAAATCCATCCTTTCTAAAATTTATGTTGGTTTAAGTATAACCTCAGTTCTTCAAAATATAATTCTTCTATTGTCTTTCCCGTAAAAAAATAATAAAATGTAAATATGTGTAAATCCGTTTTTTGATTTCTCCTTACGGAATCCTGGAGGTTATATGAAGCTACAGCAGGTATTAAGCTATGTCCGCAGAGCAGTGGATGATTATGGCATGATAGACGAAAAAGATAAAATTGCGGTGGGAATTTCCGGCGGCAAAGACAGTCTGACACTTCTTTATGCTCTGCACGGCCTCAGACGCTTCTATCCACTGCCCTTTGAAATTCATGCCGTTACCGTCGATCTTGGATTTGAAAACCTGAATCTCTGTCGGATCAAAGAACTCTGCGCCGCTCTTGAGGTAGAATATACTGTAATAAAGACGGACATTGCTCAGGTCATTTTTGAAGAGCGCCGGGAAGAAAATCCGTGCTCTCTCTGTGCAAAGATGAGAAAAGGCGCGCTGAATCAGGCCATTCGAGAAATCGGCTGCAATAAGATCGCTTATGCTCACCATAAGGATGATGTGGTGGAAACCATGCTGATGTCCCTGATCTTTGAAGGGCGCTTTCATACCTTCTCTCCGGTAACCTACCTTGACCGTATGCAGCTTACCGTGATCCGCCCCCTTATGTATATGAATGAAGCGGATGTGATTGGATTTGTTCATAAGTATGATGTGCCGGTAGTAAAAAGTCCCTGCCCTGCAGACGGTCACACAAAACGGGAATATGTCAAAAACCTGCTGAGATCACTTAACCAGGAAAATCCCGGCGTTAAAGAACGAATGTTTACTGCAATTATCAACAGCAATTTAAAGGGCTGGGAGAAAAAATAAATACGGAGGCTTTTACTGTAATGGCTGTAATGAATCCTAATAATTACCACGATGAGCAAAACAAACAAAATATCCTGAAAATGCGGGCGGTGCTGGAAACACTCCCTTCCTTCTGCCGTACCTTTTTTCGTGGAATTGAAGAATATACATCCTCCCGCACCAGACTGGCCTACGCATATGATCTTCGACTTTTTTTTGAATTTTTACACGAAAAGAATCCTGTCTGTGCCCAGACGGAAATCAAAAATTTCCCTCTGGAGGTTTTGGAACAGTTGACAAGAATTGACATCGAGGAATATCTGGAATATATGTCTTATTATGAGAAGGATGGCCGGGAAATCACCAACGATGAGCGCGGAAAAGAAAGAAAGCTGGCTGCACTGCGCAGCTTTTACAATTATTTTTATCAGAGCGAGCTGATCAAAAGCAATCCTGCCTCCTTGGTTCCTATGCCTAAAAAACACGCCAAGGAAATTATACGTCTGGAGCCCAACGAGGTTGCAATGCTGTTGGACCAGGTGGAGGACGGTACAAAACTGACAAAAAAAGAACTGGAATACCATAAAAAGACCAAAATAAGGGACGTAGCACTTTTGACACTGCTGCTGGGAACAGGCATCCGTGTTTCTGAATGTGTGGGACTGGACATTCAGGACGTTAATTTTGACGTGTGTGGAATAAAAATACGCCGCAAGGGCGGCTACGAGGCCGTTGTATATTTTGGCGAGGAAGTGGAAACCGCTCTTCTGGACTATCTTGAGGAAAGGCATCATATGATTCCGGAACAGGGGCACGAAAACGCGCTCTTCCTTTCTCTGCAAAACCGCAGAATGGCTGTGCGCTCCGTAGAAAACCTGGTAAAAAAATATTCATCCAGAGTCACTACCCTGAAAAAAATCACACCGCATAAGCTGCGGAGTACCTACGGCACCACGCTGTATCAGGAAACCGGCGATATTTATCTGGTGGCTGATGTGTTAGGCCACAAAGACGTCAATACCACCAGGAAGCATTATGCTGCCCAGGATGACGAAAGGCGCCGCCGGGCAGCCAATGTTGTACGATTGCGGGAAAAGGGAGCGGACGACATGACTCATTCATAAGTTCTCTGTAATCATGAGTTCTCTGCAAATTTCAGATATTACAGTAGCAGCGATCATTTTTACTGTTTATATATATTTCATGTTCGGATATATTTTCATATTCCGGTAATATGCCCAGTGCATTTCTGATAATGTATTTTCCCGTCAGATTATAATTATCTGCTTCCGATCCTTTACCGTTTGACAGCTTACCCGTAATCCACCCTCTCCGCAGCAGAGCCAGCAGCCACTCTTTCTTTTGTGCGATTAATGCCTTTACTTTTTCGTTGTCTACGTCTGTAAAGACCATAAGTAAATAAGTAAGAGGTATTCCTTTTTGAATTGCCGCCTGTCCGGGGCCAAAGGCAAGAAAGGTATCACCCAGGGGCGACAGCAGCTTATCTATCCATTCCCTGTCATCCGGACATGCTGCAGCAAGCAGCCTCAACACACTGATTCCGGTTATCGTGCATTCCCCCTGCATACACGAATTCCCATAGCAGGTGCCTTTCAGCCTGAGGAATGTTTTTTCCACCATATCCTTTACTTTCTCATTTTCAGGCGCATAGCGGAAAAGCAATCTGATAATTTCCAGCTCATAATAATTTGCATACAGTATATTCGTTTTTGGCAGAAACCCTTGAACAAGCCGCAGCTTTTTGTTTCCGTTATATGGCGGAATATAATAGCTCGGATAGATCTTGTCCGTCTCCGGGTTTACCCTCATATGCTTTTTATATTTCCGGATCCCCTCTTCATCATCTATTCCATTTAATAAAACGAATACGGCTTCCTTTTTCTCTGTATTTGATATTTCTTCACCAAATATTTCTTTTCGATTTAACTCCATAAGAATTTTATATTTATCCAAAAGCTGCACCTCCGCCACACCGACCGGCCAACACTTTAATATATAAATTCCGCAGAATAATAAGGAATGATCAGGCTTTGTCCGGCTTCAAGCTGCCCGTCTGCATCCAGATGATTGATGCGTTGTACCTCCGCGATATAACTCTTTCTGTCCTTATAATAATCACTGTCCGCGTACTTACCCGCAATCTCCCACAAGCTCTCTCCCGCTTCCACTGTAACCTGCTTATAGTATTTAAAGCCGCTGCTTGCATTTGATCTGATAGAGCCATAGGAAATCACGCAGATTAACACCATACATACCGCGGCAAATACGGTAAGGAAGGCCTTTGCCGTCTTCCGCCTGCGCTCTTTGCGAAGACGCAGGGCGCGCCCATAATACCTGAGCTCTCTGTCACTCATATCCTGAATTTTTACAAGCTTTTTTCCGGTAGTATTCCTCATGTTCTCATCCCCCTGTGCGTCCGTATGTTCGGAACGTTTGTTCTGTAAGTGCATTATATTACAAGAACAAATGTTTGTCAACAGGAAAGTCGAACATATTTTCTATTATTTTCTGTTTCTATATTTTCTGCCGCCTGCAAAAATTATGGCTGCTGATCCGCCGCTTTTTTAACCTGTAGAAACTTAATTCCCTGCTCTCTGCAGATTTTTCTGATCATGATCACGGCAATGACCGCCGCCAAAATGCCGCTGCAGGTATTACTTACCACCATCACAATCCCGACGCTGATATTTCCCAGATTCGTAAACTGCTGCAGTGCCCATAATACCGGGATGCGGAAGACAAACACGCGGCAGAAATTCATAAACAGCGTGATTTTAGTTTTTCCGAATCCGTAAAGCAGTCCCATCACAGCCGCATTTACACCCAGCGGAACGGCTCCCAGCGCCTCCAGGCGGTAAACCTCCGCTATCATTCCTGCAAATTCTTCATTGCCCTTGGCAAACAGCCATGACAGCGGTCCTAAGAAAATCAGTGATAAGGTCATGAAAAAAATTCCGCACAAAACATTAACGGCCAGTGTCCACTTGAATGCCGAAAGCGCTCTTTCAGGCTTCCCGGCTCCCAGATTCTGGCTGATAATAGCCGTTCCGCCTTCCTGAAAGCCATTCTGGGGCATGGTGGTAATTCCTCCGATATTATTGGATATTCCCAGAGCCCCTACTGTCAGAGAATCATAAACGGTGCTCATAGAGTTGACTACCACCTTGCCCATTGCAAATGCCGCCTTTTCCACAATTACCGGTATGGAGAGCCCGATCATTGGCTTTACCACCTCCGACTTAAAGGCAATCGCTTTTAGAGAAAAGCCAAATACATTTTCGCCCTGGTTCAGGTTAATCACCGCAGCCGTCAGCATTACCAGCTGAGACAAAATGGTCGCAATGGCGATCATGGTCACATCACCCTCCAGACCATATACAAACCAGGCTGTCAGGCCAAGCTTTACTACGATTACCGACATGTTCAGATAAAGAATACGCCTGGAATTGCCCCGGACTCTTTCGATGGCGATATATACACTGTTAAAAAATGTGATCACCATGGCAACCAGTTCCAGTATAAAATAAGTGCTTCCCTCCGCGATAAACTCTTCGGGCGTGTTCATAAGTCGAAGAAACTGCGGTGTAAAAGGCGCCAGAAATAATAATATCCCGCCTCCCAGTATGGCACACATGGCAAACAGGGTGCTGACTCTGCGCTTTACCAGTTCAAACTTTCCGGCCCCGTAAGCTTCACTGATTTTGATGCTGGAGCCCACTGCCAGCCCGCCTCCGATGGCAGAAAGCATCAGATTGATCTGGGACAGATACGCCACGGCAGACACCGTAGAATTACCGATGTGGGATGCCATCAACGTATCCAATATCTTAAACAGCTGATTCAGGCTCTGGTAAAGCGCCAGAGGCAGTCCCAGCTGAAGCACTACCTTTCCCATATGTCCGTTTTGGGCAAACTCTCTGAATTTCTCGTCCTTTTTTGACAAAAATGTCTTCATCGCATTTTCTCCTTAGCCGTTTCTTATTCTATTTGTTGAAGGTTTCCGCCTTGACTGCTTTCACCGTTTCATGATATAACAAAAATAAGAGTAATTATACCGTTTTTAAGCTGATTATCAAGTAATATTACAGAATTTTTGTTTTATCCAAAGCTAAATATATGTTTGAAAAAGGAAGGTGTCCCCATGAGTGTACCGGAAATGAAGTCAGCAGCTCTATCGGCCCCAAAAGACAAAGCCCTCAGATCGGAGGAAGCATACAAAAATGTGGTAAGTGAATTTATGGTGGAGCGTGCCAGGCGGGCCCAGGCTTTCTCTATGGAAAAGCCCCATTATCATCCTTATTATGAAATCTATTTCTTAATATCCGGAAGCTGCAGAATGTTCATTGACCACACAATCTACTATCTCTCCGCCGGGGACATTATCATGCTCCCTCCTGATCGGCTCCATCAGACCGTTTATGGCTCCGGTCAGCCTGCGGAACGATTCACCGCCAACTTTATCCCTTCATATATAGATTATTTTGAAGCCCAATGTGAAGGGGAAGGTGCGGCCTCCATTTTTTCAAGACATAAGCTGTCCGTCCCCGCAGAACGGCAGAGCTATGTAAAGAAGCTTTTTCAGGAGATGGCAAAGGAAACCCTGTCGGCCGACTGCTATTCCAGGATACAGATCAAGAGCCTCCTGTTTCAGCTTCTCACCTTTTTGGGACGGTGTCGCGATCTGGACCAGCCTGCGCAGCTGCCGGCCCCGGAAGACGCCGTTATCCAGGAAGCTGCCCAATATATCTACCTTCATCACAGTGAGCCGCTGACGCTGGAAGCCGTGGCTCAAAACGCCCATATGAGTCCGGCCTGGTTCTCCAGGAAATTTCATAAAACCGTCGGATTAAAGTTTAAGGAATACCTGACACATATTCGTCTGGAAAACGCCGAAGAGCTATTGCTCACCACCAACCTGACAGTTACCGAAGTTGCTCTGGCCTGCGGCTTTTCCGACGGTAATTATTTCGGCGATGCCTTCAAAAAAGTCCGTGGAATGTCTCCACGGGAATTTCGCTTTGCCAGGCATGATGCCGGTCCGTTTTCCGCGGGCGAAGCATAGTTGTCTGCACCTGAAATAATATTCGAACATATTTTTGGAATATATGTTTGCTTTTTGAATCCTGCTGTGTTACAATAAGGATAAATAACAGCAATCGCCGTTTAAGGAGGACACTGCCAATGGGATTTGGAAAAATTACTGCTAAGCAACAGGAAATTCTTGACTATATTAAAGAAGAGATTCTAAAAAAGGGCTACCCGCCTACCGTGCGGGAAATTTGTGAGACGGTTAATCTAAAGTCTACTTCTTCCGTTCATTCTCATTTGGAAACTCTGGAAAAGAACGGGTATATCCGTCGGGACCCCACCAAGCCCAGAGCCATCGAAATCTGTGATGACAGCTTTCAGATGGTACGCACGGAAATGGTCAGCATTCCGGTCATTGGAAACGTTGCCGCCGGTCAGCCTATTCTTGCGGAGGAAAATATTCAGGAATATTTTCCCGTCCCCGCCGATGTAGTGCCCAAGGGTGAATCCTTTATTCTCAATGTGCGTGGAGAATCAATGGTTAATGCCGGCATATTAAGCGGCGACAAGGTCTTTGTAAGCTCCTGCAGTACTGCGGATAACGGTGATATTGTTGTGGCTTTGATTGATGATTCCGCAACGGTAAAAACCTTTTACAGGGAGAACGGTCACATCCGCCTGCAGCCGGAAAACGACAGCATGGCTCCCATTATTGTAGAAAACTGCCAAATTCTGGGAAAGGTGTACGGAGTGCTTCGTTTCTTTAAATAAATAAGCTTCTTTCCATAAATGAAAATGAGTTTCTTTCAATAAAATTGAATAAACAGGGGCAAATTGCAGAAACTAATACAGCCGGTTCCAGAAACCGTGCAGAATGTGAGGTAGCTATGGGAAATAAATACTTGGACGGCACTGCACTTACCCTTGTTATCGTCGGTGCGTTGAATTGGCTGCTGATCGGTATCTTTCGCTTTGACCTTGTGGCCTTTATTTTTGGAAACATGAGCTGGGTTTCCAGAATCGTCTACGGCCTTGTAGGGCTTTGCGGGCTTTATCTCATCAGCTTCTATATGCACCTGGGCAGCCGGAATGAAAAGAATGCCTGACAAAAGTAAGATGAAGGTAAGATGAAGAAAAGAGAGCAGGGAGTTTCAACAATATGTTGAAACTCCCTGTCCTTTCAACTAATATGTTGAAACTCCCTGTCCTTTCAACAAATATGTTAAAACTCCCTGTCCTTTCAACAAATATGTTAAAACTCCCTGTCCTTTCAACTAATACGTTGAAACTCCCTGTCTTTTCACCCTGCTATGGTATGAATTACTTCAGCATATCACCTAATTCCTTCAGTTCCTTATAGCAGTCCTGACAGTAAATAATTTCCGTACCAAGAATCGTCTCCTTGTACTTTTTGCCTGTCTTTTCTTCACCGCACAGATCGCAGGTAAAGGGCTTTCCACAGGCGGTCAGAGAAATTACCGTGGTTACCGTCAACAGCAATGCAATCAATTTTTTCTTCATCTTACATACCTCTCCCTCAAATAATTTCTTCTCTATTATAACCTCTTTATTACTTTTTGCAACTGTTTTTTCGATAATAAAACAAATTTTAGACGATATTTCTCCATAATTCGAGAGAATCAGGGCTCCTGCATTTCAAAATAGCTTTTCAGATCAATCATTACCGCAGGTCTGACACCAAATCCCTCCAGACCGGCGTTTGCCTTTCGAATGTTATTGCTGATTTCATCATTTTCAATTCCATAACCGTTTTCAACCAGATAAACCTTACTGGAATATCCTTCTGCCGGCGTACGCAGCCACCAGCAATACTCCTTTACACCGTATTCCGACAGGGAAACCTCATACCATTGACTCAGATCCTGTTCAAGCGCTTCCGCCGTCGGCTCACTTAGTCTGCTCAGACCGGCCTCATCAAACCAGGCCAGCTCTTCCTCCGACAACAAAAAAACTCTGTCGAGAGTAACAATCTCACCCCCGTCCAATGCGTTTCCCGGCGTATGGCATTCTCGTTCCAGTAAAACCTTGATTTCCTTGTCCGTAAAACCATTTAAAAAACCGGCCTCGTTCTGATACCCGTTATGATGCTCTGACATTGCGGCAGATATTGGCGCCTGCCCCTCATAAGCAACTACTTCCGTTTCGGCGTTAAGCCATGCCCGGAGATTGGAATTCTGCCAGCAGCTGTTGCCTCTCACATAAGCCTGAAGCTCCAAATCCTGGTCAGCCTCCGACTCCCTGCTGATATAATCTCTGCTTTCATCATGATTATACTTGCCGCTCTCGGCCGCATCAAAGGCTTTCATGGTAAGAATATATTTGGAAATCAGAACTGCCGTCTGCCTGCCATCCTTTTCTTCCAGATACAGTACCCGCCACTCAATGGGTTTCCCAAGGTAGCTCCCTAAAACCAGCGTATCACCCGTTTTTATATGGAAACTTTCTGCGGCGCTTCTGATGTTCGGAGGAAATATCCCTGCAGCCTTCAAGCCGATAAGTGATACTGCCAAAACCAGTACCGCAGCCAGGGCGCCGATCCACATTCTCCGTCGCCCCCTTTTCCCGCCGGCCGCTTTTTTTTCTGTAACATCGCTCTCTTTTTCCACTGTTTGCGTCTGTTCCAGTTCCCTTGCCGCCGCCAGAATCTCTCCATAACTTTCTCCCCGTTCCCTGCTGAGCCATTGATGGGACATGAGAAAATATTCCAGGGATTTACTCAGTTCCACATTCTCAAGCTTATAGACCAATAGGGGAATGTTTTTACTGACTGCCCGCTCCACTTCGCGCAATACATGGGGCGAAGTATTGGCGGCTCTGGACATTAACAGCACCATGGCCTGGGAGCCATCAATCCCGTTTACGATTTCTTCCGCGTATTCCCGCCCAGAGCGGATGTCCCTGGGAGCAATGAAGCATTTTATTTGATTTTGTTCCAACAAACGGCAGATCTCGGCTGCCACCACCGCATCCGATGAGGAATGAGATATAAAAATCATGATTTCATTTTCCTTATTATTTTGTTAAATCTTCAGCTTCTATTTGTTTCCCGTCCCTCCAAATCCGCTCCAGGTCATAAAGCAGTCTGTTTTCCCGGTCAAAAATATGAACGATCACATCACCGAAATCCATTAAAATCCAGTTTGCCGTATCATAGCCTTCAATCTGCTTCACCGCGCTTCCGGCTCTTCCCAATTTCTCTTCCACATTGTCACAAAGAGCCTGTATCTGACTGCGGTTGTTTCCGCCTGCGATAATAAAATAATCGGCAATCACGGAAACCTCACTGATGTCAATTACCCGAATATCCTCTGCCTTTTTGTCTTCCATCGCTTCGATTGCCAGTCTTGCTATTTGTGCGGACTTTTCTTTTGTTTTATTTTCATTTTCCATATTTTTATTTTCCATGCTTTCATTTTCCATGCTTTCCATAAATTCTCCTTTTGCTTAGTCGGAATGCCGACCATCCAAATAATAGCGGTAAACTCTTTCCGTCATAGGATCCGTCTCGCCGCCTGTTTTTTTAAGATGCGCCAGCGTATCCTCCAGAATTCGCAGCACCGCTCCATCCAGATCCATAAAAGCAAGCTGCCGTATCTCCGGTAAGTTAGGTGCATGCCTTCTGCCCGGTTCAATATAATCCGCCACAAAAATAATCTTCTCTAAAAGAGTCATTCCTTCCCGGCCGGTGGTATGATAACGGATAGCGTTCAAAATTTCCGGTTTATCTGATACATTATATTCGGTCTCTGACAGATAAGCTCCGACTTTTGCATGCAGCAAAAACGGATTACGCCGTTCCACCTCCGATACGGGTATACCATGCTTCTCACAGAGCTTTAAGCGTTCCTTATCCGAAAGACATTTTGCGCAGTCATGCAGTACTCCCGCCACTTGGGCATCTGCAACGGATGCCCCATATCTCATGGCCAGAGCTGCCGCTGTAAATTCCACCCCCAGCGTATGCTCGAAACGCTTGGGATCTTGAACCTTCTTCACCTTTTGTCTGAGCTTACTTAAAAATTTTGCATCCTCCAAGATGATTTCCTCCCTGCCCCAGCTGATCCTTAAGACACTTATTTGGCTTTTGGCAGCTCAATCTTGGGCTTGTCCCTGTCCGGCTTATAGAGAACGATCTTTTTTCCTATGACCTGAACAACCTGGGAATGGGTTCTCTCCGCAATTACCTGCGCAATCTCCCCTGGGTCATCCGTACAGTTCTTTAAAACTCCGATCTTAATCAACTCATTGTTGTTAAATGCCTCTCCCACCGCCGCCGTCAGCTCCGGTGTCAGGCTGGACTTCCCCACCTGAAAAATTGGATTTAAATCACTGGCAAGACTTTTCAGATAGGCACGCTGTTTACTTGTCATGTTCCCTCGCATTCTGCCGCATGAGCGGCACTCCTATTTATAGTAATCAAACTTTAAACCATACATACGGACGGTATCCCCGTCCTGAATTCCCAGATCCTCCAGCTGTGTCAAAATTCCTGTATCCTTCAGAAACTTCTGAAAAAAGGAAAAGCCTTTTTCGCTGTCCAAATTGGTATAGCCCAGCATTTTCTCAATTTTGGGGCCTTCTACTACATACTCGTCCTCATCCGGATCATAAACCACGCTGCAGGAACTGTCGGAATCTGCAGCTGCCTCCTGCTCCGGAAAATATTCCTGCTCAAAAACGGTAATTTCTTCTCCCAGCCCTTCCAGCATTTCATTCACGTGATACAGCAGCTCCTTAACCCCCTGGCCGCTGACGGCACTGATGGGATAAACCGGGATACCCTTTGGCTCGAATTCTTCCCTGATCCGGCTTATGGGATCTATTTCCGGGTCGCAGATCACATCAATTTTATTTGCCGCAATGACCTGCGGCCTCTTGGCCACATCGGGATCATACGCCTCCAGCTCCCTGTTGATCGCATATATATCCGCCACAGGATCCCGTCCCTCCGTACCGGCTGCATCCACAATATGGATAATAACCTTTGTGCGTTCAATATGGCGCAGAAACTCATGCCCCAAGCCAACGCCTTCGGAAGCCCCTTCGATCAGTCCGGGAATATCTGCAATCACAAAGCCTCCGGTGCCTTCCAGATCCACTACGCCCAGATTGGGATTCAAGGTTGTAAAATGGTAATTTGCAATTTTGGGGCGGGCATTGCTCACACGGGAAAGAAAAGTGGATTTCCCTACATTAGGAAAACCTACCAGGCCCACATCAGCAATCACCTTCAGCTCCAACAGCAGCTCCAGCTCCTTTGCCGGCTGTCCTGGCTGTGCATATTTTGGTGCCTGCATGGTACTGGTGGCATAATGCTGATTACCGTTGCCGCCCCTGCCGCCCTTTAACAATACCACACGCCTGTTTTCGCCGGACATATCCACAATGATGCTGCCACTTTCTGCTTCCCGAATAACCGTTCCCTGAGGGACCTTCAAGGTAATATCCCCGCCGTCCTTGCCGCGGCAGTTCCTTTTACTTCCCGGCTCGCCGTCTCCTGCCTTGTACTTTCGTACGTTTCTGAAGTCGATCAGGGTGTTCAATCCTTCATCCACTTCAAATATAACATCCCCGCCACGTCCGCCGTCTCCGCCGTCCGGACCGCCGGCAGGCACATATTTTTCACGCCGAAAGGAAACGTAACCGTCGCCCCCTTTTCCGCTTCTCACATAAATTCTGGCTCTGTCTGCAAACATAATAACTCTCTTTCATAGTAAATAAGGACTTCAAACTTTTCGGTTTGAAGTCCCTGCTCTCGGATCACTGCTCTTTCGGATAAACAGAAGCCTGCTTTCTGTCTCTTCCCTTTCTCTCAAAACGAAGAACTCCGTCAACTAATGCAAACAGAGTATCGTCTCCGCCGATCCCAACATTAACGCCAGGGTGAATCCTGGTTCCACGCTGTCTGTAAAGAATGTTTCCCGCCTTTACAAACTGTCCGTCAGCTCTCTTCGCACCTAATCTTTTTGATTCCGAGTCTCTGCCGTTCTTGGACGAGCCGACACCCTTTTTATGAGCGAATAATTGAAGGTTCATATTCAACATGGTCTACACCTCCTCGAATTTTACTTGTAAATACCTGTCACCGTACTCCCTGCTTATGTTTTCAAGAGAAAATATCATAGAATCCATTAAAAATGAAGACTTTTCCTGTAAAACACTCTCGAAATCACATTTAAGAAAGCCTGTCTCTTCATTCTGAATCGTTCTCAGCTTTTCTCCGGCCAGCTTCTCCAGAGAATTGACTGTTCCGATGGTCAACGCCGAAACTGCCGCGCACAATATGTCTGGCTTGCCCTTTTTTGCATATTCCGCATGTCCCATACAGTAAAACCCTCTGTATAAGCCCTTTTGGTCTTTACAAATTACTACGGCTATCATTTTGCGTTGATTTTGTCGATCTTAACCTGTGTGTATGCTTGCCTGTGACCGTTCTTTTTATGGTATCCGGTTTTGCTCTTGTATTTATATACAATAACCTTCTTACCTCTTCCCTGCTCCATAACGGTAGCGGACACGGTTGCACCTGCAACATCCCCGCCTACCTTGAGGGTTCCGTCACTTACTGCGATCACATGGTCAAAGGAAACAGTATTTCCGGGCTCTACATCCAGCTTTTCAACCTTAATGACATCCCCCTCGGAAACCTTGTACTGTTTTCCGCCTGTTGCAATAATTGCGTACATAATAAGGCACCTCCTATTCATGACTGCAAAGACTTTAAAAGTCACTGCTCGTCTTACTCGCTGGCTTTGGTGGCAGATATTCTGCACTTATACCGAGCCATGCGGCATACCGTAGTATAATAGCATAAGGCGCCTTAAATGTCAACTATGAAATTTTTCCAAACTGTTACTCGCCGTCAGGTTGTCGAAAGTGCGAACGGTTACCTATTGTTTCTTTTCAAAATCCTCAATATACTGTACAATCAGTTTTACGGTGCCCTCCACCCCCAGCACACTGCTGTTAATGCAGAGATCATAACTGTCCGCACGGCCCCATTTCTTGGATGAATAATAATTGTAATAGCTCTGGCGCTGCTTATCTTTCTTGATGATCATATCCTTTGCCTTAGCCTCGGTCAGATCATACCTTTCCATAATACGCTTAACCTTTGTCTCACTGTCACCATAGATAAACAGCTTTACCACATTGGTGTAATCAGCCAGAGCGTAATCTGCACAGCGGCCCACGATCACGCAGGGTCCCTCATCGGCAATTTTTTTAATGGTATCAAACTGCGCCAGAAAAACCTTGTGACTGATAGGCATATCCACAAAAGAGGACGCATTATAACCAAAGGAATACGTATCCATCACCAGATTGTACAGGAACGAATTTGTGGGACGCTCATCATGATTCTGAATCATTTCCTCACAGAAGCCGCTCTCCTTGGCCGCTCTGCTTAAAAGCTCCTTGTCATAGCACTTAATGCCGAAATATTCGGCTACCTTTTCGCCGATCTCCCGGCCTGCGGAACCGAATTGTCTCCCGATCGTGATCACTGTATTCATTTTGCCTACCTCTCTTCCGCCTATAGTCTTTCAGAACAAGCTTTGTTCCTTCAGCTGATTTTAGATAAGTTTATTATACACCATATTGCCGTTTTACACAAGATAACATCACGCCATTGTATCCAGTAAATGTATAAAATAATCCGGAAGAGGTGCATTTACTTCTATATATTCCCCTGTAGCAGGATGCCGAAATCCTAATATTCGGGCATGCAGGGTCTGGCCTTGCAGTCGATAATGGCATTTCCGGCTGCCTGCATATAAGTCATCGCCTAAGAGAGGATGCCCGATGCTTGCCATATGAACGCGAATCTGATGGGTCCGCCCCGTTTCCAGGGTACATTCAATATAGCTGTACTCCCTGAAACGCCGTAATACTCTGTAGTGAGTCACGGCACGCTTTCCGTTTCGCTCATTGACTGCCATCTTCTTGCGTTCCGCGGGATCCCTGCCAATGGGTCTGTCAATTATGCCCTGATCCTCCTTCAGCACGCCGTAGCAGATCGCTTCATAACGTCTGGTAACGGAATGCTCCTTAAGCTGCTCCGCAACGGACCTGTGGGCAGCATCATTTTTACAGACAATCAGAGACCCCGTGGTATCCATATCTATACGATGGACAATACCGGGACGCATTACCCCATTGATACCGGACAGACTGCCTCCGCAGTGGTACATCAGAGCGTTGACCAATGTACCGCTATAGTGCCCTGCAGCCGGATGTACCACCATCCCTTTGGGCTTATTGACCACGATTACGTCCGCATCCTCATATAAAATATCCAAGGGGATATTTTCCGGCAAAATCTCAGGCTCTACTGCTGTCGGCAGTTCAAATTCTATCAGATCCTCCTGCTTCACCTTATAGCTGGCTTTTGCGGCAATGCCGTTGACCTTAACATTCCCTTCAAGGATCATTTTCTGGATATAAGAGCGCGAAAGCGAATCCGTCAACAGTGCAAGACATTTATCCAGCCTCTCGTCCTCTTCCCCCGCCGAAGCCTCAAACACGAATCTGTCCATAGTATCTTTTACTTCATTTCCCTGTATTTGTTCTGCTTGAAATTCAGAAATTCCAGGTCCTTCTCCTTATATACAAACAAAAACAGAATAAACAGAATGATAACCGAGCTCACAATATAGCAGTCAGCCACATTAAAAACCGGAAAATTAATTAACACAAAAGAGATAAAATCCACCACATAATCAAACCGGAAACGATCTATCATATTTCCGATACCGCCTGCAATCACCGCCGAAAGCAGAATATGAACGACTCTGAATTTCTTTTCCACCGGCAGCTTAAACAGGAAGAATAAAATCACCCCCAGAAAAACAATTCCGATGAATAAAATAAAAAATTTCTGGTTCTGCAGCATTCCAAAGGCAGACCCTCTATTCTCCAGATAATTCAGCTCCAGCACTCCCTTAATCAGAACCTTAGCCGGATTATCCTTCAGCCGCTGAATAGCCAGATATTTAGTAAACTGATCCATCGTCAGCAGCACTGCCGCCACTAACGCGTCAATCAGCAGCATGATTACTTTTGTACGCTTTTGCTTCTTTTTATTCATGTGCATCCTCTTCGCTGAAATAGATTTCATTGATTGCCGCCAGCAGTTCTTCGTCCGTCACTGTGTGATCCAGCACAGCCTTACCGATTTTCTTCAGCAGCACAAATTTAATCTTTCCTGACTCCATTTTTTTATCAGACTTTGTAAGCCTCAATACCTCTTCGGGGTCAATTCCTTCTACCGAAATGGGGAGATTAAAGGGAACAAACATATCTCTGATTTCATAATACTCTTCCATGGACAAAAGCTCCCGCTTCCAGGAAATATAAGCCGCCGCCACCGCGCCCAGAGCCACACATTCTCCATGAAGCAGTTCAAAATGTTTTGCTTTTTCAATAGCATGGCCTATGGTATGCCCAAAGTTTAGCAACGCCCGCTCTCCCTGTTCCTCAGGGTCCTTCTCCACCACCAGCTTTTTCACCGTACAGCTGCGCATCAACATTTCCTGAAGCACCTTCATGTCCCGTTCACAGATCTCATACATGTTTTCAATGAGCCATTCATAAAACGAAGCATCTTTAATCAGACCATGCTTCATCACCTCTGCAAAACCGGAAAAAAACTGTCTGTCCTCCAAAGTAGCCAATACCTCCTGATTCATATACACAAGCCTTGGCATTTTGAAAGCACCAACCATATTCTTATATCCGTCAAAATCCACACCGGTTTTTCCGCCGATGCTGCTGTCAGCCTGAGCCAGCAATGTGGTCGGCAGCTGTACAAAATCAATTCCCCGCAAATAAGTTGCGGCAATAAACCCTGTCGTATCCCCGACAACGCCGCCTCCTAAAGCAATCAGTATATCTTTTCTGTCAAATTCCTCCTGAATCAGAAACTTATATGCCCCCCTGACCGTGTCAAGTGTTTTATTTTCTTCGCCGCAGGGAAACACATACTTTACCGCCTTCAGACAATTCCCCTGCAGCAGCTCCAGCACTTTGCTTCCATAAATTTCATCCACTTTAGAATCTGTAATAATACAAATTCTCTTGTTTTTCATTTCCAGGCTCTCCAGCTCCGGCACCAGCTCATCAAAGCTTAAAGTAAATACAAGATCATAGCAGGGCTTTCTGTTATATAAAATCGGTATTCTCTCTGACATTTTCTCCCTCATCCTCTATTTCTCAAAAGGTAAGAGCCCGCAAAGCGGACTCTTCATTCTTATATTTAAGCGTTCCTCACTGGCGGTTATTGATCGGCATCTCAAAGGAGCCGCCGAAAATATCCTGAAAGTCACCGGATATATCCACGCTTGCCGGGGTGATAATAAAAATATAATGAGAAATCTTCTGCAGGTTGCCGGAGATGGCATAGCAGGAGCCGCTGGTAAAATCAATGATCCGCTGGGCTATATCCACATCCAGGCCTTCCAGATTCAGTACCACCGTTCGGTTGGCCAAAAGAGTTTCCGTAATCTCCCTTGCGTCCTCCACGGAAGTAGGCTTAATCACGCAAACCTCCATGCCGGCTCCCCCCATCGCTCTTCTGGCGGCAGGCTGCTTGATGGGAGTAATCTTATTGGAGGGGGCCGCTCGCCTTGCCGCCCGTTCTTCCACATCATCCTCATCCTTCATTTTCTGAGACTGCGACTTTCTGGAAGGCGCCGCTTCTATTTCTTCATCATCATCCAGGTAATCCTCGTCGAAGTATTCATCATCATCCTCGCCGTTTAGCTTCATATAGTTCAAAAACTTATCCATTACTCCCATATTTATAATACCATGCCTTTCCGCTCACCAAAGATTCCGGTTCCGACTCTCACATAGGTTGCGCCCTCTTCCACGGCAACGGAGTAATCACCTGTCATTCCCATGGACAGCACATTCATATTAACATTATCAATGTTTTTATCGTATATGTCAACAGACAATTCCTTCAACCGCTTAAAATATATGCGATTTTCTTCCGGATCTTCAACATACGGTGCAATCGTCATCAAACCCTCCACCTGAATCCCTGGAAGCTTTGCTGCCGCTTCGGCCAGTCCGCAAGCCTCTTTGACCGTTACGCCAAACTTACTTTCCTCCTCCGCTACATTTACCTCCAGAAGGATTTTTACCGTCACCTGCCGCTTCACGGCCTCTCTGCTGATTTCCCTTGCCAGCTCCAGAGAATCCACGCTGTGAATCATCCAGACCTTTCCCACAATATACTTTACCTTATTCCGCTGCAGATGTCCGATCATATGCCAGCGGATGTCCTCCGGCAGAACGGGCATCTTTTCCATCAGCTCCTGAACTCTGTTTTCCCCAAAGTCCCGGATCCCCGCATTATAGGCTTCTTCCAGCATCTCCACCGGCTTTGTTTTACTGACTGCAATTAAGTGCACCTGACTGCAGTCCCGGCCGGCTCTTTTGCACGCTTCCTCAATTTTCTTCTCCACAAGCTCTATATTTTCCCGAATCATCCGCCATTTCTCCCGTTTCTGTTTTTTAGTACAATTTTCCTTATATTCCCGCTCTTTATAATACGTTTCTGCCCAAAACTATTTTACGGCGTCTCCAAACACACCCCTCACGAGCTCCCAGCAGTAATCCAGTGAAAAGCTTTCGTCCTGCTTCAAAATCTCATTATGCGCCGCCAGCTCTTCCGTATATTCCGAAAGAGGATAAACCGTTACGCCACCAAAGCCCTTTTCCAAATGACAGACCACAGGCAGCACTCCATAATCCGTAATTACAGCCTCCCCGTTTTCATCCAGACCAATGGTTACCTGTGCCATTCCTCCCACCATACGGTTGGATACGCCTGCCCCGGTGCCGGAGGTCCAGTTGACAAAATTTCCCAGAGAATAATAAACAAGCGCCTGATTTCCATTTTCGGAGGTGATCTGCGCTATGGGCTCTATCACATGAGGATGGGTGCCCAAGATTAAATCCGCGCCGTTATCAACAAAAATTTGGGCCCAGCTTTCCTGGCTTTTTACCTGCTCCAGTACATACTCCTTTCCCCAATGGGGACAGACCACCACAAAATCCGCAAGCTCCTGCGCGCGCTGCAGATCGTCGATTACCCGCTCCTTTTCAAGCAGATTCACCGCATAAGGCATATCCTCCGGCAGTGAAATTCCGTTTGTGCCGTAGGTATAATTTAAAATGGCAATACGGATTCCCTGCTGCTCATACACATAGATTTCCTGCTGTGATTCCCTGCTGTCGTGAATGCCCAGCACCGGCGTGTCCGGATAATTCTCCCGCCAGAAGGACAGGCAATTTAAAAGTCCCTGCTTTCCCTTATCCAGGGCATGGTTGGTAGCGTGCAGCACTATATCGAAGCCGGCCTCCATCAAGGCATCCCCCAGCTCGTAAGGCGCATTAAAGGACGGATAACCGGACACCCCAAGCTCCGCGCCGTCGATGATGACCTCCTGATTTACCAGAGCCACATCCGCACCCTGAATTTCCTCTTTTAGATTAGCAAAAACTGCACTGAAATCATAGCTGCCCTCCGGCGTCCTTCCGCTTTCCGCCAAGGGCGTATGCAGCAGAATATCTCCCACCATCACCAGCCGTATTTCCGGCGGCTGAGGGTCCTCCGGGGCCGGCTCCGGCGTCGGTCCTGTTTCCGGCGGCTGAGCTGGTATTGATAATGCTTCCTGCGGCTCTGAAGCAGATTCTTCTGCTTTCGGCTGACTTTGTTCCGCGGCCGAATCCAACTCTCCTGCCTGTGAAAATGCTGTTTCCGAAGAAATTGGCACTTCCGGCACTTCACCCTGCACCGGCCCGCCGCAGCCTGAGCCTGTAAGTAACGCCAATGACAGAAGCAAACAAAGGTATGCACTTTTGGATTTCATTCTGTATTTCATATTTTTTATCCTAATAAGAAATAACTATTGAATTCTGTTTATTCCTATCGAACTTTTTCCTCCAGCGCAGTTCGTCCCTTACGGTGCAGCAAGCTCACTTCCCCGTACAGGCCATTATAAAACGCTGCCGCTGCAGCCTGCCTTTCCTTGGCCAGCTCCGCTGCTTTTTTCGTATAAAACTTTGAATATATGTTTTCCAGCTTATACTTATATTCCTGGAAAAAAGACGGCTTTTCGTCCCCATCCCCGTCGGAAACCGATCCGTCAGGCCGCATAGAATACAGCGGCTCGGAAACAATTCCCTTGTAAATCAATGTCCTTGCAATGCCGATGGCTCCGGTCACGTCCAGCTTGTCCGCATCAAACAGGATTTTTGCCTCTATACTTTGGGGCGGATTTCCTTTTCTGTATCGGTGCGTCTGAATGCACTGCCTTACCTGCTCCGCATACTCCCTGTCAAACCCATTTTTCACAAGGAAGTCAAAGGCCTTTTCGGCTCCTACAGCCGCATGACACAAGGCCGGATTCTCAAATTGCTCCTTCCTCCCAATGTCATGCAACAAACAGGCGGCAATCAATATATCGTAATTCACGTTATTTTCCGTTTCCGCAATTTCCAGCGCTCCATACAGCACACGGTACACATGCTCCTTATCATGGGCGCTGTCTTCCATACAGCTGAGCATAAACTGCTTAAATATATGATACGTTTCCCTGTTCATCCACTGTTCCTCACTGTTACACTCCTGATCTGCCGCTATTTACTGATGATCTGCCGGCAGATCCTTCACTGCTCCCGGTACTGTATAAACTGATCGTCCGTAACCGACGCCGCATCCAGCACGATATAATCATATACGTTCAAGCCGTATTTGGTATTGGACTTCACAATGGCATATTCGTCGTTCTGATACAGGATATTTACCTGCTTAAAATCCGCATAGCCCTTGTTCATATTATAAACGCCGATCAGAGTGGCCCGTTTGCTGATCACATATGTCTCCTGTCCGTCCAGCTTATATAAAATATCCCCGGCATTTAAGACAGAGCTGTCCAGATAATACTCCTTTGATTCACTGGCATAATTATAAACCTCCACCTCCAGCAGCTCGCTGGAAATCGTCCCGTCCTCCAGGTAACACTGCCGCATGATACTGTCCCCGCCGTTATTTCCGCCCGGAATCAGAAAATCCTCCGGAATCAGGAAAAAATCCTTCTGCACAATAGAAGAAAGGGGGATCTTTAATCCGGTCTCATCCTCCACAATCAGCTCAACCTCCAGAAACCTGTCATTGATAAAGGTAATCATGGAATTGTTGAAATCCAGTCTAAGATAACTATTTCCGTCGGCGTTGGTAAGCATATACACCTTTCCCCAGGATTCATACTGATTCTTAAGGAAACGCACTTTTACATACTCTTCTTCCAGGAGCTTTGCTCCCTTGGCCGAATCTACGGGAATCACCAGGGACCAGTTTTCGCTGGTGCACAGCTTATATACTGGATCGTTTAATGCCATCAACGAATTACTGAGCATCTGCTTTTTCTCGTAATTACTGTTTTTGGGATCCAGAATTTCTGCCGTTACATCCTGGGGTCTTAAGTCCTCATACCCGTCCACCCAGTAAGAAACAATGCCCGTAACCGGAGCATAGGAATAATTAATGATATTTACGGCGCCGCCGTTCATCTCACTGATATTTGCAAGCATATTTACATTTGCAAGCTTCAGCACCGTATTTTTCAAAGAATTTTTAAAGTCGTAGACGCTGGAATAATAAGCACTGTCATAGCTGTGGACAAAATTGACAATTTCACTGCGAAACTCGGAAAGATCCTTGTTGCTCAACGCATTTTGCCCCAGCTCAGCCGTGTTAAATTCTTCATTCAGTCTGCCTGTTTCGTCAACTATGTAAACCAGTCCGTTTTTTGCCAGCCGCTCTCCCTCTCTGGCATAATAATTTACATAACCCGCCGCCTGATTATACATTACGGTCTCGTCCCGGATGATAATCCCCCTGTAAACATTATCAACCGCAAGAGAACCCTCCTGTACCTCATAGCGCACGATATGACCTGTCTGGAAATACATGATGACGCATACAATAACGTAGATAAAGATAACGCCGAAAATGATCATTCCAATATTTAAATTCAAAGGTTTTCTGTATTTTTTTATTTTATTTCCCTTTGCCAACCCTTTTACCGCCTCTATACAAAAGCCCCGGTGCTACCGAGGCTTTTGTTACTTTACGTTCGAAACATTTGTTTCGCTTTTTCTACAGAGAAATCAAAATCTTTTCTTTCAAACCTACAGGGAGTTCGGACTCGTCCATGGAAATGCTTAATATAAAGCTCACATCAAACTTCTTACTCAAGGCTTCCAGCTTTTCAACGGCAGGCGTAATATCCTTGCCCTCCAAACATGCAATCTTTAAAAAACTGTCAAAATACATCTGCTGCAGATCATGATCCTGAGAGATGACCCCGCATACAAAGCCGATAAACTCACTGTCATTCTCAATCATATACTGAGACACATCAATCAGGCGCACCTTATTGTTCAGCTCGTACATATGCTTGGTACTTTTATCGAGGTATACGATATTGCCTGAAATTTCCTTTATCTCGCTATTCACTTTATCCAATAACTGCTTTGTCTTCCCCTTGCCCTTATTGCCTACAATTAATTGAACCATTGGAAACCCTCCTGTAGTAGTATGATACTTTAATTATAAGGGATATGCCTTCAAAAAACAACCCTATTCTTAAATCTCATTCAGTAAATCCGCCATTGTCACATACAACTCCTGTGTGGATGGGACTCCCAGCGTAACCGCTATGTAAGACGCCCCGTTTACGTCCTTCACCAGCAGAATCAGACAGTGTCCCGCCGCCCTGGTGGTGCCGGTTTTCCCGCCGATGACGGTTACATTTGCAGGAGCGTTATATCCTGATCCTGCCTTAAGAAACTGATTTGTGGTAGATTTGTCAAACTCCTTTTCCTTACCGTCCTTGTCATAATAAATGGTCTGATACCCGGTCATATGAATAATCTCGTTAAAAATATCATATTTGACAGCCTCTTTAAAGATCAAGTACAGATCATAAGCCGTGGTATAATGATTGGGGTCCGTCAGGCCGTGAGGATTGGCAAAATGCGTATTGGTGGCTCCCAAACGGGCCGCCTCTTCATTCATCATCTCCACAAAACGGTCCACCGTACCGCCCACGTTTTCTGCAATCAGCAATGCCGCATCATTGGCCGAATAAACCAGAAGAATCCGCATGGCCTGATCCATGGTCATGCTGTCTCCGCTTTTTAATCCGCACAGTACCGCCCCGGATTCCGTTATATTCACTGCGTTTGAAGCAGTCAGCTTCTGATCCATGCTGCCGTATTTCAGTGCCACAAGTGCCGTCATTATCTTTGTCAGACTTGCCGGATTCATGGTGGCATGAACGTTTTTTGCACACAGCACCTGATTGTCATTCAGCGAAAACAAAAGCGCCGCCGCAGCCTTGGAAATATCTGCGTTCTCTGCAGCAACATCCTCCGTCACCACACAAAGGCCGGCGGAAAAAGGCGTAACCGTTCCGGTATCCAGTCCTGAAATCACATTAAAGCTGCTGATGCTGGAACCGGCGCTGTATGCCATGTCATAAGCAAGACCGCCGCAGCCTGTAAGCAGGAAGGACATGATTGTCAGCAGGCAGGTAAGCACTGCCCCATATCTTTTATTTGTACATTTCACGCCACTCTAGATCTCCTCTGTCAAGAGACTTAATCAACAGTTCTGCGCTGGCCAGATTGGTCGCCAGCGGAATATTATGTATATCGCAAAGCCTTACCACATTGTTCACATCCGGCTCATGCACCTTCGGTGTCAGCGGATCCCGCAGAAAAATCACCAGATCCATCTGATTATGCTCGATCTGTGCGCCGATCTGTTGTTCGCCGCCAAGGTGGCCTGCCAGAAATTTGTGTATATTCAGATTCGTGACCTCTTCGATCAGACGGCCCGTAGTACCTGTGGCATACAAATCGTTTTTACTTAAAATACCCCTGTAAGCAATGCAGAAATTCTGCATCAGCTTCTTCTTTGAATCATGAGCAATCAGCGCAATATTCATAACTAGTCCCTCCCTATTTTGTCTTTTTAGCCTGAAGCCTGATGTTCAAAACAAACCCTATCCCCATAAACAAACTCATTACCGAAGTCAGCCCATAGCTGACAAACGGAAGCGTCAAACCTGTATTCGGAAGGATGAATGTGGTAACACCTATATTTATGAAACCCTGAAAAGCAATCCATCCTCCCACACCGGCGGCGATGATCGTCCCCGCAAGATCCTTCGCACGCCTGGCTACTGAGATACATTCCAATGCAATCCCGAATATCAGCAAAATAACGGCAACGCTTCCCTTGAATCCAAATTCTTCCCCGATTACCGAAAAAATGAAATCCGTCTGCGCCTCGGAAATAAAATTACCGTTCTTAACCGAGGTGATCTCATTATTTTTGTACCCTTTCCCGTCCAGCTGTCCCGAAGCAATGGCCGTCACCGAATTCAGCTGCTGGTATGCTTCCGCATCCCTGTACTCGTCCGGCTTTAAAAAGGCCAGAATACGGTTGCGCTGAGAGTATGTCAACAGCTTGCTGTCCGGCTGTAATACAAGCGAGGTCAAAAGCGCCACCGTCGGTATGATAACCACCAGCACCCCGGCCACTACCTTCCAGCTGATCCCGCCCGCAAACATGATCACACAGAAAATGACAATCAACACAATGCTGGTAGACAGATCAGGCTGCTTATAAACCAGATATAAGGGCAATGCCACAAGCAGGATACAACTGCCGATAATCATGACAGTATTCAGTTTCTTTCTATATTTCATAATAAACTGTGCAAAGAATAAAATCAACAAAATTTTAGCGGTTTCTGAGGGTTGAAATCGAAGTCCGCCAATCTCCAGCCATCGCTGAGCCCCCAGGCGCCCTTCACTGCCCAAATATTTCACTGCCAGAAGCAGCGCCAGATTCACCGCGTACATCAGCCAGTTCAGCTTTAATATCCAGGTATAATTAAAAAAGGATATGACGAGCATCAGAACAGCGCCTGCCACCACTCCTGCCAGCTGCCTGGTCTGGAGCGAAGGCTCAGCGCTTCCGATGGCCATGATGCCGATCATCGACAGCGCCAGCACCATGAACACTAATTTAAAATCAAAGTCTCTCAACCTGAATCTTGTAAACATGCCTACCTCAAATATTATCTTACCGCCAAATTCAATGAAGAACCGTTTCCTTTATATTGCTCTGCATATCGACTATGGGAATGCTCGCATAAAGGCTGGGCTTCGCCGTTCTTTCCGACTTGTTTCCCTTGGTATTTATCTGGATCTCCATATTATCTGCATCTATCTTCATGTATTTGGATATTACCTTGGCAATATCCGTCTTGATCAGCTCCATCATCTCCGGGGAGCAGTTCACCCTGTCGGAAATCAACAGGATCTTCAATCTGTCCTTGGCAATCTGGCAGGAGCTTTTTCTGCGAAAAAAGTTTCTCATTTTGCTCCTCCCTATATTTTGTGAAAGATTCCGCTCACCCTGGTCCAGAAAGAGATTCCCTTCTCAAAGTTTAAGAATGGCACCTCCTTCCCCTCAACCCGCTGTACCACGTTTGCATAAGCCTGTCCTGCAGGACTGGCGCCGCCCACAAGAGGCTCGCCCTGATTAGTGGATATTACCACGTTTTCGTCATCCGGTATGATGCCGATCAGGGGCACCGCCAGAATATCCACCACATCCTGGGCCGACATCATGTCTCCCCGCCTTACCATATCCATGCGCAGCCGGTTGATAATCAGATCCATCTGCTTAAAACCGTTAGCCTCTAACAGCCCGATAATTCGGTCCGCGTCCCGGATGGCAGACACCTCCGGTGTGGTCACCACAAGCGCTCTGTCGGCCCCTGCAATGGCGTTCTGGAAGCCCTGCTCAATCCCGGCGGGACAATCTAAAATAATGTAATCAAACTGTTCCCGCAAATGCTCGATCACCTTGACCATCTGCCCCGGTGTCACCGAGGACTTATCCCTGGTCTGGGCAGACGGCATAAGATAAAGTCCCGGATGGCGCTTATCGCGGATCAATGCCTGTTTTACCCGGCAGTTTCCCTCCACCACGTCCACCAGATTGTAGACGATACGATTTTCCAGTCCCATCACCACGTCAAGATTCCGCAGACCGATGTCCGTATCAATCAGACATACCTTTTTCCCAAGCTTTGCCAGACCCGTTCCAACGTTTGCAGATGTGGTGGTCTTGCCCACACCGCCTTTACCTGAAGTGACGACAATGACTTCGGAGCTTTTCTGCTCCTGGGAAAACTGATTTTCCATTTTCTGTTCCTCCATATATTTTTGTCGTCATTCTGCCGAAGAGCCTAAAAGCCTTCCAGCAAATCTTTGGTAAGCGTCTCTATTGTTATCTTCTCGTTCTTTACGTATGCAATCTTCGGCTGTACCTTTGGGCGGATGCCCCATTTAGACTGCTTTGCAGTTGTTCTGTATTTGAAATCGCCGATCTTGATCTTTTCCGGCTCCATTTCAAGCGCTGCTATAAAGGCATCGGGCTGTCCGTTTCCGCCTGCATAGGCCTCTCCGTAAAGTCCTCCTAAAATGATAATGTTTTTGGCACTGATGATGGCGCTTCCGGGATAAACATCACCCAGTATGATAATGCTGTTCTCTGTCTCCAAAACCTCTTTGTTTTTTAAACTGCCCTTGAAAAACTGTCCGTCATCCGGCTTTGACAGCTTCTTCTCGGTATGGGCCAGGGCCTTGATGAATTTTTTATTGGTGGCATCGTCCTTACCCACAATGCAGATAATGACCAGGCTGCTGTTTTTTCTGATTGCATCCAGAATCTGTATTTCTTCCGCTCCTGACACCTTTCTGTCTTCAATGGAAAGCGCCATGGAAGCATCTCCAAAAAAAGCCCGTGCCTCGGAAAACTTATAGGCAATTTCCTCCAACAGCTCTTCAAAGGGCGCCTCTTTGTCTAAATGTAACGCGATTCCGTTCGGAAAACTTTTGATCAACACCAAATCCTTCATCTGTTCCTCACTCTCCTGCATAAAGCCCATTCACTACAGTTCATTGGAAATGCCGTCCTCCGGCAGGTCAGCCTCGCCGTTAATTAAATCTTCTTCCTCTGCCAGCCCGTAATAATACTTGATAATATCTCTTGTTGCCTGGGCTGCGTGGTCTGAAGAATATCCGAAGGGAATCCTTGTGGCAATCGCAATCTCCGGCTGCTCATACGGCGCATAGCACACAAACAATGCGTGATTGGGCCGGGATTTTGTCTGCTCCGCAGTTCCCGTCTTGCCGGCCACGTTCACTGCCAGGTCTCCAAAATAAATCTTGTTCTCCACCACCTGACGCATGCCGGTATGAATCGCATTCCAGTATTCCTGCGGCATTTCAATCACATTTCTTATATTCGGTTCGGGCTGCAAGATCAGATTCCCGTTTGAATCTGTCACCTTATCCAACAGAGTCAGATTAAAACAAGTCCCGCCGTTGGCGACGGCCGTCACATACCTTGCCAGCCCGGCTGTGGTATAAGCGTTTGAACCCTGTCCGATGGACGAGCGAACGGCATCCTCTGTGGACACCTTGGGAGATACCTCCGCAATCTCAATTCCGGACCTTTCCGTCAAACCGTACAGATCCGCATATTTGTACAGGACATTCAAGCCCTCCGTATCATTATAGGATCCGTTTTTCATGGCAAACCGATAACCCAGATCATAGAAGTAATAGTCGCAGGAATCCCGAATGGCAGTGGTCAGCGTTTCGTTTCCATGGCCCCGCCTCCGCCAGCACCTGGGCGAAGGCGGTCCGATCTCCGTAAAGGTTCCCACGCAGTTAATGCGCTCGCCGGAGCTGACAATTCCTTCCATCAGACCCGCGGTAGCCGTCACCATCTTAAAGGTGGATCCGGGAGCAAGCGCCGATTGGGTAGCATAATTCCACTGAGGATTTGACTTGTCTGCATTCAGCTTTGCATAATATTCCGCATCCACGGAATTTGCCATCTTGTTGTTGTCATATCCAGGGTAAGACACCATGGCAAGAATATCTCCCGTATTTGTGTCCGTGATCACACAGGAAGCATTGCAGGGATCCAGCGCCAGCTGTGCCGGAGTAATATCAATATTTTCGATCCTGTTTTTCATAAACTGAAAGGCGGACAGCTTGCCGTTGTACAGCAGCGTCTCATCCCCCGGCGGAATTTCTACCCGCCTCTGCTCACACAGCACCATACAAACCTGTTTCCCGTTGATGACATCGGAAAGAAGCATGTATTTATAAAAACGCTTCTGAAATTCCGTATTTTTATCAACCATGGCAATGATGTAATCCAGCAGTACATCATATATTTCCGCGGAGTCGGAATACTTGTCATCAATCTCCAGCTTGCTCACATCAATCCAATTATTCGAAATACAGTACTTTAAATACTCGTTAAGACTGATGACCTCGTCCACCGCCCACGCAATCTGTGTGGCATCGCCGGCATCCACCTCTTCGGTAATAATCACGCCGTTTCTGTTCAGCAATGACACAATATTGCTTTCGTAGACCTGATATTCCTTAGACAGCTTGTTGTAAGGTGTTTTCCCTTCCGTCAGTTCATATTCCAGCTTTTCATACACCTGCTCCTTATACGCAAGATACTCCTGAAATACGGCGGCCTCCGTTTCCTCCGCATCCTCGGAGGCCATATGCTTTAAGTCAATAATGGAATTATTGAACATGGTAAAATAAACATCATAGATCGGTATCTTAATATCATCACTGCCGGAATCTGCCGTGGCAATATATTCTTTTGCATTGATAATCTTGCTGGACACAAGTCCCGCCAGCTTCTGCTCCAGGATATTATAAACCGCCTTGGTAAGCTCCATGTCAATGGTAAGATAAACGTCCTGCCCTGCCTGGGCTTCCTCCCGTTCCTCAATAGAGATAACCTTACCCATGTTGTCAACCACTACCTTTTCATAGCCCTTGACACCCTGAAGCGTAGTTTCAAAGGCTGATTCAATACCGCCCTTACCCACCACATCGTTGATATTGTATACATCACTGCCGCGCCCCAGCTCTTCCATCTCTTCGTTGAGAGAAGTCAGCTCATCCGATGAAATCTTGCCAACATATCCCAGCACATGAGCAAAATACTTGCTGTCCACATATTTACGGACCGTATCCTCCACGATGGTAACGCCAGGCAGCTCTTCCGAATTTTCCATAATCACGGCCACCGTTTTTTCACTGACATCCGCCGCCACCGTAGTACCTATATACTTACGGTAAGAGGTAAGGTCCATGGCATAACGGATGGTAACAAGCTTCAGCCAGTCCTCCCTGCTGTAACCCTTTCCGGGAATAAAATCACTCTTGGTATCTTCCGGATCCTCATAATCACCGATTGCAAATTTATTTTCGGACAAATACTCCATAATTGTTTCGGCAGTGGATGCTCTCATCTGATCATCCAGGTCTCCCACCGTCTTTTTCCCGTAGACATCCGCCAGAAAACGCAGCAGGCTTGTCCCCTCCACCGTAAACGCAAACTCTCCGTCTTCGTTTAACATGATCTTGAAATCCGTGATCACATGGTCTCCGTTTCGCTCGATCATGTGGATCAGCTTCAGCACCGTCTCGTTCAAATTAGCATTTTTACTTCTGCCGGACTCAAACACGTCCTCGATCTTTACCGAATAGGCCAGCTCGTTGTAGGCCAGTACATTCCCGTTCCTGTCGAAAATATTGCCCCTGGTGCTGGCAATGTCTCTGGTCTTTTCGGTCTCCAGCACAAAATTATCCAGATATTCCTGCCCGTGAACAATCTGCAGATCAAAACAGCGGTAGATCAAAACCCCTCCGAGAATCAAAAAGACCAGGGTAAAGATGGTCAGCCTGCTGGTAAAAAAGCTTATAATTCTTTCCTTCATTTCATCAAACATATTTCTGAGCCCTCCTTCTTTCACGGGCTTCCAGCTTTTCATTTACTTTCAGAACAAGCGGATAAAAGAACAACGTGACCACAATGGTATACAATACCTCCGGCAGGATCACATGGGAAAAATAATAAACAAACTGAAATTTTCCCCGAAGCATGAATAAAAGTATATAACAAAGCGTACCGTAGGACAGATCGCTGGTGACAATCAACGCTAAGGGGAGCTTTATATCCTCCGGATAAAATATTCGGCTGAATTTACCGTTCAGATAACCTATGTACATTAAGACCAATGCGTAAAAACCAAGAAAGTTCCCGAAAAATATATCATTCAGCAGCCCGCAGAAAAAGCCGATGACCAGCCCTTCCTTTTCCCCTCTCATAAAGCCGAAGGAGGCGGTCAAAACAATCATCATATTCGGAATGATGCCGGCAAAGGCAATATGGCCAAATACACTGCACTGCAGAATAAAGCTGACAATCACAAACAGTGTCACAACAAATTTTCTGAGCATACAGCCTCCCTTTCATTTTACGGAACCTGCTTTAAGTCCGTGATGACCAGCACCTCCCCTAAATGTTCGAAATCCACCGCCGGCGTAATCAGCCCGGACTTTGTCAGATTATTGGCATCCTTTTCTATAGAGCTGATATAGCCGATCAAAATATTGGGAAGAAACTTGTCGCTGATATTGGAGGTCACCACCTTGTCGCCCTCCACCACCAGGTCTCTGCTGTCCACCAGCTGGCTGAAGCTGATACAGTTATCCGCCATAAGCTGCAGGTCTCCGGACACCATCATGTTATCCTCCGTGGAAAGCGTCATCCCGCTGACATAACTGTTGTCTGAAATAATGGAGGTCACCTTGGACCAGTTTGGCCCTACGGAGGTGATCCTCCCTACCAGACCCCCGCCGGCAATGACGTTCATATCCACGGCAAGTCCGTTTTCGCTGCCCTTGTCAATCAGGAAGGAGGAATACCAGTTTCCGGCATCCCTGCCGATAATGCGTGCCCCCACCTTGTTATATTCCCCGTACTGCTCATCCAGATCAATAAGCTCCCTTAAATTGTTTAACTCGTACTTATCCTGCTGGAGCAGAATATTTTCCTCCCTCAATGCGGCGATTTCTTCCTTCAGCCGGGCATTTTCCTCCAGAAGCGACCTGATCTGTACCAGCTCTTCGGAACGGCTGGAGATCCAGCCTCCCAGTTTTCCGATCCCCTGTTGAAAGGGGACCACAATATATCCTACGATCGAATTTAACGGCCTGTTGAATACATCCGTGCCAAAGGTAACCAGCATCAGCAGGGTACAGAGGATGGTTAAAATTAAAAGGAGATATTTACTCGGCAAAGTAAATCTCTCCCCTTTTCTTTTTATTACTGGGCTCATTTACTCATCCCTTCGATTGCATAAGCTACAGATTTATAATTGTCATCCTTGATAATCTTGGCAAGTCCCATCACTACGCTGGTGGAAGGACTTTCCGCAACATTCACCTTCAACCCTGTGCCCGCAGCCATTCTCTCCGCCAGATGATTTACCTGAGATGCGCCTCCGGTAAGAAAGATGCCGTGGCGGTATATATCGGCCGCCAGCTCCGGCGGCGTCCTCTCCAAAATCACCTTCACATTATCAATTATCGTGTTAAAATGTTCTTCCAGGCAGTCATCCACCAGCCTTGTGGGAATCTCACGTTCCACTGGAAGACCCGTCACAATATCACGCCCGTATACTACGGCGCCGGTCCCGTTTTCATCCAGCTCCTTTAATGATATTTTAACGGCCTCCGCCGTTTTACCGCCAATGATCAGGCTGAATTCCTTTCTGACTGCCGCTCGGATTGCCTCATCAAAACGTAAGCCCCCCGTTTTAATCAGACGGCTTAACACAATGCCTCCCAGAGACAGGATGGAAATCTCCGTCGTCTCATAGCCCACGTTTACCACCAGCACGCCCTGAGAATTCTTTACGTCAATATCCAGCCCCAACCCGTCAGCTACGGCCTTTTCCACCACCATGATCCTTCTGGCCTTGACCCCTGCATCCTTAACCAGATCATAGAATGCTCTCTTCTCCACCTCCGTCACATCCGTAGGCACCGCAATATAAAAATCCGCAGGCTTGCTGTTTCCCTTTTGCAGATCGGCCACAAAATATCGGACCAGGGTTTCCATATTCTTAATGTCAGCAATCACACCGTTGGAAAGCGGATAAGATATATGAATATTTCCGGGGGCTTTCTCATACATTTCAAATGCAGAGTCCCCGTAAGCGAAAAGTGTGTTCTTATTTTCGATGGCAATCATGTTTTTTTCAATCAGAACACTGTCGTCGCTCCTGCTGTAGATTTTAATGTTATTCGTACCGAGATCAATACCAAATGCGTTGTTTGCCAAAATGACAACCCCTTTCTTATCGAATCGGAAATCCTTAAAAGGACTTCCATGTGAGATCAAAGTGTACCTGCACACTTTTTTATGGTAACCGGCAATTTTCTCCTGTAAACCAGGAGGATTCCCGGAAACTGACATATCTGTTGTCTCCGATCACAATATGATCCAGCAGCGGGATGTCCATCTTTTCGCCCATTTCCCGAATCACGGCCGTGATCTCCATATCGCTTCTGCTGGGCGTGGGATCTCCGCTGGGGTGATTATGCACCAGCAGCATATTTACCGCCCTGGCATCCAGCGCCTCCAAAAACAGCTCCCGCGGGGAAATCAGCGCCGACCTCACACTGCCCTCCGACAGCTTCTTTTCCCTGATCAGCTGGCCCTTGGCATCCAGACTGGCTGCCAGAACACATTCCGTGTCCCGATGCCGCAGCTTTTCCATAAAATATGCGGCCACCTGCCCTGAACTGGTAAAACGTACTCCCTTGCTGGCGGTGGCAGTACTCATACGCACGGACAGCTCTGCGATACACTTCAGCTTTACGGCCTTGACCTGACCGATCCCCTTGATTCCTTCAAGCTCTTCCAGGCTCACCTCATGCAGCCCCAGCAGCCCCTCTCTTGGGTATTTCGCCAGCCGGAGCACCTGCTCCGCCAGCTGAAGCGCACTCTTTTCCTTTGTGCCCGTTCTGATGATAACGGCCAAAAGCTCCGCTTCCGTCAGATTCTCAGGTCCAAAACGCAGAAACCGTTCATAGGGAAGCTCCTGCGGCATATCTGCCTTTTTATCAGGCATAGAAAGCTCCTTCTACCTTCTTCCGCCCTTACGAACCGTGAAAGAATGAATCTTTGCGGCTCCTAACGGATAAAGCGATAGACCACCAGCGCTATGACTACGCCGATGACGCTTGCGATCGTAATGTTGATCGTCAGCCCAAAGGTCAGGACAAAAAAACCCAGATCAAGGACAATGGGTGAGCTTAACCCGAATGACTGCCCATAATTTAAAAAACTGCCGGAAAAATAAGAACCAATGAACCGTCCTATGACAAATCCCACAAGAACCAGCAATATCGGCAGCCAATTTCCCTTTTTCAAAGCAATTCCTCACCTTTCTTTTGTACTTTATTCTCCGCTGCCCAATACGGACAAAAACATCCGCACGCGGAGAAGATAAAACTTATTTTACCATAAAATGAAAAAGCTGTACACAAAAATCAACTAATTAATTTTTATCTTTTTCGACCCGATTTTTTATCAGCCGCAGCAAAGCTTCCTCTCCTGCACAATTCCCCGGTCCACAAGAAACTGGAGGGATTTTAAGATTCCAAGCTTAGCGTGAGCCCAGGTCAGCCCCCCCTGAAAATACACGGCATAGGGCGGCTTGATGGGCCCGTCCGCAGAAAGCTCTATGGACGAGCCGGACACAAAAGCTCCGGCCGCCATGATAACCTTAGCGTCATAACCCGGCATATCCCAGGGCTCCGGCGTTACATGGCTGTCCACCGGCGCCGCCGCCTGAATGCCCTGGCAAAAAGCAATCACTCCTTCCGGCGTGCCGAAGGTAATGGCCTGGATGATGTCATGGCGGCTTTCCCTGCTGTCCGGCACCACCGCAAAGCCCAAAGGCTCATAAAGACTTGCCGCAAAAACCGCTCCCTTCAGTGCCGAGGCAGTTACCGCCGGCGCCAGGAAAATACCCTGATAAAAATCCTTCAGTACTCCCAGGGAGGCCCCCACCTCCTTTCCTAGGCCCGGCGAGGTCAGACGGAATGCGGCATTTTCCACACATTCCTTCTTTCCGGCAATATAGCCGCCGATCGGCGCAAGGCCGCCTCCCGGATTCTTGATCAGAGATCCTACCACCATATCCGCGCCTGCATCTCCGGGCTCCACCGTTTCCACAAATTCCCCATAACAGTTATCCACCATGCAGATCACATCCGGCTTGATTCCCTTTATAAAGGAAATCAGCTCTCCGATCCGTTCAACCGAAAGCGTCGGTCTGGTCTGATAACCCTTGGAGCGCTGAATGGTCACAAGCCTGGTCCGTGCGTTCAATGCTTTCCTGATATTTTCATAGTCAAACCGCCCGTCCGGCAGCAAATCCACCTGGCGATAGGTAACCCCATACTCCGCCAGGGACCCCTTTGAGGGCCGGATGCCGATCACCTCTTCCAGGGTATCATAAGGCTTTCCCACGGGGGAAAGCAGCTCGTCTCCGGGGCGGAGATTGCTCATCAGCGCCAGCGCCAGGGCATGAGTGCCACAGGTAATCTGTGGACGCACCAGGGCGTCCTCGGTATGGAAAATACCGGCATATACCGCTTCTAAAGTATCCCGGCCCAGATCGTTATAACCGTAACCGGTAGTGCCAAGCAGGCAGGCCTCGCTGACCTTTTGCTCCTGCATTGCCTTGACTACCTTCATTTGATTATATTCCGCAATCCTGTCTATTTCCGAAAACCGGCCGGTCAGTTTTTCCAAAACGGACTCGCCGTATTCATATACCTGTTTTCCGATGCCCATCCGGGCATACATCTCCTGTAAGCTTTCCATTCAAACTTTCCCCTTCCGTCTCAAAAAGCCCTGATCCCCTGAGCCGCCATTCTTTCCAGCATATATTCCAGCATCCTGCTCTCATCCCCGCCGAAATCATTCTTATTAATCCAGATCACGTCCTTTTCCCTGCGAAACCAGGTAAGCTGGCGCTTGGCAAAATGTCTGGTATCACGCTTTAAGATTTCCACTGCCTCTGTATATGTGATCTCCCCGTCCAGCCAGGCCAGTATCTCTTTATAGCCCAGCCCCTGCATGGATACCATTCCCCTGTGACAGCCCATTTCCTTAAGGCGCCTGACCTCTTCCACCAATCCTTCCGCCAGCATCTCATCCACCCTGCGGTCAATACGGGCATACAACCTGTCCCTGTCTTCGTTTAAAACAAAATAACAGGAATTGTATGCGCTCTCCTTCTGCCGTTCCAGGCGGTTATGCTCCGAAATGCGCCTTCCCGTCAGATGATAAAATTCCAGCGCACGGATAATGCGCTTTTTATTGTTGGCATGGATCTCTTCTGCCGCAGCCGGGTCCGCTTCCTTTAACAGGTTATGAAGATACTCCGTTCCACGTTCAGCAGCCAGTCTTTCCAGCTGCTCCCTGTACGCATGATCCTCCTGCTCCTGCGTAAAGTCCACATCCCGCAAAAGAGCCTGAATATAAAAGCCGGTGCCGCCGGTAATAACGGGAATATGCTTCCGTTCATAAATTCCTGCCATACATTCCAGACTACGCTGTTTAAAGCACGCCACGTGAAAGGATTCCCATGGGTCCAGAATATCAATCATATGATGCGGAATGCCCTGCATTTCCTTATCTTTAATCTTAGCGGAGCCGATGTCCATGTATCGGTACACCTGCATGGAGTCTGCAGACACAACCTCCCCGTCCACAGCCTTTGCCAAAGCAAGGGACAGCCTGGTCTTGCCAACCGCCGTGGGACCTGTCAGAACAACCAGCGGAGGTCTGCCGCTTAGTATATCTGTATTCATTCCACAATCCTCTTAAATTTTCGTTCCATTTCCGTTTTCGTCATGGAAACGATTGTCGGCCTGCCATGGGGACAATTATAGGGATTTTCCAGAGTCAGCAGCTCATCAATCAAGGCTTCTGCCTCCCCCATGCTTAAAAGATTGTTTCCCTTCACTGCCGCCTTGCAGGACATGGAGGCTATTTTTTCTTCCACCACCCGAAGGCCCATAGAAGCGCCCCCTGCAAGCTGATCCAGCACCTCCAGAAACATTTCTTTTTCCCCGCAGCCATAGAGATCCGTGGGCACGCCGCGCAGGGCATATTCATTGCCGCCAAAGGCCTCTATTTCAAACCCCAGACCTTCAAAGACCTCCCTATGCTCCTTAATCACCGCTTCCTCCTGGCCGGAAAGACTGACAATCACCGCTGGCATCAGTGCCTGAGATACTATACTTTTTTCATGAAACCGCTTCATCATTCGTTCATAATTCACCTTTTCATGCGCCGCGTGCTGATCAATCATCAGCAGCTTGTCTTCAAACTCCACCAGCCAGTATGTCCGAAATACCTGGCCGATAATACGAAACCTGCTGCGATTGTCCGCCGTCAGAATCTTTTCCTGAAATAAATCCAGCTGGACAGGGTCCTCCTTTCCAAATAAATTCTTCCCTGCGGACTGTTCCTGCTGCATATTTCCCAAATCGGCTGCCTTCTCCCCCGGCTCCGGCTGATCCCTGTATTCTCTGGTTTCCGTGAAAAACTCTTCTTCCTGTGAAAGAGCAGCTTTTTCTGACACCTTTGTCGCTTTTTGGGGTATTTCCTGTGGTTTTGCAGATTTTTCCTGCAATTTCGCCCCATTTTCACCGTTTTTCACCTCGGACCATACGGGATTTTGAATAAATTCCTGCATTTTAGGCCGTTCCGCTTTATATTTGGCCTCTTCCATCACATGATAGGACTGACCTCTGCGCTGTTCAAAGGGCTCCGGTGCCCGCTCGCTCTCCCTTAAAGTCCTTTCCTTCTTCTCCGCTGCTTTGCGCTCCTTTTCCGTGGACAATAAAGCCTCCGGGATCATCTCATGATGCTTTAAGGTATACTTCACGGCTCCACAGAGAAGCGCGCTGAATGCCATGGCATTGGTAAAGCGCACATCCATCTTGGTGGGATGCACGTTCACATCCACCCTCTCTGTATCCAAATGAATGTGCAGCACGCATAAAGGGAATTTATGCTGCATGAGATATTCCTTATATCCTTCCTCCACTGCTCTGGATACTACATTACTCCTGATAAATCTGCCGTTGACAAAACAAATCTCAAAGTTCCGGTTAGAACGAACCTGGACAGGCTTACCCAGGTATCCTTCTATTTTTATGCCGTCTTCATCCTGTGTGTACTGGATCGGCACCAGAGCATTTGCCACCTCCCTGCCGTAAATCCGGTAAATCACCTCCCGCAGATCTCCGTTTCCTGACGTATGAAATTTCATTTGATTTCCCATTACCAGCTTAAAGGAAATATCCGGTCTGGACAGGGCAAGATGCTCCATCAAATCCGCAATATACCCGCCCTCCGTGGCAGGCTGTCTTAAAAACTTCCGTCGCACAGGAGTATTAAAAAACAAATTCCGCACAATAAAAGTAGTACCCTCCGGCGCACCTACTTCTTCAAAGGCAGTCTCCTGCGCCCCCTCCAGAATCATGCGGCTGCCTGTGATGCTTTCCGATGTCTTCGTGATGACCTCCACCTTTGCTACCGCCGCAATACTGGATAATGCCTCGCCGCGAAAGCCAAGGCTGGATATATGGGTCAGATCCTCTGCATTTTCAATCTTGCTTGTAGCATGGCGCAGAAAGGCCGTCCTCAGCTGTTCCCTCTCCATGCCGCAGCCATTGTCCGTAACACGGATAAAGGAAATACCGCCATCCTTTACCTCCACCGTCACGGCCCCTGCCCCGGCGTCGATGGCATTTTCCACCAGCTCCTTTACCACGCTGGAAGGACGCTCCACCACCTCGCCGGCTGCAATCTTATCAATCGTTTCCGAATCCAAAATATGAATCTGCGCCATACTCCCTGACCTTTCTCCTGAAAATCTCTGTTACAATATTGGGGACAGCCTTTAGAATCCTCTGCCTGCACAAAGCGCATAGGTCACACAAAGCGGAACAGCTCTGCAATGCAGCCCCTTGGAAGAATGTCTTGGCTGACTTACCTGCGGGAAGAATCCGCAAGCGGATTCTTCCGGGCGGAATAGCTCTGCAAAGCAGAGCGTAGAATATCTTGGCCTGCTTGCAGGCTTAGATATTCTTTCCACCCTGCCAACGGTTCTTCAACTTATTCTGCAGTCTGTATAGTGTATTCAAGGCATCCAGCGGAGACATGGTATTGACCTCCACCTCCATCAGCTCCTTTAAAACATCCTCATCCGTCACCGTATCAAAGAGAGAAATCTGCGCCAGATCCACCTCGTCCAGCTTCGGCTGTTTTTTTGCCTTGCCGTCTCCCTTGATCTCCACGGTGATGCTCTGAATCTTCTCGATAATGTCGTTATCCGTCAGCTGCTCCACAATCTCCTTGGCCCGGTCGATCACCATGTCCGGCACTCCGGCAAGCTTGGCCACCTGAATACCGTAACTCTTATCCGCACCGCCCTTGATAATCTTTCTTAAGAACACAATATCGTCTCCGCACTCCTTCACGGCAATGCAGTAGTTATTCACATTGTTCATCTTGCCTTCCAGCTCGGTAAGCTCATGATAATGCGTGGCAAATAAGGTCTTGGCCCCCAGCAGCTTTCTGTTGCTGATATGCTCGATCACCGCCCAGGCAATGCTCAAGCCATCAAAGGTGGAGGTTCCCCGCCCGATCTCATCCAAAATCAGCAGACTGTCCGAGGTGGCATTCCTTAAAATATTTGCAACCTCATTCATCTCCACCATGAAGGTTGACTGGCCGCTGGCAAGGTCATCGGAAGCACCGACTCTGGTAAAAATCCTGTCCACAATACCGATATTGGCGCTCCGTGCAGGCACAAAGCAGCCCACCTGGGCAAGCAGCACGATCAATGCCGTCTGCCGCATATAGGTGGATTTCCCGGCCATATTAGGCCCGGTGATCACACTGATACAATGATTTCCGTTGTCCAGATAGGTATCGTTGGCGATAAACAGATCATTGGTAATCATCTGCTCCACCACGGGATGCCTGCCATCCTTAATGTCTATGATTCCCTTTTCATTCAGCTTTGGCCGTACATAGCGATTTCTCTCGGACACCAGTGACAGAGAAGCGTAGACATCCAGTTTTGCGATTCCTTTTGCCGTCCGCTGGATACGCTCCAGCTCCTGAGCAATGGACTCCCTGATCTGACAAAATAAATCATACTCCAGGGCCGTCAGCTTATCCTCCGCGTTTAAAATGGTGTCCTCCAGCTCCTTCAGCCTGGGTGTGGTATAACGCTCCGCATTTGCCAGAGTCTGCTTGCGTATATAATCCTCCGGCACCATGTTTTTGTAAGAGTTTGTCACCTCAAAATAATAACCGAAGACCTTATTGTATTTAATCCGCAGATTTTTAATGCCGGTGCGTTCTCGATCCTGCTCTTCCAGCTCCGCCAGCCAGTTTTTACCGTCCCGCTTGGCCTCTCTTAACCTGTCGATGGTCTCGTCGAAGCCGTCCCTGATAATGCCCCCCTCTCTGATGGTAATGGGTGGTTCCTCTTCAATGGATTTTTGAATCAACTGATAAACATCCTCAAGACTGTCAATATCCTTTTCAATTTCCAGCAGCTCTTCTTTTACAAACCCTTTTAGGACGGACTTCACTGCAGGCAGCATTTCAAGAGAATTGCGAAAGGCAATAAAGTCTCTGGGATTCGCCGTCTTATAGGTCACCTTGCTCAATAACCTCTCCAGATCATAGACAGGATTCAGATACTCACGAATCTCATCCCTGGACACACTGTCC
The DNA here is from genome assembly GCA_910586485.1 of uncultured Acetatifactor sp. Lineage (GTDB taxonomy): Bacteria > Bacillota > Clostridia > Lachnospirales > Lachnospiraceae > Acetatifactor. The sequence continues at coordinate 117,413 of CAJUIA010000007.1, forward strand.
CCGTTTAATTCCTCTATGGCATCCAGCCGCCTTTCCATCCCTTCCTTTTCAATCAAAGGCTGCTCCAGCATACTGCGAAGCAGCCTGCCGCCCATGGCTGTTTTCGTCTTATCCAGCACCCAAAGCAGCGAGCCCCGCTTCTGCTTTTCCCGAAGGGTCTCCGTCAGCTCCAGATTCCGTCTGGTGGAACTGTCTAACAGCATATACTTGTTGGTAAGATACGGCGAAATATGCGTAAAATGAGCCAGATCCGTCTTCTGAGTTTCATAAAGAAACTGTAAAAGTGCTCCTGCCGCCAGCAGTCCGATGGGAAAATCCTCCACTCCCAGCCCGGTTAATGTACCCACCTTAAAATGCCGCAGCAAAAGCCTTTTGCATTCTTCATCATCAAACAAATGGGGCTCCAGATCATTGATGGGAATATGGTATCTGTTCCTCAGCTCGTCCACATCAAAGCCGCTCACAAGAAAGGCCTCGTTGCAGATAATCTCCGAGGGCTCATATTTCATAAGCTCGTCCCGAAGCTTCCCCAGGTCCTCAACCTCCGTGAGATAATAATCCCCTGTGGTAACGTCCGCCGCAGAAATACCGATTTTCGTAGGCGTGTACACAATACACATCAAAAAATTATTTTTTGCTTCCTCCAGCGACTGCACATTCAAATTCGTACCGGGCGTAACCACACGGGTAACCTCCCGCTTCACCAGCCCCTTTGCCAGCTTCGGATCCTCCACCTGCTCACAGATGGCTACCTTGTAGCCCCTATTGACCAGTCTGGTCAAGTAGTTTTCCACCGCATGATAGGGGACGCCGCACATGGGCGCCCTTTCCTCCAGGCCGCAGGCCTTTCCCGTCAGGGTAAGCTCCAATTCTTTGGAAACGGTAAGGGCATCCTCAAAAAACATTTCATAAAAATCTCCCAGACGGTAAAAAAGAATACATCCGGGATATTGTTTTTTTGTTTCCAGATACTGCTGCATCATGGGGGTAAGATCTTCCACCGGAATCTGCTGCTCTGACATCGTGAGTATACTCCTGTTCTCTAATGTATAAAATCATAGAAAAAACCATATTCAACATTCAGGCATTTCGCCTGCTTTTTCATCAAAAAGGCAAATACACAATGATTTGCGCATTTGCCTTTATTCTACCACAAAATATTGTTGTTGTAAATTGCCGCTCCCTAAATTTTCCTGCATGCAAATTCCCCCGCATGCCTGAGCTGTTACGATAACCTACAACGTAAATTCATAAGTTACCCTGGTTTCGGTTGTCCCGTCATCTAGAATCACAGTCAGCGTATGGCTGCCTTCGGGTATGGTAATACCATTATTTATAGAAATAATTACAACATTTTTGGGGGTGCCGCCCTCGGATTCATATACCGCCTCAAATAACGGTTTCCCGCTAAGCCCGCTGATCTGAGTTTGACTGTTCTCATAAAGTCCTTCAACCGTCTTGTCGAACACAACCTTCAGCTTTGTACTGCTGACCACCGTAACACCGGTTATCTGCGGCCAGGATGATTCATCCTGGTCCGGTGCAGTATATACGGGTATTTCCTGATAGCTGTAAAAATCCTCCCGATTGCCCTTTGCGTCCTCCGATGCACAGCAGAACCACTGTCCTGCCGAAACGCCGCTGACAGTAATATAATTCAGACCATATCCCATCGAGTACGGTGTGCCGGCGGCATAAATCTGAGCAGGATCCTTAGGTGCAGTGGTGCCCTCGCCCTCTACCGTATCCTGAACCGCATAATAAAGGATGCCGGCTTCGTCCGAGTTGAAAGTGACCTTTATCGTATCTTCATTATCCCACTCTATACTCCTGATGCTGACGTTGGGTGCCTGCAGGTCAAGATAACAGGTGCCCTTTAGCTGTGTGCCGTCGTTCAGGTTAATAAGGATCGTATACGTATTATTACCCTTTGGAATACTGCCCCTCTGCATGTATACACGATAAATTCGGTTGTCCGAGGTCTTAACTTCTCCCAGCGTAGTTTCATTCAGCGGACAGCTGATGTCAAACTGCCCCAGAGTCAGACTTTTCTCAGTGGCGGTTTCCAGCTCAATCTCAAAGCCATACAGGATTTCGCCGTTTGCCTGCTTCTCTGCAAAAGCCTCAGCACTCTTCAGCGCTGCCGCCGTCTCTTCATGGACCTCACCGTCGATGGAAAGACTGTTTACCAGCGTAGACTTACCCTCCGTATTGACGGCTGTATAATACATGGTATAGGGCATTCCCTCTGTCAGGCCGGTAACGGTAATTACATTTTCATGCTGCTTCATCTCCGTCTGGATACCGTCCCTGAGGACCTCTGCTTCCGTGGGTGCCGCCGCTTCGTCTGTTCCCGCAGGGAAAGCCGCCGCACGTGCCCGGCTCTGCACATTTTCCTTTAATATATAATAAAAGTATCCCGGCTCATCAGAATTATAGGTAATGACAGCCTGGTCTGCACCCGTGCGGACAGCGTTCATTCCGGCAAGCTGTGCACAATCCGTCCTGTAGGCAAAAACCTTGGAGATTGACGTGCCGTCGGCAAGGGTAATTTGTATATCATATTCCTGATCCCTGTAATAGGCAGTTACCAGATCATACACCATATTATCCTCAGTGGAAACGGCCAGAATCGTCATATCTGCGCCGCCGCTGTTACATATGATACTAAAGGAAGCCAAAGCAAGGGGCTGCTCCGTCTTTCGGCTTAAGGTAACCCGAATGCGGCCGCTGGCCATAACTTCTACCTTCTGAATCGCATATGCCTCCTGTGCCGAACCGGAAGACTCATCTCCGGATGTGGAAGATCCTCCCCCAGGCCTGGAGGGACTCCCTGCAGACTGGGAAGCCCCGCCTGCAGCAGCGACCGCTTCGGCTATCACTGCCGCCTTACTTCTCGCCTCCCTGCCTTCCTGTTTCCCAAATGCTTCGTAATGCCTGTAGGCTGCCAGAATATCATTGCCATAGGCCTTCTCCAAATCCTCATACCGTTCAAGATAATCTACAGGATCAAAGCCAGTACCGCTGTCCCTGTGTTCAAAGGCTCCAAAAGCAAGGTAATGGGCAACATAAGCATCCCAGTTATCCCCAAACGCCTCCTGAAGGTCCGGATATTTCTCTCTGTATTTGACCACGTCCAGCATTCCATTCATCACCCGGCCCTCAGCGAGCCCGGTCCTCATGAAATGCTCCAGCAGGGCTGCCCTGTCATAACCATATGCAGCCTTAAGATCCGGATACCGATCCGCATAATAATGCTCGTCAAAAACATCCTCTATGCCCCTGCCTGCCGCTCTGACAGAGCTGATGCTGCTAAACGCCACCGCTCCCACGATTAAGAGGATCACCGCCACCCTTGCCTTTTTTGCCAATGCAGCCAAATGCCTTTTGATTGCTTCCTTCATTTTGCCGCCGTCTTCCTTTCCGTTTGCTTTCCGCAGGCAATGCCTGCATCATTCCTGATGCCTGCAGCCTCCGCTTATGTACCTATCATAATTTATTTTTCTCCCGGCGTCAAGTAAGCAAATATTTGTTATCCCGTGCGCTATATTTTGTACGTTATCGTTCGCTCAAATACAGCTGCACGCGGTTGTTAATCGTCGAAATCACTTCGTCCTCATACTCTGCCAGCCAGTTCTCTGCACCTTCATTCAGGACCACAAAGCTGCCGGAGGCCGGCGCTTCTTCCGGAAACGTTATAAAACTGAAAATGTCACTGCCGTCGTAAAGGCCCATCCGCCCCTTTCGACCGCCCTCAAAGGTAATATCCCTTGTCTCCAGCCCGGTGCCGCACACCCCGAAGAAATCATAATAGTATAAGCCCACCGATCCGCTGCAGCCCTCTGGAAAAAAGCGGATGCCAAATCTTCCCGAATCCTCGTTGTATTCTTCGGTCTCGTAATCCCAGCCCTCAGGAATTTTCAGGCTGATTCTTAAATTTTCATGACTGCAGGTTACCTCTGCGTCCGCAAGGGGTAATCCACAAACCTCCGCCTGCTCCGGACTATTCCTTTTTAATTTTTTAACCAAGTAGGTAAACTCATCCTTGTAATCATCCTCTGCCGTATTTACCTTAGCCAGCAGATTTTCTATATTCCGAAAAGAAGCCTCTCCCTTATATTTGCTGTCTCTCACCATCAGGCCAAGCTCCGCCACGGCGGCCGCAAAATAAAAGTCCTCCCCCGGATCAGCCCTGTAGGCTTCCTCTGTTATGGTATATTCTTTTAAAATACTTTCGTCCTCTTCCGGCTCCTTGTAACGGATTTTCAGCAAGGCCCATTCTCCGTTTTTCTTCGACTGGGTTTCTGTCTGATACCTTAAATCCGTCTCCGGAATTTCCTGTTTTGAATCCACGGGAACGATTTCATAAAGAGCCGTAACGATATGGCCTGCGCCGATCTCTCCCGCGTCCTTGGTATCGTCTTCAAAATCCTCTGTGGCAAGGGTCCTGTTTTCATAGCCGATGAGTCTGTAGCCCTTAATACAAGCAGGATTAAATTCAATCTGCAGCTTCACGTCCTTCGCCACCGTTACAAGAGTGGCGCCCATTTCCTCCACCATCACCCTTTTTGCTTCCCCGCGGGAATCAATATAAGCATAATTGCCGTTACCGTTGTCTGCCAGAGCCTCCATCTTGTTATCCTTGATATTTCCCGTGCCAAAGCCCAGCACCGACAGAAAGATGCCGGATTCCCTTTTTGAAGTTACAAGCTCTTTTAATGCACTTTCGGAGGTAGCGCCCACATTCAGGTCTCCGTCCGTAGCCAGTATAATCCGGTTGTTCCCACCCTCAATAAAGTTTTCCTCCGCAAGCCGGTAAGCCGTTTCGATACCTGCAGACCCGTTTGTGGAGCCGCTGGCGCGCAGGCTGTTGATCACCTCTGCGATCTCTGTCTTATTACTTCCCTTTTCGCCTTCTAACAGCACCGCATCGGAGCCGGCATAAGTAACGATGGATACCCGGTCCTTTTCCGTAAGCTCGTCGGTGAGCATGGTAAAGGCCGACTGCAGCAGGGGCAGCTTATCGGCATTGTTCATGGACCCTGACACATCCAACAGGAAAACCAGATTGGAAGAAGGGGCTTCGCTGAAATCAATCTCTTCCGTTTTCAGCCCAATCTGAAGCAGCTTCGCATCCTTATTCCAAGGGCAGTCTCCCACCACGGTGGTCACCCCAAAGGGGCTGTCATCCTCAGGCAGATTATAGTCATATTTAAAGTAGTTCAACAGCTCTTCAATCCTGACCGCTCCCTGTGGAATATCTTCAATGGACAAATTTTCCTCAATCATCCGTCTCAAATTGGTATAGGACGCCGTGTCCACATCCGCCGAAAAAGTGGATACCGGACTGTTCTTCACGGATTTAAACCCAGGTTCCTCCAGGGCGTTATACTCTTCCGTATTCCCCTCCTGTAGATTCTCAGGCTCCATGGGCATAACCTCCGTAGTCATTTCGGTCATCATTTCTCCCTCACTCGGAGTCTGAATATCCCCCTTTATGGAATAATTGTCTCCGCCCGCATAGCCGTCCTCCTGTACGAGGTCATTCCTTCTGCCGTCATAGCCGTTTTCCCAGAGAGCCCCCCCTGAGTTTTCCGACTTGCTTTCCCCGCCGCATCCTGCAAGCAGGGATACTGCTGTTAATACTGCTGCAAATACTCTGATCCTTTTCATAACCTTCTCCCTTCCGCCGCCCTGCGGCCTGCACACGCCTGACCATGCCATATCCTATAAAGAACGCACATGCACAAGTCAATGCTTCTTACACTTTAAGACGGTAAAGAATGGAAAAAGTTTCAATATGCAGGAAATAATTGTTCGGTAATGTTCCGCTCCTTTATTCCCTCTCCTGCAGATATATGGCCACCCGGCTTTGCAGATGCTCAATCACCATATCCTCCGTAATGGTTTCATTAAAATACATTTCCAGCTCTTCGAACAAAATGTTTCTTAATTCTACCGGAAAATATCTTCTGACCTTTGCCCCATCAATCAGCTCTTGTAATAACTTTTCGTCTGCTTCTCTGTTTAAATCATCTCCCACCTTAAACTGCCCAAATCCAGCCACGAAAACCACTGTGTCTTTATTCACAGCGGCGATCTGCTCTGCCAATACATCTTTGCGCACGCTTAAATGAAAATTCACATCATCTGCCGCCGCAGACTGCCCTTCATAAGACAGGCATATCGCAATAAAGGCGGCTGCCATCTCCTTTTCATCCTGATCAGCTGTTTTGCGCACAGCCAGTATGTTTCCTGCCTCCAGAAAATGCGCAGCGCCGTCTCTTGTCGGATAGCCAATGTAATTAGCATCCTCCCCATAGCAGCTTCGATACAGAGCAAGCGCCTCAGGCCTACATATATCAAGCTCATTACAGAGTACTTTCCCCTCCAGCATAGATGTACCAGGAGCTACCGGCTCCTTGCGGACACAATATTTTTTTGCCAGTTCCAGCGCTTTTCGGAATTCGTCACTGTCGAAATTTACCGTTCCCTCATCCGCATCAAACAGGAAATTATCTTCCATGCCATGACTGATAAAGTTTGTAATGAAATAAGTGCCGTAGTCCCCGCTGTCGCAGTTAAAAATTGCTTCCAGCTCCGGTCTGTTATCCACCTGCTGCAGGAAGGTGTCATAATCCCAGTCCTTGATCTGCGAATCCCCTGTCACCAGTGTCCTGATACGAAAATCCATCACCGCTCCGCACCAGCTATCATCTATCTTTCCAAGTTCAAGGGCGCAGGGCAGCAGTTCGTCAGCGATATGATACTGCTCCATAAGCCCCTCCAGAGGCTCCCACAGTACTTCCATCTCTTCCAGGCCCGTCAGAAAGGTATCAATCAAGACCGGCCCCTTTCCGGCATTCAATTCCGTTAAAAGTACCGTTCTGTCAACGTAATCATAATTTTTCAGCTCTATATGCCAGCTGGGATAACGCTTATTGAATTCCGCCACCGGCACCTGGTATACTTGCTCATTATGAGAAGAAACCGCCAGCGTAATCGTTCTGATCTCCACCTGTTGAGTGGTTGGTTCCAGGCACAGATAATTCATTTCTCCTGCGCTCTCATAGATCAGCGAAATCCGTTCGGAATCATCCGCCTGCAGAGCACAAACGTCGGATACGGTGATCCCATGATTTCTCCAAAGATAAAGCGGTTCTGGGCTGCCGCCTGTCAGGTCGCTCCTATATACGCCGCTCCGATCTGCGTAAATCATTGTATTTTCATTCAGGAGAGTTACATAATAAGAAAAATCGTCAGAGGATGCCAGAATCTCTTCTTTTCCCTCCTGTGCATTATACCGCAGGAGCTCGCTCTTCTTTCCATCTTTCGGTTTCTTCTCCCAAAAAGCCACACGCCCGTCGTATAACGGCACCAGCCTTGTAAAAAAGACCCCTGTCCGCAGCAGATCCGCCAGCAGCTCTCCTTCGTCAGATACAATATGATACCGCACACCTTCCTCGGTATTCATAACCAAATAAATCTGCCCTTCTTTATCCATCTGAATATATAACAGATTCTGCAATACCTCACCCATATCTTTTCCGTCTAAATAATCCAGCCCTATTTCCCGCAGAACATTCCCCTTCTCATCACATTCTTTTATCAAATAGCGGTACGTGTCAGCAGTACCTTCCTTGATTGCACAGTCAAAACACAGATAATGATCCGTTCCCAGAACCGCTCCCACCTCATGCAACTGCTCTTTCAGACTAAAATGCAGGGCTCCCTCTTCCCCCTCCATCGTCACATAGGCAATTTCATCCCAGCATTTTTCAGGAGTGCTCTCATAATAATGTTTCTTGAAATAAAATGCTCTGGTATTTCCGAGAAAAATATTACTGCCGCCGCCTGCACTTGCATCCTCAGGCTCTTCGACACGTAATTGTTTATCTACTGTCCGCGAATAGGCATCCAATGAATTATCGCTCGGACCTGCTTCCGGCATACTATTTTGAATGGCAGATGCTTCTTCTTTATCTGTATCACCGCAGCCGCTTAAAACAAAAGCCAGCATAGATGCTATGAGAATATTACGGATCCCTTTTTTCATAATATATGCTCCTCGTTAAATAATGAATTCTTTTCTGCTGAAGTTTTATGTGCTTTTTTCTTCCTCCAAATTCCGGCTTCATAACCAGCCAGAGTCCGGGCGGCCCCGGCGCTTTCCGGCGCATCTTTGTCTGCCGCTATTCTTACGGTTTTTGCCGCCGTTTTGCTCCCGGTCAAATCCGCCGTCCTGTAAATCAGCTCCCATTCCTCTCCCGGCTCAGTGTGGGAAAGATGAGACAGATATGCCCTGCAGGGCTTTTCCCCTAAATTGCAGTCAATCAGAAAAGCCTCGTCCTCCAATACCCGCTCATAAACAAAACGGTTCTTCTTTCTGCTAAGCAGCCGAAACTCACCATAAATCAATGCTTCCTCCCCATGGCGCAGGCTGATCAGCTCCCGATATGCCTCCAATACGTCCTCCTTGGGAGCCTGAAAAAGGCCCTGATGCCAGGGCGGCAGTGTTTTATTCCAGGGCAGGAGAACCCTGGTATGCTCTCTGGTCCCGGCCAGAATCGCTCTGAAAACCTCTTCCTCGGACTGTGTGCGGATATGCTCTTCATAATATCCCTTTGCCTCCACATCCGTGATCTGATCCATGGAGGTAAAACGATAATTTGCCAGCCCCATCTCATCCCCCTGAAAAACAAAGGGCGTACCTTTTAATGTAAACTGCATCACCGCCAGCAGCTTTGCCAGTAACGCATGGCGGCTCGTATCGCCGGTGATCTTGCTGATCATCCGGGGATTATCATGATTGTTGTAAAAAAGAGACATCCAGCAGTTATCCCCGTAATGCTCCTGCCAGTCAATCATGTAATCCCTGAAATAATTCAAATCATATTCATAATCCTCCATCCGTACATGGCCTGGCGTCTCCAGATGATCAAAGGAAAATACCATATCCAGCTCGCCTCGTTCCTCACCGGTGACAAGACGGCTCATCATCATGCCCAGCCCCGGCGTCTCCCCCACGGAAAAAGCCTGATGGGGCGCAAAAGCCCTGTCATGAATCTCACGTAGATAACGATGCAGCTTCGGTCCATAATAGTAATGCTCAATCCCCGGATAACCCATGAGATTTCCAATGGTCTCATTCCCTGCAGGCAGTCCTGCCGCCTTGGAAATATAGTTAATCACATCCATGCGGAAGCCGTCAACACCCTTGTCCAGCCACCAGTTAATCATGGCAATCACATCTTCCCTGACATTCGGGTTATCCCAGTTTAAATCCATCTGCTTTTTGGAAAACAAATGAAGGGACCAGCTGTGATCCCCTTCATTATAATTCCAGGCCGGGCCTGAGAAAAAGGAAGTCCAGTTATTGGGAGCTTGTCCGCTGCCGTCATCCTCCCGGAAAAAATAATACTCCCGATAGGGTGAGCTGCAATCGGCAAGGGCCTGTTGATACCAGGGATGCTCATCAGAGGTATGATTCACCACCAGATCCATAATCAACCGCATTCCCCGCTTATGGACCTGGTCCAGCAGACAGTCAAAATCCGCCATGGTGCCGAATTCCTGCATGATGGCATAATAATCCCTTATATCATAGCCGTTGTCGTCATTGGGCGAATCATAGACAGGGGACAGCCACAAGGCGTCCACCCCTAAGCCTTTCAGATAATCCAGCTTCCCGATAATCCCCTGCAGGTCCCCGATGCCGTCCCCGTTGCTGTCGCAAAAGCTTCGGGGATAAATCTGGTAAAAAACCGCTTCCTTCCACCATTTTTTCGTGATCCTGCCACGACTGACGGCCGGGGCTTCATCCCGTTCACTGTTTACCAGCTTTAACAGGGCCTCATAAAAATCCGTTCCCAGCTTTTTTTCTGTGAGTCCGGCTATAGTCTTCAGCTTCAAGCCGGATACCAATTTGTTGGTAAGAAGCTTTTCGGACACTCCCAGCTGCAGCAGCACCTTGGCAAGGGCGTCATGCCCCACAGGATTTTCATATAGTCTGCCGATGGTGCTGTCTAATGTGAGCCGCCCGTCTGCTCCCTGCTCTGCTTCCCGCTTTTTCATCATCCCTCCGCTCTTCCTCTTGCTCTTGTCTGTTCTTTTCCCGCCTTTATCCGGACTTTTTACAAGCTTTTTGGCTAATTCACAACTCTTAAAAAAGGTTACTCTCTTTTCTTTAATTCCCCACAGATCCGCTCATACTCTTCCTCATCCAGCTTATATTTCTTCCGATACAAAAAGAAAGAAACCAGCATCAGCACACAGGGCAGGACCGTCATGGCAATCAGCAGTCCCAGACTTTTCCCCCTGCCGACTCCTGCATACCCTTCTGCAGTACCGAAAATCACGCCGGAAATCTGAGACAATTTTTGTTCCTCCGTAATCAGCCCCTGGGCACATTCCTGCTCCAGGGCGGAAATCTGATTGGTGTAATCCGTAACGCCCAGAATCAGGTAAGTGGCGGAGGTAAGCGCCACGATCAGCGCAGACCCCATCTTGGTAATGAAGGGACGCAGGGAGGTAATGATCCCTTCTTCCCTGACGCCGAATTTATACTCGTTATACTCCACTGTATTCATAATGGAAATCATCATTACCAGATAAAAGCAATACTGCCCGAAATTTGAAAGCATATAGCCTGTCACCAGCAGCCAGAAGCTTCCGTCCCCCATAGCGGGAAGCACTCCGGCGGCAAGCATCATTGCATACCCTGCGGCAGCAATGACGGACATGATCCCCAACAGCTTCTTTCTGTGTATCCGTCTTGAAATCATCGGGTAAAAAATCATTAAGAATGCCGTGGCGGACATGCCTACCGTGGTAAACAGGGAATACAGCCCTCCGTCGTATCCAAAGGTAAAATAGATATAAGTGGAGCCGATCCCGCCGATCACCAGTCCGTTTCCGATCTGCTGGATCAGAAAAATCACAGCCACCCACACCAGCTGATCATTTCTTAGAATGATTTTAAAGGTCTGGGTCAGGGATACCTTTTTCTTTTGGCTGCGGTCCGTGCTTTCCCTGTGTTCCCGGACACCGCACACCGTAAACAAGATAAACAGGGGCGCAAGAATGGCAATCACCAGGGCAATCCAGCCATAAGCCACACTGGTGCTGCCGCCGATGGCGCCGCTTCCCGTGGTAAACAGGGGAATCAAAATGGAAGCCAGCGTACTGCCAATGCCTGCAAACAATGTGGCTCTGGAGGTAAACTGATTTCTGGCGTCTGCGTCCGATCCCAAAGCCGGGATCATGCCCCAATAGGAAATATCGCTCATGGTATAAGTTATGCTGAAAGCAAAATACATCAAGCCGAAAAACCACACAAAGCTCCAGCCCTGGAGCTTTACATTAAATAGCAGGTAAATCACCACCGAGGTGGAAAGCCCTCCCGCCAACAGCCAGGGCTTAAATTTTCCGTACCTGGAACGAGTTCTCTCGATAATGTTACCCATAATCGGATCATTCAGGGCATCAAATATCCGGGCGGCAATCATGATACCGGTAATAGCGGCCACCTGCGCTCCGTTCAGCGGCCGGGTAAACAGCACAAATGTCAACAAGTAACTGTTAATCAGGCAGAACACCGCATCCCGCCCCACCGTCCCCAAAGGATAATAGATCAGATTCTTCTTTGTCGCATTTTTTGCTACACTTACCTCTTTGCTTTCCGGTTCCTGTTTCAATCTTACCTTCCTCCGTTTTCCTTCATTTTCCACGTGCAATAGGTCATGGTCTGATCGTCCCCATGTAATAAAAGCCTCTGCACTCATCCAGGGACACCCGCACTATTTTCCCGATCATGGAAGCATCTCCCGGCACATGTACAATCATATTGTTGGAAAGCCTTCCCGTAACCAGACTTTGGCAGGACTGTGCCCCGTCATCCTCCTGATTTACCTCTTCAATCAAAGCCTCACCAATCGTACCCTCATATTTTGCAGCCTGCTCTCTGGCCGTGTCCTGAACTACCTTCAACAGCCTGTCAAAGTTTTTCTTAACCTGCGCCTCCGGCACCTGATCCTCCATGGCCGCCGCAGGAGTGCCTGTCCGTTTGGAATAAATAAAGGTAAACGCATTGTCAAATTGCACGGTGCGCACCACATCAATGGTTTCTTCCAGATCCTCCGGCGTCTCTCCCGGAAATCCCACAATAATATCCGTAGTAATCGCAATATCCGGAATTTGACTGCGGATTTTCATAGCCAGGTCCACATACTGCTCCTTCGTATAGCGCCGGTTCATCCTCTGCAGGATCCTGGTTGAGCCGGACTGCAGGGGCAGATGCAGATGTCTGCATATCTTTTGGGAATTCTTCATGACCTGAATCAGCTCGTCGGAAAGATCCTTTGGGTGCGACGTCATAAAACGAATGCGCCGCAGGCCCTCTATCTTTTCAACCTCCTGCAGAAGTTCCGCAAAGGTCATGGAGTGATTTAAATTCTTACCGTAGGAATTTACGTTTTGTCCCAACAGCATGACCTCCACCACTCCGTCCGCTGTCAGTTCTTTTATCTCACGGATAATATCCTCCGGCTCCCTGCTGCGCTCCCTTCCTCTTACATAAGGCACAATACAATAGCTGCAGAAATTATTGCAGCCGAACATAATATTGATACCAGATTTAAAGGGATACTTCCTCTCCACAGGCAGATTTTCCACGATCCTGTCCGTGTCCTTCCAAATGTCGATCAGCATCCCTTCCGTCTCAAGGGAATGATACAAAAGCTCTGCAAATTTATAGATATTATGTGTTCCAAAGATCAGGTCCACAAAGGGATAGCTTGTCCTTATTTTTTCGATCACGGAGGACTCCTGCATCATGCAGCCGCAAAGTGCTATTTTCATGGAAGGATTCCTGCGTTTGCGGCCCTTTAACTCTCCCAGCCTGCCGTAGACCCGCTGGTTGGCATTATCTCTGACGGTACAGGTATTAAAAATAACAAAGTCTGCATCCTCCGAATCAGCCGCCTCATATCCTGCCGTTCTTAAAATACCTTCCAGCTTTTCCGAGTCCCTTGCATTCATTTGACAGCCGAAGGTGAAGACACCACAGGTAAGCGGCCGTCCCAGGCGACTGGATTCCGCCCGGACATATTCCCGGCATTTTGCCATAAAATAATATTGACGCTGCGGCTCAAAATCAGGGGGATCCAAATGAATATCTACCGTATCAAGGTCGATTGTTTTCAATTCTTTTATCTCCATTCGTTTTTCTTTCTATTCCCCGTACCGCTCCGCCAGCCTGATCAAAAGCTCCGTCACAGTCTCCATGGACTGAATGCAGGCATACTCAAAACGGCTGTGATAATTTCCGCCGCCGGTACAAAGATTCGGACAAGGTAAGCCCATAAAGGAAAGCCTTGCGCCGTCCGTTCCTCCCCGGATGGGTGAAACAACGGGCTCTGCTCCCAGCTCCTTTAGCGCCGCCCTGGCATTCTCTATAAGATGGGCATGTGACGCCAAAGCCTCCTTCATGTTGTAATAGGAATCCTGTACCACGGCATCCACGGTGCCGCTTCCGTATTTCCGGTTCAGAAAATCGGCACAGTCAAGAAATAATTCCTTCTTGTGTTCAAACAGAGCCCTATCATGATCTCTGATAATATAGTCCGCCGTCGTTTCCTCCACATTGCCGGAAATACTGTCCAGATGGAAAAAACCTTCATATCCGGCGGTATACATGGGCTTTTGAAATTCCGGCAAAAGGCTTTCAAATTCCTGAGCAATTAATATGGAATTCACCATCCTGCCCTTTGCACTGCCGGGATGGACGCTGCGGCCGTGAACAATCAGTCTGCCGGAGGCCGCGTTAAAGGTTTCGTCCTCCAGCTCGCCCAGCTCGCCGCCGTCAACGGTATAGGCAAAGTCTGCGCCAAACAGCTTAACGTCAAAATGATCCGCACCGGCTCCGATCTCTTCATCCGGCGTAAAGCCCAGGCGTATTTTGCCGTGCTTCACCTCCGGATGAGCAAGCAGATACTCGGCGGCGGCCATAATTTCCGCTATCCCGGCTTTGTCGTCCGCCCCCAGAAGAGTGGTCCCGTCTGTGACGATCAAATCCTTACCCTGAAGCTTTTGTACCTCCGGAAAATCCTCCGCCCGGAAAATAATATTTTCTTCCTTGTTCAGGACAATATCCTTCCCGTCGTAATTTTCCACAATGCGGGGCTTTACATTAGCGCCGGTCACTGCCGGGGAAGTATCCATATGAGCGATAAAGCCCAGTACGGGCGCACTCTCACAGCCTTTCGAGGCCGGAACGGAGGCATATAGATAGCAATGCTCTTGATCGTATGTGATCTCCGAAGCGCCCATGGCCTCCAATTCCGCAGCCAGCATTTTTGCCAGCTCGTGCTGCTTAGCCGTACTGGGGGTTGATGCCGATGCTTCGTCAGACTGGGTATCAACCTTTACATAACGCAGAAATTTTTCGATTGTATTTGACATTGGTATAAACTCCTTTCAAAGCAGATGCCGGCTTCGCCAAGTGGCGGTACGCCACTTGGCGCTTCCCTTTTCCTTTGCGGCTATTATATCATACCTGTGAGTCTATCACAATTTATTTTTGCGCAGTATCAAGCCCTTTCTCCTTCTTCGACAGTGCAGACAAGCTGCCGGGCCGTTACTGTCTGCCGCCCGGATTTCCCGGCAGATTCCTCCCGATAAAGCCAGCACACAGATTAAGTTCGGCACTGCCATCAGTCCGTTGCAGATGTCCGAAAAGTCCCAGACCACCTGCAGCGGACACATACATCCCACAAAGGCCATCAAGCCATAGACAAAGCGATACCACAGGTTATATCTGGTCCGTCCCTTCATGAGAAATTCAAAAGCTCTCTCCCCCTGATAAGCCCAGCCCACGATGGTGGCAAAGGCAAAGAGTACAATACAGACCCCCATAAACTTCTCGCCGAAGTCTCCCAGCACGGTACGAAAGGCTGCAAGCGTCAGGCCTGCCCCGGTTAAGGATGCACCCTCCGCCTCCCCCAGCACTCCGGACGCGGCCAGAGCCAGGCCGGTGGCGGTACAAATCACTACCGTGTCCAGGAACACCCCCGTCATGCTGATATAACCCTGCTTGATATAATCCTCCGTATCCGCTGCCGCCGCTGAAATACCCGCGGCGCCCAGACCGGCCTCATTGGAAAAGATGCCTCTGGAAACACCCCATCGCAGAGATTGAAATGCCGTTGCCGTCACATGCCCGAACAGTCCTCCTGAAACTGCTTCCGGACAAAAGGCAGCCGTCATAATCCCCCCCAGAGCCATGGGCAGATTTCTCCAATGAAACAAAATAACGACTATGGTCCCTGCCATGTAAAGGATTCCCATAAAAGGCACCACAACCTGCGTCACCTTTCCGATCACGCCGATTCCTCCCAGCACCACCAGCACCGTAAGCACCGTCACCACCAGCCCGGTTTTTGCCCTGGGCACGGAAAACGTTACAGCCAGTGCATCCGCGATGGAATTGGACTGTGTCATATTTCCCATGCCAAAGGAAGCAAATACCGCAAAAACGGCAAAACAGACCGCCAGCATATGCCCGGTTCTCCTGTGGGGAAAAGCCCGCTCCATCACATACATGGGCCCCCCTGCCGTCTGCCCCTTTTCATTTTTCGACCTGTATTTAACGGACAAGGTACTTTCCACCAGCTTGGTTGCCAGTCCCACAATGCTGGCCGCAACCATCCAGAACAGTGCGCCCGGACCACCCAGGGCCATCGCCGTAGCCACGCCGATAATATTCCCCGTTCCGATGGTGGCCGCCAGCTCCGTAGTCAGGGAAGAAAAAGGCGAAACCTTACCCTCAGGCGAAGTGCTTTTTCCGGCCTCCTGCTCCTTTTCTCCTTTCTCGCGCCCCAAGGCGCAGCGCAGTGCATATCGCAGATTATGTATGGGCAGAAGCTTCAGCCGAAGCATCAGATAAATTCCCGTCCCCAGCAGCAATACCAGCATCCAGGGCCCCCAGACCAGTTCATCCGCCCGTTCAATCCATTCAGACATAAAATACCCCTGTACCCTTTTTTTAAATATATCCGTACAGGGGTGAAACTATGCCTGTGAATCAGTTCTCCATAAATGCCGGAACTCTTTCATAAATTTCCGGAAATCCGAAAATCACGTCCATATATTTGGGTCCCCATTTGCCGAGGGCTCTGATACTTCCGTCCAGACGAAAGCAGAGCTTCAGCTGATTTTCTCCATAGGGGAAATAAAAGCTCATGTTTCCATTCTCCGGATCTACCTCCCAATGCAGCACCTGCAGCATGGCTTTTATCTTCTCCGGATCATATTCCACCGCGTCAGTTTCAGTCCGGTACATCAACAATGTCTCGGCTTCTGCATCCCAAACTTCCTCTACCTGTATTCCTCCCCCTCGATCGCTGTTAACATCATCCCCGCTAAAGTTATAAAGAATATATCCATATCCCATTTTTTCCAGGTAGTTCATCATTTCATTCAGCTCCGTCAAACCTCCAAAATACTCGCTGAAAATAAGACACCACTCCCACAGGAGCGCTGTTTCCGTTCCGGTATCATTTATTCCATAAGCAGCCGGCAGTCTGGTATAATATATCGTTCCCTCTTCCAACTGAAGACTGCTGAAATCTGTCCTCACCCCATAAATATCACCGGTCTCACCATCCAGAAGCAGCTTAACCACAGGATTCCCTTCAAGCCCCAGTTCCATGTACCATAATATAAAATTTACGCCTCCTGCAAAATCATCACTGTAAATGACGCACCTCTTCCAATCCAGCAGCTCATAGGAAAACGCTTCCTCCGGCAGCACTTCCAGGTTCCAGGCCAGTATGGAAACCCCCACCGAATCATAACAATAGGTTCCCAGCCAGTCCCTGATTTCCGAAGTGATTTCCATGTCCTGCACCGACACATAATATTGCTCTCCCTCTGCCAGCCCGGCGGCAAACTTCTCCATCCGCTTATACAGGCCGGTCTCGTACCCAGTATTAAAGGAGGTAATATCCACTTCTTCCGGACTCTTCGTCACGATCTCACGGCATCTCATCTTATCCTGCATGTCGAACACCAGCCTTGGCCCAAGAAACGCAGTACTGATTAACAGTAACAGACCCAGCACGCCCAGGCTGTACTCGAAAGCAATGTTTTTCTTATATTCCCTTTTCTTTCCGCCTCTTTTTAGCTCCATAACTGCTCCGCCTTTGTCCCGCGCCGATTACACCCGCTGCTCTTTCTCTGGCCGACCTGCTGTCTTCGCTCACAGGCAATTCTGTTGGAAATATTACCTTCATCACGGTTCCCTCTCCCAGCCGGCTGTCTATCTTCAGGGTTCCCCCGTGAAGGTAGATGATCTTATGGCAAAGCGCCATACCAATACCGGCTCCGCCTTCTTTCCTTGAGCGGGATTTGTCCACCATGTAAAATGCCTCCGTGATCCGCCCGATCTCATCGAGAGGAATCCCTCTTCCGTTATCCACTACCTTCACTTCGTAAGCCCCGGACAATGCCGTACCCTTCAACAGAATAAACCCCTTTTCCCCCTTATCCATAGCCTTGGCCGCGTTATCCAGCAGGTTATAGAAAAGGGAAAGCAGCAGCTCCTCATCCCCTCGGATAATGCCTCTGTCCATCTCTACCTTGCCCTTGATCCCCCGCTGTTCCCAGACGGGGCGCACGGTAGCACGGATATTTTCTTCCAGTTTTCTGGTTTGAACAGGCTTAAACAGGATCGGATTCTTATCCATACTCACCAGGTCAAGCAGCTTGTGCGAGAGGCTTTCCAGTCTTCTTCCCTGACTGTAAATATAATAGGTACTCTCTGCCTGCTCTTCCGGGCTCAGCTTCATGGTATTGAGCATATCTGCATAACCGATAATTGAAGTCAGCGGTGTTTTCAATTCATGGGCAAAAGCGGCGGTAAAATCCTCCTGCTGTTTCGCCTCTAAGATCTTAGCTTCCATTTGTTCCACCAGCTTATCCGCCATACGGTTAAAGTCCCGTGCCAGCTGTCCGATTTCATCATTGCTTCGGTTACCGCTGCGAAGCTCGAAGCTTCCGTCCGCAATCCGCCTTGCAGTCCGCCCCAGGCTTCGGATGGGTCTTGTGATATATCTGGACAATAAATAGATACATACCCCCCCCATTGCCAAAAACACGCCTAATACAATGCGGTACTGCGTGATCATCCCCTGCCGGATCCCGTAGATCTCCGTAAGCTCTTTGCTCATTCCTAGATAAAGCGGCGTTTCCGTTTCCGCTTTCATCACGTTTATCAAAAAGAAGCCCTCATCCGTGCGGTTGATCTTATAACACCAGCCGCTTGTCCCTCTGAGCGCCTCCCTGAGATTTTCCGTTTCCTGCAGAAGCCCGTTTCCTGCTATATACTCTTCTCCGTATATCCAAACGTCATCATTCATAACAAAGCAATGACTGCCGTCACGTTCCACATTATTTAAGATGCTGTCCAAGGTACGACCCACTGCATAATCCTCTCCATACTCCACAGTGGAACGGTATCCCATCTCAAACAGAACGCGGAACATTCTGCTCTCACCGATTCCCCGTTCAATCTCTCTGTCCAGCAGAGCAGAAAAGTCTGAGGACAGCATCCAGATGCCGAAAAGGGTAAAGATCAGCGTCAGTAATACGGTTGTGGTTAAAAATAATTTATCTGCAAATTTCAAAATCTATCTCCAAATAAGCATGAGTTGAAATACGGTATTGCCTATTCGTCCTTCATGCCTTCCAGCCTGTATCCCACCTTGTAAACTGCTGCAATCTCCTTGTCCCAGCCCAGCTTCTTTTTCAGCCGCTGGATATGCAGATCCACCGTCCTGCTTTGTCCCATGTAATCCCCGCCCCAGACAGACTCATACATGGTCTCCCGGTAAAGGGCGATATTCTGATTTCTGGCAAGCAGAAGCAGCAGATCAAACTCCTTCATGGTAAGCGGAATCTCCATCCCGTTTCGCGTAACCGACCTGGAAGCCGTGTCAATGACTACGTCATGAACCTGAAGCTGTGTCTCTTCCTTATGGTACCGCCGAAGCACGGCCTCTACTCTGGCAAGCAGCTCCACAATTTCAAAGGGCTTTGTCAAGTAATCGTCCGCCCCCATTTTCAGCCCCTTTACCTTATTATCCGTACTTCCCAATGCAGTCAGAAAAATCACCGGCAGCCCAAGCGTTCTGGCATAATCCATCAGCTCATATCCGTTAATTCCCGGAAGCATAATGTCCAGCAGTACCAGATCAAAATGTCCGCCGTCCATCAAGTCCGCGGCCTTTTCTCCGTCCGGCGCCCAGACGCACTCATAGCCGGCTCTGCACAGATTCATCCTGATCAGCCGTGCAATCGGCTCTTCATCCTCCGCTATCAATATCTTTATCATATATATCCACCCCTTTGTACTTCTTTCCGACCGCCATCCGTAACGGATGTATGATACACTAGACTTGTATCGGACTTGTATCCGTCTTTTCTTCCTCCGCCTCCAGCCTAAACACACCGTCCTTCTCTGTAATCATAGCCTCTCCCGTTCCGTCGTACAAATCTTCTGCAGCCGGACGGATTCCCGCCGGCTTCTTAGATTTTATCACAAATCGCGGTATTCTACAACTATTCGTCTGTGAATTCCCAAGGCCGGCTGGTTTGTGCGATATTGAATGCTGTCAAAGACTGCGTAATTCCAATGTCTTTTGTTGTTTATGATATTTAAACACGGCATGAAAAATATTTAAAAATAATTGACAGTCACTTGATATTGTACTATAATCCGATTTGTAAAATATATTTTAACAGGAGGTACTATAGATATGAAAAAAATGGTTATCAAGCATTCTCAAAGGAGACTGCCACAAAGGGTTGCTGCTTTGTCTCTGGCACTTGTATTACTTTACAGCCAGGGAATGACCACGGCAGCGGCCACAGTAGACGCAGTTCAGCGTTCTGGACATGTATGTGCATTTTCGCTGAATTATATTGTCCCTGTTATTACAAGTTCTTACACTCATGAATACCGAAATGGTATTCAAATAGATCAAAACGGGAATAGTTCTCCAGCTTTTTCAACATGTACTGTATGTACTTTGGAGTATCACGCCATCTGGAAATGTGCCTGCGGAAAAACGAACGGCCCCCATACCTGGACCGAAATCACACATTCTGACTGCGGAATACCGCCAAGAGAAATTTAAAATTAATCTAACTGATACAATGGAGAGGAATCCTTCATGCAAACCCTTCAAAACAATTTTAAACATTATATCAAACTTAGCTTTGCAGCTCTGCTGTCAGCTACTCTTTTATTATCCGGCTGCGAGGATTCCTCCAGGACCTCCGGCCAGACGGAAAATATAAATTTCCATATTATTGAAAAGGTGATTCCCGATCCAAAGAAAATCTTTGACAATGACCCTGAAAATCAGGGCCGGAATATTTTTCCGGGCATGACGGATTCCGACTTTCAAAAATCCATGTTTGCCGATGCAAAGCTGAACCTTATACAAGAAGATTCCTTCTCTGATGACGGAAAATTGTGCTTTTTATATAACATAGCATATGTTACGGATGGAGACAAAAATTTCCCCAGCAGCACTGTCAACTACTCTCTTTATGTACTGGAAGCCCCTTATGAGGAATGGCGCTGTTATACCCTTACTCCGGACTGCTGGTCCTCCGAGCTTTCCTTTATTAGCCCTGGCCGCATCCTGGGCGTCAGCGATCAGGGCATCTACCTTGGGCTGTATTTTATAAATGACCAAAACCGCCTTGTTCCCGGCGGCATCGGCCTTTGCAGCTGGGATGGTAGCTGCAGGCTTTTGGAGGAACTAAATACGGAATTTGATTTTGAGGATCCTCTGCTGTTTGAAAATCTCAGGCTGCACTCTGCCGGTGAAACGCTGTATGCCGTTTCGGGAGACCTTACGGAAAACGGCAGCAGCTTTTCTTCCTACGACGCGCAGTTTCAGCCCCTCAGCTCCAAAAACCTGGAAAACCGGCTGTCCGGCTGTATTTCTACGGATTCCGGGCCGCTTTGGTATGGTTTTGACCAGGACCAGCAGCTTACCGTCTGGGATCAGCCTGACGGTAAAAAGCTCTTCTCTCTGGGGAGCATGGTAAATACCTTCTCTGACTTTCAGCTCACCCGATCTGCCACTGGAGATTTTGTCCTGGCAGATGTCAGCGGGATCTGGACAGGAGACGGAAATTCCCCCCTGCAGAAAGTTCTTTCCTTTACGGAAATGGGATATACCCTGCAGGAGCTGTTCGCCGTAACGATCAACGAAGACAACAGCATCTCTCTCCTGGTCCGCTTTGAGGATGAATTGTACTTATTGACTCTGGAACAGACGGAGAATGCGGAAACCCAGGAAATCACGCTGGTTTCCTATATGGCACCAGCTTTATCCAATGTGGCTGCCGCCTTTAACCGCCAAAGCGACAAGTACCATATTACCCTTATTGACCCTTCCTTTGCAAATGACAGTGAAGATTATCTCAAACAGCTTCAGTTAGAGCTGGCCGCAGGCAGGGGGCCTGACCTGATCAGTCCCTGGGTCATCGACCTGGAGGACTGTATCGGGAACGGTTATCTTGAGCCTTTGGATGATCTCATTGAGGATCCTTCAGAATATTGGCCTGCCTGTCTGGAAAACGGCAGAACAAACGGCATTTTATACGCTGTTCCATACCGTACGGCCCTGTCCTTCATGGCCACCTCCAAATCTGTGGCCAAAGATTTGAATACCTGGACGCTGGAACAGATGATCAGCGCAGTCAGAAATTCATCTGCCGAAGCTTTGCAGATGGGCCTTAATAGTCTGGATCTGGTGCTGCAATATGGCCTGATGACCCCTGACAACCCGCAGTTCATCGACTATGAAGCAGGTGTCAGCCATCTGACGGAACAGCCCTTTCTGGATTTTTTGGAGTTTGCAAAAGAATATGGCGACACTTTAAATTACTCCGACCAAAGCCAGGCGGCCGAATACTATGCCAACGGCCGGCTTGCCGCTTATTATCTTACGATGAATCAGCCCTCAGAGCTGCTGTTTGCCTCCGCCTGCTTCCAGGATCAGGGAGTGCTGATCGGCCTGCCTTCAGCGGAAGGCCGCGGTGTACGCATGAGTTCCGATCTGCTCTGCTTAAACAGCAATTCACAGTATAAGGAGGGCGCAAAAGAATTTCTCCGCTACCTGATTTCTGCAGAAGGACAAAACCGCTTTGTTCTGAATTACAATCAGTATTACCGATACGGCGTTTTTTCCTGCCGCAGGGATGTAACGGAAACGGTTTTGAACAATTACCAGCAAAATACAAATAAGGAAAGCTCTGTTTCCTACCTGGGTATCACCGCAAAAACGGCGCCTCTCACCGATAAGCAGGTAGAACAATTCTGGGCCCTGTTTGAGGATGCAAGTTATGATTTTCCTTGGCCCCAGGAAATATATGAGATTGCCTGCGAAGAACTACAGCCCTTCTTTGCCGGGGACTGCTCCGCGGAGGAAGCCGCAGAGAAGCTTGATAACCGGGTACAGCTTTACCTGGACGAACGCAGATAACTTTATTCAAACAAAGAAAAGTGCAACCGAACACTTTCCGGCAAAAAACATATGATAATACTAACCAAAAAGAAACAGAAAGGACGCAAAATGCAGGATCATAAATGCGAAAATAATATTAACGAATTTCCCGTTGCCATGGCATATGTCCCCTGGCAGAAATTCAGCAGATTATTTGACGATCTGGAAAAAGCATACTGCACCGGGACCATATTCCCTGAGCTGGATAAACCTTTCACAGGAAGGAGATGCGTCTGATGGGCCGAAAAGAACAGCTTTTAAAAGACATTGGTATTGTAAGCTTCGTGGTAATTGAGCTTGCTCTCTACCTTGATACCCACCCCACGGACCGCAACGCCATGGAATACTTTAATCACTACAGCAATATTCGGAGACAAATGACGAAAGAATTCTCCGCAAACTACTATCCTTTGACCCTTGATATGACAGAATGCGGCAAAGAATGGGGATGGGGCGCAGCACCCTTGCCCTGGGAAGGAGGATGTGCATAAATGTGGAATTATGAAAAAAGACTGGAATTCCCCGTAAATATCAAGAATCCCAACGCCATGCTGGCGCAGGCGATTATCTCCCAGTACGGCGGACCGGACGGTGAGATGGGAGCCAGCATGCGCTACCTCTCCCAGCGCTACTCCATGCCGGACCGTGAAGTGGCCGGTTTGCTGACCGATATAGGTACTGAGGAACTGGCACATCTGGAGATGGTGGCAACTATCGTACACCAGCTGACCAGAAACCTGTCAATGGAGGAAATCGAAAAGAGCGGCTTTGCCAATTACTACGTAGATCACACCATAGGTGTATGGCCCCAGGCCGCTTCCGGCTTTCCCTTCACAGCAGCTCAGTTTCAGGTCACAGGTGACCCTGTCACTGATCTGATGGAGGATATGGCAGCGGAGCAAAAAGCACGCACCACCTATGACAACATTCTCCGTCTGATTGACGACCCCGATGTGTGCGAGCCCATTAAGTTCCTGCGTATGCGCGAAGTCGTGCATTTCCAGCGTTTCGGTGAAGCAAACCGGGAAGATTGTAGTAAATCGAAACACACAAAATACAATCACTAAGACGCATACCCACACGCCCCTCAAAGCTGTGGACTTCGGCTTTCGCACAAAAAGAAAGGACAAGTTTGGATTATCCCTATCGCATGAAGGGAATGGAACAGAAAAAAGGTTTCTGCAACATAGATATTCATTTATGCCTTAATTACCCTTTATCAATGGCAAACCGCCAAGTCAAGGATTTACCGCTTTAGCGGTGTTTACATCCTTGACTTGGCGGTTTGGCGTTGATAGTCTGGGAAAGGCATAAAGAAGAATTTGCCGGGCTTGTATTTTTGCCTGCTGAAGATATAGAACAATAGAAACGCCGGGGAATGGCAGTCTGCGGACTGCTGTTTCCCGGTTTTTTGCTTGTTTTATTCGCCTAATCGTATATGATTATATATATGGCTGTTAGAAAAAACAAAAAAATTAAAAATGTTTGTAACAAATCGCACTTGAAAAGAACTAACAATATGAGGTGCTGATATGGATAAAGAAAAAATTGATGAAATATATCGTGAAAACGCCGCCATGATATATAAATATCTATGCGGCTTAACGCAGGACAGCGGACTTGCCGAGGAACTGACGCAGGAAACATTCTTTCAAGCAATGAAAGGAATTGACAAGTTTAGGGGAAATTGTAAAATTTCCGTCTGGCTATGCGGAATTGCCAAAAAATTATGGTACAAAGAACTTGAAAAAAGAAGCAGGCATAAAACCGCCCCACTGGACGATACGATACCTTCCACAGAAAATGTTGAAAGTAAAAGCCTTGACAATTTAGAAAAAATAGAAATTTTCCGCCTAATGCACAACCTTGATGATGTAACAAGAGAAGTCATGTATTTACGATTGGCGGGGGAACTACAATTTTCTGAAATTGCGGCTATTTTGGGAAAAACAGAAAACTGGGCGAGGGTAACTTATTACCGTGGAAAACAGAAAATAATGAAAGGAATGAGAGAATGGAACTAAGGGAAAAAGAATTAGCTTGTGAGATTGTCAGAGATTTACTCCCTCTCTATGTTGACGGAATGGTAAGTGATGTTTCTAAAAAGAGCATTGATAACCATTTAGAGCATTGTACAGAATGTAGTGAGATATATCACGATATGGCTTGTCATTTGGAAATGGAAACGCCGTCAACAGAAATTTCAGATGTAAAAAGATTTTTGAATAAAACAAAGAAAATGTATCTGTTATATGGCTTAGGCTGTCTTAGCTTTGTTGCAATACTTGTCTGTCTGATCGTGGATTTGGCAGTAAACAAAGGAATTACATGGTCTTTGATTGCAGGAAGCTCCTGCTTATTTGCGGATATATTTTTATATGCTCTTTCAACCTGCAAAAAGAATAAAGGCTGTATTGCAATGGCAGTAATAAGCATTGGGGCGTTTGTCCTGCTTTCTGTCATACAGATTACCCGATATTATCTGATTGGAACAGGGACATTTTGGCTTTTCCGTTATGGTGTGCCTATCCTGCTGTTATGGCTTTGTGTCCTTTGGCTTCCAGTGCTTGCAAGAACATTCCTAAAATGGAATATTTGGGACTGCATAGCATTGTTCCTATTCTTGGTAATCATAGGAAACTATGTCACAAAACTAATCACGGGAGATTATATGTGGGAAGACGCGCTCCATATGCAGGGATTTATAGGCAATGCCCTTGGAGAAGTAATTGGAATTATAATATTTGGAATTATAGGGAGGATTGAAAAATGGAGAAAATAATCAGTGTAAAAAATCTAAGAAAAGCATACAAAAAGGAAACTGCCGTTCAGAATGTATGCTTTGCGCTTGCACCCGGAAATATCATGGGACTATTGGGGACAAACGGGGCGGGCAAAACTACGACATTAAAGATGATTACAAATTTGTGTTCCAAAGATAATGGGAAAATCGTCATAGACAACGTATCATTAGACGAAAATCCCGGACTGGCATTGTCAAAGGTTGGGGCGGCACTTGACACCCCTAGTTTTTATCAAGAACTGACTGCAAGAGAAAATATAGAATGTTTTGCACATCTATATAAAAATATCCCAAACGGGCAAGTTATGGAATTGCTTGATTATGTCGGACTTAAGAACCATGCTGAAAAGAAAGTGAAAAAGTTTTCTCTTGGAATGAAACAAAGACTGGCATTGGCAAGGGCTATGTTAGGACAGCCAAAACTGATTATTTTAGATGAACCGGCAAACGGATTAGACCCGCAGGGACAGATTAACCTATACCGTCTGATTTGCGATATGGCAAAAGTTCGAAACACAACATTTATTGTTTCATCACACCAACTGCATGATGTGGAAAAATTCTGTACCGATATTTTAATTTTGGATAAGGGCAAAAGTATCTTGCAGGGAAAAACGGAAAAGATTTTATCCGAAACAACAAATATCGTGGACTGCATACTGGAAGAAACAAACGCTGCCCGGAGTGTCCTCTCCGGGTGTAAAGGAATAAGTCTGATTTCACAGAAAGGAAATCAGTTTACAATCAGACTTGAAAATATCTGTTTTGATGAATTTGTTAAAAACCTTGTAGCAAACCATTTGCATATTCACTATCTTTCCATGCGGAAACACTCATTGCAGGATCTTTTTCTAAAACTGACAGGGGGAGCAGAGCCATGTATCCATTAACAAGATTATATGCAAGAAAACTATACAGACAAAAATTGATTTACATTTTTTTTGCCTGCTTTTTTACAGCTTCTTTCTTTTACGCTTTTCTTATTTCAACACCGCAAATGGAAGAAATGCTGAATATCAATATTGGAATTGTTGGGAGAAAAAATTTCCCCGAATTTATGATGCGGTTTTATGTCGGGACAGTGGGTATTCTTTTTCATGTATTTCTGCTGACACTGTTTATTTGTGAGGAAGATAGGAACAAAATGCTTTACCAGCCCTTATTGCATGGGGAAACCCGCAGCAGAATGATACGTTCAAAAATCTATGTTGCTGTCAGTATGTCAACGATTTTTGTTTTGTTGGTGGCTTTTATCAATTACATAACAGCCTTTATGCGTTGGGGCTATGAAATCTTTGAACAGGCAGCCTTTATCAGAACCATTATAAAATATCTGTTATCGGGTATCTATATGTCAGTTATAACGCTTGGTATAGTTACACTTTGTATTTGTACCCGCAACGCATGGAAAACAATATTTTTTGTGATTATTTATCTATTGATTGACCAGTTTATATATAGTTCCAATATTGCTTTATTACAAAAAATATGGGTTGGATATTACTTTAATCTTTGGACGTTTGCATATGAGTATCAGAAAATACCATTTAGCGAACTGCTTATAGGAATATCCATTATGATACTGTACGGAATTGCTTTTTTTCAAATATCCTTATACAGAACAAAAAAAATAGATTTTTGAGAGAGGTAAAAAATGATTATAAAATTATTAAATATACAATTTGCACGCCTAAAAAGGCAAAAGATATTATACTTATTCTTTGTTGTAATAACAGTGATTATCATTTCCAATGCGCTTCAAGAAGATAATGGCATGGGATATTATGCAGGCGGTAAATTTCCAACAATGTGTATGCAGTCCTATATTGATATTGTCGGTACACTATTCCTTAGTTTTATCAGCGCAGTATTGATTTGCGGGGAAAAGGCAAGCGGTATGTTCAGGCAGCCTTTGTTGAATGGCGTTTCCAAAAAACAGCTTTTAATCGCAAAAACTGTCAGTATTTCCACAGTTGCACTGATCTGTTTTTTGTTTGTGGTAATCGTCAGCATTGTAACAGGTTTCTTTTTATGGGGCAGTCATATCTTCGATCATGCACAGGAATATTTGTTACAAATGTTGTTATTAGCTTTTCCGCAGATAACAATGGTTCTGTTTTTAGTGCTTTTATCCTTGTATATGTCGAATATATCCAGTATGATGTGCGCTTCTCTGATCATTTTATTAGTCAATAATTTATTTAGCCAGTTTTTTGGCAGTTACATATCGTTTATAGACTTTATGTATTATCTGTATGCTTTTTCCGGGTATAACGGAATGGAATTAACAGGCAAAATGATTGTATTAGGAATTGCTGTTAATGTCATAACAGGAATTATCCTTGTTTATGGAATTAGCAGACGCACAAATAGTATGATAATGTAAAAACACATTGCACTTTGAAAGTGGGCGATAATATTATGAAAATACTGTTGCTGACATTTGATGAACATGAAGAAAAAGCGATTGACAAAATCTTAGCAACAATCTCTGACTGCGTATCACTTGAAGCCGTGCAGACTATCCCCGTCCCTGCTTCGGGAATGTCTTTTCCGGGACTGGAAATAAGGCAGAGCCAACACAGAGTAATGTAAACGTCAAACCCTGCGCCTTAACTAATTGAAAGTTTTATGCCATACTTTAA
>CAJUIA010000008.1:0-107832 GCA_910586485.1 uncultured Acetatifactor sp.
CTATCATACAGGTTTGCTCCAGTTTTGTATAGGTACGGACTATCTACCGTTTACGGTGAATGCGGATATACGCCGGCTGGAGAAAGCAATTAACATGTTAAGCATGACAGCTACACTTGCAAAAGGCAATACCCAAAATGAAATTAACAATTACATGAAAGAATTGAGCGGAAAACTTGATATTTTGAAGCTAAAGGGAAAGCTTGACGACAAAAATTTAAAGCGGGAGATTGACAAGAGTCTGCATCATATGACGTTCAAGGAAATTGACGCCTTAAATATTGACGGCAGTAAGACCAAGATCAAAATCCGGAAAGTTATTGCTGACATGAAGGCCTATGCGGAGAAAACACCCCTGTCCGTAAATGTCAGCCTGAAAAAAGATAAGCTTAGTAAGGATTTGACAGCTTTTCTTAGTAAGAACAGCAGAGTGGGGGAATCCTCTGCTCTTCTGGCAGAGAGCGAGAGAATCCGGGAGCTTATTGATTCTGTAAATGATCCGGGAACGTTAGGAAATGCAGCAGACGCGCTTGGGTTGTTTCAGTCAGAAGTGATCAATATGGGATATGCAGGTAAAAGTGCTTCCCGGAAAATCAAGGATCTGCTGGGACATATTACTAAAATCGGAAACTTCTTTGGCGTGGCTTCGTTAGCAGTAAACAATTTTAGAAAGTCATTATCCACATTGCGCTCAAATGATACAATATTGACGGAAATCAGTAAGAATTCCCAAATGACTAAGCGGCAGCTTCAAGAGCTTGGCGAGGAAGCCTTTCAGACTGCAAGTAAGTATGGCCAATTATCAGGAAATTATCTGCTTGGTGTTCAGGAGATGGTGCGTTCTGGTTATGGGGCATTGTCAAAAGAATTAAGCGAGCTGTCATTGCTTGCACAATCAGCGGGGAATATGACGGCAGACAGCGCAAATAGTTATCTGCTTGCCACTGATGCGGCATATAAATATGGCGGCAGCATAGAAAAATTAAGTGCTGTGCTTGACGGGGCGAATTACATCAGTAATCAAAATCTGGCAAGCCTGACGGATATTGCTGATGCCACACGTATAGCGGCTTCATTTGCAGCAAATGCGGGGATTGCCATTGATGAGCTGACGGCAGCGGAAGCAGCGATGATTGCGGCCACTAAAAGAAGCGGTTCTGAAATAGGCCAGGCCTTCCGTTCAATTATCTTAAATCTTCAACAGGTATCCGGAGAATTTGATGATGAGATCATAGATGAAGAGCAGCTGAAAAGGGTGGAGGCAAGGTGCCATTCGCTGGGGGTTGAATTGGAATATGTAAAAGAGGGTGCCGTTAAGCTGCGTAAGCCGATGGAAGTGCTTAAAGATTTAGCAAACGTGTACGAATCCCTGCCCGATAACAGTGCGGAAAAGCAAGGCTTGTTATCGGACATTGGCGGTAAGGACCATGCTGACGCTTTGTCCGGTCTGCTTTCCCAATGGGATTTGTACGAAAAGATGCTCGGCGAGTTTTCGCAGGGAACGGGTTCGGCACTGGAGGAAGCAGAGAAAACCGCTTCTTCCTGGGAGGGGCGTTTAAATTCCCTGTCTAACAGCTTCGATTCATTTGTAAATACACTGACGGATAAGAACGCAATATTGGGGGGCATTTCATTCTTTGACCGCTTGATTCAAGGAGCCCAGGCCCTGACAAACTCGGTAGGCGAGATCCCTGTCATTCTGACTGCTTTAAACTCTGTGCTGGCAGCGACGAATAAGGATTATGGCATAACTCAGATTTGGAACAAAGATAAAGGAAAGATTGATCTGCAGGGCAATATTTTTGGGATAGATATAACAAATATCAAAAACATGAAAAAGCACTTTGCAGAAGCAGAAGAAGCGATTAATAAATGGAATGTAAAATTAAAGACTGGTAAGGCAGATATTAATGATTTTGACAAAGCAATCGTAAAAAACAATGCCCAATTTAAAGAATATCTTTCTACCTGTTCCAAAGATGCACCGGCCTCCATTGACGGATATAAGTCCCACCTGAAAGCGGCAGGTAAGGCTGTTGACGGGTTTCGCCTGAAGACAGTACTGTTAAATGCTGCCGTAAGCTTTGGGATTGGTTCTGCAATGCAGCTGGTAGGTACAATTGGGACAGCAGTAGTAAAAGAAATAGATAAACATGCAAACGCCTCTAAGCATGCAGCTGAAAGTGCACAGGCTTTAGCATCGGAAATGAATTCTTCTATAAACTCTATGTCAGGTAATGCTTCTACACTGTCCGACCTGAACAAAGAATATCAAATCCTCTCTAAAGGGGTAAATCAGCTTGGGGAAAATATCGGATTATCCACGGATGACTACACCAGATATAAACAAATAATCGGTCAGGTTTCTGAAATCATGCCGAATCTTACCATGTATTTCAATGCACAGGGTGAGAAAATTGCGTTTGCTAAGGGTAAACTTTCAGAGCTGAATAATGAATATGAAGATTATATCAAGAAACAAGCCAATGATTACATAACAAATGGAGACAGTGAAGGACATAAAATCCAGGATATACTTGATGATTATAATAGCAATGAAGCATTATCAGATTTTGAAAAATCTTGGAATGATTTTAAAATTCGTTCAGGCTTTGGCAGTATTAAGGACTTTACAACAAAAGAAATAACAGCTGAATTAGAAAGTCTAAAAAATTTAAAATCCATTGATGAAATTAGGGATGTGCTAAACCACACCAAATTTATTTATGCCTCTTCCGGCCAAGTCAATCATAATACTGCGCTAAGATATTTTATACTGGAGCAGTTGGATTTAGTCTCTAAAAGCAGAGAACAGGTTGATTCAATGACAGAAGCCGATTACAACGCGATCATGCAAAGTATAACGTCTTATATTCAAACCTATGAAGCAAAAATTGCGTCTGATATGAATCAGGTGCGTACAGCCCTGCTTCAGGAAACTTTTAGTAAAGACAAATACTGGGAGATTGAAAATGAAGATGTAAGGAATGATATTACCACTTTTCTATCGTCCATTAGTAGTGATACTTGGGACGCCCTGAACATTAAGACAGATAATGACTTAAGTGTTTTTGTAAATAAAATAATTGAATCAATGGATGAAAATAAAGACGGGTTTGCTGATGCCTGGAATGGCTTATTTGATGTAGAGTTAAAGGACTTACCGGTAAATGAATATGTTCAACAGGTTGATGGCTTTTTAAAAACAATCTGTAATGTGCTTGATCTGGGTGAAGTTAGCGGGGTTCCCATGCTAAGGGTTTCGCTTGGACTTGATGATGATTATGAATATCTCCCTAGAAAATTTCAGAACGCCGTCAGTGCGCTTATAAAAGATCCAAAAACATTAGGAAGCGATGAATATCTTGAGTTAATTGATATAATCAACAAACTTACATATGCCGAAGCCGAATTAAGTCTGGAAGCTATTACTGGTGCGGAAAGCGTAACGGATGCGATTACTAAAGTTAAGAGCGCATTGGCACCTGAAACGATGGGATATTCTTCTTTTGAGGACGCTTGGTCAGCCTCCTTCACCTCCGAAAGCGAATCCATTAAAAAGCTAGGGGAAACCCTGCTTGATCTTGCTGCAAAAGGCCGCCTCACAACTGAAGTATTCAACGAAGCAGATTCTACCAATTACTTCAAAAACTTAGATATTTCTGCAGAGGAAGCTGTATCTAAAATCAACAAATTAGTAGACGAATCCCAGCAGCTCTCTTCTATGTCCAGCAATATTTCCAAAATATCAGAAGCTCTTGGCGCTAAGCGTGACGATGGATTTGTAAGCGCAGACACACTATCCGGATTTGATGCAGAAATACGGGGCCTTGATTCCTGGGATCATTTTCAGGAGGTTTTGGGCAATGTGAATTCCTCTTACAATGACTGCTGGGAAGCCGCAAATGCCCTTGCCAGTGAATGGGCAGACAACAGTGATTTCCTTGCACAATTAACGGAGCAAAATAAGGAGTACTATGCTACCCAGCTAAAGGCTATGGGAGTCGAGAATTATCAGGAAATCATTGAGCATACTGAGAATCTTAACATTGCCAAAGAAGCATTAAAATTGGCAAGCTTTGATCTTGCTGCTGCTACTGCTCAGGAAGTAAAAGCATTAATTAGTGAAGGTACTTACTCTACATTGGCAAAAGAGCAGATTTGGAATCTAATACTTGCAAAGCAGACAGCAGAGGTAACTAATTTAAATACAGCCAATGACTGTCAGAGATTACAAGACCTTGCAAAAAATGCCGGTGTCACAGGAAAATCAATTGAACTTCTGACAGAGCTAATGAGTATCTATAATAATCTGGAACATGGCGTTTATGGCACAAATAAAGATGTATTAGATGAAGTAAAAGCAAGAGCCGAAGCCATAAAGCAGAATATTATGAATCTGCTGGAAGATAATGCAAGTAAAAACGTTGAATTAAAACCGAACCTTAAACTCAGTTCATCAGCAAAATCTGCTGCAAAGGCTGCCGGTAAAGAGACCGGTAAATCCTATTTAGACGGCGTCAAAGAAGAATTATCTAAAATGGGCAGTATTATTTCTTATGTCGGAAAAATATTAGGGAATAAAATTACTTCCTACAGCGAACAAAAGGATGCCGCTGTAAAGGCGCTGGAGGCAGAGAAGAATGCCGCCAAAGAAGTGCTGGAGGCTCAAAAGGATGCCGCCGAAGCAGCCTTAAAGGCCCAAAAGGATGCTGTCGCTGCCGAAAAGGATTCCGTTCAGGTCCAAATTGATGCAAAGCAGGAAGAAATTGATAAGATCAACGAAGCAGCCAAGGCCAGGAAAAATGAACTGGACCTGCAGAAGGCGCAGTATGATTTGGCGCGTATGCAGAATCAGAGAACTTCACTTATATACAGTGAAGACAAGGGTATGCACTATGTAACGGATACCAAAGGGATCAGAGACGCAAAAGAAAATGTTGCGGATGTAAAAGAAAGCATAAGAGTTTCCGGGATCGAGAAAGAAATCGGCGTCCTTGAGAAAAGGCTCGACGCAATCAATCAGCAGGCAGAAGCGCTCGATCAGCAGGCAGAGGCATCCGACAATTATTATGATACGCTCATGGAAGCGTCGGATTCTTATTATGATCGGCTTATAAAGGATACGGAATCTTATTGGGCCGGATTAATCAGTGGTTTTGAAAAATATCAGACACGCTGGGAAGAGCTTGCCGATATGGAAGAAAACGCGAAGATGAACGCTGCTCTCAAAGAGTTTAGTATTACAAGCGATGAAATCCTTAATTTGTCGGAGGAAAAGTTTGAAAGCTTTAAGCAAAGGTATCTGGCAATCTTAGCAAGCGCCGACAGGAGTGAACCGGAGACTGCCGCTTACCGGGAAAGGCAGCCGCAAAAGATGATGAACGATAAAAGCAATGCCGGTACGGACGATGCGATAATAGTCACGAAAGACGGCCAGATCTTGTATCCCCTTCAGCCCGGAGATGCGATGTATGACATGGTGCAAAAATGGAACGCGTATTTTAGCCGGGTGGAAGACAAGCTTGCCCCCGCCTCCATGTATGAACAAAACAGGCAGTTCCACGATGCAATAAGACAAATCAGCAATGTCAGCAATATTGTTCAGAATCAGAATAATCAGCCTGTGATCAACGGCGGATTAAATGTTACCTGTCCCGGAATTACCAGCCAGGAGGTTGCCAGGCAGGTTGGCGTTGAACTGAATAATATGTTTCGCGGTTTGCATCTTGAAGCATACCAACGAAGCATGACCAGATAATTTCAGGCAGAAAAAAAGCATGGCCGCACTCAAAAATATGGGTGCGGTCAAATGCTTGGATGTTCCCGTCCTGTATGGGTATGACGGAAAAGAGAACCTGCTTAAAAATACTGATTTTGTGACTTCCTCATCAGGAATCTGACAGGATACCCCTTTTCATCACAGATCGAGCGGACCACATCCTCGGCGGCGTCCACCATATTTTCATTGACGCAGATAATACATAAATTTTTTCTGCGGCGAAAGATGGAAGGCTTTACCCAACGAATAAAATACGAGATACGTTCTTTTAAGAGCTGGCGCTCAATGAGCTGTTTGCATTCAAGATCGGAAATTTCACAAAGCTCAATTTCATTGTTCACCTTTAAGGCAGTATACAATGGCTGTTCCATGATGTCACCTCATTTAATACTTTTGTGTGGTATGGCCGGCCACTCAGCCGTTTCCTGTTTTAAATTATACCACAATTCCACGGGAATGTGCAATGGCTTACACAGTTACTTTACGGGTAAAATTTTGTATGGTATAATAACCGCAAAAGAAAAACAAAAGCGCAAAGTGACGTCCCGTCACTTGGAAGCGGCATTTGTTTTCTGGAAGGAGTGAGATTATGGATTTTTTTGACAAGCTGGGGGAAGCCATCACGGAGAAGAGCGGTAAGATTGCAGACAAGGCGAAGGAGACTGCGGAAATTATCGGCTTGAAGAATCAGATTGCTACTTGTGAGGAAGTTATTAAGAAAAATTATGCGGAGATAGGAAAGCTCTACTATGAGAAGTATCGTGAAGAGCCGGAGGAGCTTTTCGGAAAGCAGTGCCGTGCCATTGAAAATGCGCAGAACGGCGTTGCCGAGCTGCGCAAAAAGATTGATGAGATAAGAGGGGTAGTGTGAGAAGAACTTCTAATGCTTCACACCGAAGAAAGCCTGAGCAATGTACTGCTACAGCACATTGTTCGGGCTTTCTTTATTGGAGCTTTCTTCACTTGTTGGACGATACCGTTTCAATTACTGCGCGGCGCCCTCCGGAGGTGTGCCTTCTGGAGGCGTGTTTTGCGCGGCGGCAGCGGCCGCCGCAGCTGCGTTCCGCTGATCCAGTTCTATCTGTTGATTGGTCTGAATTTCCGGCCAGTTTGGATCGGCATAAAAGATCTCGTCATGCTGGCAATGCTCGGCGGTGGGAGGCGTAGAGATGCTCTGGGTGCCGTCGGGGTTGGTGGTAATCATGGTGGAACCGCTCAGCAGGACAGGGTCTTCGATCAAAGGCCGCTCCAGTCTGCCGTATACGGGGAAGGGGCAGGTAGGAGCTGCCGGCAGCCCGTCATAGGCGCAGATATTGCCTTCATAGTGAATCGTGCAGCTTTCCGTGGGAACGGTGCCCTCCGCAAAAAGCTCGTATTTCATATGCTCGTCACAAAGTCCCGGTATGGGCAGCAGTCCGGACCTGCCGCATACCTGCGCCCGCACAAGTCCCTCAGGGACAAAAAACTGCTGGTCAGGCAGATCCTCGTGGATTCTGGACATAACTGCCTTCCAAAGGTATTTGGAGGTATTGGTGTTACTTAAGTCTACATTATTGTCGTAGCCAACCCAGACAGTACAGGTGTAGTAAGGCGTAAATCCTGAAAACCATATGTCGGTGGGGCCCGTAGTGGTGCCTGTCTTGCCGGCAGTGGCCATGGTATTGCTGAATTTGGCCCTTGTACCGGTACCGGAGGTAAGCACGTCCATCATGGCGCTGGTCAGCAGGTATGCGGTGGTTTCCTTCAAAACCTGCCTGCTCTTGGGCACGGTATTGTCCAGGATCACATTGCCTTCGGAATCCACTACCTTTGAATAGAGCTTGGGCTCTATATAATTCCCAAGATTGGCGATGGAAGCGTAGGCAGCGTTTAATTCATAAGGGCTGACACCGTTGGTAAGTCCGCCTAAAGCAATAGGCTGTCGGACATCCGTAAAGGTCTGACCGTTCTTCACCGTGCCGTTTGTCAGGGTAGTAAATCCAAAGTTCAACAAATAATCATAGCTTAACTGCGGCGTAATAATCGTGGTAGTCTTTACGGCCAGAATGTTTATGGAATCTTTTATTCCGGAGCGTATGGACTGGATACCCTTATAAGGCGTTTTGGTATTGGAATAGGAATTGCGTATAGGGGTCCCGTCATCATAGTTAAAGGGGGCATCGTTAAATACGGTGGCCAGAGTCATCCCGGCACTGTCTAAGGCGGGAGCGTAAGTGGCCAGAATCTTAAAGCAGGAACCGGGCTGCCGCACTGCGTGTACGGCACGGTTTAAAGTTCTCCGCCCTTCCTTGGTGCCCCGGCCGCCTACCATGGCCACCACATAACCGGTGTTCTGGTCGGAGACGACCACAGCGGCCTGAGGCTGGGCGGTCAGGGAAATAGTTTCCTGATAATTATCCTCGTCGTCCGCGATTCCCAGTTCGGTTAAAACGGCGGTGCGATAGGTTTCAATGGCTTCATATGCGTCCTCATGGGAAGAGAAGATCAGGTTAAATTTTGACTGCCCGTTCTTCTTAAACCAGGTCATCATGTTTTCCTTGCTGTAGTTCTTATTGCCGTCCGCAGTGCGCACCGTCAGGGCATAGTTTAAATACCAGTCCACCTTTTCCGGGAAATTTTCAGCGTTCTCCACTTCCTCGTCAACAATGGACTGAATCGTGGGATCCAGGGTGGAATAAATGCGTAAGCCTCCTGCAGTCAGCAGCTTTTCCGCGTTTGCCTCGGTGTATCCGGCCAAGTTTACCAGATCGTCCCGCACCTGCTCATATAAGGCATCGGAAAAATAGGAGCCGGACCTGGTGTTGGCGTTTTCCTTGTAATCAATATCGTAGTTGCCGATTCGTTCATAGACCGCCTCCGTGTCGGCGATGGCCTCGTCATACTGCTCCTGAGTGATGAAATTCAGCTCCAGCATCTTGTTCAGGCATCTTTCCCGGCGTTTGGCATTGTTATCGGGATAGCGGATCGGGTTGTAGCCGGACGGATTCTGGGTAATGCAGGCGATGACCGCCGCCTCGGAGACGGTCAGCTCGCTGGCGGATTTGCCGAAATAACGCTTGGAAGCGGCTTCCACGCCAAGGGTGTTCTGCCCCAGGTTGATAGCGTTCATATATTCCAGCAGAATAGCATCCTTATCATAATACTTGGAGATCTCCAGCGCAAGGTACTGCTCCTGCAGCTTACGCTTGATCTTCTTGATCATGTTTTTACCCTCGGAGGTCCAGCTGGTAAAGACGGTGTTTTTCAATAATTGCTGGGTGATGGTGCTGGCGCCCTGTGTCTCGTCGCCACGGGTCTTTAAAAACTGGTAGCCGGCACGAAGCATACTTTTAAAGTCGATGCC
Organism: uncultured Acetatifactor sp.; assembly: GCA_910586485.1. Taxonomy (GTDB): domain Bacteria; phylum Bacillota; class Clostridia; order Lachnospirales; family Lachnospiraceae; genus Acetatifactor. Next base: position 9,126 of record CAJUIA010000008.1, read on the forward strand.
GTTGTGCTGGTAAAAACGCTCGTCCTCGATGGCTACGAAGGCCTTGCCCAGGTAATCGGGCAGCTCGTCCATGGATTCGATGCGGAAACGATTGGAGTTGGAGCTGATATACTGGTCAATTTCATTTCCTGCGCAATCGTAGACCACGGTTGCTTCGCCGGAAGCCACCACGGAGCTTAACTGAATGATGGGAGTGGAGTCAAGAATAGCGTTAAAGGCTCCGATTCCTGCGGCAACGCCGCAGACGCCCACACCGATCAGGGCGATCAGTGTCAGCTTGAGGACTCCCAGCACGATTTTTCTTTCTATTTTGCCTGCTTTTGAATTCAGTGCCCTCTGTTGTGCGCGGACACCTTTTTTTCCATAATTCATTCTGTCACGCCTTTCTGGGTTTTAAAACATTACCCACCATATTATAACAAATTCAGATATGTAAATAAAGGTTTTCTTCTCAACTTAATAATCTTAATAATTGTTTCACATTTTTGCAAAATTATGCTAATCTGTTTTTAGAGTTTACGGGCAGGAAGGGTAACATGCGTTATGAATAATCAGGATCAAGGCTCCTTTCGGGTGCTGCTGGAGGGCGGACAGGGGGAATACGAAGAGAAAAAATCCCGGTTTATCGCTACGCTGAGAAAGTGTGAAAGCGAGGCGGAGGCTCTTTCATTTATAGAAGAAACGAAGAAGAAATATTGGGATGCCAGGCATAACTGCTATGCCTACTGTCTGGGAGACCGGGGGGAGCTGACCAGGTGCAGCGACGACGGAGAGCCGGGCGGCACGGCGGGGCGCCCTATGCTGGAGGTGCTGCTGGGAGAGGGGATCCGCAATGCGGCGGTAGTGGTGACCAGGTATTTCGGCGGCGTGCTTTTGGGCACAGGAGGGCTGGTAAGGGCTTATACCAGGGCGGTACAGGAGGGCTTAAGGCACTGCACCCTTGGGCGGATGCGTCCCGGTGTGGAGCTTCTTGTAACGACGGATTACAATGGGATCGGCAAGATTTTGTACTTGCTGAAAAATGCCGGAATAGAGCCTGTCTCCAGCGAGTATACTGACAGGGTGACACTGCGCCTGGTGCTTCCGGCCTCAGGGGCGGAAGCCGTTAAGGGAAGCATGGTGGAGGCTGCCGGGGGAAAGGTAAAATTTGAAAAGATAAAAGAGCTCTATTTCGTTGACAAAGAGTAGTGAAAAAGAATATAATTACCTGGAATGACGGCATTTCGAAGGGAGGTGGTTTTTAATGAAGATTCAGGTAGTCGGTTCGGACAACCCGCTTCCGGGTCGAAGTAGTAACCCGATAAAAAAACCACATAAGGAGAAATGCTATGGAGAAAAGAAACGACCTGGAGGAAGTGCTGGAATTTCTTGAAACAAGGCAGTACACCGGGCTTCGTCAGTTCCTGTCAGGACTAAACGATGCGGATATTGCCGTTTTAATGGAGGAACTGGAGGAGGAAACCCTGCTAAAGGTGTATCGGATTCTGCCGAAGGACCTGGCAGCAGACGTATTTTCCTACCTGGAGGTGGAAAATCAGCAGACCATCATCCGCTCCCTTTCCGATGCGGAGGCGGCAAACGTCATCGACAATCTGATGGCGGACGACGCGGTGGATCTGCTGGAGGAGATGCCTGCCAATGTAGTGGATAAGCTGCTGGCAAACGCAAAGCCGGATACCAGACAGGCGATTAACCAGCTGCTGGGATACCCGGAGGACTCCGCAGGAAGCATTATGACTGTGGAATATGTTTCCTTAAAGGAGAGTATGACTGTAGAGCAGGCCATTGAACATATCCGCAGAGTCGGCCTGGACAGTGAGACCATCAATATCTGCTATGTACTGGATGCCAGGCGGCGGCTGGTGGGAACGGTTGCTCTCAGGTATCTGCTGTTAAGCGAAGGAAGTCAGGTGATCGGAGATTTCATGCACGAGAATGTAATCTCCATCAATACGCATACGGACCAGGAGCAGGTGGCTGCTCAGTTTAAAAAATATGATTTTACGGCCATGCCCGTGGTGGACAACGAAAACAGGATGGTAGGAATCATCACCGTGGATGATATTGTGGATATTCTGGAAGAGGAAGCCACGGAGGATATGGAAAAAATGGCGGCTATCCTGCCCAGCGATAAGCCCTATATGCGGACCACGGTGTGGGAGACTTATTTGAAAAGAATTCCCTGGCTGCTCCTGCTGATGATTTCCGCAGCCTTTACGGGGGCCATCATCAGCTCCTTTGAGGAGGCATTGAGTGTTTATGCCGCTTTGATTGCCTTTATCCCCATGCTCATGGATACAGGCGGAAATGCCGGCGGGCAGGCCAGTGTGACGGTGATCCGCGGTCTGTCTCTGGGGGAAATTGAATACAGGGATGTGCCCAGGGTGGTATGGAAGGAAATACGGGTGGCCATGCTCTGCGGCCTGTCTCTGGCGGCGGCGAATTTTATCAAGCTGATGCTGTTTGACCGGGTAGGAGTATTGGTAGCGCTGACGGTCTGTCTAACTCTTGTGGCGGCCGTACTGATGGCTATGCTGGTGGGATGCCTGCTCCCCATCGGCGCAAAAAAGCTGGGCTTTGACCCGGCAGTGATGGCCAGTCCGTTTATTACCACCATTGTGGACGCGCTGTCACTGCTGGTGTATTTCAGATTTGCAATCTTAATTCTGGGAATTGGTTAGCTGGGGAGGTTGCCACATGTGTATTTCAATCGAAGAGATGAATCCGACCTTTCTTTACACCTGGAAGGGAACCAGGGATAAAAACAGGGATGAGTCTGCTTACCACAGCCATGAACACCTTGAGCTGGCGTTTATCCTGTCCGGAGAGGGAAAGTATCGGTTTGAGGACGGTATTGTTTCCGTGAAGGAGGGGGATGTGCTGATTATCAATCCGGGCGTGAAGCATCAGGCGCTGGCATGCCCCGAAGCAGAAACGCCGGCCACGGAGTTTTTTGCGGGAGCCAAGGACTTTCGGATTTCCGGCTGCCCTGAAAACGCGCTGCCCGTGCCGGAGGGCGGGCATGTCCTGCACACTGCCGGAGAGCTGTGGCAGCGGCTGTTTAAGCTGTATTCTGCCATGGAGGCCGAAAAATCAGCGTGCAGGCAGGGGCGCTATTTTATGCTGAAGGCCTATCTGATGCAGATGATTCTGCTGGTGTTCAGGGAAGCGTGCAGATCAGAAGAGCAGGCGGACGGAGAGTCCGTGGAGGCTGTGAACAAGAAGAATATTGTGGAGCAGATAATTGACTATTTTGAGGATCATTACAGCGAGAAAATATCCCTGGATCAGATCGCGGAGAACATGTACCTGAGCCCCTTTTACATATCGAAAATATTTAAGAGCGAGACGGGGGATACTCCTATACGTCATCTGATTAATATTCGACTGGAAAAGGCCAGGGAGCGGCTGGCCGGCGGATACTCCGGAAGCATTCAGGAGGTGGCGGCATCCGTCGGGTATGACGACGCATATCATTTCAGCAAGCTGTTTAAGAAACGGTATGGAATCTCACCGTCACGGGTGAGGAAAAAGGCATGAAAGGCCGTTTACAAGCAAGGGCCTTTTTGATATATTAAAAGAAGCGGAGGTAAAATGAATGAGATATTTTTTTGAGTCCAGGATCGAAAAAAAAGAAAAGGGTTATATGATTCCCATTCCTTTTAATATATGGGAGGTCTGCAAGCAGCGGGATGTGATCCAGGCAGAGGTAGTCCTGGACAACAAGATTATAGACTGCGAGCTTCTTCCTATAGAAAAGGGAAATTATGAGATCCACATTGAGGACGAGGATGCGGTCAGCGTTGAGCTGGGAGTACCTCACAAGATTTTGCTGCACGTAAACGGCTCCCTGATCCGCATGGATCAGAACAGCCCTTACAGCTTCGACAATCCCATTCGCAAAATTGACGGTGTGAAGGTTATCATTCAGCCGGAGGACGGTCTCTGCGGACAGGCCTGCGTTGCCATGCTTGCGGGGGTGACCATTGCCGAGGTCATCAGCGTGATGGACTGCAGAGAATGGCAGGCAACCATGGGACGCGTGATTTCCGCTTTGAACTATTATGGGCTGGACCATAATGACATTATCGTGTACACGGAAGGGCGGGATGCGGTGCTGCCCAAGTGCTGTATCATGATGGAGAAGATGGGGCGTTTCTGTCATTATCTGGTGCATTATGACGGGAAGTTTTATGATTCTAATCTGGGCGTGCTGGAAGAATATGATATGTCCAAGCTGCTGGGGTATCTGGAAATCAAGTGTTAGAGTAAAGTATTGGTAAAAGGAGAGGGAGAAAATGAGTAAATTGACAGATTTCTATTCTCAGCTGGCAATGTCAGTGGGAATGCGTTTTGACAGTGAAAATAACGTGATTTATGGACAGAAGGAGGGCTTTGACCTGGTGGTTTATGCGGCGGACAGTCAGGTGCCTTATGCCCTGACAATACACACCGCGGCAAGGACGCCCGGCGGCGGGGCTCTGATGTCGGAGGATTTTAAGAATCTGAGCAAGAGCGTAAGCACTTTGAGCGTGGGCGGACAATCGGGAAACAATATTACGGTTCCCCTGATGAACATTATCAACCAGCGGAAGCTTCGAGACGCCCTGCCGGAGAGGCTGAAGGAGGCGATGAACGGCTTGATTTCCTTCCTGAAGGAAAAGGGCTGTACGCCCTGCTGCAGTGTGTGCGGGCGTGCGGAGGAGGTGGCGGCATACGTGTCGGGCACCAGTTACCTTCATCTCTGCCCGGACTGTGAGACGAAGATGCGGGGGAGCGCGGCTTTGGCCGAGCAGGAGAAGGCGAAAAAGAAAGAAAATATGATAGGCGGTATTGTAGGAGCCATACTGGGTTCTCTGGTGGGAGTGCTGAGCATCGTGCTGTTAAGCCAGTTAGGCTATGTGGCCGCTTTGTCTGGTGCGGTGATGGCGGTGGGCGTATTAAAGGGCTATGAGCTGCTGGGAGGCAGGCTGACCAAGAAGGGGATTGTCATCAGCATTGTTGTCATGCTGGCCATGACCTATTTGGGGGACAGGCTGGACTGGGCGATCCGCATGATGAGGGACGGCGGCTTCGGCGATTTGGGCTACAATGTCTTTGAATGCTACAGATCGGTATCCAGGGCGCTTAAGGTAGGAATTATCGAGAAAAATGTCTATATCGGCAACCTGGCGCTGCTGTATATGTTCCTGCTGCTGGGAGCCGTGCCCACAATCATTAACAGAGTGAAGGAAAAGAAAACAGAAGGCAGGCTGGCGAAGATCGGCTCCGCCTCCGGTTACGGCAGCTATGTGAGCTGAGGAAATGAGAAGCAGGGAAGGCTGAATAAAAACGGACTGCAGATGAAGAAAAGAAGGTCTCGGAGACAAATGTTTCCGCGGCCTTTTTTCTTCAAGCAGCTGTAAATTATTAACGAAATATAAAATCTTTTTACAGGCGATTGTTGAGAAAATAAAAGGAAATAATAGGAAAAACGAGTAAAAATGAGAAAACAATTCTTGAATTGGCGTGAATGCGCTTGAAAAACTCTGCATATAAAACTAATATATGTTTTGATGATTAGCACTCGAAGCAAATGAGTGCTAACAAAAATAAACCAATCATGATATAAGGAGGTATCACTATGAAGTTAGTACCCTTAGGCGACAGAGTCGTATTAAAACAGCTGGTTGCGGAAGAGACCACCAAGTCCGGCATTGTTCTGCCCGGACAGAATAAGGAAAAGCCCCAGCAGGCTGAGGTTGTGGCAGTCGGCCCCGGAGGCGTGGTGGACGGCAAGGAAATCAAGATGGAGGTCAAGGCCGGAGATCAGGTGATCTATTCCAAGTATTCCGGGACGGAAGTAAAGCTGGACGAGGATGAATATATCATTGTGAAGCAGAGCGATATTCTGGCAATCATTGCCGGCTGACAGACCGGCGCACAAAATATTATATTGAAAATGGAGGCAGATCAAAATGGCAAAGGAAATTAAATACGGTGCGGAAGCCCGTGCAGCTTTAGAGCTTGGTGTCAATCAGCTGGCAGACACCGTGAGAGTAACATTGGGACCCAAAGGAAGAAACGTGGTGCTGGATAAGTCCTTCGGCGCACCGCTGATTACCAACGACGGCGTGACCATCGCCAAGGAGATCGAGCTGGAGGACGCATTTGAGAATATGGGCGCTCAGCTGGTAAAGGAAGTGGCTACCAAGACCAATGATGTGGCCGGAGACGGAACCACTACCGCTACCGTTCTTGCGCAGGCAATGGTGAATGCGGGGATGAAGAATCTGGCAGCAGGCGCTAATCCCATTATCTTAAGAAAAGGTATGAAAAAGGCTACGGACTGTGCGGTAAAGGCTATTTCCGGCATGAGCCAGAAGGTGAACGGCAAGGAGCATATTGCCAGAGTCGCTGCTATTTCCGCCGGAGATGAAGGCGTAGGACAGTTGGTTGCGGATGCGATGGAAAAGGTAAGCGGAGACGGCGTTATCACCATTGAAGAGTCCAAGACCATGCAGACGGAGCTTGACCTGGTAGAAGGTATGCAGTTCGACAGAGGCTATATTTCCGCATATATGGCTACGGATATGGATAAGATGGAGGCAACGCTGGACAATCCTCATATTCTGATTACCGATAAGAAGATTTCCAATATTCAGGAGATTCTGCCCCTGCTGGAGCAGGTGGTGCAGTCCGGCGCCAAGCTGTTAATTATTGCCGAGGATGTTGAGGGCGAGGCTCTGACCACCCTGATTGTCAATAAGCTGCGCGGCACCTTTAATGTGGTGGCTGTGAAGGCTCCCGGCTATGGCGACAGAAGAAAGGATATGCTGCAGGATATTGCAATTCTGACAGGCGGTACGGTAATCAGCTCCGATCTTGGCTATGAGCTGAAGGATACCACCATGGATATGCTGGGCCATGCCAAGAGCGTCAAGGTGCAGAAGGAAAACACGGTTATCGTTGACGGCGAGGGTGATAAGAGCGAGATCCAGGCAAGAATTGCCCAGATCAAGAAGCAGATTGAAGAGACCACCTCAGACTTTGACAGAGAGAAGCTGCAGGAGCGGCTTGCAAAGCTGGCAGGCGGCGTGGCCGTAATTCGTGTGGGCGCAGCTACCGAGACCGAAATGAAGGAAGCAAAGCTCCGCATGGAGGATGCGCTGGCAGCTACCAGGGCAGCCGTGGAGGAAGGCATCATCTGCGGCGGCGGCGCAGCTTATATCCACGCTTCCAAGGAAGTGGCAAAGCTGGCTGAGACGCTGGACGGCGACGAGAAGACAGGCGCTCAGCTGGTGCTGAAGGCACTGGAGGCTCCCCTGTTCCACATTGCCGCAAATGCAGGCTTAGAGGGTAGCGTTATCATCAATAAGGTGAAGGAGTCTGCAGAGGGCGTAGGCTTTGATGTTTTGAAGGAAGAGTATGTTGACATGGTAAAGGCCGGGATTCTGGATCCTGCCAAGGTTACCAGAAGCGCGCTGCAGAACGCTACCAGCGTAGCAAGCACGCTGTTGACCACGGAGAGCGTTGTGGCAAATATTAAGGAAGAAACTCCCGCCATGCCTGCCGGAGGCGGTATGGGCGGAATGATGTAAGCCAGCCTTTGAAAGAATTTGGTTTATAAATGAATTTGATTTGTATAAAAAACGGTGCAATTCATCGGAGTTGCACCGTTTTTTTGCACTAAATCACTTGACATAGTATTAAAAACCATGTAATGTAGAGCTGATGATTCAAAAAACAAGTTTTTTTTCTGGAAATAATATGCTATAATCCATCTAATGTGGCGATCAGACAAGGGCGCTGACAGCGGATGAAAGCTGCAGGGGATATACAGCTGCAGGATAGCGGACAGACTGGGAAAGGACTGACAGGAAAGGAATCGCATGAAACGATTTGAGTATATGGTAGAGGATATTGACGGTGATTATGCCCATTTAAGGCGGACCGACGTGGAATCGGATGAATTGAAGCTGGTGGCCAGGGCGCTTCTGCCGCCGGAGATCACAGAGGGAACGAAGCTTCTGTATGAATACATGTCCTACAGTATTATGGAGTAAATACTTATGGTTAATATCTTGTTATGCGGAAATGAAAAGGTTTTTGACGGGGCACTGACCCAGCTGCTCTCCATGACGAACCGGACGAAAGAAACGATCCATGTATTTGTGATGACCATGGAGCTGACCAGAGTGCGTGAAGACTTTACGGCGATCACGGACAGGCAGATTGATTTTCTAAACCGTGTGGTCGGGAAAAAAAGTCCGGGAAGTCTTGTGGAAAAGCTGGATGTAACGACATTATATGAGCAGGAATTTCATAAATGTGTCAATGAGACTGCTTACTGCACGCCTTATACGCTGCTGCGGCTGCTGGCTGATCTGATTCCTGGAATTCCGGATAAGCTGTTGTATCTGGATATTGACATTATGATAGCAAATGATATTAAGCAGCTTTGGGACATTGACGTGACAGATTATGAATATGCTGCCGTAAAAGAGAAATACGGCTGCTGGCTGATCCGCCCGGATTATTTTAACGCGGGAATGCTTTTGCTTAATATGGCAAGGATCAGAGAGACGGGGCTGTTAAAAAAAGCCAGGGAGCTGATCCGCACGAAAAAGCTGTTATTTGCGGATCAGTCTGCTATTTTTAAGTCCACCACCAGGAAGAAGCTTCTTCCCAGAATTTATAACGAACAGTCTAAATTTAATAAAAAGGATACGGTGGTGTGTCACTTTTGCAAGAGACTGATGTTCCGTCCTTATCCCCACACGGAGAATTATAAGCAGTGGCAGGTGGAGGAGATTCACAAATATCTGCATTGCCATGCTTTTGACAAGGACCTTGAGGAATATTTAAGCTTAAAGCAAGAATTTATGAAAGGATGAACCAAAATGACAATTCCCATTTTTTTTGCGGTGGATGATGGATACTGCCCTTTTCTTGCAGTGGCCATTCAGTCCCTGATTGACAATTCTTCCCCGGAGAATACATACCTGATTAAGGTATTGAATACGGACATTACCGAGGGAAACAAGAAAAAGATTTCAAAGTATGAGAGGGATAACGTTGATATTGAGTTTGTAGACTTAAATTATTATATCCAGAAGGTAAAGGATAAGCTCTATACAAGGGATTATTATTCCAAAACTACCTATTTCAGGCTGTTTTTGCCTAACCTGTATCCGCAGTATGACAAGGTGCTGTACCTGGACAGTGATATTGTGATTCTTGACGATATTGCCAAGCTCTACAATCTGGATATGGGGGACAATCTGGTGGCGGCAGCTCCCGATGATGTGATCCAGTTTAACGAGGTATTTCAGACTTATGCGGAAAAGGTGGTGGGTGTGGCAAGCTATAAGAACTATTTTAATGCCGGCATCCTGCTGATGAACCTGGATCAGATGCGAAAGTTCAAATTTCAGGAGAAATTTATCTATTCTATTGACAGGATTACCTTTGCGGTGGCACAGGACCAGGACTATTTAAACAGACTGTGCAAGGGGCGGGTAAAGCTGTTTGACAGGATCTGGAACAGGATGCCCATTGCGGACCCGAAAATTAAAACGGAAAACGTCAAGCTGATTCATTATAATCTGGCTTTTAAGCCCTGGCATTTCGAGGATATACTGTACAAGGAGTTTTTCTGGATGTACGCCCAGGAGACAGAGTATTTTGATGATATTCAGCAGATCAGGGAAAACTTTACGGAGGAAGACCGCTTAAAGGACGCGCAGTCCCATGAGAGGCTGATTAAGCTGGCCAGAAAAGAGTCTGACTGTGTGGGCGACGACAGAAAGAACAGAAGGTAGCAATGCCTGAAAGGGTGGAGATAAAACGGGAAAGATGAGGGATAGAAGCGTGAGAGAGAAAGTGGCGGCTGCAGAGAGAAAAGGCAGACCGGGATCACCGGAAAGGGACGAGAAGGAAAAGTCCATACCTGAAAAGGCAGCGGACCGGCTGGCCGTTCTTGCAAGGATCGAGCAGCTGGAGCGGGAGGGACGGTTTGACGTGGACGCGGAGGAAGATCCGCCTACCCTGCCCTTAGAGCCTGACCAAATAGATTATCTGCGGGTAAAGCCTTCCAGCAGGGCAAAGGTTAAGCTTTCTTACGCCCTGGCAGGGAAATTCCTGGATGGGCTGATAAAGGACGGAAAGCTGATATTGAAGGAAATCCGGGGTATGGAAAACTTAAATGGACTGGATTCAGGGGCCATTCTTACCTGTAACCATTTTAACCCCTTTGACTGTTTTACTGTGGAGCATTTGTTCCGCACCTCGAAGCATCAGGGGAAGAAGCAGCTTTTTAAGGTGATCAGGGAGGGGAATTATACCAATTTCCCCGGATTTTACGGATTTTTGTTCCGCAACTGCAACACCCTGCCTTTAAGCCAGAATAAGAAGACCATGTACAATTTTTTGAAGGCGGTGGATACGATCCTGCAGAGAGGAGATTTCATCCTGATTTATCCGGAACAGAGCTTATGGTGGAACTACAGAAAGCCCAAGCCCTTAAAGAACGGTGCGTTTAAGTTTGCGGTGAAGAATCAGGTCCCCGTGCTGCCCATATTTATTACCATGGAGGACAGCGGCGTATACGGTCCCGACGGCTTTTTCATACAGGAATATACAGTGTTTATAGAAAGGCCGATTTATCCTAAGAGCGGATTGACGGAGCGGGAGCAGGTCAGCGCCATGCGCCAGGAAAACTATCAGGTTTGGAGTCGGATTTATGAAGAATTCTACGGAAAGCCGTTGGAATACACAACCGAATAAGGTGATTTATTATACGGATGAGCTGAATGAGGAATTTTCCGAGGCACAGATCGTCCCCAGAGTGATTGACAAGGATTTTCGGTATTTTCATGGAAGATTTTGGAACTTTTGTTCCCTGACGGTGCAGAATGTACTGAGTATGCCCATTAAGCTCTGCTATCAGAAATTAAAATTCCATTTAAAATACATTGGCAAAGAGAAGCTGAAGGAGTGCCGTAACAGGGGTTATTTTATATACGGGAATCATACCCAGCCTTTTGCGGATACCTTTATTCCCAGCGTGGCCAATTATCCTCACCGGAATTTCTTTATCGTGAATCCAGAGAATGTGTCCATGCCGGGAATGCAGGTACTGGTGGAGATGCTGGGAGCGATCCCCATTCCCTGCGACATGGGAGGCATGAAAAACTTTGTAAGGTCCGTGGAGGATAAGATTCGGCGGAATTATTCGGTTACCATTTATCCAGAGGCTCATATCTGGCCCTATTATACGGGAATCCGCCCCTTTAAGGCAGTTTCCTTCCAGTATCCCGTGAAGCTTGACTGTCCGGTCTATTGCCTTACCAACACCTATCACAGGCGGAGGAACAGGCCGGGTAAGGTGAACATTGTTACTTACATTGACGGCCCCTTTTTTCCTGACGGCAGCTTAAAGCCCAAGGAGCGCCAGCAAAGGCTGCGGGATCAGGTCTACCAATGTATGGTGGAGCGCAGTAGAGAGAGTAACTATGAGGTGATTGCCTATCGCAGAGCAGAGCCGGGCGGCGAAGCGGCAAGATAGCAGGATGGCGAAGCAGTAAGGCAGCACAGATTTGTGCTGCTTTTTCTATGCCCTTTTTAGGTGCTGTTACCTGTCAGTAACGAAAATTTACCTCTTGCGCATAAGGTGTTTACAGTTTCCAAATTCCCTGTATACTTTAAGGTATAAAAGGAACGAAGATTTTTAAAGGTCAGAAATAACCTGACTTCGCCGCGAAGCGGAATCATGGAGGTTAGTGTGAAGGTTAAGATTGAAATTGTGGAGGGGCTGGAGGAAGAAGAGGCGGTAATCCGCTGCAGAGAGCTGAATGATTTCTGCATCAGTCTCCAGAACTATCTGTCAAAACAGAATAACGGCAAGCGGTGCCTGCTCTTAACCGATGGAGGAACGGATTTCTTTATTCCCATGAGCGATATTTATTTCTTTGAGACGGAAGGGCGGGAGCTGCGGGCGCACACGGCGGATAAAATCTTTTTCTGCGGCTACAAGCTCTACGAGCTGGAAGAAATGCTGCCGGGAAGCTTTATGAGGATTTCCAAATCCACCATTGCCAATCTGGATTACATATATTCCATCACCAGGAATCTGACGGCCTCCAGCATGGTGGAATTTAAGGGCAGCAGAAAGAAGACCATGGTATCCAGAAGCTATTATAAGCTGCTGCTGGAACGACTGAACACAAGAAGGCTTGGACGGTAATGCAGAAAAATCTGCACCGAAAATCAGCGTCAAAAACATGGATTAAAAACTTGAGTTATAGAAGGGAGAACAGGCAATGCAGGGGAATCACAATTTTACATTCAACAGGGGCGGTAAGGTATTTTGGGGTATTTTGTTTTTGCTGGGAGCGGCGGCCTTTCTGGTGAGCAGACTGGGCCTTTTTGAGGGAATCAGCTTTTGGTCCATTCTTTTCAGCATCGGGCTGGCGGCGGTCCTGATTAACAGCTTATTTAAGGGAAGCTGGGGGGGGATTTTATTTTCCCTGGCCTTTCTGGTGATCGTTAATGATGAGCTTTTAGGGCTGGAAGCCATCACCCCCGTGCCGGTGCTAGGGGCGGCAGCGCTTGGGACCATCGGCTTAAATCTGTTATTCCCCAAATTCCACAGGAAAAAGAGCTTTAAGCTCATTGCAGGCAGAGAACACCGGACGGGAGACACGGTTTCCGGAGATAAGGTTTACTATGAAAATACCTTTGGCAGTGCGGTCAAATACGTGGTGGGTGAAATATCCCAGGTGAAGCTGGACAATTCCTTTGGCTCCATGGAAGTGTTTTTCTCGGATGCGGTTTTGAAGGAGCACGCCGCCAATGTTAATGTAGACTCTGCTTTCGGCACGGTATCGCTGTATGTTCCCAGGGACTGGAGGGTGGTCAGCAACAATATAGAGACGGCTTTTGGCGGAGTGGATAACAGCCATGTGAGCAATTCCGAGGGAACAGACACCCTGTATGTATCGGGAGAGATCAGTTTCGGAGCGTTGGAGATTTGTTCAGTCTAAATAGGGGAAAGGAATTCCAAAATGAAAAATATTAAAAGATACCGACAAAGTTTTTATACAAAAAACAAGTTAAATTATGTTTTAACAAATGTGGCGATTATTGGCAGCGGAGTGGTAGAGGTGATGCTGGCAGTGCTTTTAAAGGAGCTGATGGATCTGGCCGGCAGCGGAAGCATGGTGGGGCTGAAGCGCTGTCTGCTGATGACTCTGTGCCTGGTGGCAGGTTTCTGTACCGTACTTTTGTTCAAACGTACAGTGATGTATAATTATGCCAGGCGGGCGGTAACCTCATACAGAGAGACGGCATTTCAGGATATTTCGGCAAAGGGGATCGGCTCTCTGGGAAAGAATAACAGTAGTGATTATATATCCGCGCTGACGAATGACGTAACCTCCATTGAAGCAAAATATCTGCTGGCAGAGTTTGAAATCCTTTATGCGCTGCTGACGGCGGTGCTGTCTCTGGCGCTGATGCTTTATTACAGCTGGGTGATGACGCTGGCGGTGCTGGGCCTCTGCATTATTCCCGTGATTGTATCGGTAATTTTCGGCAGCAGGGTGGCGGAGCAGGAGAAGGAGATCAGCGACTGCAATGCCGACTTTATGTCTATGGTGAAGGATTTGTTAAGCGGCTTCAGCGTAATTAAGAGCTTTCAGGCCCAGGAAGAGGCGGGAGCCCTTTACAGGGAGAAGAATGAATATCTGGAAGCGGTGAAGTGCAGGCGGCGGAAGACGGTTGAGCTGATTAAGATTATTTCCAGCATGGCAGGAGCCTCCGTACAGATCGGGGTTTTCCTTTTAGGGGCCTATCTTGCCATTCAGGGTCAGGTTACGGCAGGCGTGGTGGTAGCCTTTGTGCAGATGATGAATTATATTCTGAGCCCCATTAATCAGCTGCCCGTGCTTCTGGCTGACAGGAAGGCAGCGGTGAAGCTGATGGAAAAGCTGGCAGAGCTGGCGGAGGATGAGGGCGAAAAGAAAACGGAGCGTATGGACGGTGTGGGAGACGGAATCCGCTTTGAACAGGTAAGCTTTTCCTATGAGGAAGGCAGCGAGGTACTTAAAAATGTGGATTTGGACTTTGAAGCGGGGAAGAGTTACGCCATCGTAGGGGCTTCCGGCTCAGGAAAGTCCACGCTGCTGAATCTGCTGCAGGGACATTTTGACGGCTATGAGGGAAAAGTCATTATGGGCGGGAAGGAGTTGAAGAACGTGGACACAGACAGTATTTTTGATGTAGTTTCCGTGATCCAGCAGAATGTTTTTATCTTTGACGATACGATCAGGCAAAACATCTGCCTCTTCAAGGAATTTCCGGCGGATGCCGTGGAGTCTGCGGCAGAACGGGCAGGTTTAAAGGGATTGATTGAAGAAAAGGGCTGGGATTATGCCTGCGGCGAAGGCGGCGGCCACCTGTCAGGGGGCGAAAAGCAGCGGATCTCCATCGCCAGAAGCCTGTTAAAACAATCACAGGTGTTATTGGCAGATGAGGTCACTTCCGCACTGGATACAGAGACGGCAGAGGGCGTGACCAATGCAATCCTTGATATAGACGGAATTACACGGCTGGTGGTGACACATAAACTGGAAGAAAAGACCTTAAGCAGATTTGACGGTATTGTGGTGATGCGGAACGGGCGTGTGGCCGAAAGAGGAAGCTTTGAAGAGCTGATGGGGCAAAAAGGATATTTTTATTCCCTGTATCAGGTGAGCAGGGAGTAAGCTACTGTCCTAATGGACATTTTACAAGAGCAGGCTTTTATGCTATAATTCTTCTGTAATGAAAAAAGGGGGAATGGCGTGGGGAAAAAGCCTGCGTCGAAGCGGATGAAACAGCAGAAGAAAATATGGCAGCCGGTAATATATGCTCTTTTTTGTCTGATCGCCGTACTGGTTATGTTTTATTTTTATACAACGCAGAACAAGGCGCGTATTCAGGAGCAGAACAGAGTGTATGCGGAGGATTCCGCAAGGCAGACGGTGAAAGGCATCGAGAGCGAATTTGACAATGCGTTGCAGCGGATCCAGAACAGCGCTTATCTGGCCGGCACGGGAAACAGTATTCTTAAGATTGACGCGGAGCTGTTAAAAAATATCGAGCGGAATACCACCTTTGACAGCGTTCAGTTTATTAATGCAGACGGCCTGAATCTTGCCTCCGGGGGAGAGACCAACGACAACTCGGACCGGGATTTTTTCATCCGCGGAATGCGGGGGGAGAGCGGGCTGGAAACCGTGGCGGTGTCCAGGATTACCGGAAAACCGATGATGGCCTTTTTTTCGCCGATGTATGACGGTCAGGAGACCGTGGGGGTATTTTTAGGGCTTTATTATGCGGAAAGCTATCTGCGGGATATGCTTGCCGCCAGCTATTTTGGCGAGCCTGCGGAGGTGTTTCTCTGCACGGAGGATGGCATGGTGATCGCCAATTCGGGCAGCGGCACCTACGGGGATGATTTGTTTGCTTCCCTGACGGCTTCGGGCGTGCTTGATGCCGGAACGGCGGAAAGAGCCCGGAGTGCATTTACGGAGGGCCGGGACGCGGCGCTTTTATGTAACGAGGGCTGTAAGACGGACAACCTTTGTATCATGCACCTGCCGGATTATCCCTATGTGCTGGTACAGGCATTTCCCAAGGACATCACGCAGACAATGATAAACAGAGCTAACAGGGCGGGCGTGCTGCTGGAGATCTGCCTTTTGATTCTCTTTGCGATTTATATTGCATTCCTGGTGATGAGAGCCGGGAAGCAGCGCAGGGAGCTGGAAACGGAGAACAAAACCATCGGCGATGTGCTGCGAGGTGTCAATATCTTGTTTTCCTCCCGTTACCTGATGGTGGATCTGGAAAAGGATTATTATGCTTATATAGCAGGAATTGGGCCGCTGAATGCCAGCATCCCCACGGAGGGAGTATACAGCGAGTTTATAAAGCTTCACGCGGAGGAAATTATCGGAGATGAGGACAAAGAAGCATTTTCCGAATTTATGCGGATTGAGACGCTGAAAAAGAACCTGGCAGAGAAGGATTCCGATGTATACGAGTGCCATGTTTCCCGTCAGGGAAAGGAGGATTGGGAACATCTGATCGTGGTATGTCTGGAGAGGAAGGACGGCGTGCCCGTCAGGGTTTTGTATGTCCGCCAGAATATTACGGAGCTGAAGCTCAAGGAGCAGCAGGAACAGCGGGAGCGGGCGGTGCTGAACCGTAAGGACAAACAGTACAGAATTGCCATCATGTCCAGTTCTTTCAGCTCCTTTGAGTGTAATTTGACAAAGGACCGGATTGAGCAGGATATTACCCGCACATATAACGGAGAAAAGATTTCGCTGCTGGAACTGGCGGGGCTGTCTGATCCTTGTGAAGCGTCTGTATGCTTTGAAAAATGGAAGCAGTTTGTTTTAAAGGAATCGCTGGAGGATTATACCAGAGAGGTAAATGTAGAAAATCTGAAGGAGCGTTACGAGCAGGGTGACATGGAGGTGGACGTGGATTATTGGGGCCGGATGGGTGGAGAAGAGCCCATATGTGTGCGCCAGTCCTTCATCATGACTCGTGACGAAGAAACCGGGGATCTGATCGCCATGGTGGTATCCAAGGATATTACGGAGCAGGTCAGAAAGCAGCGGGAGCAGACCAGGGCGCTGCAGGATGCACTGATGCAGGCCCAGCACGCCAATCAGGCAAAAACCACCTTCCTCTCCAACATGAGCCATGATATACGTACACCCATGAATGCCATCATTGGCTTTGCTACCATTGCCGCCAGTCATATGGACCGTACGGAGCAGGTAAAAGACTGCCTGCAGAAGATTCTTTCTTCCAGCAATCACCTGCTGGGGCTGATTAACGATATTCTGGATATGAGCCGCATCGAGAGCGGAAAGCTGCAGATTCATAATCAGGAATGCAATATTCCGGAGCTGATGCACAATCTGGTAAATATTATTCAGCCGCAGGTAAAAGCCAAGCAGATGGAGATGTTCATCGACACCTTTGAGGTAGTCAATGAAGATGTAATTGCAGATCCGCTGAAGCTGAATCAGATCTTTATCAACCTGATGGGGAATGCGGTTAAGTACACTCCCGCAGGCGGTACGGTATCTTTCCGTATTACTCAGCATACCACCTATAAGCATGGCTGGGGGGATTATGTTTTTATTGTCAAGGATAACGGGATCGGTATGTCTCAGGAATTTGTGAAGCATATTTTCGAACCCTTTGAGCGGGAATCCACCGCCACCAGAAGCGGTATCCAGGGAGCCGGACTCGGTATGCCCATCACCAAGAGCATCGTTGACATGATGGGAGGCGAAATTACGGTAGAGAGCGAGGTGGGGAAGGGAAGTACCTTTACGGTTAGGCTTCCCCTGCAGCTGCAGGATGTGGAAAAGACCGCGGAGCAGATCGGGGAGCTGGCGGGGCTGCGTGCTCTGGTAGTAGACGATGACCTGAATGTCTGCGACAGCGTAAGTAAGATGCTGAAGAGCATCGGCATGCGTTCGGAGTGGACCACCTCCGGCAGGGAGGCGGCATACCGGGCAAAGGCCGCCCGTGATGAAGGGGATCCTTATCATACTTACATCATCGACTGGCAGATGCCTGAGACAAGCGGAATCGAAACGGCAAGAAGAATCCGCAGCATGGTGGGGCCCGATGCGCCCATCATCATTCTCACTGCCTACGATTGGACGGATATTGAGGATGAAGCGAAGAAAGCAGGAATTACCGCCTTTTGTGCGAAGCCCCTCTTTATGTCCGATTTAAAGGCGGCACTGCTTGCGGCCAATAACATCGGAGAAAACCGGAATTCGGAGGATGGAGCGGTCTGGACACAGACGGATTACAGCGGCAAACGGCTGCTGCTGGTGGAGGATAACGAGCTGAACAGAGAGATTGCGGAAGTGATCCTGGGAGAAGCAGGCTTCGTGATTGAATCTGCTCCGGACGGAACCGATGCGGTAGCCATGCTGGAAAGATCGGAGGAAGGCTATTATGACGCAGTGCTGATGGATGTACAGATGCCAGTGATGAACGGATATGAGGCAACGAAGGCCATTCGGGCGATGCAGCGGAAGGATGTGAAGAGCCTGCCCATTATTGCCATGACTGCCAATGCCATGGAGGATGATAAGGAGGCAGCCTTAAAAAGCGGTATGAACGCTCATATTGCAAAGCCCCTGGATATTGAGCTGCTGATGAATGTACTGCATCAGTATTTACATTCGTGATTTTGAGAATGTAAGGCCAGGAATAAAGATAAGAATAAAAAAAGGCATTTTCAAGTGTGAAGATGTCTTTTTTTCATGCACACGGGCACAGTGTGCGCTACGCAGTGCGTGTTACGCACAAAGGCAATTTTAAAATTCTTATCGACAAAATACGACGATATATTGGCTTTTTCGACTTTCTGAGTGGCTTTTTGGACAATATAGTTGCGCACACAAAGAAGACATTATATTATTATAATTAAAAAAAGTATGGTGTTAAAGTCAGGGCATATTGACTCTGGTATCAAATGCGGTATAGGGAGCAGGGAGTGAACGAAAGATACGCATGCGCGGTCGTAAGATACATGATCGGTCTTTTCTACAGGGGCGACAGATTTAAAGAGGCAAAATATTATTCGGAGGATATGGTATGTATCGCGCCGAAGCTTCAGGAAAAAAAGGCCGGCCACGTTCTGCACCGGGGCTGCAGGGTCTGTCTGAACGGCCGGGACGGCGCGTCGGTGGTGGGGAGCTATCGGCTGGTCTGCCCCGGTGCCGGGGAGCAAAAGGGCGGTGTGCTGTACCGCTATTCCAGTCTGCTGCAGTATGTGGAAGGCTGGCCCCGGCTGACCTTGCTTCACATATCGGAGGAACCGGGAAAGGTGTTCCGCCTGACGGATGTGGTGGAGCATACTTATTTCCTGGGGGAGGAAGAGGTTTTATATTTGGAGTCCGGCCATAATCGGGTTTTCTGGCATACCGGAAAGGAGACGGTGGAGGTGTCGGGCACGCTCTTAAATACCGAGAGCAGGCTGCCGGATACCTTTGTGCGGATCCATAAAAGCTTTATTGTAAACAGTCTGCATGTGGAAAGGATTAACCGCTGTTACGCGGAGCTGTCCAACGGAGAGCGCCTGCAGATACCTGTAAAGAAATATACGGATGTGAGAAGAAAGCTGATCGTTAGACGGGAAAGTTCGCGACAGCTCAGCGGACGTCTTCGTAAATAGCAGCGATGGGAATGTGAGCGGCAGCAAAGCTGCAACATGGGAGAGGGTATGGAAAATCAAAAGGACGGCGGCAGATACCTGTTTATAAAAAACCGATATTATCCGGGCAAGCTGCTCCATGCCAGTGATTTTGTACGGGAACAGGAGTATGGAAACGCAAAGCTGGAGTTTTTAAACCGGAGCTTTCACGGCTGGGGCATTATACAGGGTCTGGAGGTTGGAGCGGGAGAAAACGGCATCCTGCATATAACGGCGGGAAGCGCCATAGACCACAGGGGGCGGCTGATCGTTGTGCCTGAGGATGTGGAAATTGACAGGGGAAAGTTGGGGTTTTCCGTCAGGGCGGATTTTCGTGAGCAGGAGTCCGGCGGGGAAAATTTACACGGGTTTATTCTGGGCCTTCGGTATGAGGAAAGAGGGGTGGACAGGGAGCGCAGTCTGCTTTGTGAGCAGGAGACCTATGAGAATGGGCGGATTGCGGAAAGCTATTGTCTGGCGGCATATTCCAACGAGGACTGGGAGCGGCTTAAGGCGGGGCGGGATCTGACTGCTGTACTCACGGAGGAAAGAATCCTGTACGAGGACGGTGAAGTAAGGCTTTCTCTTTGTGTTCCACGGGTAGTCCCTGCAGACAGTATTTTTAAGATTCGCATTCAGGCCAGGGCGCTTAAGGGCAGCAGTGTCAATATCGGCTGGCGCTGTACGGTGAAGCTTCAGGGGGCCTTCTTCTTGGCATCGGGAAAATCTCTTGAGATACTGGAGGAGCAGCGGACATCTCTGCTGGGCAGCCTGTATCAGGAATGGCAGATCTGTACGGAGGAATACCGAAAACAAATGATTGCCATGGAACTGAGCCGGCTGGAGGTTTTCAGAAGCGGCAAGGGTCCGGTGGCGGCCGAAGTATGTCAGGTTTCTATTGAGACCGTCGAAGCATATGAGGAAGCGGTACGGAGACGGCTGCCCGGAGAGTTGAAGGCTTTTCCGACGGAAAGCAGCCTTTCGGAATCGGAAACTTTACCGAAGGGGGAATTTTTTCGGGAAAGCAGGAATGCTTCGGGAAAAGAGCCTTTCGGAGAGGATTGGGTGCCTCTGGCCAGGATCGGAGTCAGTGCAGATAAAGGAGCATTTTTTGTTTATACAAAAGACAGCGGACTCAGAAGGTGGGTGGCGCAGTCGGCGGAAACGGAAGCAATTCGCCGGGCTGCGGAAGAAAACGGTATTTTGGACATTCGTTGGCGGGGGCTGCTGCGGAATCTGCGTTCTGAAGTTGTCGGCCGTATAAGCGGAAACGAGCCGCTGGGAGGGAACGGAAGGATAGACGGAAACGGGCCGCTGGGAGGGAACAGAACGACAGGCGGGAGCGGGCCGCTGGGAGAAGACGGCCGGCCCCGGAAGAAAGCGGAGCAGGAAGAGGTATCTCAAATAAGAGAGGTACATCAGGCAAGAGAGGTACATCAGGCAAGAGAGGTACACAGAGGCGTGGCTGTGATACCCGTTCCCAAACGTTACCGCAAGGGGGATACGCTGTTATCGGAAGAGATTGCCCATGGCTTTCCGGGAGAAGAGGTGTTCCTGTGGCTTGAAAGAATCTATGAAGAACCCAGCTACGCCTATTGGGAGAAGAACAATACCAGACATGCGGCGGTCCACGGGGCGGAAGAGCTGTTTGCGGACGGCTGGTACAGCGGCTGGGAAATCCAAAAACAGGCCCTGCGTCAGGAGATCGAAGCAGGCACGTTTCAGATTGCTCTGATTTTATCGAAGGGACGCAGAAAAAAGCGATGCAGGGAGGTGGCGCTTTCATGGACAGCGGTGAGCCTGACAAGGGCGACATGAGTATCACGGCGGGCGGCGGCCGCCCGGAGGAAGAGATTCTTTTGACGGGGAAATGCCTGTTGGAGCTTATTCGGGAAAAGCTTTGTCCTGAATATGTGAGGGACAGGGACAGTATTCTGCTTACGGCGCCCTGGGAGGAAGCGGATTACAGGGTGGGCATTTATCTTTATGATATACAGGACTACTCTCTGGCCGCGGCGGCTGCAGCTTTGGCGGGGGAAAATGCCCTGCGCTTCCCGCCCAAGGCAGTGGAGCTTTCCTATCTGCTGTTCTGCAACGAGAGGCACCGCTTTGGCGGCCTGCAGCGGGAGCGGCTGCAGGGAATATTAAATGAAATCGTCCGTACTCTGCATGACAATCCCTCACTTGTCAGGGAGGACGGGGAAAAGGTGGGATTTTCCTTTCTGCGGGAAAGCGTGGAGTTCAAGCTCCGCCTGTGGGGAAGCTTTAACCAGCCTCTTCAGCCTGCGGTGTATCTGCGGGCGGCCCCTGTTTTTGTAGCTTCATCCAGGATCAGGAGCTTCAACAGGGTCAGGGAGCGGGACTACGGTCTGAAAAAGCGAGGGGAGGAATCAGATTGAAACCGGTGATTGTACAGGGTACTTTATTAAAATGCGAGTTTGGCAATATGCCGACGCCGATTATGGTATTGCCGGATAAAAAAGTAAACGCCATGCTTCCCGTGGCAGTAAAGACGGACCATATTCCGTTTTTGAATATTCTGCCCTTCGGTATGTGCTCCAACCCGGCAAATCCTATGGTGGCTGCCGCTACTGCCGCCGCCTTGGGGGTCCTGACTCCCATGCCCTGCATCCCCTGCACGGCAGAGGACTGGACGGGGGCCTGCAGTAAGGTAAAGGCCGGGGGAAAGGAGGCATTGAATATGGATTCTAAATTGAGCTGTCTTTACGGTGGCAGCATCCAGGCTGCGGCTCCGCTGCAGCCCACGGTACTATTATAAAAATTGTTTCAGCCGCAGACGGCGGAAAGGAGAGTTATGGCAGAATATTTATCACCCGGTGTATATGTGGAAGAATTTGACTCCGGTATTAAGGCAATGGAGGGTGTGGGAAGCAGCACCGCAGGCTTTGTGGGGATGGCGCAAAAGGGGCCTGTAAAAGGAGTGCCGGTATTGATTACCAGCATGGCGGATTATCAAAGGTGGTTTGGCGGATATTTGCCGGAGCGGATTTACGGGAACCAGCGCTTCCTGCCCTATGCGGTGGAGCAGTTTTTTAATAACGGAGGCTCGACCTGCTATGTGATGAGGGTTTGTAAGGAGAAGGACGATACCGAGGAAGGAAAGGACGGGGCGGCAGCAGCGCAGGGGATTTTGAAGGCAGGAGATACGGCTCTTCTGACGCTGACGGCTGCCAATCCCGGCGCCTGGGGGAATAACCTTCGGGCAGCACTGACGCCGGTTTTCAAAAACAGAGTGAAAATAGACGGCTGGCCGGCAGGGGAGGATAAGACCTGCGGGGTAAGCTCGGCGGATGGCTATGAGGCGGGGGATCTGGTTTGTGTTCAGTACACGGAGGCCGATGGCCGGAAGACCTTTTACAGCGTGGTGGAGAAGGCGGAAGTGGGCAGGATTACCTTAAAATGGATGGGCACGCCGCCTGCCGCGGCGGATACGGAAGGGTTTTTGTATCTTGTGGAATGGGGAATGATACTGCAGGATGATACGGCTGCGGAGCAGTATGAGAGTGTATCCTTTAATCCGGAGCGCAATACCTGTGTGGAACAGGTGTTGATGAAGTCCCGGCTTGTCACTGCCGCGGCGAATATGGAAAATCTGACGGAGGATATGCTGAAAGCGCTGTTTGAGGGTGACGGCGGGGAAGAAATTACCCTGGGGATTGCCTTCGAGGGAGGAAGCGACGGCGTGATCAGGTCCGATGCCTTTGACGCTTCTCTCTACATCGGCAGGGACGGCTCTCCGGATCAGCGGACGGGCCTGACGGCGTTTAAGACACTGTCCGACGTCAGCATCATGGCCATACCCGGCATTACGGACGGATCCGTGCAGAGCGCGCTGGTCAGTCACTGTGAGGGCCTTGCCAGCCGTTTTGCCATTCTGGATATGCCCTTTGACAGCAGGGAGGTGGCCGAGCTGCAGGAGTTTAAGGAAAATGTGGATTCCAGCTATGCCGCCATGTATCATCCTTGGCTGGAATGCTATGATCCCCTGGCAAACCGTAAGGTATTCCTGCCGCCGTCTGGCTCCATGGCGGGAATTTATGCCCGCACCGACAATTCCAGAGGTGTACACAAGGCGCCTGCCAACGAGGTGGTGAGAAACTGTACCGGGCTTTCCGTCAAGTATAACGAGGCGGAGCAGGGGAAGCTGAATCCTAAGGGGATCAACTTAATCAGGAATATTCCCGGCCAGGGAATCCGCGTATGGGGCGCAAGGACCTGCTCTGGCGACAGCAGCTGGAAATATGTGAATGTCAGGCGGCTGTTTATTTTCCTGGAGGAATCCATCAAGGCAAATACCAACTGGGCGGTGTTTGAGCCTAACGACGAAATGCTATGGTCCAGGGTGGAGGGGACGATCCGGGTTTTCCTGACAACCCAGTGGAGAAACGGCGCGCTGGCGGGGAGTACGGCAGACGAAGCGTTTTACATTAATATTGGAAAAAGCACCATGACCGAGGACGATATTTTGAACGGAAGACTGATCTGCGTGATCGGAGTGGCTCCGGTGAGACCTGCGGAATTTGTCATTTTCCGCATTACCCAGAAAATGGAAAGCGCACAGTGAGGAGGAAAGATAAATGGCAATGGTATATCCCTATAAAAAGTATAATTATGATGTATCTATCGACGGAGCATCCGTGGGCGGCTTTTCCGAGGTAAGCGCTCCCGACATCAGCTCCGATCCCATAGAATACCGGGAAGGAAATTTTGCCGTGAATACGGTGGGCAAGCAGCCGGGACTGATCAAATATGAAAATATTACCCTGAAATGGGGGATGACAGATTCCATGGAGTTGTATAACTGGATGAAGGAGGTGGAGGGCGGGACCATCAACCGCAAGACAGTGGTGATCAGTCTGCATGACGATACCCAGAAGGAGATTGCAAAATGGACCGTAATTTCCGCCTGGCCCACCAAGTACACGGCAACGGATTTTAATGCCACCAGCAATGAGGCGGCGGTGGAGACGCTGGTGCTTGCCCATGAGGGCGTGACCAGGGATAAATAACAGTAGGAGAGGAAAATATGCTGATACAGACGGAATATGATTTTACGCTGCCAAAGGGCTGCATAGGGCCGGAGGGGACGATCTGCAGAAAGGGAAGGATGCGTCTGGCTACGGCTCTGGACGAAATCGAGGCCATGCGGGACCCGAAGGTGAGGAACAATCCGGATTATCTTTCGGTGGTGCTGCTTTCAAGGGTGATTTTAATGATAGAAGGCTTTTCGGAGATCACGCCCCAGGTGATCGAAGGGCTGTTTACGGCGGACTATTCCTTTCTGCAGAATATGTATGAGACGGTGAACGGAACGGAGGACCCGGTGATCAGGGTGCAGTGCCCGCACTGCGGGGAAACGTTTACGGATACTTTAAATTTTTCTTCAGGGGAATGACGGTCACCGGCCGGGAGGAATTGTTTCAGGAAATTTCCTTTATCGGGTATTATTTTCACTGGTCTGCGGAAGAAATCTTAAAGCTGCCCCGGCCGGAACGGCGCAGGTATTGTGAAGAGATCAACCGGATCAACAGGAGGCTGAACGGGGAAAAGAATCTGTTCAGTCCGTGACGGATAAGGAGGAATTTATGGGACAGCTGTCATTACCCCTTGCGGACCCGCTGCCCGGCTATCGGTTTCATGTTTATTTAAATGAAACGGTTCTTGGATTTCAGAAGGTCACGGGTATCAGCCGGGAAATCGAGACAGAGGTTTACAGAGAGGGCGGTCTGAATACCATGGTGCATGTATTTCCAAAGTGCTGCGGCGGGGAGCGGGTTCTGCGCATGGAGCGGGGAGCTTACGGAGGCGTGAGCCATCCCTTTTGCGCGGTAGGCGAGCGCATGGAGGGAAATTTGAATCTGATGGTGTTGGACGGCATGGGCTCTCCCGTGAAAAAATATTTGTTTACGGGGCTGCTGGTGAAGTGCTGGGAGGTGGGGGAGCTCAGTGCAGAGCAGAATATCTTGCTGATCGACTGCTTTGAGGTGTGTTATGAGGATTTTGAGCTGTTGAAGTGAGGGGCGTGTGCTGAGGTGCAGATGAGGATGCGGAAACAGATGAGGACGCTGGTTATGCCCGTGCGGGCGGATGAGGAAAGTAAATGCAGGGAGTACGCCGGCTTTAGCGGCCGCAGGGGCGGCAGGCAGGAGAAGCCGGATTTCAGCAGGGAGCGGGAAAAACTGAAGGAAGCTTTGCTTCCCTTTGTGCGGGAGGCAGTTAAGAAGCAGCTGAAGGAAGAGAGGGACTATTGCAGGTCCCGTCCGTCCATGGCGGCCAGACAGCTGGAGAGTGTCCTGGGGCAGGGTCAGCTGCTGCAGGTGGTGGCGGAGCAGGTCTGCAGCCGGGTGGAGAGGCGTATGCGGCTGGAGCGGATCCGGAGGCAGTAGCGGGAAGGAGCGTAAATGGCGGTTTATCAGAAGGCTTATATCTGCCCGTTTCGCAACGGCAGACCGGAGCTTGGTAAAAAGTTTTATGTGCAGTTTAACCCTACGGAGTTATCCATAGAGGAAGCAATCGGCGCAATGGACCAGGAACAGGAGGATCAGGAGCAGGAGAAGAAAAAGCTGCTGCGGGGCAGCAGGATTGGTATTCAGCATCCCCTGAAGGCCTCCGGAGCATGGAATAAAAAGACGCAGATGACTCTTTCCGTGTCCCTTTTTTTTAATACCCTGGAAAAGATGAATCAGGATACTTATGAGGATGTGCGGAAGTATGTGGGGCAGTTATATCCCTATCGAAACAGAAGCACGGATAACAGCCGCAATGTGGAGCAGATTTATTTTTTCTGGGGTTCTATTGCCGTGGCCGGACTGTTGACCAGCATGAGCGTGCGTTATACCGTATTTGCACCGGACGGAAAGCCTGTGCGTGCGCAGGCAGACATTTCCATCAGAGGGGATTATGTGGGAGATCAGACCTATAATCTGTTCACGGGGGAAGAGACTGGAAGGGAGGCAGACTTTGGCAGGAATGAGATCCATACGCTGATTGGCGAGGATCCCTCCCGGTGGCGGAGCAGATATGTGGGAAAGGACAATCCCAGAATAGAATAGATAAAACGGACAGGCGATGCAAAACAGAGCGGGAGAGGAAGAGAAAAATATTGGGAAAGATCGGCGGGAAAGCCCTTGCAGATAAATATAAGGATTTTTTGTATCCCACAGCAGTAGTGACGGCTGCGGGCAGGGAGATCCCCGAAAATGAATTCTGGCACCTGGAAAACGTAGAGGTGAATGCCTCCGTCAGGAAGGAGCCGGATATGGCGGTGCTGGTGTACAGGGCGGATAAGCTTCCGGAGAAAAGCCGAAGTACACTGGAGGGTTATTTCAACGTGGGCCAGAAGATGGAGATCAAAGCGGGCTATGATAATGAAAAAAGCCGGATTTTTCTGGGCTATCTTCATCAAGTAGAGGTATGTGACCTGATGGAGGACTATTTGGAGTATACATTGATTTGTCTGGATGTAAAGGGATTAATGAAAAACAGTAACAGCCTTCAGGTATCCGGCGCTCAAAAGGCACAGCAGGTGCTGGAGGATATTTTGGGTGACAGGGGATATGCGTTCCTTGTGGACGATACGGATATTTCCCCTTTGCCGGGCAAGCTGAACTTAAACTGCGTGATCAGGGGAGATACCCATTATAACTGGCTGTGCAGTCTGGCCGAGTATCTGAATTTTGAATTTTACTGCGGCAGAGGAACCGTGATATTTAAGAAGGCCGGCACGGGAAACGGAGACACGGTGGAGCTGACAGGCGAATATGGATTGACGGCGGTGCAGGCCGTTGTTTCCATGACGGGGCAGACAGGCAGCATATCAGTATACGGATATAACCGGCAGGATGAAGCAATCCGGGGTAACGCTGAATGGACAGGCGGCAGTCAGGCATTTACGCAGAAGATGGGGCAGACTCTGCAGGGATTGTCCATGAAGATTTTGTGTCCGGAGCTTGATACGTCGGAGCAGGCGGCAGCGGCGGCACAGGCTGCCATGGAACGGGCAAAGGCGCAGTGCTGCCGATTGGAGGCGCAGTGCCTGGGGATTCCGGAGCTGCAGCCGGGCATCCATGCGCAAATTAAGGACGAAAACGTGTCAGGCCTGTCGGGGACGATATATGTGGAGGAGGTCTGTCACCTGCTGGACTGGCAGGGCTACAGGAGTGTAGTCCGCGGTAAAGGCGAAAAGAGTTTTTAAGGCTGTAAAATGCGCAGCCTAAGAAAATCTATGTTTCGCCTCGAAGAACGCAAAATCAGCGTTCTTCATGGAATTTTGGTTCTATGGGACTGGTTGGAAGAGAGGGGAAAATGATTTTTGATTATTGGGACGAAAAGGAGACCTGCAGGGAGGGAATGCAGCCCACTTACGACGTTTGGGGTACGGTTTTGGCTGCCTCGGAGAATACGTCTAAGGGCAGTGTGCGGGTGCAGGTGAAGAATATGCGGGACCATATGGATACCTTTGACGATGTTCCTGTGTTGACCTGCTATGGCGGCAGCGGTTACGGAGCATTTTTTCTGCCGGAGGAAGGGGATGTGGTGCGGCTGACCTTTTTGGGCGGAGATTTCCGACATCCCGTAGTTACCGGCTGCCGCTTTCCGGAGAGCAGTCAGTTTGTGAAGGAGGTCTTTGACGATCAGAATTTAAAAAAGGAATGGAAGCTGAAAAGCGGAAGCCGGATTGCTTTTTCGGGGGAAAAGGGGAAAGAAAGGATCGAGATTTCCGGGCCGGAAAAGCTGGAATGGGTATTGGATGAGGAAGCCGGGCAGATCGTTTATGGAAATAAAGATAAAGAAAAAAAGAATCGAGTGCTTTTGGACGGCGGGGCAGGTAAGGCGCTGGTCACATCAGAGCAGAGTATCCGTCTGGAATGCGGTGAGAGCAGCCTGGAGCTGAAAAAGGACGGGACCGTGGTTTTGCAGTGTAAGCAGCTTACCCTGGAGGCGGCAAAGGTGGAGATTAAGGGAAAGTCTTCCGTCCAGATCAAAGGGCAGGAGCTTGGGCTGGCGGGATCCGGCAACGTAACCCTGTCGGGAAAAGGGCAGACAAAAGTTGAGAGTAAGGGGCCGTTGAAGCTGTCGGGAGCAATGATTCACCTTAATTAAGCGGGGAGGCAGGATAATGGAGACAGGCTGGGGATTTCCTTTTTCGATTTCACAGAGCCACGGAAGGGTGGAAACCAGCGGGATGAAGGAAAATATCAGGCAGTCCGTGGAGATTATATTGCGGACGGAGCCGGGGGAGCGGCTGCTGCACCCCACGTTTGGAACAAAGCTGCATCAGTTCCTTTTTGAGGCCATGGACAGCCAGACGGAAGAAATGATCAGACGAGAGGTCCGGCATTCCCTGTATATGTGGGAAAAGCGGATCCAGGACATAGAAGTGGATACCGACAGGGGGCAGTCCGGCCAGGGAGAACTGCGGGTGACGGTAAAATACCGTATTGCAGAGCTGGGAGAAGGGGACAGGGTGGAGCTGACGCTGATTTCTTAGAGGGATGGAAGAAGCCGGCCGGAGAAAGGGCAGAGAAAGCAGAAGAGCAGAGAAAGCAGAAGAGCAGGGAAAGCAGAAGAGCAGGGAAAGCAGAAGAACAAGAGAAACGGAAGATCAAGAGAAACGGAAGATCAGGGAGAACGGAAGGCGGAGAGAAAATGAAGGCAGAGCAGCGTGAAATCTGGAAAGTCCGGGTGAAAAAGCTGGCGCTTTCTTACAATACGGGCTGGGAGTATCTGCCGGAAAGCGATGAGGCAGGAAGCATTCTTACAGATATTTTCCTGGATATGGAGCTGGAAAACAAAAGACGCCTGGGACGAATCTGGGAAAAGCAGGAGCAGGAGTTCTTGAAAATTGTGCCGCGGTGTGAGGAAGAGCCGAGAAGACTGGAGACGGCTTTGTCCGTCAGAGCAGGGGAGAGCGGCGACGGGCAATGGCTTGCCTCCGATACCCGTGCATACACTGTGACGGATCAGGGGACGCTGATCGGATTTCGCACGGTGTCTCCCCTGCGGCTTACGGCTGCAAGGCTTAGCTGGATTATCCGCCGCAGTGGGCTGTGGGCGTGGCTGTGTTACGAAGACGAGGATGACTTCCCCGTGGGCTTTTCGGCTTCGCCGGACAGGATGCTGGCACACCCGGTTTTCCGATGGCACTTTTTGAGAGCATGGGACGGTCACGACAGCTTTTCCTTTTTGGCGGAATTCAGGGAAGCGGCGGATGTAAACTCGGCGCTGCCGGGCAGTTGGTCCGTCAGTGACGGGCGGCATGTATATCCGGCGGTATGGCAGCAGGCAGACCAAAATTTAAGTTTAAGAGGTGATTGTCCTGAATTTGCGGCAAATCTGGCGGCAGGGGTCTATGAGCTTAAGCTGGAATTGGCCATGGGGGATGAGCTGTCTGATCAGTGGCTGAAGGCGTTGACGGGCGGCCTGATCCTAAAGGAGGCGGCAGCAGAGGCAGAGCCGGCGCTTTGCCTGACGGATAACGGGGTCTGCGTCAGCGGCAGCATCCTGCCCTTTGGAAGAAGCCCCGAAGAAGGCGCCTGTTTTTATCTGGCCTGGGACGGGGCGGCAGGGGGCGGGGAGCTGATCCTGCGGTTTGAGGAAAGGTATGAGACGGAGGAAAGACTTCCGGAGCCGGAAGCAAAGGAATACAGGAAGCTGTACAAAAAATATCCCTGGCTGAAAAGGACAGAGCAGATCGGGGAATGGCAGGCGGAGGAAACCTGTTGGGAATATTTTAACGGAAGGGCCTGGCATCCCCTGCCGGACAGTGAAGCCTGGAAAACAGGATGCCGCCCGGAAGAGCCGGGGGAAAGGCAGTATTGCTTTTCCGTTCCCGAAGATATGGCGCCCTGCTTTGTGGAAGGAGAGGAACATTTATACCTGCGACTGCGGATCAACAGGGTCCAGGACGCTTATGCTCCCTATTACCGCAAGCGGATTCCTGTACTGGAAGGGATCCTTCTGCGGACGAAAGCGCGTAAATTCACGGGGGAGGGGCTGGATATGCCAAAGGCCTGCGAGGCCGCGGCAAGAAAGGTGTATTTTGGTTTTGACCGGGAGGTAAGCCCGGATCATTGCTGGTATATGGACCGGAGCAGCGGCAGGTTTGCGGCGGAGCAGATTTTGGGGTTTGGCGAATGCTACGGAAAGAAGGCCTTTTGGGTGGAGGTGCCGTTCATGGACGGGGAGCTGGAGGCATTTCTGCCTAATTATGTGGGATTAAGGCAGGAAGCGGGGGAAAAGGATGAGGCGGATCCCCAGCAGATTCCGGAGAAGACCTTAGTTTACCTGGAGACGGAAGGGATGGGAGTACTCAACGGCGTAACCGTTAGTGGTGCCAGATATGATAAGGCGGGGGCACCTGTCAGGGATAAATGGGCCGCGGCGGAGAATTTTTATTCTCATTTCGGAAGGATGCTGACCGTGGCGGATATGGAGCTTCTGATACAGGAAAGGTATCCTTATTACAGGGTGGCGGACTGCACCTTTGATTCTGGGGCGCCGGAGCTTTTGGTAAAGCTCGAAAAAGACTTCAGGGATGCAGAAGGGGCTTGTGAGGAAGCAGAGGAAGACAGGCTGCCGGAGCTTGGCGGCTGGCTGAAGGGGGTGCTTAGACAGCGGGGGGCCCTTTGGCTGGAGGGGGCCGGCGTCAGGTGTATTTTGGCGGAACGGGAGGCTGGACATGGGAGATATGGAACCGATCACGCTGGATGACAGCAGCTATGACGTAATATGGGAAAGAGCACTTGCAGGCTTGAAGGGCCGCGGGGACTGGTGGAGCCACAGAGAGATTTCCGATCCAGGTATTACATTGATGGAAATGTGGGCAGTCCTTTGCGATATGCAGAGCTTTTATCTGGATCAGATTCAGGAGAGCCATTACAGGGGATATTTGAAGCTGCTGGGGATGCGGCCGGACAATGGCAGCTGTGCCGTGGTGTGGGTCCGGTTTCAGGATGTAAGGCAGGACTGCATACTTCCGGCCGGCGTCAGAGTATTGGCGGATACCATGGTATTTGAGACCACGGAGGATGCGGAGCTGACGGCCAACCGGATCTGCGGCTTTTTTGGGGGAGACGGCTGCCGGGTATGGGACATGCTTCTTGCCCGCAAGGGGCGGCTTGAACTGAAAAAGGGGGAGGTGCTGTTTTCCTTTTTATTAAAGCGGCCCTTAAAGGCCGGGCATAAGCTTTCCTTTTTTGTGCTGTTGGATGAAACCGGGCAGCGCAATCCGCCGGGGCCGGATTTTCTCCCGCCGGTGCGTCTTGGATGGGAGTACCGGACGGAGAAAGGATGGCGGGAGGCGAGCGTCCTGCGGGATGATACGCTGGGTCTGCTTTACAGCGGCTGTGTGTGCCTGCTGACAGACGCACCGATGATGGACAGGGAGGGGAAGGGCTATGAGATAAGGTGCCGGATGCTGGAGGGCGCGTATGATGAAATGCCGGTGCTTTATCAAGTCAGTCTGAATGCGGTACAGGTAATGCAGAGAGACACCTGCTGCTGTCAGGAATACGGGGTGTTTTCCCGGTCCTGTCCAAGGGTGGAGCTGCAAAGCTGTCTGGGGAAGACCGGACTGGTCAGGGTATTTGCCAGGCAGGGAAAAGAGCTGTGGAGGGAGATTACCGGGGATTGCGGGATCGGGCCGCCCATCCGTCCGGGAAGGCAGAAGCGGTATGTATATTACAGGGGTGAGGCCGAAGTAAAGTTCGTATGCTGCAGGGAGGGCTTTGAAGAAGAATACGGCCCGTGTCCGGTTACCGGTGTCAGCGGACAGCGAATTCCGCTTCCCTGGAAAAATATTCTGCGGGATTCGGTGGAGCTGATGCTGCCCTTTGGGGAAGAGGGGCTGTATCGGGATTATAAAAGGGTGGACCCGGAGGAAGTGCGGCTGGAAAACGCCTGGCACTGGCGGGACGGGGAGGACTGCATCGTGCTGGGAGACGGCAGGCATGGCGGTATTCCGCCCGCTTCGGGAAAAGGGCTTTTGCTGACAAGTCTGGTCCTTTTTCAGGGGGAAAGGGGAAATGTGTCCATCGGCAGAATCCGGTGCCTGGAGAGGCCGGAGCTGTTTTCCGGAATCACCTGCAGCAATCCCCTGGCGGGAAAGGGCGGCAGAGCGCGCCTGGAGCCTTCGGCGCAGTTTGCACAGGCGGCGGATGAGCTGAAACGGCTGAAGCGGATTGTTACATGCGAGGACGCGGAAAAGCTGGCCGGGGAGGTCCCCGGACTTTTGGTGAAGAGTGCAAAGGCAAGGTGGCAGGAAGGAATGCTGGTAGTAACGATCAAACCAAAGCCCACGCTGGAAAACGAGTATTGCAGGCAGCAGTACAGGCTCATGGCCGAAGGATACCTGGAGCAGTACCGTCCTGCAGGAATGGGGCTTAGGGTAGAATGTCTTTAGACAGTTTGGAGGGTAGTGTAATGAATCAGTGTCTTTCCGGAAAGTATCTGCATTGGTGCGGTGTATATGAAGGGCTGCTTTGCGGAAAAGACGGAGAGCTGTACCTGAAGGGACGGGAAGGGCAGGGATATTTTGTCAGCTGTATTTATGACAGCGGGGAAAAGGGAACGCAGTGGGACCGTCTAGTGCTGGATATTGATAAAAATGCGGCCATAGAGTCCTTTGTCTGGGTGTTTGAGGAAAGGGAGGAAGGAGAGCGGCTTGACAGAAAGGGCACCGTGAAGGAGCGGTATGAAATGATAAGTGTCCGCGCGCAGTACCGCTCCAATTACCGTGAAATGCTGCTGTATGGAAAGGAAAAGGGCTGCGGCCGGTATGCCAGGCTGGCTCTGGGGATTTATCCGGGGGGATGGAGCGGGAACAGGACCTTCAGAGGATACTCCCTGTCCTTTCCCAGGGAAAGTTTTACCAGGTATCTGCCGGAGATTTATCGGGGAAACGAAGCGCTTGCGCGTTTTCTGGCGGTACAGCAGAGCATTTATCTGGAGCTGGAAAAGGAGATCGACACGCTGGGAGAGAAGCTGGATCCTGTAAACTGCGGGAAAAGGCAGGCGGAAATACTGGCAGGCTGGATGGGCTGGGGAGAGCTGGTTCCCCTTCTGGATGAGGAAACCTTAAGGCAGCTTTTGGAGACGGGCCTTTTTCTGAACGCCAGAAAAGGGACCTGCGCTTATTACACCCGTCTTACGGAAATTCTGACAGGGGAGCAGGCATTTCTCGTGGAAGAGACGGAAAAACGCAGAGCCACGGTCCTGGTGGAGAAAAGACCAGGAAACGGCAAAGAAAAGCGTTTGGACTGGATGCGCAGGAATGTTCCCATCGGTATGGATGTCCGCTTTGTGATTCTTGACAGGACAGACAGGCTGGACGGCCTTTTCTTTCTGGACAGGAACGCCGCTTTGGCGGAATATGAATCGGAGCTGGTGCCGGGGGGAGTGAATATAGACGGCTTGGTGTTGCTGTGAAAGGCAAAAGGATACGGAGGTGGTTTCTGTGCGGGAGGGTTACGGCTCCATAGAGGAACAGGCTCAGGATTTTATCCGTGTGTTCCTTAAGCTGCAGCAGGCGGGGGAGGAAGAAAAGGAAGCGTTTATTCAGGAGAAGGGGCGGATTGGGGAGCGGGAGGCTTTGACCCGTATTTTTCTTCCGGCAGTTTATCTGCGGGAGAGATACGCCCTGACGGAGACGGAATACTGGCTGGTCATGCTTGCCTTTTGTTTAGAGGTGGAGGGAGGGCTTTGCCTGGATTTCGCTAAGAAGAGCCGGGGCAGGCAGCCGGATCTGCAGTATGGGCTTCATCTGCTTTCCTCCGTGCTGCCGGTGGATTTTGCACTGATCGGAGAGCTTTGCAAAGGAGAAAGCGCGCTGGGCGAGATCCTGCGGCTTCCGGAAGCGGGGCAGACCGGCCTGCTTTCTGCACCCCTGGCTCTGCAGGCCGGGGCCTTCCGCTTTCTGCTGGACGGGATTCCGCCGGAAGAAGAACTATTTAGGTGCTTTCTGCCGGATGAGGCGGTGCTGCCGGGAGGCGGGCAGGTGCTGGCCCTTCACCAAAAGGAATATAACAGGCTGTGCATCTGTTTTTCCATGGCAGAGCCCGTCAGGCTCCTGCTGCACGGAGACCGGGGCACAGGAAAACATACGCTCATTAAGCGGGCCTGCAGGGAGACGGGGAGCATTGCCGTTTTTGTAAAGATCGGAAGACTTTTAAAGGAAGAGGCGGCTGAAAGGCGGAGGATGATGCAGACGCTTCGCCTGACCTGCCGGCTGTTTTGGCCGGTACTGGTTTTGGAGCTTGCGGGTACGGCGGATGCCGGTCCTGCGGATGCCGGTTCCCCGGTAGAATTGTTTTTAAATGAGGATTTTCCGCAATGCCGGACCGTTTTTTTAACGGAGAGCAGGGGGGAGGCGGAAGGAGCAGGGGGGCTTTGCACTGTGCGGATGGATTTGCGGCAGGATTTATCGGCGGAAGAGGTCCGGCTTGTGCTGGACAGCCGGATCAGGGCCGGAGAGCGCAGAAGCTGGCAGGATGAGCTGTTGGGGCGCTGCCGTTTTAACATAGGGGAGCTGGAGCAAAAGCGGAAGGCAGTGGAGCTTCTTGCAGGAGAAGCAGGCCTGACCCTGGGGGAGAAGGCGCCCTGGGAGGCAGGATTAAAAGAACACAGCATGAATTCCGGAATGGGTAAGATTTTGGAGAGCAGGTATACCTTAAAGGAGATCGTGCTGCCCAAAGAATGCAGAAAGCAGCTGGAGACGGTTATGAGACTGGCAAAAAGATGGGGCGGAGAGCATGGATTACACCTGTTATTTCATGGCAGCTCCGGTACGGGAAAGACCATGGCGGCCTCCGCCCTGGCCGGCGAGCTGGGGATCCCCGTTTTTAAGGTGGATTTGTCGCAGGTGTTTGACAAATACATCGGAGAGACGGAAAAGCATCTGGAGGAGATTTTTCGGGTGGCAAAGCGGGGCAGGTGCCTGCTGTTTTTTGACGAGGCCGACGCTTTATTTGGAAAGCGTACAGGTATTCAGGATGCCCATGACAGGTATGCAAATGTATCCACAGCTTACCTGCTTCAGCGGATCGAAGAATATGAGGGGATTGTGATTCTGGCTACGAATCTGCTGGATCATTTTGATGATGCCTTTGTTCGGAGAATCCGGTTTGTGATTCGTTTTCGAAATCTGGACAGGGAGGACAGGGAGCGGATGTGGGAAAAGGCTTTTGAGGGCGGGCCGCCTTTGGCGAAGGATGTTTCTGTGGCAGAGCTTGCCCAGGCGGCGGAGCTGAGCCCGGCCAGGATCAGGGCAGCAGCCCAGGTGGCGGGACTGCTGGCAGGATGCAGAGAAAGTAAAAGCATCACCAGGGAGCATATCAAAGAAGCACTGGAGCTGGAGGCCGGGAAGGATGAAACGGCGGTGCGGGGGCTTTGAGGCGGAGCGGCGGGGTCAGCCTGCGGCGGACGGCGGCTTGCGGTCAGTGAGAAATCATTGACTATTGGGGAGATCATGTTATGATGAAGAAGACAGATACCTCAGGGTAATACCGCAGGCAGAATTTCCGTTATGTCTTGTGAAATAAGGTGACATAAACGAAACAGGCGTATATTGCCGCAGCTGCGGCGGAAAGGAAGGAGTATGGTATCTGTCAACAGAACGGAAAAGAAGCAATCCGAGGCTTTAGGCCGCACGGGGATTCCGAAAGCGGTTCAGGCCAGGTTTGAAGCGGCTTCAGGCTTATCCTTTGAGGATGTGAGGGTCCACTATAATTCGTCTATGCCTGCTCGGCTGGGGGCGTATGCTTATACCCAGGGAAGCCAGGTGTACATCGGCCCCGGTCAGGAGCGGCATCTGGAGCATGAGCTGGGGCATGTTGTCCAGCAAAAGCGAGGTCTGGTCAGGGCGGACGGGTATATAAACGGTATTCCCGTCAACCGTGATCCCAGGCTGGAGCAGGCCGCGGACGCGGGGGCCGGCCAGCCGGCCCAGGGAGTTTTTAAGTCCGGGGGTGGGACGGTGCAGATGATGCTGGGCGGACAGGGCGGCGGTGGACCTGCTCCCGTTTTGGGGCCAGCTCCGCCTGTCCCGGAACAGGAGCCTGCGGCTGTGGCAGAAGCTGCCCCGGCACCGGAAGAGGGGCCGCAGGGGATTGCCGCTTTACCGGCAGACGGATGTATTAAGACATGCGATGAGGTTTTAGCGCTTGCATTAAGGTATCTTGGACCAAAATATGCGGAACCTGAACCGGAGCGAAGCAAAGGGCGTTATGTATCGGAAGACGGGACAAGGGTGGTCAGAATGGGAGATAATGATATTTACGGAATTCACGGAGTAGATCGTAAAAGGAATCCTCCGGTAGGACCTCATGTCAACTTTGAAGTGTTAATACCTAATCCGGATAAGCCGGGAAAGATGATGATCGACAGGGACATTCATGTGTATTTGGAAGGGGTGCCGTTGAACGATGTAAAGACTGCGGAAGCGGAAGCAGCAAGAGCGGCGACAAGGGCAAAGATGCGCCTTCCGTAACGGTTGAATACTTTTTGCCTCTGGCAGTATGTTATGTTTCAGTAATAGAAATTCAGGAGGTTTGATATGAGAGTGGAAATTGAGTTGGAGGATTACAAAAAGGAAAAGGGTCTGCAGATGAAATGGGAAAATGGATTTTGCATTGAAGTGAAGGCAGAAGAGGGCGAGGTTACAATCTTTGCAAATAAAGCAGGGTTGATTTCCCTGGCAAATCATTTACTGACTTTAGCACAGGACGAGGTGCCGGAAGGAAGCCACATTCATTTGGATGAATATAATTCTCTGGAAGAGAATTCAGCGGAGCTTGTTATTGAAAAGATGCTGTAGATGAGCTCGTATTTTCTCTTTTCGCCCCGTAAAATATATTTGACATAATGCTGTAGGATTGATATGATATTTGCAACAGGGAACTGCTATTGTCGTAAGGCACTTTTGCACAAATGGCGGCATATTATTTAGGAGGAATCAATGATGAAGACAATATCAAAAAAGAAAATGTGTCTGATCGGCGTGCCGGTACTTGCGGTATTTGTTTTATCCGGAGTCCTTTTATGCAAAAGCAAAAGCTCGGCAGGTTCAAATGGCCTGACTCCGGAAAGAATATACGAGATACACAAAGAATACGTAGAATCCACGTATGGTCCGGGTACAGGCTTTACGATAGATTCATATGGAGAGTCCGGCATAGGCCATATCAGCCATGAAACAGGAGAAGGTACGTGGGGCGTTACCGATAACGGGCGGTAGACAGTATTGGCAGGCAATTATAGGTAAGGATTTATAATTGTAACAGTTCAGCCCTCCCGTAAGCGGATAATACGTGACAGTCGCCCATTGTTCTCAATGAGGACTGTGCAAGACGTCGGTACTTAGCAAGCGTATTGTGCTTGCTTATGTACCGCTACGTCGAGCCTCAAGCGAAAGAGTGTCCGAATGAGAATAATGGGTGGCTGGCACAGTCAGATTGTTGGGGGCTGAACTGTTACTTATAACGGTTACTTATAACTTCCGGAAACATCCAAAAATATGTTGACATCTTCACGATTCAGGATTATACTCTATTTGTAAGTGATGATGATTATTAGGGTAAGAGTGGTGCAAGCCACTCTTACTTGCATGTTGGAGCCCAAACAGGAAGCGCCGGATGCTTCGGAAAAACTGCTCTGACAGGGAGGATTAAAATGTCCAGAAGGGAAGATTATGAAGCAAAAACGGAAAAGCTGCTTTTACCGATAGCAGAGGCGAACGGCGTTTCCGTCTATGATGTGGAATATGTGAAGGAAGGCAGCGATTATTATCTCAGGGCATATATTGACAAGTCCGGGGGAGTGAATATTCAGGATTGCGAGAATGTAAGCAGGGCGCTGTCCGACAGGCTGGATGAGGCGGATTTTATCCCGGAGGCATATATTTTAGAGGTCAGCAGTCCGGGTCTTGGCAGGGCCTTAAAAAAGGATAAGCACCTGCAGGCAAGCCTTGGGGAAGAGGTGGAGATCAAGCTTTTTAAGCCCCTGGAAAAGTGTAAAGAGTTTGCAGGAATTCTGGAGGGCTTTGACGCGGAGTCGCTGACTCTTCGGGCCGGGGATACACCGATCACCTTCAGGCGACAGGACATTGCGTTGGTTAAGCTGGCGCTGAAGCTGTGATACAGAGAACAAATAAACCGCTTGTTTTTCGCAGCGGTTATGAAAATATCAGTATAAGACATAGGCAGTTTTTACGGGCCGGAATGGAGGAAAAGGAAAAGAAATGAACACTGAATTGATGGAGGCACTTGATATTCTGGAGAAGGAGAAGGAGATCAGCAAGGAGACGCTGTTTGAGGCAATCGAGAACTCTCTGCTTACCGCCTGCAGGAATCACTTCGGAAAAGCGGACAATGTGCATGTGGAGATAGACAGAGAAACCTGTGATTTTCTGGTGTATGCTGAGAAGGAGGTCGTGGAGTCCGCGGAAGATGTGGAGGATAACTGTCTGCAGATAGCTCTTGACGCTGCCAGGGAGCTTTCCGCCAAGGCGAAGGTAGGGGATATGCTTCATGTGGAAATCAAGTCCAGAGAATTTGGACGGATCGCTACCCAGAATGCAAAAAACGTAATCCTTCAGAAGATCAGGGAGGAAGAAAGAAGCGCCATCTATAATCAGTATTATGAGAAGGAAAAGGATGTGGTCACCGGCGTTGTACAGCGTTATATAGGAAGAAACATCAGCATTAATCTGGGTAAGGCAGACGCCATGCTTACGGAGAGCGAGATGGTAAAGGGTGAGGTTTTCCGGCCTACTGAGAGAATCAAGGTTTATATTCTGGAGGTAAAAAATACGCCTAAGGGGCCCCGTATCAATGTGAGCCGTACCCATCCCGAACTGGTAAAGAGGCTGTTTGAGTCAGAAGTCACGGAGATCAAGGACGGAACCGTTGAGATCAGGAGCATTGCCCGTGAGGCCGGCAGCCGGACAAAGATTGCCGTGTGGAGCAACAATCCTAATGTGGACGCGGTGGGAGCCTGTGTGGGCATGAACGGAGCCAGGGTCAACGCCATCGTGGAAGAGCTGCGGGGCGAAAAGATCGACATTGTAAACTGGGATGAAAACCCCGGACTGCTGATCCAGAATGCACTGTCCCCGGCAAAGATTGTGGCGGTGTTTGCAGATCCTGACGAGAAGACGGCAAAGGTGGTGGTCCCGGATTACCAGCTGTCACTTGCCATCGGTAAGGAAGGACAGAACGCCAGGCTTGCGGCCAGGCTTACCGGTTACAAGATCGACATTAAGTCCGAGACCCAGGCCAAGGATGCGCCCGGCTTCCGTTATGAGGATTATCTGGATGAGGAAGAAGAGTACGGGGACGAAGAATATGCCGGGAGCGGAGAGTATTCTGCGGACGGAGAATATCAGGAGGATAGCGGATACCCGGAAAATGATGAGTATCCGGAGAACGGCGAATATTCGGAGGAAGGCGTGGAAAGCGGGTATGCGGAGGCAGATGAGCCGGACGGATACGCCGGGTCCGACGAAGGG
Source organism: uncultured Acetatifactor sp. (assembly GCA_910586485.1). GTDB lineage: Bacteria > Bacillota > Clostridia > Lachnospirales > Lachnospiraceae > Acetatifactor. The sequence continues at coordinate 48,914 of CAJUIA010000008.1, forward strand.
TAAGAGGATATATGGCGAAAAAGATACCCTTACGGCAGTGCGTGGGCTGCGGTGAAATGAAGGGGAAACGGGATATGATAAGGATCCTTAAGACGGCAGAGGATCAAATCTGTCTGGACGCGACAGGAAAAAAGAACGGCAGAGGCGCATATATATGCAGGAGCAGGGAGTGTCTGCAGAAGGCCCGGAAGAATAAAGGGCTGGAGCGTTCTTTCAAAATGAGTATTCCCAATGAAGTGTATGAAACTTTGGAGGAGGAATGGAATCATCTTGAGGCAGAATAAGATTTTTTCGCTTCTGGGAATTGCCATGAGGGGGCACAACCTGGTCAGCGGGGAGGTGCAGACTTTAGAGGCAGTCAAAAAAGGCTCAGCCAGGCTGGTGATCGTAGCGGAGGATGCGTCCCACAATACAGCCAAGCTGTTTACCGACAAATGCAGGTACTATAATGTTCCGGTTATATACTTCGGAACGAAGGAAAGCCTGGGACATGCGATTGGCAGGGAGCTGCGGTCGTCTGTGGGCGTATGTGATGCAGGCCTGGCGGATTCGATGATCGGTCTGATAAAGGAGCAACAGAAAGAATGGAAGGGCACCGTTGAGGGTGAAGATGGAGGAAAGCATGGCGAAGATTAGGATACATGAGCTCGCTAAGGAATTGGATAAACAAAGCAAGGAAATACAGAGCTTTTTGCAGGGACAGGGGATTGAAGCAAAGTCTGCAAGCAGCTCTGTGGAAGAGAGTGTGGCGGAATCTGTAAGGAAGGCTTTCGGAAAGGGCGAAGCAAAGCCTGCAGCGTCCCCGGAAAAGCCGGCAGAGGGAGCAAAGCTGCAGGAGAAGGAGACTGTCCGGGGAGAAAAGCCGCAGAAGGAGGAAAGGCCCCGAAGGGAAGAGAAGCCTCAGAGAGAGGAAAATCCTTCACGGGAGGAAAAGTCCGCAGGAGCGGCGGCACCGGAGGCGCCTAAAAAGAAGAAAACAATTATTTTTGTAAATAATTCACAAAATTCCAAGATGTCCGGGCAGCGTTACGGCCAGGGCGGAAATAACGGGAGACCTCAGGAGAGCCAGCGGAAGCCTCAGGGAGGAAATAGTTTCCAGAATAACGGTCGTGGAGACCGCAGAAAGCAAAATGCAGCCCCTGTCCATACACCGATTAAACCGCTGACACCGCCTTCGCCGACTCCAAGCGTACAGATGGTACCCTCCAGGCCTCAGCCGAAAGCAAGGCCGGAGGAAAAGGCAGAAAAGCCTGCAGTGCAGACGGAGATCGTTCAGGTGCAGGCTAAGGATAACCGGCCGGAAAGAAGCGAGCGCCGACCGGAGGACAGACCTGCCGTAAGAGACAATCAGGGCCAGGGAAATCGGGGTCAGGAGAACCGAAACCAGGAAAATCGGAGCCAGGAGAATCGTGGGCAGGAAAATCGAGGCCAGGAGAATCGTGGGCAGGAAAATCGCGGTCAGGGAGGCCGCGGCCAGGAAAACCGCTATCAGGGGAACCGGGAAAACAGGCCTCAGGGCGGTTTCCGCGGCGACAGGCAGGATCGCGGGCAGTTCCAGTCCAGAGGAGGAAACAACAATGGCAATAACGGTGGTCCGAGGGGAGACAGAAACGGCGGATATGCGAGAGGCGGCAGGCCGGGCGGTGAAAACGGTCAGGGCGATCGTCGCGGGCCTGGCTATGGTCAGGGCGGCGGCCGCGGCTTTAACGGTGCTGCGCGGGATAACAGAGGCGGCGCGGGATCGGGAACCGGATCCAGAGACAGAGGCCAGAATAAGGGCTTTGCTGGAGATGCACCGGCAAAGGATATGGAAAAGAGGCGCGACGATGAAAAGAGGCGCGCAAGCAGCATTGAAAAGGATAAGAGATCCAAGAAGGATCATATTTATGAGGAAGAAGAAGCACTGAAAAACAGGCCGGGCCGCTTTATTAAGCCGGAAAAGAAGAAGGAAGAGACGGCGGAAGAAGTAATCAAGGTGATTACCCTTCCTGAGACGATTACCATCAAGGAGCTTGCAGAGAAGATGAAGCTCCAGCCGTCAGCCATCGTAAAGAAGCTGTTCCTGGAAGGCAAGATTGTGACGGTGAATCAGGAGGTCTCTTACGAGGATGCAGAAAATATTGCCATGGAATATGATATTCTCTGCGAAAAAGAGGTCAAGGTGGACGTCATCGAGGAGCTCTTAAAGGAGGATGAAGAGGGCGAAGAAAATCTGACGGAAAGGCCGCCTGTAGTCTGCGTGATGGGTCATGTGGACCATGGTAAAACCTCTCTGCTGGATGCCATCCGTGAGACGAATGTAATTGATAAAGAGGCCGGCGGTATTACCCAGCACATTGGCGCCTATACTGTAGATGTGAAGGGAAGAAAGATTACCTTTCTGGATACGCCCGGACATGAGGCTTTTACTGCCATGCGTATGCGCGGTGCAAATTCCACTGATATTGCGATTCTGGTGGTGGCGGCAGACGACGGCGTCATGCCTCAGACCATCGAGGCCATCAATCATGCGAAGGCAGCAGGGATTGAAATTATCGTAGCCGTAAATAAAATTGATAAGCCCTCCGCCAATATTGAGCGTGTGAAGCAGGAGCTGACGGAATATGAGCTGATTGCCACTGACTGGGGCGGCAGCACAGAGTTTGTGCCCGTGTCTGCAAAGTCACGGGAGGGTATTGAAGATCTGCTGGAGACGATTCTGCTCACGGCGGATATTCTGGAGCTGAAGGCAAATCCTTCCCGTAAAGCCCGCGGTCTGGTGATCGAGGCCGAGCTGGATAAGGGACGGGGGCCTGTGGCTACAGTTTTGGTACAGAAGGGCACTTTGCACATGGGTGACTTTATTTCCGCAGGAGCATGTCATGGTAAGGTGAGAGCCATGATCGACGATAAGGGCAGAAGGGTGAAGGAGGCAGGTCCTTCTACGCCCGTGGAGATTCTGGGACTTTCCGACGTGCCCAGTGCAGGCGAAGTATTTTTGGCCCATGATAACGATAAGACGGCCAAGTCCTATGCCGACACTTATCTTGCGCAGAACAAGGAGAGAAAGCTGGAAGAGACCAAGTCCAAGATGTCCCTGGATGACCTGTTCTCCCAGATTAAGGAAGGTAACTTAAAGGAGCTGAATCTGATCGTTAAGGCAGACGTGCAGGGCAGTGTGGAGGCGGTAAAGCAGTCCCTGATGAAGCTTTCCAACGAAGAGGTGGTCGTGAAGTGTATTCATGGCGGTGTGGGAGCCATCAACGAGTCAGACGTAACGCTGGCAAGCGCCTCCAACGCAATTATCATCGGCTTTAATGTCCGTCCCGATGCAACGGCCAAGGCTACGGCAGAGCGTGAGGGCGTTGATGTGAGGCTGTACAAGGTGATTTATCAGGCCATCGAAGATATTGAAGCTGCGATGAAGGGAATGCTGGATCCTGTGTTTGAAGAGAAGATCATCGGCCATGCCGAGATCCGTCAGGTCTTCAAGGCCTCTCAGATCGGTAATATCGCAGGCTCCTATGTGAAGGACGGTATCTTCCAGAGAGGCTGCAAGATCCGTATTACCAGAGGCGATGAGCAGATTTACGAGGGTGCGCTGGCATCTCTGAAGCGTTTTAAGGATGATGTAAAGGAAGTGAAGGAAGGCTTCGAATGCGGACTGGTGTTTGAAGGCTTTGATCAGATTCAGGAGCTTGACATGGTTGAGGCATATATCATGGTGGAGGTGCCGCGATAGGAAACGCTTCAGCCGTCATTTAAAGGAAGTTAGTATGAGAAAAAACAGTATTAAGAACACCCGTATCAACGGGGAGGTACAGCGCGTGCTGGCAGAGATTATCCGGGGAGAGATCAAGGATCCCCGGATCAGTCCCTGGACAAGCGTGGTCGCTGTGGAGGTGGCTCCGGATTTAAAGAGCTGTAAGGCATGGATCAGTGTGCTGGGCGATGAAGAAGCGCGGAAAAATACGCTGCAGGGGCTGAAAAGTGCCGAAGGATTTATCAGGCGGCAGCTGGCAAGGATCATTAACCTGCGCAATACGCCTGACATCACCTTTGTGGTGGATCAGTCCATTGAGTATGGCGTGAATATGTCCCATAGGATCGACGAAGTGATCGCTTTGGACGAAGAGCGGAGTGAGAAAGAAAATGAACCTGATTCAAGAGTGTGAAAATGCAAAAAGGATCGGCATCAGCGGTCATGTCCGTCCGGACGGGGACTGTGTGGGTGCGGTTTTGAGTATGCAGATGTATCTGCGCAAGTGCCTGCCGGAAGCTGAGATTAAGGTGTTTTTGGAGAAGCCGCCCGAAATCTTTTGTGAGCTTAAGGGTTATGATGAAATTGACTCCGAATTTCCTGAGGAAGAGTCCTTTGACGTCTTTTTTTCCATGGATTGTGATGCGGAAAGAATGGGCGGTGCGGAAAAGTATTTCAGAGCGGCAAAGAAAACAATCAATATAGATCATCATATCAGCAATTCCGGAGGCGGGGACGTAAATTATATCAGGCCGGAGGTGGGCTCCACCTGTGAACTGGTTTATGATCTGATAGATCAGGATAAGCTGGACAGGGATCTGGCCATGGCGATTTATGTGGGTATGATTCATGATACGGGAGTATTTCAATATTCCAATACCACGCCTGCCACCATGGAAAAGGGAGCAAAGCTGATTTCCTTCGGCTTTGACTTTCCGAGAATCATCCAGGAAACCTTTTACCAAAAGACCTATGTACAGAGCCATATCATGGGGCGCGCGTTGATGGAGAGTATCCGCTTTTTGAATAACAGGTGTATTGTAAGCGCCATAGACCGCAAAACCATGGACTTTTACGAAGCGGGCCCTAAAGATATGGAAGGAATCGTAAATCAGCTGCGCAATATCAAGGGTATCTGCTGTGCCATTTTCATGTACCAGACGGGGGTGCTGGAGTATAAGGTAAGCCTGCGCTCGGACGAGTCCGTCAATGTGGCGGAGGTGGCGTCTTATTTCGGCGGCGGCGGTCATAAAAAAGCGGCCGGGTGCATTATGCACGGGACCTTTTATGATTGCGTCAACAATCTGTCCCTGCATATTGAAAAGCAGCTGAAAAAAAGCGAAGGCTGATGGCCCAAGTTGTGTAAAACAAGAGGAATTATGATAAACGGAATTATCATTATTGACAAAGAGCCGGGATTTACCTCTCATGATGTGGTGGCAAAGCTGCGGGGAATCTGCGGACAGAAAAAAATAGGGCATACCGGCACCCTTGATCCCATGGCGACAGGGGTGCTTCCCGTGTGTCTGGGCAGCGGCACCAGGCTGTGTGACCTGCTGGCCGACAGAGATAAGGAATATGTGACAGAGCTTTTGCTGGGCGTGGCGACGGATACCCAGGATCTTACGGGCAGGGTGCTGGCGGAGAAGCCTGTAGAGGTGGATGCGGATCAGGTGCGGACGGTTTGCGAGAGCTTTCTGGGAGATTATGAGCAGGTCCCTCCCATGTATTCCGCCCTGAAGGTGGATGGTAAAAGGCTCTATGAGCTTGCCAGAGCCGGCAGGGAGGTAGAGCGGAAGGCAAGGACGGTAAAGATCACGGAGCTGGAGATTTTGGAGTGCAGTCTGCCGGTGGTCAGGATGCGGGTGGTCTGCTCCAAGGGTACTTATATCAGGACGCTGTGTGCGGACATTGGCAGGAAGCTTGGCTGCGGCGGAACCATGAAGAGCCTGCGGCGGACCAGGGTGGGGAAATTTAAGCTGGAGGGTGCGATGACTCTGAACGAGCTGCAGCAGCTTAAAAATCAGGATCGGTTGACGGAGGCCGTTTTGCCGGTTGACAGCGTGTTTGAAAATTGTCCGGCGCTGCATGTCAGTGCGGAGAATCAGCGTCTTCTGGATAACGGGAATGCCATTTACCCTGGCCAGACCCTGGAAAATATCTGTTACGAGCCGGGGCAATGGGTTTGCTTTTACTGGGAGGATGGCAGTTTTGGCGGTATTTATGCCTATGATGGACAAAAACAGTGGTACAGGCCGGTGAAAATGTTTCTGTGAAGGGCGTAGGGGATCTGCGGGCAAGCGGCATGTTTTTCCTTGATGGAGGAATGGATCGTTATGGAGATTATCAGCAATACAACGGATTTTTACCTGGAAAAAGAAACGGCGGTGGCAATCGGTAAATTTGACGGAGTGCATATCGGCCACAGGAGGCTTTTGGAAGAAATTTTATCCTGCAGGCGCAAAGGGATGGCAGCGTGCGTTTTTACCTTTGATCCGGCCCCTGCGGTGCTGCTTGGGCAGTCTGACGGCCTGGAGCTGACCACCAGGGAAGAAAAACGACTGTTATTTGAGCGTATGAACGTGGATATACTGATTGAATTTCCAATGACCATGGAAACGGCGGCGATTTCTCCGGATGAGTTTATTCGCGAGATTCTGGTGAAGCGCATGAATACCCGGTTTATTGCTGCGGGGAACGATCTGTCTTTTGGGGCAGGGGGCGCCGGAAATGCGGAGCTTCTGCGAAGACTGGGGCCGGAGCTGGATTTTAGGGTGAAGACCATCAAGAAGGCGTGCATGGAAGGGGTAGAGGTCAGCTCTACCTATCTTAGGAGTAAGATCGAGAGCGGGGATCTTGTACTGGCTGAAAAGCTGATGGGTATGCCTTACATGGTGGCGGGAAGAGTGGTGGAGGGCATGCACATCGGCAGGACCCTGGGGTTTCCCACCGTCAATATACTTCCGGGACCGGATAAGCTTCTGCCGCCGGCAGGGGTATATTATTCCAGTGTGCGGACGGGGGGCAGGACCTATCGGGCCTTAAGCAATGTAGGATGCAAGCCCACGGTGACGGATCAGGGTATTACGGGAATAGAGTCTTATCTGTATCATTTTAACAGAGAGATCTACGGCGAGGACATTGAAGTTTATCTGCACGCCTTCCGCAGGCCGGAGCGGCAGTTTGATGACATAGAGGCCCTGCGGTGCCAGCTGGAAGAGGATATTGTGGCAGGAGAAAGATGGCGTGCCTTTTAAGACGTCGGCAAACAGTACGTGAGAGGATAAAACGGTATGAATGCAAGCATAATTTTGTCAATGGCAGGCGGTTTGGGACTTTTCCTTTTTGGAATGCGCGTTATGAGCGATTCCATCGAGAAGGTGGCCGGAGCCAAGCTGCGGCGTATTCTGGAGATTTTTACCACGAATCGCTTTACCGGTCTTTTGGTGGGTATTGTGTTTACCGGCATTATTCAGTCATCCTCAGCATGTACCGCCATGGTGGTAAGCTTTGTAAATGCGGGACTGATGAACATACATCAGGCAGCAGGCGTTATTTTCGGTGCCAACATCGGTACCACCGTCACGTCGCTGCTGGTATCCTTTAATTTTTCTGCCCTGGCTCCTGTGATTCTGCTGACAGGGGTGTTGATGGTGATGTTTATTAAAAAGGAAAAGGTAAAAAAATTCGGCGACATCATCATCGGCTTTGGCGTGTTGTTTTTGGGAATCAGCACCATGTCCGCATCTATGGCGGGGATGAAGGATGTGCCGGAGATCGTGAATCTCCTGGCTTCCCTGAAAAATCCCTTTATGGCTACGCTTGTAGGACTGGTGCTTACCGCTGTGATTCAAAGCTCTTCCGTAACGGTCAGTATTGCGCTGCTTTTGGCAAATCAGGATCTGCTTTCCTTAGATATTACATTATATATTATTTTAGGCTGCAATATTGGCGCCTGCGGAACGGCCCTTCTTACCTCTTTGGCGGGGAAGAAGGATGCCAAGCGGACGGCGTTGATTCATTTTTGGTTTAATGTAATCGGTACGGTGATTTTATATGTGGTCCTTTTTATAGCGGAGGATCAGGTGATGAAGCTGATCTGGGCGATTTCCAGCGACAATGGGCGCTTTGTGGCGAATGCCCATATCCTGATAAAGGTCTTCCAGGTGATTGTGCTGTTCCCCTTTGAACGGTGGATTGTGAAGCTGTCCTGTGCCTGTGTGCCTGGTACGGACAAGAAGGTGGGCTACAGGGAGAGCTATCAGTTAAAATACATCGGTGACAAGGTGGTGTTTAATCCCGCTACGGCAGTGGTGGAGGTGATCAAGGAGCTGGACCGCATGGCTTCTTTGGCAAATGAGAACTTAAACCGGGCCATGAATGCGCTGATTACCCTGGATGAAGAGGACATTCAAGAGGTTTACGAGGTGGAGAAAAACATCGACTTCCTGAACCATGCAATTACGGATTATCTGGTGAAAATCAACCAGACCACCCTGCCCATTGAAGACCTGAAAAGCATTGGCGCCCTGTTCCACGTGGTGAATGATATTGAGAGGATCGGCGATCATGCGGAGAATGTGGCGGACGCTGCGCTTCAGCGAAAGGAGAGTGGGAGTTCTTTCAGCAGGGAGGCTCAGAGGGAAATGGGAGAAATGCTGGATATGGTGAATCGGCTGATCCAGTATTCCATAGATATGTTTGTCAAGGGTGATGAGACGCATATGGAGGAAGTAAAGGGCCTGGAGGACAGGGTGGACGAGAAAGAAAAGCTGCTGCAGAAATCCCATATACAGCGTCTGACAAGGGGAGAATGCACACCGGAGGCCGGTATGATCTTTTCCGATGTGGTATCCGGGCTGGAGAGGGTCGCGGACCACGCCATGAATATTGCATTTGCCATTATTGACGCCGAAAAAGAAGCAGAGGAAGCAATATAATATTGCTCGCAATATAATTGCCCTCAACAGCCTTGCGATAATCTGACGGCGACAGCCGGTCGTCATTCTCATTCGGACACACTTGCGTTTGGGGCTCGACGTAACGGTACCTAAGCAAGCACAGTACGCTTGCCAAGTACCGACGTCTCGCACAGTCCTCATTGAGAACAACGGCCGGCTGTCACCTGTTACTCGATTACGGGGTGTCTGAACGGTAATTAATTGCCCGCAAATTAATTCCTTAAAATAGTTGACAGAATGCGGATTAGGTCGTATAATCTGACTTAGATGTAATAATTTTGTAACATATCTGTAAACAACTATTCAAATTTGAGGAAGATACCAATGAATCTTTTGAAGCATAAGTATGGTAAAGCAGTGGGAATTGTCTCTGCCGGATTGGTTTTTGCAATGTGTATGGAGCCCCTGCATGTTCTGGCGGAAGAAGGAGGGGTTATGCCGTCGGCAGGCATTGCATCCGTTTTGGAGGCAAGGCTGTCCACGGAAGAGTATATTGAAGCGGCACAGCAGGCACAGGGCGCTTCCTGGGGATATACCAATATCGGCATTGCCGATGTGGAGAGCGGCAACCTGAATGTTCGTGAGACTCCCTCCACCAGCGGTAAGCTGGTAGGAAAGATGCCTAAGCATTCGGCCTGTGAGGTATTGGAAACTACCGAGGACGGCTGGGCACATATCACCTCCGGAGAGGTGGAAGGCTATGTAAGCCTTGATTATCTGTTGACGGGGCCGGATGCCAAGCTGAAGGCGAACGAGATTGTCTGTACCGTGGCGGTTGCCAATGTGGACGGACTGAACGTGAGGGATCAGGCAAGTACGGACAGTGCGGTACTGACCCAGGTGCCTCAGGGAGAAGAGCTGGAATATGTGGAGACGCTCGATGGATGGATCAAGGTGTCCATTGACGGCGAAGAGGCATATGTGTCTGCGGAGTATGTCACGGTGAAGGACAGGCTGGACACGGCGGTTACCATGACGGAGCTTCTGTACGGCGCAGGCGTGTCCGATGTCAGGGTAGAGCTGGTGGAATATGCAAAGCAGTTTTTGGGGAACCGTTATGTCTGGGGCGGCACCAGCCTGACAAAGGGAGCCGACTGTTCGGGATTTGTACTCAGTGTATTTAAGAAATTCGGTGTAAAGCTGCCTCATCATTCCGGGTCCCAGGCAAATATGGGGAGAAAGATCAAGGCTTCAGAGCTTCAGCCCGGAGATCTGGTATTTTATGCAAACAGCTCCGGCACCATTAACCATGTGGCGCTGTATATTGGCGGCGGGCGCGTGATCCATGCCAGCAGTCCCAAGAGCGGTATCAAGATCAGTAAATATAATTACCGCACACCGGTTAAGTGTGTCAGCATACTGCAGGATTAAAGGGAGTGACAGTTTAGTCCCTAACAAGTTGACGGCGACAGCCGCCCGTTACTTGATTACGAGCGGCTGAACTGCTACGAACTGTTATCAAGATAAGTTAGGAATATATCACAAATAAGTTAAAAAAAGATAAGTATTTGAAATAAAAAAGTTGTTGACAAAGGTGAGCATGTGTGTTAATCTAATATAGCATGTGAAGAAAACATGCCAGCAAGCAGAGTATCCACTCTCACCTTACGGCAATCGGGCCGGTAAGCGTTCAGATCAGATCTTATGTGGTTTTTAGTGTGCGAAAGTGCGGAAAGCCATGGAGAAGTGAGTTTAAGTGGATAGTTATGCTGTCCACTTTTATTTTTTTCTTATGGAGGGTACGACCATTAGCGATTTAATGATTAACGAGCAGATTAGGGACAAAGAGATACGCCTGATCGGTGAGAACGGCGAGCAGCTGGGGATCATGTCCTCGCGGGACGCTCTGAAGATGGCGGAGGATGCAGGACTTGACCTTGTTAAGATTGCGCCTGCAGCAAAGCCTCCCGTATGCAAGATTGTGGATTACGGTAAGTTTAAGTATGAACAGGTAAGGAAGGAAAAGGAGGCCAGGAAAAAGCAAAGGGTCATCGAGATCAAAGAGATCCGGCTGTCTCCTAACATTGATACGAATGATCTGAACACTAAGATCAATGCGGCAAGAAAGTTTTTGACCAAAGGCGACAGAGTAAAGGTGACGCTTCGCTTTCGGGGCCGTGAGATGGCGCACATGAATAACAGCAGGCATATTTTGGACGATTTTGCCGAGAGCCTGTCCGATATTTCGGTGATGGAAAAAGCTCCCAAGGTAGAAGGCAGGAGCATGACGATGTTTTTAACTGAAAAGCGCTAGTGTAGTGTACGCTGGTTAGCAAAAGTTAAAATAGATTAATTTAAGTTTAGGAGGAATATGTTATGCCCAAGATGAAGACAAGCAGATCGGCTGCAAAGCGTTTTAAACTGACAGGAACGGGTAAGTTGAAGAGAAATAAGGCTTACAAGCGCCATATCTTGACGAAGAAGACTGCGAAGAATAAGCGTAATCTGAGAAAGCCGACTATGACGGATGAAACAAACGTAAAGAATATGAAGAAGATTTTACCTTATTTATAAGCAGGATTAAGGAGGAAGAGAAGACATGGCAAGAATCAAAGGCGGCATGAATGCCAAGAAGAAGCATAATAGAGTTTTAAAGCTTGCAAAGGGCTATAGAGGGGCAAGAAGCAAGCAGTACAGAGTAGCAAAGCAGGCGGTAATGAGAGCGCTGGCCAGCTCTTATGCAGGCAGAAAAGAGAAGAAGCGTCAGTTCAGACAGCTTTGGATCGCGAGAATCAATGCGGCAGCAAGGATCAACGGCCTTTCCTACAGCAGGTTTATGTATGGCCTCAAGCTTGCAGGAGTTGATATTAACAGAAAGATGCTGGCTGAGATGGCAGTCAACGATGCGGAGGGCTTCAAGACTCTGGCAGAGCTGGCTAAGTCCAAGGTAGCATAAGAATACGGAATTCATCAGCCCGGCGGATAAATCTGCCGGGATTGCTTTTGCAGGGGAAAATAGTGAATCCGCGATTTTAGTAAATGCACCATGCCTTGTAAACTGTGGCACGGAGGAATGAGAGGAAATATGCTGATTTTTTTTGACATAGACGGAACACTGGTGGGTGCGGACGGGCGCATCATACCGGACAGTGCCAAGAAGGCCATTCAGCAGGCCAGGGCAGGCGGGCATATCTGCATGATCAATACGGGCAGGACATTGGCCCTGGTGGGGAAGGAGATTACGGAGCAGACGGAATTTGACGGGCTGATCTTAGGCTGTGGGACTATGGTGCTTTACCGGGGAAAAACTTTGCTCCACAAGACCTTTTCGGTAGAAGAGTCCGCAAGTATTATCGAAGGCTTGTATCAATATGAGATTGATGCCTGCCTGGAGGGAAGTGAGAGTAATTACTGCGACAGTGAGGACAGATATTTTACAGAGGAATACCGCAGGTTTATCAGCCGCTTCAAGGGCCTCGGCTATGGCAGCTTCGAGGAAGCGGCAGGCTGTTTTGATAAGTTTTACGCCTATGCTGACAGGGTGGAAAAAATGGAGGGCTTCCGCCGTGAATACGAAACCTGGCTGGACTTTGTGGACAGAAAAGGAGGCTATTTTGAAATCATGCCTAAGGGATTTTCCAAGGCCAGCGCCATAGAGTTTGTGGCAGGGACATTGGGAATTCCTTTGACGGAAACGGCGGCTATCGGAGACAGCAGTAATGACATTCCCATGATTGAGCGGGCTCATGTCGGCATTGCCATGGGGAATGCCACGGAGGACGTTAAGGCTGCTGCCGATTATGTGAGTACGGACCTGACGGAAAGGGGAATTGAGAACGCGCTTAGATGGCTGGGAGTGATTTAAAAATAAAATTGCTGAAAATAAAATTTGGGATTTGAAAAAATTTACTGGATATATTATCAAAGGTATGCTATAATAACTTTTGTTGAGGCAGATGCCTTGTGAACAGGCAGATGTAGTATATCGGTAGTACATCAGCTTCCCAAGCTGAGGAGGCGGGTTCGACTCCCGTCATCTGCTTTACCGTGAACATCAAAGTGGCAGTTGAACACTGACTTTTCAGTGTGCAACTGCCATTTTAATGTTGTTTGCCCGATATACATATTTCTTTCTGCCTTTTCCGGATTATGCCATGAAAGACTTTTAAAAATCCGAGCGATATTCCTGTATCCGTTTGTCAACATCGACTGCATGGAAATCCAGTTTATAGTCCAGGATTTGTATGGTGCCGAGTTGATTTGTGTCAAATACATATATTAGAATGGTGCCTATATTGGCATTATTTTCATAAATGTCAGACAGCTGTTCCCAGCAGGTGAGTAATTCACTGAGTTTCAGATTCACAATAATCTGCCGGCATAGTCCGAGGCCCTTTAGGGCGCTTATATCCATAGCAGCATATTTATCAATTCGAAGTTCATTGAGAATCGTTCCGTCTTCGCCAAATAAATATTCCAGCCCCTCAAGACTGGTAAGAAGCTCACAGTCATCCTGCCAGCTGCCAATCAATAAGCATTCCACGTAATCCTGCTCTTTCAGGCTTTGAAATCCTTCCAGTATCCTGAGATCCGTAATGTTTATATTGTTCCGAAAGTCCAGATTACTGTCTGAAAAGCTTATGCGGGGCAGCCATTCAACATCTTCATCCCTTAGCAGGCTGAAATCGACAGTATGTATATTCGATAATTGCTCCTCAGTGAAGCTGTCGGTCTGTTCCAGTCCCAGCTCATTGCAGATCTGATAACAAATCTCCGGATTTGTAATGATTATGGTTCCCTGTTCGCTTAGCGGTTCCCCTTCAGAGCCGGGAGTATCCTTTTGGACTATTGAAGGAACTGCTTCCGCCGGAGCTTCCTTTTCTGCACACGCAGTCAGTAGAAATGAAGATGTAAGGAAGATACACACCGGCGCGATTAATCTTTTTTTCATCATTTTACCTCCGATCCTGAATGCAATGCTTAACTCCCCGAGTTGGGCTCGAACCAACAACCCCACGGTTAACAGCCGTGTGCTCTACCATTGAGCTATCGAGGATTATCTATTACAGCATAGTTCTTTCATGCTGATGTCAGGAAATGATTTCGATCAATAAGATAACCATATTTTTTCCAAATATTCACACAGTGCTTAAAAATTGCAATGCCCGAATATTGATTTACCTGGACGCGTGCATCTACTATGGGGTATTTTCCTGCCTGTACTGCGTATAGTCATATTCCGAGTACATTTTTTCAACGGCATCATAGTACTCCATAAAATGCTCGCCGGTCAGCCGGCCCTCTCCGGCGGCGATCATCTGCAGGATCTTAGAATTAATCCACTCTCCGTAATGCAGGGTGTCCGTATAATTATCCAGATTTTCCGTAATATCAAGGCGGTTGCTGAAGTCATAGACCTGAATATTGGGAACCGTCAGTAAAAGCTCCACGGCGACTCTTTGGGCCTTCAGCTGGGCGTTCAGCTGCTTTGTTCTGACCAGGGCTTCCCAGTAGCAGATGCTGTAAGGCGGAAAAAATAAGTAAAAGGTAGTATCCGGGTGTGCCTCCGCCAGCTTTACAAAATTGGTGTCCACATTTTCACGGATCTGCTGTAAATCTTCTTCTGTGAGGACAAGTGTTTCGTCGCTTTCGTCAAGGAGGGTAAAGGATGCCAGAACACTTTCCTTTCCGAAGGATGCGTATTGATTCCAGCTGCCGTACTCATCCATGGTAGTGGTTTTCTGACCAGAACGGGTATAGTTTAAAACGGCAATGGTCTTGGGAAGCACTTCCTTATTCAGCAGATAATTTACGTCGTTAAAGGGATTGTCGTCGTACAGGTAGGTGGGATACCCTTCGTATTCTTCATAAAGGGGAGGGTAGTTTAAACGGTTTCCGTCCAGGCTGCACAATACATTCTTGATATTGTCATGCCGGGAGAGGGCTCTGCCAATAGTTTCGCAGGATTCATGGTAGCTTGCCCCCGAACTTGCAATTTTAATTGCGGCAGCGTCGAAAAGCGTGTTAAACTCACTGCAGTTAAAATTCTGGCACATGCTGGTCCCGGTGATGATGCTGTCGTATTCATAATACCTTGCAATACCGTCATTTTGATACCGCTCGTCCTTCAAAGGATACTCAAGAAAGCTCCGCCCGCTGCTAAAATGCAGAAAGGGATCGACGAAGGCCGTGAAGCCCGACAGCAGCAGGAGTACTGCCATTAATCCGCCGATAACGATCATATTCCATTTTTTTGCGCTCATAGCCGCCTCCGTATAAAAAGGTATTTGCTTTTGGCCCGTCTAAAAGTTGAAATATAAAAAGGTACTCAGGCCGGAAAGAGAAATGATGGACCAAACCAGAAGAATAATGCTGCCGGCTGCAGTTTTCCCGTTTGGCACAAATTGCTTTTCATGGCAGTTTTTGGGGATCAGGGCCAGGAACAGGGCAACGGCCATGCAGATCAGCAGATGGACCGCCGGAAAGCCAGTGACGAATGCCTTTAAAAAGGGCACATGATCCTCTATATAAGTAAATTCCAACAGGTTAAACTGGTCCAGCAGGCCGCCGCTTAACTGCCATGTCCAGGGGGAGACCAGCTTCTGATAGAGAACGGCGGCGTCCTGCAGCGTCTCCGCCCGGAAAAGAATCCATGCCAGATCTACAAATATAAAGGTTGCGGCCTGGCCGATCAGCCGGGGAATCTTATCCCAAAACCGTTTGCACAGCCGATGAAGAATGCGGGCGGCCCCGTGAGCCGCGCCCCAGAGAATAAAGGTCCATCCTGCGCCGTGCCAGATTCCGCTGACCAGAAAGACAATCAGGATATTGAGCAGGGTGCGGCCTTCCCCTTTCCGGCTTCCACCCAAGGGGAAATAAAGGTATTTGCGCAGAAAGCGGGAGAGAGTGATATGCCACCTTTGCCAGAATTCTGTGATGGATGCCGCCTTATAGGGAGAGTTAAAGTTCATTGGCAACTCTAAATGAAACATGTTTGCAATGCCTGATGCCATGTCGCAGTATCCGCTGAAATCAAAGTAAAGCTGTAAAGTATATAAAACGGATACGACAGCTGTATCCAGCGCAGTCAGCATTTCGGGATTTGCAAAGCCAAAGTCTGCTCCCCGGCCAAGGGTGTCCGCAATCAGTACCTTCTTAAAAAGGCCGATGGCAAAAAGGCGGATGCCGCAGGCCAGCTTGTCCTGATTGAGCTTTTTCCGGGCCGGGTCCTGAAACTGAGGAATCATCTCGGAATGCAGTACGATGGGGCCGGCAATTAACTGCGGGAAAAAGGTGATAAACAGGACATAATCAACCAGTCTGTGGTCCTTCGTTTCCAGCCGGTAGGAATCCACCAGGTAAGAGATCTGCTGAAAGGTAAAAAAGCTGATTCCCAAAGGCATCAATATCTTACGCAGGTGAAAATCAGTGGAAAAAAGCAGATTTACATTTTCCAAAAAGAAATGAAAGTATTTAAAATAGAAAATCACCCCCAGATTTACGGTAATTCCGCCTGCCAGCAGTATTTTCCGCCGGACTTTTCCATGCAGCCTAATCAGCAGTCTGGAGGTAAGAAAGTTTATGATAATGCTTCCTGTCAGCAGGAACAGATAGGAAATATGGAAATAGGCATAAAACCACAGGGACATGCCGATTAAGGCCCATTTCGCCAGGGCCTCTTTTCCCAGCTGATTCAGGCCAAAATACAATATCAGCGCCGTCGGCAGGAAAAAAAGAATAAAAATGTATGAATTAAACAGCAACGGTAAATCTCCTTTTGTTTAGGAATGATACTTATTGTGTGTAGACCTTTTGTGTTCAATTTAATTATACTGTATTTCGTGGAGGTTTACAAGTATGGATATAATAAAAGTTTTTGGCTCTAATCTCAAGAAATACCGTACTTCAATGGGAATATCTCAAGAAGTATTTGCAGATAAATGCGGCATGCACCGGACGTATATCAGTGCTATTGAATGCTATCGCAGAAGTATATCGCTTGAAAATATTCAACGTATTGCAGATGCACTTGGAATTGAAACCTATAAATTATTTTTGGAGGAAAACATGAATGACTGATTACATTCAAAACATACGAAACTGCAGACTTTCCATATACGATCGAATTGCTCCCGATAACAATTCCTTGTTTATCCCTACGGATGTATTAGAAGAACTCCTATCAAATTGCCTTATTGGCTACTCCCTTCATGGACTGCCATTAAGGACACGTTCAAAAGAGGTAAAATCTCTTATTTGTACAGCGCTGGGTTATCCTGTACCACGTGCATTTATAAAAACACAGCCACGATTTCCTGGTCAAAATTTTGATGTTTATACGCAGAAGAGCCTTAATGTTCAAATTTGGAATGAAGAAATTGATGCCACAAGACGATATGTTTTTCTCCAAATAGATGAAGATGATATAATTTCAAATGTTCGAGTTATATCTGGTGAATTTCTTGCTCGATTTGATCGGACAGGAAAATTGACAACGAAATATCAGGCAACAATGAACCACTTTAATAAAAGCTATTTGCTTTCAGAAGATTCACCTAAAATTATTGATTGGATTACATATCCTCATACTTGCTTGAATAATGTAAATCCTAATGATGATCCATCCAGGCATAAGCTTTTGCCTATTGAAGAAATATTCGACAGACTTCAACCTATGGTTGGCCTTCGGATTGATTATCTTGATTCGTTGCAGGAACGTAATAGAGGCGCCCAGCTTCATAAATTGATTTGCAAATATCTTGGATATTCAATATATGAAGATGATGGAACATATCCGGATATAGTAAATCAACTATTGGAAATCAAACTACAAACATCTCCAACTATTGATTTGGGATTGCACTCTCCTGAAGACGGTGCCCCCATTTTAAGAATCGGAAATACTGTTTTTAGCAGTGAAGATGTACGATATGTAATCTTTGACGGTTCTGTAAGTGGTTCCCATATATCATTGGATAGGTTATACCTCGTCGCCGGCTGTGATTTCACTCAATACTTTCCATTATTTAAGGGGAAAGGGAAAAATGCCAAGATACAATTACTCTTGCCAGGTGATTTCTTTGATTAAGTGAAAATTTCATCAACAATATCATTCAATTTTTCTTTATAGCTGAGTATTGAGCATTGCTCTTTCTCAGCTATTATTTTTTTTACTAACAAAATGGCTTCTTGTGCAAGTTCTGTTGTAGATAAAGGAATAGGGAACTGCTCCACATATTGTGATATATATCTTCTTTTTCCCGAATAAAGTTTTGTGTTAAATTTAATATCATAATACTTTTCTATAAAGCGGCTATTTGCAATCGCTAAAGCTAAATATACAATATCTTCTGTTATGTGCTCGTATATTTCGATCCAATAGCAGTCACCATTAACTACTGCACCGGAAGTATCTAACCAAAACTGTGGATGCTCAGTTATATCACGAAATACAATTTTTCTCTGCTTCCATGATTCGGGATTTTGAGGGACCCAAATTTCATACCAATTTCGTTTTGCCTGTATAATATACTTTCGACTTGATAATTGTTCAAAATATTTTAAAAGATACTTTTTAGCATAAGGATAATCTTCAATATTATATGCTGTCCTTTTCCCGTTTATAGATGTATGTGTATATAATACTTGCCATAAATTAGTATTATCAGGCAAGATTTGACCGGCATTTCTATGGGTAATAAGTGGCCTTAGTAATTCTATATTAGCTTTGTCACCATTCCAATCCTTTCCAATAAATACATTATCTGCTGTTGTTTTGATTCCAACGTGAATCTTGCCAATGTCAGAAAATCTTTGCCATGTTTTATTTTCAACAGCTGAAAGCCATTTTTGGCACTTATTTGATTGAATAGTCCATAGCTTCCCTTTATCTAAACTCTGTATAATGCCCTGTTGATATATGTATTTTTTATTATCAGGTGTTTTGTAGCAGCCTGATTTATTTATGGCATCGAAGATATTAGTAATATCGCCATCAGACGTATTTACGGAGGCTTCATATACGGATGTAAACAATACATCCTTTGGCTGTGTTGTCTTTCCTTTTGAAAACACTATAATGCACGGCAAAACAGAAGAAGAGAACAACTTTGTATCTCCAAAATCTGTGATTCTATGAAGATTACAGTTGTCTATCATATAATTTCTCACAGCAGCTCCTGATTTAATTGTGAGAAATTTGTTTGAAGTAATATACCCTGCAATTCCATTATCCTTTAGGATGGAATTGGTATAAATAATAAACGCATAATAAATATCTATTCTCCCTGATAAATTTAATTTTGCACACATTTCCTGCGCTTTTTCGCTGCCCATAATTTGTGTACGGATAAACGGCGGATTTGCAATTACATAATCATATAATCCTGTAGTTTGTTCTTCGACTGCTTTTAGAAAATCCTCGTTTCTGATTGATAGTTCAACATCAGGAAACAGCTTTGATAATGTTTTTTTTGTTTCCTTACAAATAACAGCATCTGTTTCATATCCAACAGCTTCAATTTTCACAGCACAAGATTTTCTGAAGGTATTTATAAAAGAAATTAAAAGCTCTCCCTTTCCAACTGCAGGATCAAGCACTCGGATAGAGCCAATATTGTTATTATTACATGGTTTGTAGTGAATCATCTCAAGTGATAGATAGTCTGCCATTGCTGTTGGAGTATAAACTACACCATTCGTCTTTTCTTTTTTTATATTAGCATATCTCATATATTTATCCTTTAATAAATTTCATAATTGAAACTGGATAATAGAGTCGGCTTTTTGATTCTATTATAGAAATTTTGCGGCTTCTATTATTAAAATTCTAATATAAAGTTTTGTGAAATGCAAATAGATTGTAATCGGAACTTGCTTATTTGACAAGGAAGGATCTCTGTGTTAATATAGACTGACAGTCGGTCGGTAAAAAGGAGTGTGTAACTGTAATGCGGATCGTAAAGGCAGCGGAAGAGCGTAAGCAGGAAATATTGGATGCAGCGGAGCGATTATTTGAAGTAAAGGGGTTTGAAGGTACCAGCATCAGCAACATTTTGGAGGAAACCGGAATCGCCAGAGGCACGCTTTATTATCACTTCAAGTCCAAGGAAGAGCTTCTGGATGCAGTGATCGAGCGTATGCTTGAGAGAATGACGGCAAGGGCAGGTGAAATTGTCAGCCGTAAGGAGATTCCGGTGCTGCAGCGTTTTAACATGATGATGATGATCTTTCATGTAAGCAGCGGTCCTCAGGAGGAAATCTTGTTACAGGTACATAAGCCGCAGAATGCGTTGATGCACCAAAAGATGCAGAAGAGTCTTTTTTTGGGGATTACGCCGCTGATCACTGCATTGATCGAAGAGGGCATTGAAAAAGGAATCTGTCAGACGGATTATCCGGCGGAAGCAGTGGAGATGACGTTTTTATACGCCAGTACGGTTTTTGACGGTCTGGCGGAATATGGGGAAGAAGAAAGGCAGAGAAAAGCGGCGGCATTTATATATCATTTGGAACGGCTGCTTCAGATGGAGCAGGGCAGCCTGAACGCGGCAGTGATGCCTCTTTTTTGCCACTGAGGTGATGAGAAATATCTGAATTTATGTCATGCAGGGAGGCTGTAGATGGAAGCAGGAATTATGGATATGCTGGAAACGGCAGCAATTACTGTCGGCGGTTTTTTAATCAGAAAATATTTGTTTTTAGAGCAGGATATGGAGAACGGCAGACAGCAGGCATTTTTATGTATCAGCGCAGTTGTCCTGCTGGGTGTTTTTTTCCTTATGGGAAAAGACGCGGCATCAATATCTGCGCTGCTTCTGATTGGCCTGAATATTATTTTGAGCAGAAAAGGACACAGGCCCTGGGGCTTTTTTCTGATCATTCCAATTCTGGGTATTTTAAACGGACTGCTGGTACCCTTTTTGGTAATCATACCGCAGCTGCTGTTTACCTCGGAAATGCTGAGACTGGCCTATTGTCTTGTGGTGTATGGAGCATTGGCACTCCTACTGTTCCTGTTTTATATGCGGGGCAGGAATTGGAGAATTTACTTTCGTGAAAATATTCAGAACAGGCGGATGCGCAGCTGGGAAAAAATTCTACTTTGTGTGGTAGGAACCTTTATGGTAACCTTTTCCGAAATTATGGCAAGGCAGATTGACTTCAACAGGCAGCTTCAGGAAGCCGGCTATGAATACGGAGTTCAGGGGCAGTTCGCCTGGGACATTTGTGTCAACGGCGCGATCGCATTCGCATTGACTGCAACGGTCATTGTGCTGATTTTACAGGGGAATCTGCGGGAAGAGAAGGAGCGTGCGGATGCCGCAAACAAAGCAAAAACAGAGTTTGTGTCCAACATATCCCATGAAATCCGCACGCCAATGAATGCCATTGTGGGGATGACACAGCTTCTGCTTCGAAGTAACCTTAAGGGGCAGGAGAGGGAGTACCTGCTGAATATTCAAAGCTCAGGGAACGCTCTGCTTGCGATCATTAATGATCTTCTGGATATATCCAAAATTGAATCCGGCAGGATGGAGCTTGTGGAAGAGGAATATGACCTGATGCCTATGCTGAGCGACCTGGGGATGATTTTGTTAAACAGGATCGGAAGTAAGCCGGTGGAGCTGCTGTTTGATATTGATCCGGATATTCCTGTAAGGCTGTATGGCGATGCTCTGCGGATCCGGCAGATTATGATTAATTTACTGAATAATGCCGTAAAGTTTACGGAGGCAGGGTATGTCTGTCTGGAGATCAGGGTAAAGCAGATACAGGATGAGGATATAGAATTGTATACTGCCGTGAAGGATACCGGGCAGGGCATTCGCGAGGAAGATATTGGGCGGCTGTTCGGTGCGTTTCAGCAGGTGGATACAAAGAAGAATCACCATAAGGAAGGGACGGGATTAGGGCTTTCTCTGTCAAAGAGGTTTGTGGAGATGATGGGGGGAAGCATCGGCGTAAAAAGCGAGTACGGGAAGGGAAGTGAATTTTATTTTACGATTCACCAGCGCATAGCGGATCAAAGAAAGGCCGCAGCACTGCAGCCGGGTAAAAAGGCGGTGGTGATCGGAAGGCTGCAGAACGAGAAAGCAAATGAATTGCTGAAAGAGCTGACCTGTAGACTGCAGCTTTGCTTTGAAAATGACATTATGTCGGTGGAGTCCACAAGTATTCCTGTCTTTTGCTTTACCGATGTTTACGGGTGCTTTAATCGGGAAGAAGAGCAGAGACTGCAGGAGCTTTCGGCTGTTGTCTGCGGTATGGTGAACCCCATGGCGGAGGCGGTATTTCCGGAGGGAATGCCGGTGATGAATAAGCCCCTGTACAGCGATAATCTCTGTCGCTTACTCGAAAACGGGCCGGAATTCGAGAACAGGCTGAAATCCGATAATAGGCTGAAATCCGAAAACGGGCAGAAGGGGGATATGACCGGAGCGGAAGTGCCGATTTTTACGGATAAGCGGGTTTTGATTGTGGATGACAATGAACTTAACCGGATGATCGCAGTGGAAATGTTAAAGCCTGCGGGCCCCACGATTGATACTGCCGAAAACGGCAGGCAGGCTCTTGACATGATACGGGAAAACAGGTATGACCTGATCTTTATGGATCACCAGATGCCGGTGATGGATGGGGTAGAAGCGGTGCGGGCGCTTCGGAAGCTGGACGGGAAATATTACAGAGAAGTTCCGGTGATTGCCTTAACGGCAAACACCGGAACCGAGCAGCAGAGGGAATATGCAGAGGCGGGGATGAACGGTTATGTAAGCAAGCCCTTTGAACTGGAAGAGCTTTATGCAGTCCTTGAAAAGTGGCTTGGTGAAGGCAGAAGGAATGTCAATCGTTCTTAAGAGAAAAAGGGGCCTGTCGCCAGACTGGCTCATTGACATATCTCATGATGTCATCATATATTGCCCGGTAACCGTCCTCGTTTATGTGCATACCTTCTATGGTATATTCTGCCTTTAGGCGTCCGAAACGATCCTTCAGCTGGGTATTTATGTCAATATATTTTTGACCGTGCTTTTGGGCAAGAGCTTTGACCTGCTCGTTGGCACGAAGAATCTTTTCATTGTTTCGGATTTTTAGGCACTCCTTCATTTCTTCCGAGGCAGCTTCATAATTTACGGGATAATAGGCCATAAGGTATATTTCCACAGAAGGAATGTATTCTTCGATGGCTGTTATAATTTTGTCGTAATTTGTCATGAGCTGTTCAATCGTAATGGTTGACCAGCTCAGGTCGTTTGTTCCGATATTGATAAACACCCTGGCGGGCTTCAGATCGAGAATGCAGGTGTGAACAGCATCAAGAAGCTCTGATGAGATAAATCCTCCGATGCCCCGATTATAGATGATTGTTTGGTCGCCATGCTCCTGCAGAAACTTGTTTATTGGAAACATTTCCATAAGGGAAGAGCCGGCAAATACGACCTTTCCGGGCACAACGTTTCTGTTTTCGGCTTTATAGCGTTCAATTTTTAATTCCTTATCCGTCAATTTGTTTTCCTCCTGATATGCAGATGAAGTCAGATTATTCCGCCGCCGCAGGCGCCAGGATAAAGTCATCCAGGTTGCCCCAGGAGCCGGGAGAGCTGACAATATGGGCGCCTACGGTAATGGTGCCGTCGGTGGTAGTGATGGCCTCGATGCGGGGAGAGCGGTAGGAGGTCCAGCCGCCCACATCCGTAGGGGTGGTATATGTCTGACCGTCGGCTATGGCGTAAATGGACATATCCTGAGTGGTGGCATCCCCGCCGTGGAGGGTGATCTGGAAGTAGTAGGTGCCGGGGGCAAGTCCGGTCACGGTCTGCTCTATGGTAAAGTCCACATTTCCGGTAGAGTAGAAGTGCATGGATTTATTGCCGGTGACGGCGTCGGAAGGCTTGTCGATGATGTAAGCTTCCGAGGTGGTGCCGCTGACGTCGGTAATAACCCACATGGAGGTATCGTCTTCCTCAAAGCTGTAGTTTTGCAAATAGTTCATATCCAATATATGAACCGTGCATTTGCAGGAAGGGTCAAAACCGGCGGCTCCGGCGGTATCTCTGACCAGGGTGCCGGTGGCAGTATGGTCGCCCACGCCCCAGCCGGCAAGGACTTCGGGAGAGGCATCCCAGGTGACGGCTTCGTCCTTTTCGGAGCCGTCGTTATAAATTACGGTGGCCGTTTCGGGCAGGAGAATTTCGTCGCCGATGCGGACGGTCAGCTCCGAATCCCGCAGAGCAATTTCCTGCAGCGTGGTTTCCGCCCCAGCGGCCAGATAGCGGAATACGCTTAAGGAAGGCAGAGGATGTCCTTCAAAATCAAACATGGCCTGATTATCCCAGGAGGAACCGCCGTAATAACGGCCTGCGTCATTGGGGTCATAAGAGCCGCCATAGCTGGAGGCCCAGCCTGCGCCATTGGCTTCCCAGAGGGCCTGCCGCGCCTCGTAGGTATCGCCGGGAACAGGGATCCATGCAGGCTCCCAGTAGAAGACGCCGACACCTGCGTCTCCGCAGGATGCCACGGCTTCCACTACGTCCCGCACAGCGTCAGCCTGTCCCTGTACAGAAACTGGATAATTCAGATCACAGGCTGCTCCTTCGCCCACACTGTTGCCGGAGCCGTCTCCGTCCTGCAGGGTGTAACAGTAGGAAACCTCAGCTACCATTACCTTTTTTTGATAAGTGGAAGCAATTTCGGACAGGGCGGAGGTCAGATTTTCCAGGGTTCCGTGCCAGAAGGGGTAGTAGGAGGTGGCAAATATATCATAGTCTATGCCGGCATTATCCAGGCTTCTGGCAAAGCTTAAAAACTGGCTGCGGTTTTCGGGATTGGTAAAGTGCAGAACGATCTCCAGGGGATGCTTTTTCTTTTCGGAAACCTGCCGCACTGCGTCGCAGCCTGCGGAAAAGAGCTTCAGCACGGAATCCCAGTTTTTCTCGCCGGCCATGCCGGTGGTAGTCTCGTTGCCTACCTGTACGGCGGTCACGTTCACTCCTGCTTCCAGCAGGGCGTTTAAGGAGTCCTCTGTATAGGCTGTGAGAGCCTTGCATTTTTCGTCCAGGGACATCTCGGCCCAGGCCTTGGGCACCATCTGCTTGTTGGGATCCGCCCAGAAATCGGAGTAATGGAAATCAATCAGCACGCTCATGCCGTAATCGGTTGCCCGCTGCCCGATGGTGATGGCGGTGTCCAGATCGTTATGGCCGCCGCCGTAGGAATTTCCCGCATCGTCCCAGGGATCATTCCAGACCCGGATGCGGACGGCGTTTACGCCGTTTTCCTTCAGTGTCCGGAAAATATCCTGCTGCTCCCCATCCTCGTTGTAATAGACCACGCCGCTCTCTTCTTCGGCCAGAACGGAAGAAACGTCTACTCCCAGCCAGAAGTCTTCACTTAAGCCTTCCACCTGCTTTACAAAAATTTGCGCGGGGCGGTCCAGGGCGGTGACGTCGGTATTTTGAGGGACAAAGCTTTCTTTACTGCCGTTACTGCAGCCGGTAAGACATGCCGCTGCCAGCAGGATGCCGGCGCAGGCGGCAAGACTTGTATTCTTCATCGAATATACCTCCCGTTTGTTTATCTGATTCGGATGGCCGGCGGCCGTTTTCCGGATCAAATAATAGAATAAGATTATTTTACCATAAAAACCTGAGTCTGCAAATTGTTCTTTTCATAAAATTTAGCAAAAGTAACCGTTACCTATTTCTTTCGAAAGGATATTCGGATTGTCTTTAGCGCGGGATGGTGCTATAATATAAGTCATTGTAAGGTACAGAAGGGTAATAAGTATTAAAATGAACATAAATGGTAATCAGATAAAATCTTCGTTGTATTTGGGAAACATCCTGATTTTGGCGGCGCATGTGTTTCTGCTGGTCTTTTTTGCACTTACGCAGGTGCAGTTTATGGTGATTGTGAATGTGGTGAGTGTGCTGACCTATATCAGCCTTTTTCTGGCAATCCGGTATGAAAAATCCCGGCTCTATATATGGGTGACTTTGCTGGAAATTGTAGTTCATATGCTGTTGGCCGTGGCATGTGTGGGTTGGTCCTGCGGTTTTCAATATTATTGCTTTGGCGCCATAGCCATGGTGTTTTATACGGACTATTTTTTTGCCAGGGCAAGGATGGACAGGGCCAATACTGTAGTATTGTCCTTAATCTGCGGTGTGTCTTTTCCGGCGGCCCTGATTTTTTCCAGGTATTATCCGCCCAAATATGAGCTGCATGAGCTGGTGGTGATCGGGATCGTACTGGCCAATGCTCTGTTTATGATGGCGTTTGCGGCGGTGTGCTTCTGGCTTCAGGTCTCCAGAGCGGATTTTTATGAAAATGAATTGACCAGACAGGCAAACCATGATAAGCTGACAGGCCTGGTAAACCGAAATTATCTGATCGAATACCTGCAGAAGGTATATGATGGCGGGGATATGTCGGAGTACTGGCTGGCAATGATGGATATTGACGACTTTAAAAAAATTAACGATACCTATGGGCACAACTGCGGCGATTATGTATTGAAGACCGTGGCCGCTCTGATCGCAGAAAACAGCTGCGGAATGATTCCCTGCCGCTGGGGCGGCGAGGAATTTATTCTGGTGGGGCAGATGGCGGAGCATCGGGTGCAGGTGCCCGGATCCGCCGGCTTTGTCCTGGAGAAGCTCCGGCGGGCCGTGGAAAGGTATCCGTTTAAATATGAAAACCGTGAGATAAAGGTTACAGTTACGATTGGCCTGTCAAAATATACCGGGGAGCAGACCGTGGACGAATGGATTAACGAGTCGGATACAAAGCTGTATCAGGGAAAACAGTCGGGCAAGAACAGGCTGATCGTATAAAGTATTTATCTTTGCTTTCTAAAAAACAGGATCATGCAGTAGGGCAGTAAAATGAGTACGCAGCCGAAGGCCACAAGCACGGCGAATTCCGTGAATTCCGAGGTGCTGCCCCGGCCGGCCCTGTGCAGCAGGGGCAGGCCCAGTGTAAAGGCAAGGTACCAGAATACGGGAGGCGCGCATTTGCGCAGCAGGGCTGGCAGAAGCCGGATTCCGGTTTTCCTGTGGACAAGCCGTCCGGCAAGGCGGTAAACGGCGAGCAGTGCCATAAAATAGATCACGACGCCGATCAGGGTGTGGAGCCTGTCCCAGGTCAGGACTTTACCCATCAGGCCGGCAGCTTCAAGGTACAGCGGCAGATAAATGGCCGCGATGATCCGCAGACCGTTGACAAGGATGGTGAGCAGCCAGGAAGAGATTCCGCTTCCGGCGATCCAGCAAAAACCTTTCACCCAGGAGCGAAGGGTCTCCGATGCCGGAAAGACGCGGCATGAGGGCCGGAGAGCATGGGCCTTATCAGCTGCCTGGGAAGCGGCAATTACAGGGGTAAAGGAAAAGACCAGCGTGGCAAAGAGGATCATCATGAATCTGACCCCGGAACAGGAAGGGGCGATCAGCAGGCGCAGGCTGTGATTTACATAGCCTGCGTCCGGCAGATAGGTGAAGGGTATGCCGCTTAAGAGCTGTACCCACCCTGCAGTGGGACCAAGGATCCACCGCAGGGAATCACAGTCGGCCTGGCGGTAATAGCATTTCATCCCCAGAATGATGAGGGCGCCTGCCAGGTAAAAAATGAAGTTTTGCATGGAAAATCGAAGTTTTTTGATTTCAGTCATTGGCTGACTCCTGTCTTTCACGTTTCTTTCTTATGATTATTACAGCTGCGGCAGGCAGAATCAAAAGCAGCATCCCCGGTTCCGAATAGGCTCTGTAACCGCCGCCCACAGCCAGGCCGGATACTCTCTGGGGCAGGGGGAGGGGCTGATCCACATCCGTACTGTCTCCCTCTGGATTGCGGATGATCTCGGAAACGGCGATAAAAGAGGTATAGGGTGTGACCATATTATATTTCATGCCCAGTTCAACTACTTCCTTTTTTACCGATTCGTCATTGCGGATATTTCCGTACCCGGTGACTCTGTCTAAGCGGGTACGGGCCCACAGGTAGCGGAGTGCTTCGCTTTCCGTATCTGATACCGCTTCCTCCACGGCAATTTCCTGTCTGTATTCCTCATCGCCGGCCTGTCCGGTTACGGTAACTGTGCCTTTCGGTGTTCCCCGCCATTTGCCAAAGAGGACGATGGGCCGGGACGCATAAAGGATGGAGGGCGTGGAGGTTTCCACGTCTACGACGTCAAAGCCGTCATAGGTTACGGAAATATCCGTGAGCAGCGGCGCTTCAATATAAGTACGGAAGTTTGCGGCAGATTCCGCTGCATCCTCGCTGTCCGTCACGATAAAGGATTCTCCCATTCCGCATCCGGCAATCTGTTTGATCAGGCAGTCGTTGACGGAGGTTCCGATGCCGAAGGAAAAGAAGCTGGCATCGTTCATATTGTCGGTGATGCAGGAGATAACCTCGCTGTCGTTGGAAATATATCCGTCGGTAATAATGACAATGCTGCGTGCTGAATTGTCTTCCTTTGGCAGTGCAATGGCGTTTTCAAGTGCCGGGAGCAGGGAAGTTCCGCCGCCGCCCTTCTGTTCGTCAATCAGTTTTGTGGCTGCCTTGATGTTTTGGGCGGTAGCAGGGAGAGCTTCAGGTGAAAGCAGGACGGAGTCATTGGCAAAAAGAATCAGGTTGAAGCTGTCCGTTTCTCTTAAGTCCTTCACCAGACCCTTCAGCAGGTCCTTAGCTGTGTCCAGAGGGTAGCCGAACATGGATCCGGAGACATCCAGCACAAAAATGTATTCTCTGGGAGGAATATCCTCCGGCTCATATCTTTCGGGGGGCTGTACGGTCAGCATAAAGAAATTTTCCTCCTGACCCTGCGAAAGGACCAGTCCGCTGTGAATTTCTTCGCCCGCCAGTCGGTATTTTAGAATAAAGTCCCTGTTTCCGGCATAATCATCGGAATCCGTCAGGGTTATCTGGGCGTTTGCGGCATCCTCCTGATGGATTCGTATATCGTGGGATTTGCTGGTGATTTCAGCGATGGGGACGCCCGTGGAAAGATTTACGGTAATATTATAATCTCCAAGGGGAGCGTCGTCGTTTTCCAGGTAGGGGGAGGATACCCAGTCGTCATTGTCTGCCGAAGTGTCAGACTTGGGATCCGGCGTGGTGCTGTCTGCGCTGCCGTCGGATACACTGCCGTCGCCGCCGGATTCCTGGGGCGGAGCGTAGCGGGGCCCCACAACGGTGGGAAAAACAAACTCATAAATATTTTCTCTGGGGTTGATCAGCTCCGTGTAGTGAAGCTCTATGCTGACGGTATCGCCGGGCATAATATTGGCTACGTCCATTGTAAACACATTGGGCCGTTTCTGTTCCATCAGCGAAGTACTCTTGCCCTCGCTCTTTGCCTCTTCATATTCCTTTTTTGCCTCTTCCTTTTCCTGAATCCGGGCGGTAATCATTTCATTGCCGATGATCATTTTCATGCCATGGACGGCAACATTGGAGTTGGCCGGAAATACATAACTTGCGTTAATCGGTATACTGCCTTCGTTTACATAAGTCTGGGTTACATAGGTTTCGGCGATCATGCCGCTGATATTTGCGACAATGTTGGTGGCCTTTAAGGGGAAATGCTCTAAAGGGCAGGCATCCTCGTCTGTGCCTTTAATGATAAAGTAGGGGGCGAGAAGCTCTTCCTCCTGGCTGCTTTCCTGACTGCCCCCGGCTTCCGCTGCCTTATTTTCCGTCGCATGGACCGGGGGACAGGCGGCGATAAACAGCAGAAGCGCTAAAAGGCAGCAAAGCCATTTCCTGATTTGAATACGGATTCCTTTTTTCCTTATAATGATATTGTTCCTTATAGTGATGTTGCTCATTAGGGACCTCCTTGGAATATTGCCAAATGTTTTTTGTTTTGGGGACTATGTGTCATATCCGGGATTGATCATAAAAGAAAGATGCGAAAAATCTGCATCGAAATTTCCACATAATGACATAATATCTCAATCATTTTTGCATCATTTGCGGTCTATCCGTTTATGAATTGTCGAATGTATATGAAAAAAGGGCTTGTGTTTTATAAGGATATGTGCTAGAATATCTTTCGCTGGCAAACAAGTGTCCGCGAGACAAAAACGCCAGCGAAAACAGAGGGATATGAGATTGCTATGAGTGAGGCGGCAAAATATTATGTGGTGACGCAGAAAGCGGTGCCGGAGGTGTTGCTGCGGGTGGTGGAAGCAAAAAGGCTTTTGGAGTCGGAAAAGGTGCCGACGGTTCAGGAAGCCGTTGATGCAGTCGGCATCAGCCGCAGTTCGTTTTATAAATATAAGGACGATATTTTTCAGTTTCATGACAATACACCGGGAACCACCATCACCCTGACTTTTCAGATGGAGGATGAGCCGGGTATTCTGTCGGACGTGTTGAAAATTATTGCAGAATACGGTGCGAATATATTGACCATACATCAGAGCATTCCCATAAGCGGTATGGCCTCTTTAAGCTTAAGCGTGCAGGTGCTGCAAAATACGGGCGACATTTCAAAGATGCTGGAAAGAATGGAAGCCCACAAGGGAGTGCATCATGTAAAAATTTTGGCGCGGGAATGAGGCGCCGGGAAATAATATATTTGCAGGGGAGCGTATCCGCCTGATGCAGGCGTTTTGAATCAAAAGGATCCCCGCGGAATGAGAGGAATTTATGATTAAGGTAGCGGTTTTAGGGTATGGCACTGTGGGAAGCGGTGTGGTGGAAGTGATTGAGAGCAATAACGCGGAGGTGAGCGTTAAGGCCGGCGAAGAAATGCACGTCAGCTATATTTTGGATTTGCGGGATTTTCCGGGGGATCCTTATGAGGACCGGGTAATTCACGATTTTAATATTATTTTAAATGACCCGGAAGTCAGCGTGGTCTGTGAAGTCATGGGCGGTGTGGGAGCGGCGTATCAGTTTACCAAACAGCTGCTGGAGGCAGGAAAGAGCGTGTGTACTTCCAATAAGGAGCTGGTGGCGAAGCATGGCGCAGAGCTTTTGGAGATTGCAAGAAACAAGAACTGCAGTTACATGTTCGAGGCCAGTGTGGGCGGCGGCATTCCTGTGATCCGCCCCATTACAAAGGCGCTGACGGCTGAGAAGATCGAGAAAATTACTGCCATCCTGAACGGGACTACAAATTACATCTTAAGCAAGATGGAAAAGGAAGGCGCCGGCTATGAGGAAACCTTGAAAAAGGCCCAGGAGCTGGGATATGCGGAGCGTAACCCAGAGGCGGACGTGGAGGGCTATGACGCCTGCAGAAAGGTGGCAATCCTGTCATCGCTTATGACCGGGAAAAATGTGGATGCCGAAAAAATATACACCGAGGGAATTACCGGGATCAGTCCGGCCGATTTTGAATATGCCGGGGCAGCAGGCATGACGATTAAGCTGCTTGCTACCAGTGAGGCCATGGCGGACGGAAGGGTGCTTGCCATGGTAGCGCCGGCGTTTGTTTCCACGGAGCATCCCCTGGCAGCGGTGAACGATGTGTACAACGGCGTATTTGTAAAGGGAAATATGTTGGGTGACGTAATGTTTTACGGACGGGGAGCGGGCAAGCTGCCTACTGCAAGCGCCGTGGTGTCCGATGTCATTGACTGTGCGAGACATATAGGACGCAGCAGCATTGTCTGCATCTGGGATCGGGAAGAAGCAGGGCTGGCGGATGTGGGGGAAAGCAGGAAATGCTTTTTTGTCAAGGTAAAAGCCTCTGTACGGGAGAAAGCGGAAGAGATTTTTCAGGGCTGCCGTTTTGTGGAGTGCGGCAGAACGGAGGACTGCGGCCTGATGACGGCAGAAATGAGCGAAAAGGAATTTAAGGAAAAGAGCGGTGCTCTTGGCGATGGAATCTTAAGCAGGATCCGCATTGCAATCGTGTGAAAAGCAGGAAGATACAAAATATATAAAGGGAATATGAGGTGCCGCTTGCGCGGCGGAATGAGAGGAAAGATGGCAAAGGTTGTAAAATTCGGAGGCAGTTCATTGGCAAGTGCTCAGCAGTTTAAAAAGGTGGGAGATATTATCAGGGCAGATTCTTCCAGAAAATATGTGATTCCGTCAGCGCCGGGGAAGCGTTTTAAGGACGATACCAAGGTGACGGATATGCTGTATGAGTGCTATGGACTGGCGGAGGCCGGAAAGAGCTATAAGACGAAGCTGGCGGCCATTGCGGACAGATACCGGGAGATTATAGAGGGGCTTGGCCTGAATTTAAGCCTGGAGCAGGAATTTGCGGTGATCGAGAAGAACTTTAAGGGGAGGGCCGGCAGCAATTACGCCGCTTCCAGGGGGGAGTACTTAAACGGTATTATCATGGCGGCATACCTGGGATGTACCTTTATTGATGCGGCCGAGGTTATTTTCTTCAGGGAGGACGGGAGCCTTGACGAGGAAAGGACGGACGCGACCCTTTCCGCCAGGCTGAAAGAGTGTGATATGGCGGTGATACCGGGCTTTTACGGAGCCATGCCGGACGGCAGCGTAAAGACCTTTTCCAGGGGCGGATCGGATATAACAGGCTCTATTGTGGCCAGGGCGGCTCAGGTGGACGTTTATGAGAACTGGACGGACGTGTCAGGCTTTCTGGTGGCGGATCCCAGAATTATAGACAATCCGGAGGGGATCGAGGTGATCACCTATAAGGAGCTTCGGGAGCTTTCCTATATGGGCGCCGGGGTGCTTCACGAGGAATCCATTTTCCCCGTGCGTCAGCAGGGAATTCCCATCAATATTCGAAATACAAACGCGCCGGAGGACAGCGGCACCTGGATCGTGGGAAGCACCTGCCAGAAGTCCAAATATGTGATTACAGGCATTGCGGGAAAGAAGGGCTTTTGTTCCATCAATATAGAAAAGGATATGATGAATGCGGAGATCGGCTTCGGCAGAAAGGTGCTTCAGGCTTTTGAGGAAAACGGTATTTCCTTTGAGCATATTCCTTCTGGTATAGATACCCTGACTGTGTTTGTACATCAGGACGAGTTTATGCACAAGGAGCAGAAGGTTGTGGCCGGGATTCACCGGCTGGCCAATCCGGATTCCATAGAGATTGAGTCGGACTTGGCGCTGATTGCCGTTGTGGGCCGTGGCATGAAATCCACCAGGGGCACTGCTGGGCGAATTTTTTCCGCGCTGGCTCATGTCAATGTCAACGTCCGCATGATCGACCAGGGTTCATCCGAGCAGAATATTATTATCGGTGTGGCGGATGACGATTTTGAAACGGCAATCAAGGCCATTTATGATATTTTCGTGGTGACCAGACTATAGCAGCAGAAGCAGACGGCGGTGGAAACAGCGGCGGTGGAAATGTGTGGTAAATTCACGTTTGTTGTTGACATTTGTCGAAGAGGAAAATATAATAAATTTATCAGCCGGGTGCTGAGGACAAAAGAGTATGTAAAACACAGAAGAAGCTTTGAGTACAAAAGTAATATGAAGCACAGAAGAAGTTTTGAATACAAAAGCAATTCAAAGCACAGAAGAAGTTTTAAATACAAAAGCAATGCAAAGCACAGAAGAAGTTAGAGTACAAAAGTAATTTGAAGCACAGAAGAAGCACAGTGTACAAAAGTAATTTAAGACACAAATGAAGTTTGATATTCCGGATACAAAAGAAGCTTGCATTACATAAGAATAATAAAGAGACAAGGATACAAAAGAAGTAATATTTATATGAAATTTATATAAGGAAACGAAGTAACATTCGTTTCCTTATGTTGTTATATAAATCTAAGGAGAAAGCAATGGACGAGAAACAGCAGGAAAAGAAAGAAGCAAGACGAAAGAGACGGATCAGAAACCAGGTGATCTCCTATATAGTGGTAACGGTGTTTATTGCCGCCATAGCGGCAGGTGCGGTATGGGGAGTGAGAAAGTTTACAGACGGCAGGCGGGAAGCGGACCAGAAGCAGGAGAGCAGCCAGGACGTGCTGG
Organism: uncultured Acetatifactor sp.; assembly: GCA_910586485.1. Taxonomy (GTDB): domain Bacteria; phylum Bacillota; class Clostridia; order Lachnospirales; family Lachnospiraceae; genus Acetatifactor. Next base: position 82,481 of record CAJUIA010000008.1, read on the forward strand.
ATGACATTCTGGCGGGGGAGCCGGAGCTTCCGACACCGCCTCCGGAGTCGGAGCCGGAATCGGATCAGGAGCCGGTGGTGGAGCTGACACCGGAGCAGAAGCTGGATGAGCTGGTAAACACGCTGATCGAGGTGATGCCTCTTGAGGATAAGGTGGCCGGTTTGTTTTTGGTGACGCCGGAATCTATAACCGGCGTGGGTACTGCGGTGAAGGCGGGTGACGGGACGAAGGAGGCGCTGACAAAATATGCGGTGGGCGGCATTGTTTATGCCGGAAAGAATATAAAGTCGGAAGCACAGTTTAAGGAAATGCTGGAAAATACAAATATTTACACAAATTATCCTCTTTTTCTTGCAGTGGAGGAAGAGGGTGGAAAGCGCTCTACAGTGTCAAACGCAGGAATCGGTACAAAGGTTGATTCGGCAAAGACCATCGGCCAGTCCGGGGATACCAATACGGCTTACCAGGCGGGGACCGTTCTGGGAAGTACGCTGGCAGGTGTGGGGATTAATTTAAATCTTGGGCCGGTGGCGGATCCCGTGACGGCAGATAACAGCTGGCTGGGAGAGCGTTCCTTTGGAGCAGGGGCACAGCTTACAGGTTCCATGGCGGCTTCCGTTATGCAGGGAATGCAGAGCGTGGGCGTGACCGCCTGTGTGAAGTATTTTCCGGGGGTGGGCAGTACCTCGGAAAATCCGGAGAAGGGGCTGGCAGGCACGGACAGAACGGAGGAACAGTTCAGGAGTGAAGAATTTACCGCATTTCAGACGCTGATGGATGCCGGTGCGGATATGATTATGGTCAGCAGTGTGGCGGCGCCTGGGCTGACGGGGAACAATGAGCCCTGTGTATTTTCTGAACGTATCATTACGGAGATTTTACGGGGAGAATTGGGATTTGAGGGAGTGATTATTTCTGATCGACTGGACATGTCGGCAATTTCAGATTATAATGGATCAGAAGAGGCTGCAATCATGGCATTGAAGGCAGGCTGTGATATGCTGTTATGCCCGGAGGATTTTGAAAAGGCGTATAATGGTATCCTTCAGGCTGTTCAGGATGGCACCATCTCGGAAGAGCGTATCAATGATGCGCTTCGGCGGATATACAGGATTAAATATGCGGACAGGATCGAAGAAGAATAACCTGCCCAAAGGGGGAAAGTCCGAGATTGATAAAGCGAAGATACATAAGTACAAGGCTGCTGGAGAGCGGTATGGTGATCGACCAGTCCATTGTTGATGGAACGGGGCGGGTCCTGGTGGCACGAAAGACACCGCTGGACGATTATATGATCGAAGGACTGCGAAAATTAAAAATAACCGGGGTCTATATCAGGGAAGGCGAGGAAGAGTTGTTATCGGCGGACATCGAGGTTTCACCGGAGACGCTGCAAACCATCGAGAAGCTGAAAAAAGCGGATCGGACCAAGATGCAGCTGTCGGAGAGCGTGAAGGCGCGGGTGGCCACGGGTATGCAGTTTATGTTTAACAATCCCAAGGACGCCGGATTTATGGATGCGGCACAAAGCATTTCGGGCGAACTGATGAAGACCATTACGGAAAACGATGCCGTAGCGGTAAATATTGATGCCCTGAAGGTAAGCGATGAATATACCTTTAAACACAGTGTGGATGTGGCCTCTATTGCCATGATTATTGCGCGTCAGAGCCGCATGTCCGATAAGGATGTCCACCAGATCGGGGTAGCCGGACTGCTGCATGATCTTGGAAAATCAGAGATCCCAAACGAGATTTTAAATAAGCCTGCCAGGCTGACCGATGAAGAGTTTGAGGTTATGAAAACACATCCGGCCAGAGGATATAACCTGTTGAAAAACAAGCCGGACATTGCGCCGGAGATTCTGATGGGTGTGCTGCAGCATCATGAAAAGATGGGCGGAAACGGTTATCCGCTGGCTCTTTCCGCAGAGAAAATCAGTCCTTATGCAAAAATACTGGCAGTTGCGGATATTTATGATGCACTGGTTACTGAGCGTCCTTATAAAAAGGGCTTTTCACCTCGTGATGCAGTAGAGATGATTATGGCAATGACGGCGGATCTGGATGTGGACATGATCAAAATGTTTTTAAAAAGCGTGATTTTGTATCCGGTGGATTCCGTGGTGAATTTAAGCAGCGGCGAGGCGGCCAAGGTGGTGGAAAACAATATAGATTATCCCACCAGGCCCAAAGTGGTGACGCTGGCAGCAGGAAAGGTACTGGATTTGGCTCTGGATGTGAACTGTGCCAGCATTATTATTGAGTAGAGAAAGAGGGATAAGTCTCCCAAAGGGCGTAAATGCTGTTGGGAGGCTTTATTTGAGAAATGGAAGATAAGCTGAAAACGGAAATTTTTGAAAAAATGCCGATCCCCAGGGCCGTGGTGAAGCTGGCGGTGCCGACGGTGCTGGGGTGTCTGGTCACCATGCTGTATAACCTTGCGGATACTTATTTTGTGGGTATTTTAAACGATTCGATACAAAATGCAGCGGTAACCTTTGCTGCCCCGGTATTGCTGGCTTTTAACGCGGTGAATAATCTGTTCGGCGTGGGAGCTTCCAGTATGATGAGCAGGGCATTGGGGACGAAGGATCACGATACAGTTTACCGAAGCTCTGCTTTTGGTTTTTACAGTGCCCTGGTCTGCGGTATTTTGTTTGCCTTTTTCTGTACCGTTCTGAAGGGCCCCCTTCTGGCGCTGCTTGGAGCAACCTCGGAAAATGCGGCCCAGACAGGCTCCTATCTGTTTTGGACCGTTACCTGCGGTGCAGTTCCGGCAATTTTAAATGTGGTGATGGGGTATCTGGTCCGTTCGGAGGGCTCTGCGCTTCATGCCAGTATCGGCACCATGAGCGGGTGTCTTCTTAATATTGTGCTGGATCCTGTTTTTATTCTGCCCTGGGGCCTGAACATGGGAGCGGCGGGAGCAGGATGTGCCACATTTATCTCCAACTGTGCGGCATGTCTGTATTTCTTTGTCCTGCTTTATATTAAAAGAGGCCGCACCTTTGTCTGCATTCATCCGAAGTATTTCGGATTCAGAAAAGTAATTGTGTTAGGAGTCTGCGGCGTGGGCATACCGGCTGCCATTCAAAATCTTTTAAATGTAACCGGTATGACTGTTCTTAATAATTTTACGGCAGCTTTTTCATCGGATGCGGTGGCGGCCATGGGCATATGCCAGAAGATTAATATGATTCCCATGTATATTGCCATGGGGCTGTCCCAGGGGATTATGCCGCTGATCAGTTACAATTATGCGGCAGGCAATTATGAACGCATGAAAAAAACGCTGTTATTTTCTGCAAAGCTTACGGTGGGCTTTTTATCTGTCGCTGCCTTTGGGTATTATGTGGGCGCTGAAACGCTGGTGTCTCTGTTTATGAAAAATGAGGTTATTATAGGGTACGGCTCCCGATTCTTAAGAGGAATGTGCCTGGCAACGCCCTTCCTTGCTACGGATTTTCTGGCAGTTGGCGTTTTTCAGGCATGCGGCATGGGTAGAAAATCATTGCTGTTTGCGGTGCTGCGGAAGATTGTGCTGGAAATACCGGCACTGTATCTTTTAAACAGACTCTTTCCCCTGTACGGACTTGCTTATGCGCAGACAGTGGCAGAGTTCATTTTGGCGATTGCAGCGGTAGTAGTATTGCTCAGGATGTTTCGCGGCTTTAAAATGCAGACGCAGGAAAGCGGCGACAGCGGCGCTGTTGACTTGTAAGCTATAAACGGAGAAAATGATGAAGAAGATTGTTTTGATTGTAAGCGGAGTGGTCCTGCTGGCGGCATTGATAACGGTTTCATTTTTTGTCATAAAGGGCACGGGCAATTTTAAAGAGGCTTCCCAAGTGCAGGGAACAGAGGAAGCAGATCGGGATTCCCGCGAGCCGGAGGATGAAGGACCGCAGGAAAATGCGGAAAAAGAATCGGAGAAGAGCGGGAAGGCCAAAGAGCAGGAGACTGGGAAGGCCAAAGAGCAGGAGACCGAGGACCAAGAGTCTGACCAGGACGCCGAGTCAGAGAAGGCTGACCAGGAAGAGACCGACCAGGAAGAGACCGACCAGAAAGAGACTGACCGGGAAACCGGAGCGGGGACGACCGACGAAAAAGCAGACTCTGCGGGAAGCCATTCCGCCGGCACAGAGAAAGAACAGCAGGGAAAGCCTTCCGAATGCGGCCCTTTACAGGTGATTGGCACCAACCTTTGCGACAGTGAGGGAAATCAGGTGCAGCTTAAAGGGATCAGCACCCATGGTCTTGCATGGTTTCCGGATTATGTAAATGCAGCCCTTTTTAAGGAGCTGCATGAGCAGTGGAATGTCAATGTGATCCGCCTTGCCATGTATACGGGAGAAAATGGGGGCTATTGTACGGGCGGAGATCAGGAGCAGCTGAAGCAGCTGATCAGGGATGGTGTGGAATATGCTTCCGATTATAATATGTATGTAATTATCGACTGGCATATCCTTTCGGATGGGGATCCCAATACATACAAGGAAGAAGCAAAAAGCTTTTTCAGAGAAATGTCTGCGGAATTTGCGGACCGGGAGAATATCCTCTATGAGATCTGTAATGAGCCGAATGGGGGAACCAGCTGGAGCCGGGTGAAGGACTATGCCCAGGAGGTCATTCCCGTAATCAGGGAGAACGATGAGGATGCAGTGATTCTGGTGGGGACTTCCAACTGGTGTCAGTTTTTGGATCAGGCTGCCGCCGATCCCATTACGGACTGGGATAATATCATGTATACCCTGCATTTTTATGCCGCTACCCATAAGGAGGATCTTCGCCGGACCATGGAAAACGCCATAGCGGGCGGACTGCCGGTATTTGTTTCGGAATACAGTATCTGTGATGCCAGCGGAAACGGCGGAATTGACGAAACACAGGCTGCCGCCTGGGTGGAGCTTTTGGATAAATACAAGGTCAGCTATGTGGCCTGGAACCTGTCAAATAAGAACGAAACCTCGGCGCTGATCAAAAGCTCCTGCAGTAAAACCAGCGGGCTGTCCGATGAGGACTTAAGCAGCACGGGTAAATGGCTGAAGGGCATACTTGCAGGCGAAAACAGCAGTCTGCAGCCAGACGGTTTTCCGGGAGGTCTGCCTGAAGATCCGCTGGCTGGCGGGCATTTTCCGGGAAACCGGGAACAAAACGGCCAGGACCGGCATCCGCAGGGAAATCAGGGGCAGAGCGGGAACGATCAGGGAAGTCAGCAGTCTCAGGAAAATCAGGGACAGGCGGGAACGGCGGCAGCGGAAGATCTGCAGACTACCATGAAGCTGGTCAACAGCTGGGAATCGAACGGAACCTGTTTTTATCAGTTTGAAATGACGGTGGAGAATATTTCTGACAAGGCGATAGACGGATGGAGTGTGGAGGTAGTATTTAATCGGGAACCGGAACTGTCGGATTCCTGGAACGGCGTTTATTCTATCGAAGGAAATACGCTGCATGTGTCCTCAGTGGATTACAACGGAAAGCTGGGGAGCGGAGAATCCACAGGAAATATAGGCTTTATTCTCAGCGGAGAAGCCGATCTTTCACCGCAGTGAACGGATGAGCCTCCTTACGCCTGATGCCGTCATGATAAACATAAATACGAAGATCAGGGCAAAGACCCAGAGGGTAACGGTTAATTTTTTCATGTGCAGATTCTTCATGGCAGACAGGGTTTCCTGCTGCTGTAGCAGGAATTCTCTGCCGTCCAGCTGTCTTTGGGCCTGGTCTTTTTGTGCTTCCAGCTGACCGGCAGTATCCTCCAATTCTTCCAACCGGGCTTCATCTTCGGCAATCAGGCTGTCAAAGGAGGAAGGCAGTGTTTTTATATCAATCCCCAGCTCCTTAAGACAGGAGGGATTGCCTGTAATGTATGCGGCGGCGATTTCCTGCAGAGAGGCTTCCCTTCCCGGCAGCTCATAGCGGACGCCGCCATAGTACTCGTCATCAGGAACGTATTGGGCCGGAGAAAAACGGTCAAGGCCGGGAGCGACGGTATCCATAAATTTTTCGTAAGCCCGGTAATAGGCGTTTTCATCCGTCAGCGTATTCCAGTCCAGATCAAAATCCTCAGCAGACAGTCCGTAATCCATCCAGACGGCATGTTCGGAATAAAGATAGCTGCCGGCATACTGCCAGAAATTATTGTAATCCTGCGGGGTCCAGCCGGGGACCTCCATTTCCTGCGGATCAGGATTGCCGCCGTAAGCCTTGACAAACACGGCGCCGTCCAGTACGTATCCGGGTATTTTAAAAAGGGTATTGAGCATATCCAGGCCGGTGACATAAAAGTGGCCGTTTTGCAGGGCATGGTCGTTCAGATTACTGATATAAACGGCGACATAAAACATCGCAGGATCCGATAAGGCACTGTTAAATTTTTGGGTGTCCCCTTCCGTTTCGGCGGCCTCCTCATCCTGCCGATAGATCCAGAGATCCTCATCAATATAAGTATTTTCACCATATTCCAGAGAATAAGTATAATAGGGGTACAGCCAGCTGTCGATCTGCCGGTCCTGGCGGAAGGCGCTTAGAAGATCGTCTATATACTGCAGATAAGCACTGGAAAAAAGCTCTGTCTGAAACAGGGTGTTATAATCCAGCTCTGGGGATTCCGTGATCGTATCCAGAATTTCACTTTCCCGGCTGGCACGGTGGAGGGCCAAGGCATCTTTCTGCGCTCGGATTTCTGTGGAATTACCTTCCATAAGCGTTTCCAGCCGAAGGATTTCTTCGGCGCTGTCATCAGCTTTTGCCAGCTCCGTCTGTAGCGCGTCAAAGTCTTCTTCCCGGTAAGGGGCGTTGTATTTTTGCCAGGTGCGGACGGTAAACCAGCCGCTGACTGCCAGGCCGCCCGCAAAGATGCAAACAAGAAGCAGGGATACAAGGACCCGGCGGGCGCGGATTGTTTTAACGGGTACACCGCAGTATCTGCAAAAGCGGGCGTTTTCCGATATTTCTTTTCCACAGTTATGGCAGATCATAGAGATACCTCCTGTTTGTTATTGCTGTAACTTAGTTTATCACGGATTTTCCGAGGAAACAACTTCCTTCCCGAAAATTTACAGGAGAGTTTGTACTGTCTACAGGATTTAGACACATGAAAACAGCGGAAACCCATATTTTATGGGCTTCCGCCATGCTTTAAGAAGAGCGATAGACGGGACTCGAACCCGCGACCTCCACCTTGGCAAGGTGGCGTACTACCAACTGTACTACTATCGCATATATCTTGTGAAAAAGTAGCAACAGTAAGATGATAACATGCCCCGCCGGCATTGTCAAGCTTTTTTTGCAGCGTTTCATGATTTTGTGGTGATTTTGATTTGGGAAAAATGATAGATATTTCATCGGGAACATGATACAATGTCAGTAGGAAACGGTACGGAGATATATTACATAAATATCTGAAAGCAGCAGGAACGAGGAACGGCTAAAATAAGCATAAGAGAAGGAGGAGACTTATGAAGCTTATATTTATCGGCGCGGATCATGAGGTTACGGGAAGCTGTCATTATGTGGAGGTGGGAAACAAGCACATATTGGTGGACTATGGAATGGAGCAGGGAGTCAACACCTTTGAAAATGAGCCCCTGCCGGTGAGTCCGTCCATGATAGATTATGTCTTTCTGACCCATGCTCATGTGGACCATTCGGGTCTGCTGCCTCTTTTGTATGCCGGAGGTTTCAGAGGGCAGGTGTACGCCACGGATGCTACGGCTGATCTTTGCAGTATCATGCTGCGTGACTGTGCCCACATTCAGATGATGGAGGCGGAGTGGAAAAACAGGAAGGCAAAGAGAAGCGAGTCCATTGCCGCTGTTGAGCCTCTTTATACCATGGAGGATGCGGAAGGCGTGATCAAAAGGCTTATCCCCTGCCATTATGACAAGGAGATTCGGATCTGCGACGAGGTAACGATTCGTTTTACGGACGTCGGACATCTCCTGGGCTCTGCCAGCATTGAGGTCTGGCTGACGGAAGACGGCGTCACGAAAAAGGTGGTATTTTCCGGAGACGTGGGAAATAAGAATCAGCCGCTGATAAAGGATCCTGCTTTTACAAAGGAAGCGGATTATGTGGTTATGGAATCCACTTACGGAGACCGGCTGCACAGCAAAGAGCGTCCGGACTTCGTGACGGAGCTGGCGGCCGTTCTCAAGGAGACCTTTGACAGGGGCGGGAATGTGGTGATCCCTTCCTTTGCGGTGGGGCGCACGCAGGAAATTTTGTATTTCCTGCGCCAGATCAAGGTTGACCGGCTGGTAAAGGGACATGAGAGATTCCCTGTGTATGTGGACAGCCCTCTGGCCGTGGAAGCCACGGGGATTTTTGAAGAAAATCGGTGGGAGTGCTTTGACGAGGAAGCCATGGAGCTGGTGAAGAAAGGTATCAATCCCATTTCCTTTGCAGGGCTGAAGCTGGCCATTACCAGTGAGGAATCCAAGGAGATCAACTTTATAGACACACCCAAGGTTATTATTTCCGCCTCCGGCATGTGCGAAGCAGGGCGGATCAGGCATCATTTAAAGCATAATCTCTGGCGGCCGGAATGTACCATTCTGTTTGTGGGCTATCAGGCCGTGGGCACCCTGGGCCGGAGCATTGTGGAAGGAGCGGAGGAGGTGCGGCTTTTCGGGGAGTCCATTCAGGTGCGGGCTCATATCAAACAGCTGCCCGGCATGAGCGGCCATGCCGACAAAAACGGTCTCTTGGAGTGGATCTGCGGCTTTGAAGAAAAGCCCAGAAAGGTGTTTGTGGTACATGGTGAGGATACGGTATGCGCTTCCTTTGTGGAGTGCCTGAAAACGGAATACGGTCAAAATGCCTATGCGCCTTACAGCGGAACCGTGTTTAATTTGGTTTCGGGTAAGCTGGAGTACGAGGCATCGCCCATTCCCGTTAAGAAAAAGGGAAAATCGCCTGTGGCCGCCGGTGTTTACGCAAGGCTGCTGGCAGCGGCACAGCGGCTGCTGGCCCTGGTGCAGAAAAAGGACGGAATGCCGAACAAGGATGCGGCAAAATTTGCGGACCAGATCAACTCCCTGTGCGACAAATATCAGTAAAAGCAGCTTACGGACAGGGAGGTGTTCAACCGGGGGTTGAAAAAAACTCGCATTCTTCTTTATTGTACGCCTGATGAAATTGGTATAGGATAAAGCTGTCAGGAAAATCCCTGCAGGGTTATCTGAAAAACGATGAAGGAGGCGTATTGATTGTGAATAAAATAGGAGATAATATTAAATTACTGCGAAAGGCAAAGGGTGTGACTCAGGAAGAGCTGGCGGAGGCAGTCCACGTTTCTTTTCAGGCCGTGAGCAAGTGGGAGAACGGGGGAGCCCCTGACATAGATATTCTTCCCGGTCTGGCAACCTATTTCGGGGTAAGCATTGACGAATTAATGGGCTTTAAGCTCAATGCCATGACAAATAAGGAGCGCTTCATACGGTTTATGGCGGATACGGGTGTGCTGAAGCTTGGCAGCTATGAGCTTCATGGTTACCGGTCGGAGTATTATGTGGATTCCGAGCATTTTATTACTAATGCACAGTATGCAAAGCTGGGAGAGCATTTTGCGGACTGTATCCGTGAAAGCGGGGTTTCCTTTGACTGTATCGTAGGAATGGCATATCATGGGATCAGCCTTTCGGTGGCAACGGCTTTGGCGCTGTATAATAAATACGGAATCACCGTGAATTACTGTCATGACAGAAAGGTTCCGGACAGCCGAGGGAGAGAATTCTGTGGTCATACGCCGGAGGAAGGGGAGCGGCTGCTGATTGTGGACGATTTGATCAACAGCGGTAAGACCCTGATCGGACGGATAGAAAGAATGATGGAGAACGTGAATGTCACCATTGCGGGCGTGGTGGTGATTGTGGAGCGTTATGAGACGGATATGAAGGAGCATCACCCTAACGGTGCGGATATTCTGCGGGAAAAATACGGAGCCAGGGTACTGTCAGTGGTAAACGGAGATGATATTTCCCGTGCCATCAGGGCCGGAATCGTCTGAGAAAAGTTAGAAGTCAAGAGATTGGCACAGGGAGAAAGATTGAAAAGTGTATGCCGCTTGCGCGGTGGAATGAGAGGGAAAATGAGCTACGCGGATAAGGTCTTTATAGAGATGTGTAAAGATATTTTGGAAAACGGGACCAGTACGGAGGGGGAGAAGGTGCGCCCTCACTGGCCGGACGGAAGTCCTGCTTATACCATCAAAAAATTTGGGGTGGTGAACCGCTATGACCTGAGGAAGGAATTTCCCATCATGACGCTTCGCAGGACGGCATTAAAATCAGCAACAGACGAAATCCTGTGGATCTGGCAGCGCAAGTCCAACAATATTCATGATCTTCACAGCCATATCTGGGACGAATGGGCGGATGAGGACGGCTCCATCGGCAAGGCTTATGGTTATCAGCTTGGGGTGAAGCATCAGTATAAAGAGGGCATGATGGATCAGGTGGACCGGGTGCTTTACGATTTAAAAAACAATCCCTTCAGCCGCCGGATCATGACAAATATTTATGTCCATCAGGATTTGCATGAAATGAATCTGTATCCCTGTGCCTACAGCATGACCTTTAACGTCACCCAGCGGCCGGGGGAGAACAGGCTTACCTTAAATGCTATTTTAAATCAACGTTCCCAGGACGTATTGGCGGCAAACAACTGGAATGTGGTCCAGTATGCGGTGCTGGTGCATATGCTTGCCCAGGTCTGTGATATGAACGTGGGAGAGCTGGTCCATGTGATTGCCGACGCTCATATTTATGACCGGCATGTGCCCATTATCAGGGAGCTGATTGCCAGGGAACCGAAGCCGGCGCCAAAGTTTTGGCTAAATCCAGAGGTCCATGATTTTTATGAATTTACAAGGGACGATGTGAGACTGGAAGGGTATGAAACGGGAGAACAAATAAAGGACATTCCCATTGCCATATAAAAATCATATGGATATTGCTGCAAGGGGAGAAGGAAAGGCCGCAGAGGCGGCAGGAGGTATAAGTTTGGAAGTAAACTTCCAAATTTTGACTGGTATGTGCGCAAAAGCGCACAGGGAGGTATAATCATGAATATTATTGCTGCGGTAGATCAGAACTGGGCGATCGGAAACAGGGGTGAGCTTCTGGTCCGCATACCAAACGATCAAAAGCATTTCCGGGAAGAGACTACGGGAAAGGTGGTAGTGCTGGGCAGGAAGACCCTGCAGACCTTTCCGCAGGGACTGCCCTTAAAAAACAGGACCAATATCATACTTTCCAGGGATAAAGCCTTCAGTGTAAAGGATGCCGTGACGGTACATTCGGTGGAAGAGCTGTTGAAGGAGCTGAAAAACTATCCGACGGAGGCGGTTTACGTCATCGGCGGAGAAAGCATATACCGGCAGCTGCTTCCCTTTTGTGACACGGCTCATATTACGAAGATTGACAGGGAGTATGAGGCGGACACCTGGTTTCCGAATCTGGATGAGGACCCTGACTGGGAGATCACGGCAGACAGCGAGGAACAGACCTATTTTGACATTGCTTATACCTTTTTAAAATATGAGAGAAAGAAAGGATAGGGTGGTGCCGGATACTTTGTCGGTTTAGCAGAGAAAAGTGTATTGACTTTTTGAGCCGAAAGTATAATAATGATTACGGAATCAGTTATCAAGATATGGATAAGGAAAGAAGGCGTTTACCTATGGAAAAGGGAAAGAAAGACATCGACTGGGGCAATCTTGGATTCGGATATGTGCAGACGGATTTCAGGTATGTTTCCAACTATAAAAATGGCGCATGGGATCAGGGAGTCATCACGGAGGATGCAAATATTGTTCTGAGTGAGTGCGCGGGGGTGCTGCAGTATGCTCAGACCATATTTGAGGGCTTAAAGGCATATACCACCGACGACGGACACATTGTGACCTTCCGGCCTGATCTGAACGCAGAACGAATGGAGGCTTCGGCTAAAAGGCTGGAGATGCCTGTTTTTCCCAGGGAGCGCTTTGTGGATGCGGTTACGAAGGTAGTTGCCGCCAATGCGGCTTTTGTACCGCCTTATGGCAGCGGGGCCACGCTGTACCTGCGTCCTTATATGTTTGGGACAAACCCTGTGATCGGCGTAAAGCCAGCGGAAGAGTATCAGTTTAGAATTTTCTGTACGCCTGTAGGTCCCTATTTTAAGGGCGGCGCAAGACCTTTGACTATCCGGGTCAGTGATTTCGACCGTGCGGCGCCTCACGGCACCGGTCATATTAAGGCAGGATTAAATTATGCAATGAGCCTTCATGCTATCGTTACTGCTCATGCGGAGGGCTATGATGAAAATATGTATCTGGATCCCGGAACCCGTACCAGGGTGGAAGAGACCGGAGGCGCAAACTTCCTGTTTGTTACAAAGGACGGCAGGGTAGTGACGCCGAAGTCTGACAGTATTCTGCCTTCTATTACCCGTCGCTCTCTTGTTTATGTGGCGAAAGAGTATCTGGGTCTTGAGGTGGAAGAGCGGGAAGTGCTTTTGGAGGAAGTGAAGGACTTTGCGGAATGCGGGCTTTGCGGCACTGCTGCAGTGATTTCTCCCGTGGGAAAGATCGTGGACCATGGCACCGAGATCTGCCTGCCCAGCGGCATGGAGGATATGGGACCGGTTACCAGAAAGCTGTATGATACCTTAACCGGTATTCAGATGGGCAGGATTGAAGCGCCCAAAGGCTGGATTCATGTGATCGAGTAGGATGCAGCAATAAGACTGGAAGCGTAGGTTGTGGAAAAGCGTAAGGCTGTGGAAGGCTGTGGAAAGAAGAAAGAATTTTCGGAAAAGAATAGCGGCTCTGTGTCTTGGACTGGCAGTGACCGGATTGACGGTCTTTGGACTGACTGCCTGCGGCGGAAGGGGTGCAAGAGTGGTATTTACCACTGATTTCGGCGAAGACGAGGTGTTCCGCATCGCAAATATAAACTGTACCCAGGCGGAGATCATGGTATATTTGACAACCATGCAGAACCGCTATGAAAGCGTGTATGGCCCTGAAGTCTGGAATATAGTCAGGGGGGATATGACGCTGGAGGAAAACGTAAAAGAAACGGCGTTGGCCCGCATTGCCCAGATCAAGACCATGTGCCTGCTGGCAGAGCGGGAGGGCGTAGAGCTGGACGGGGAGGACCTGCGACTTGTGGATCTGGCAGCGGGAGAGTATTTCCGTTCCTTAAACGAAACGGAGATTCAGCTGATGGAGGTGGAGGAAGAGACGATTTACCGGATGTATGCGGAGTACGCCCTGGCTAACCGGGTATATGAGCATATCATTCAGGACATTAATCCGGAGATCAGCGATGATGAGGCCAGAACAATCACGGTACAGCATATCCTTCTGCGAACCTGGACCACGGACGGCAGCGGGGCCAGGGTAGCTTACGGGCCGGACGTAAAGGAATCGGTTTATGAAAAGGCCTGTGAAATCAGAGAGCTGGCAGTGGACGGAGAGCATGATTTTCTGGAACTGGCGTCCAGATACAGCGATGATACCACCATCACCTATTCCTTTGGCAAGGGCGAGATGGAGTCAACGTTTGAAGAGACGGCATTTTCCCTGGAGACAGGGGAGGTCAGCGGGGTAATTGAGACGGAGAGCGGTTATCATATCATTAAATGTATGAATACCTTTGACAGGGAGCAGACGGAAGCCAGTAAGCTGGAGATTGTGGAGGAACGCCGCCGGGAGGTGTTCGGAGAAAAGTATGACGCATTTGTTGACACGCTGGTCCGTCAGTTGAACACGGAGCTTTGGGAAAAGATTACCCTGATCCATGACGGGGAAGTGACTACCTCCGGCTTTTTTGAAGTCTATGCCAGATATTTCCCGGAATGAAAGCTGATTTAGAAAAATTTTAGAAATGAGAAAAGCCTTATTTTATGCGGTTTTGAAGAACGTTATTAGCACTCAATAGAAATGAGTGCTAATTTTTTGTTGACTTTTGACGGGGACGGATTTACACTTTTCTTTAACGGGTGGCAAGCCTGTCACCGGAAAAAATAAGAAGATCATAGAAAGGAATGGGGTAAAATGGCAGTGAAGAGCGGAAGCTTATCCATCAACAGTGAAAACATTTTTCCGATTATCAAGAAATGGCTGTATTCGGACCATGATATTTTTTACAGGGAGCTGATCTCCAACGGCTGTGATGCCGTGACAAAGCTGAAAAAGCTGGATGTGCTGGGAGAGTATACCCTGCCTGACGATTATAAAGCCAGGATCGACGTGGTGGCGGATGCGGAGAAAAAGACGCTGACCTTTAAGGATAACGGTCTTGGCATGACGGCGGAGGAAGTGGAAGAGTACATCAACCAGATCGCATTCTCCGGCGCTACGGATTTCATCGAGAAATACAAGGACAAGAGCAGCGCGGATCAGATCATCGGTCATTTCGGCTTAGGATTTTATTCCGCATTTATGGTGGCGGACGAAGTGCATATTGATACCTTGTCCTATCAGGAGGGCGCAAAGCCCGTACATTGGGAATGTGACGGCGGCACGGAGTTTTCCATGGATGAAGGGGACAAAAAAGAAGTAGGTACTACCATCACTCTGTTTTTGAATGAGGATTGTCTGGAGTTTTGCAATGAATATAAGGCCAGGGAGATTATCAAAAAATATTGCTCCTTTATGCCTACGGAGATTTACCTGTCTAAGGCAGATACCAAGGAGACTCAGATTATTAAGGCCGACGAGCTGAAAGAGGGGGACGTGATCTTAGAAGAGATTCATCCGGAGAAAAAAAAGGAAGAGTCCGAGGGTGCCGACAGTGCCGCCGCAGAGACGGAGGAAAAGCTGAAGATTAAAAAGCGTCCTGAGCTTTTAAACGAGACAATGCCCTTGTGGACAAAGCATCCTAACGACTGTACCAGGGAAGAGTATCTTGAGTTTTACCGTAAGGTGTTTCAGGATTACAAGGAGCCTTTGTTCTGGATTCACCTGAATATGGACTATCCGTTTAATTTAAAGGGTATTTTGTATTTCCCCAAGATTAATATGGAGTATGAGTCCATAGAGGGCACGATCAAGCTGTACAATAATCAGGTATTTATTGCAGATAACATCAAGGAGGTTATTCCTGAGTTCCTGCTGTTACTTAAGGGCGTGATTGACTGCCCTGACCTGCCCTTGAACGTATCCCGCAGCGCTCTGCAGAATGACGGCTTTGTAAAAAAGATCTCGGAATATATCTCCAAGAAGGTGGCGGATAAGCTGTCCGGCATGTGTAAGACGGAGAAGGAGGAGTACGATAAATATTGGGACGACATCAGTCCCTTCATCAAATTTGGCTGCTTAAAGGATGACAAGTTCTGTGAGAAGATGAACGATTATATCCTGTTTAAAAATCTGGACGGCAAGTATCTGACGCTGCCTGAATGTCTTGAAACCAAGCCCACCGACGGGGAAGAAGAGGACCAGGCCGGCAGTGCCGTGGATGAGAACGGTGAAAAGGTAGAAGCTGAGGTTGTAAGTAACGGCAGTGCCGTGGATGAGAACGGTGAAAATACAGAAGCCGAGGCTGCCGGGGAAGACGCAGAAGAGGAAAAGAAAGAGAAAATTATCTACTACGTCACGGACGAGCAGCAGCAGAGCCAGTATATCAATATGTTCAAGGCAGCAAAGATGGATGCCGTTATTCTGACGCACAATATTGATCAGCCCTTTATCTCTCAGTTAGAGTCCAAGAACGAAGGTGTTAAGTTCCAGCGGATTGATGCCGACGTGACGGATGCCCTGAAGAGTAAGACCTCCAAGAAGGCACAGGAGGAATTTGAAGAGCAGGCCAAGGCCATTGCCGGGATTATGAAAAAGGCCCTGAAAAACGACAAGATCACCATCAAAGTAGATAAGTTAAAAAATAAGAAGATTTCTTCCGTGATTACGCTGTCAGAGGAAACCAGGCGCATGCAGGACATGATGAAGATGTATTCCATGCCGGGCATGGACATGGGTGGATTTGGCGGCGAGGGCGAGACACTGATCTTAAACGCAGGTCATCCGCTTGTGCAGTATGTTACCGAGCATAAGGACGGTGAAAACGTGGAGATGATCTGCGAACAGCTTTATGATCTGGCAAAGATTCAGCACGCGCCGCTGACTCCGGAGGCTATGACCAAATTTATTGCCAGAAGCAATGAAATTATGCTGCTGATGGCGAAGGGTGCAGATAAACACTGAGAACGTGCCAGGCGCAAAATATGATAAGTTCGGGACCCCGGTAAGAGGCGTCAGTCTCTTTCCGGGGTGTTTTCCACAGCATTTTACAGGAAAAGGAGGGGGATATGCAGTATAGAGAGGACAAATACAAAAGACAAATTTCTATTCTCGGATACGGGTGTATGCGCTTTACCAGAAAAGGCGGCATAGATATAGACAAAGCGGAAAAGGAACTGATGGCAGCTATAGAGGGCGGTGTCAATTATCTGGATACTGCCTATATTTATCCCGGAAGCGAAGCAGCGGTGGGTGAGATTTTAAAGAGAAACCACTGCCGAGATAAGGTATATATTGCTACCAAGCTTCCCCAGTACCTGATTAAGTCGGAAGGCTCCATGGATAAGTATTTTACGGAGCAGCTGAGGCGCCTGCAGACGGAATATATTGACTATTATCTGATGCACATGCTGACGGACATTGCGGCCTGGGAGAAGCTGTGCAGGCTTGGGATCAAAGAGTGGCTTCAAAGAAAAAAGGACGAGGGAAGTATTCGAAATATCGGATTTTCCTTTCATGGCAATGCGGAAATGTTTCTGCAGATCCTTGAGGCTTATGACTGGGATTTCTGCCAGATTCAGTATAATTATATGGATGAGCACAGCCAGGCGGGCAGGGAAGGATTAAAGGCTGCGGCGGCGAAGGGCATTCCCGTGATTATTATGGAGCCGCTGCGCGGCGGCAAGCTGGTGGACCTGCTGCCGGAGGAAGCGTGCAGAAGGATCAAAGAAAATCCAAGAGGCTGGTCGCCTGCAGAGTGGGCCTTTCGCTGGCTCTGGGATCAGCCGGAGGTTACCTGTGTGTTGTCCGGCATGAATTCTCTTTCCATGGTAGAAGAAAATGTGCGCATTGCCTCCGAGGTCAGGACAGGGGAGCTTACCAGGGAAGACCTTGAGCTGATCGAAGGGGTAAAGAAGGAAATCAACGGCAGGGTGAAAGTAGGCTGTACGGCCTGCGGTTATTGTATGCCCTGTCCGAAGGGAATTGACATTCCCACTACCTTCCGCTGCTACAACCGCATGTACACAGAGAATGCGAAAGCAGGAAGATTCGAATATATGCAGATTGTGGCCCTGCAGAAGAAGATGAGTGATGTGGGTAAATGTGTGGAGTGCGGAAAGTGTGAGAGTCACTGTCCGCAGCACCTGGAGATCAGGAGGGAACTGAAAGCGGCGGACAGGAAGCTGCAGCCATGGTATTTCCGAGCTGTGATTCGGCTGGTACGGCTGTTTAAATTTTGGTAAATTAGATAAAATACTACCCTTTTCCTGAAAAAAGTTGTATAATTTATCTTATGAGATCCGACAGTGATCCGAGGGAAGAGGGGATGGTGTTATGGCAAAAGAAATGAAAAGGGGCAGCATCGGTGCGAAGGTTTTTGGTACATTGCTGCTCATAGTGCTTATTGTTGTGTTTACGATCGTGTGTGACATCGGAGCGCTGGGAACCATCGGGGATTATAACGAGGTGATCGGAGATGCCTGTCTTGGCATGGAGCGGGTTAATGGTCAGCTGGGGGCGTCCACTCAGAAAATGCAGATGTACACGGCGTTGATCCATTATGAACAGATGGGGGATACGGCGGATGTTTACCGCTCCATCCTGAAAACGGCTAATGATCAGGTACGGGAATACGGTGCAGAGCTGCACAGGCTTTCGGAAAGTACGGGAGACGAAACGCTGATTGCAGTGGCAAACACTTACCTGCTTTCGGTATCCGACCTGTCTGACTGTGCCGGGCGTCTGATCAAGGCAGTAGAGGCTTTTGACAGGGAAACCTTTACCATGGAGGCTACAACGCTGTCCGGCTATGTCAATGACATGATGCAGAAGGAAGAGGAATTCGGCGCTGCGCTGAATACATACTGCCAATATATCATGAGCAGGTCTGCAGTGAGAATTTCGGGAACGAGAACCTTTGACATAATTATGTGCAGCATTATTGCAGTGGCAGCGGCAGCAGGGCTGTTTGTGGTGGCAAAGACTGTTTCCGGGCCGGCAAGGAAATCCAGGAATCAGGTGGATGATATTGTCAGGAAGATTGAAAACGATCAGGGCGATCTGACGGAGCGAATTACCGTTTCTTCCAATGATGAAATCGGTCAGATGGCAGTGGGAGTCAATAACTTTATAGAGCAGCTGCAGATCATTATGCGTAAGCTGAAGACAGAATCGGAAAATCTTAAGAATTCTGCGCTGGCGGTGAACAATGAGGTGAGTACCTCCAATGATAATGCCGGCAGTGTGTCCGCGGCCATGGAAGAAATGTCGGCAAGCATGGAAGAGATTTCCGCCACCCTGGGGCAGATTGCTTCTGGAAGTGATGCGGTCATGACGCAGATCGAACAGATGAACAGCCATGTACAGGACGGGGTCCGGCTGGTGCGGGATATTACAAACCGTGCGGATGAAATGCACCATGATACGCTGGAGAGCAAGGAAGAGACCGCAGGCAACGTGGAAAGTATCCGCAGGGATTTAAGTACTGCTTTGGCGGCCAGCCGCAGCGTGGAAAAGATCAATGAACTGACACAGGATATTCTGGGAATTTCCAGCCAGACCAACCTGTTGTCCTTAAATGCGTCCATTGAGGCCGCAAGGGCGGGAGACGCAGGCAGAGGCTTTGCGGTGGTGGCCGACGAGATCCGGGGCCTGGCGGACAGCAGCGCCGCCACGGCCAGCAATATTCAAAGCATCAGCGCTACAGTCACGGAGGCAGTGGAGAGGCTTGCGAAGAATGCGGAAGCTATGTTGAAATTTGTGGACGAAAGGGTTATGCGGGACTATGATACTTTTGTGGAGGTGGTAGATCAGTACCAGCAGGATGCAGACAGCGTACATGATATTTTGAACGAGTTCGCGGGCAATGCAGGGGAGATCGCAGAGACGATGAAGGCCATGAATACGGGTATCAGCGATATTTCCATTGCCGTTGACGAAAGCGCCAAGGGCGTGACCAGCGTGGCAGATAATGCGGTCCGTCTTGTGGAAGCCATAAATCAGATTCAAACGGAGTCCGAAAACAGCAAGAACATCTCCCAGATGCTGTCCGATGAGGTGGAGAGGTTTAAAAAGGTATAAAGATCCGTATTTGTTTTATTCATTCAACATAAGCTGCACCCGGCTCTGGATGTTTCGGGCTGCTTCTTCTGCAGTGTAGTCTCCTGCAAAATAAGCGTCTGCCTCTTCCAGAGCCAGGTCGATGATCGTATCCTGCAGCAGGTCCGCCGTGACCTTTCCGCTTAAGAGCATGTCCGCAAGCTGCCCGATTTCGTCCTCTGTGGCAGGAGCGGCATAGATGCCGTTTATGTATGCGTCGGATTGATTCCATTGCGCATACCAGCAGGATGCTCTGACCGCCCATGCGGATTTGAAGCCGGTCATTTTCCGCTGGTAATCTTCCGTGTAAAGCGTCCTTATGAATTCCCAGGCGCCTTCTTTATTTTCGCTCAGGGCATAGATGCCGCAGGCATCCACGGTGTTGTTAATCAGAAGAAGCTGGTCTTCCGCAGTGGGATAGCCGTAGAGCGCCGCCGTTTCTCCATAGCAGATATGTGTATTCAGATAGGAAACGGAATCGTTTACGGAAAGCTGTACCATCAGCGCTTCAGCTGCGTCCGCAGCGTTGTATTTCAACAGATTCTTTTTCCGGTATTCCATGCAAAATTCTAACAGACTGATAAATTCCGGCGTATCGAAGTACGCCTTTTTCTCGTCATAGCGGATGAATTCGTTTTGTCTTCCACGCAGAAGGGGCGCCAGGAGGCTGCCTGCAGAGCCGTTCCGATTGGCTGGCAGCGATTGAGCGGCTTGTGCGGCAGCCTCTGTAAAAGTCTGGTAGTTCCAGCCCTCCGTTTCCGAAACATATTCCGGATTGAGGGCAAACCCCCACAGGGTAAAATGAGGCACTGCCATGCAGAGCCTGCCGTCTATTCGGTACAGCTCATGTATCGTTTGGAGCAGATCGTCGCAGAAATCTTTTGCAAGCAGCCAGGGGCCCAGATCCTCCAGATACCCTTTTTCTGCGTAGGCTGTGTAATTGTCCACACAATAGGAGCTTAAGTCCAGAATATCCGGCCCCTTGCCGGAGGTCACCGCCGTCTGCATCTGCAGTCTTTGATCGCTGATGGTTTCACCCGTATATTCCTTCACTGTAATGTAATAATCCGGATTGCTTTTGTTGAAGGAGGTGATGCGCTCCCGCATGGCTTCGCTTAAGGAGACCGTACCGTAGACCAGTACGGTTCGGTCCCCTTCCGGTCCGTTTTGTGCAGCCAGTTCTTCCCAGATGCCTTCGGTGTCACCGTCCTGTTCTACGAGGTATAAGGCTCCTTCCTCCGGCAGCCACAGTCCCCCCAGAAGCCCGGTAGAAACGCCTGCTTCCATGCTGTTAAAATGGGAGGCAATCTCGCCGGTGTCGTTATTGATAAACAGGATTTTGTTATCCACTGCCAGTACCAGAGTGTTGTTATCCTCCGTTCTGATTGTTTCAAGGTGGGTTGTGGGCAGCGGGATTGTCCATCTTTCTTCCGCTTTCCTGTCTTCGGGCAGAGAGTACAGTGTGATGTTACCGCCGGATTTTACAAGAGCTTCCACTATGCCCGGTTTCTTTTCCTGTAGAAACGCTGTCTCTCCTTTTAGATGATAGACCGTTCTTTCCTTGCTGCCCGGCGAATATTTCAGAATTTCATCTTCATCTGCAAAATACGCGTTTTCTGACCTGTCTACGAAGAATACGGTGGGCTGCACCTGCCTGGGTGCTTCCTCCGTGGGAATGGAAAGAAGAGTTTCCCATTGGTGCCCCCTGGGAAATTTTCGTACCTGCACCGTTTCACCGCAGGCAACGGCAGCATATAAGCAATCCTCCACAGCAGAGATGCCTGTTATCATTTCCTGTTCTTCCTGCTGCCATTTCAGGCTTTGTACAGTTTTGGCAGCGATGGCCTGCTCGTATATGCCCCCTTGGTTCATAGTTAATACCCACACGCAGCTGTTTCCGGCAGCAGCCTGGACAGGTCGTTCTTCTGTTTTTGAAAAGATCATTTTATCCGTTGTTTTTATCCCAAAGAAGACTTCCTTCCCAAAGGAAAGCTCCTGCTTTTGTTTTCCGCAGGCAGTAAGAAAAAGCGTTATCAAAAGGATACCTGAAAGGATGACAATTTTCAATTTTGCTTTTTTCATACGGATCCTCCATGTCAAAGCAGTTTACTGCCATGGAAAAGTAAGGCTGTTCAATGCAGGCAGTTTCTTTGAAAATATAAGTGACAAATATGATTATACTGTATAAGAGTGAAATGAACAAGGGCCTGCACCTTTATTACAAGGATGCAGGCCCTTTTGCGGCTTCGGTCTTATCCCGGCTCCGCGATCCTGGAGACGCCTACATAAATTTCCGAGATTTCGTACCAGGTGGGATAATCTGTTACGCCGGTTTGGGGCAGGTTAAAAATGCCCTGAAAGATGCGGACTGCATCGGCGGTCCGGGGGCCATAAATACCGTCTGCGGTTACGGTGGGAATGGCGGGGTAGTTCCGGGCGATGCGGTTCAGCTGGGTCTGGAGCTGACGCACCTTGTCGCCGGAGGCACCTACACTTAAGTCATATCCGGGCCAGGAGGACGGCACGCCGGAGATGATTTCTGCAGTATTGATATACATATCATTTCCGTAATAATAGCGGATAATCTCGATGGCGGAATAACCCTGATCTCCCAGATATTTGGAGCCCCACTGGCTTAAGCCGTTGCAGGTTACCCTGTTGCCGTCGCAGTAGGAGGTAAAAATGGGCTGCCGCACGCCGGGCCGGGACAGGTAATTGGCAAAGATGGTATCCACCAGATAGTCAATATTTTTATAAATATTTCTGCCGTAGATCCATTTCTGGTCGTAGGCCGTGGATGAAGTAATGGTAAAGTTATAGCCCTGATTCCGATACCATTCCGTATACACCCGATTTAAGGTAAAGGACTGAATGGCCAGAACATTGGCATAAATGGCGCTTTCCGGCCAGGTGGAGTAAATTTCACAGGAGGCTACGTTTTTAATATAGTCCCGATAGCGCACCCAGTAGTTTGGCGCGGAAGGGTCTCCGGGAGCCCCGTCATGGACGATGACGTATTCCGGCACAACTACCCGGCTTAAGACGATCTCGCCCGTTTCGGCCATAGGTTTGATTTCGTCTTCCGGTATCTTGGGCGGATATTCTCCCCAAAGGGTGTGAGCGGGGATGAAGACCACCTTTTCGTCTTCCTCTGTGGAAGCCAGCGGATTCATGCGGATAATCTGCAGGGACAGCTCATTGGCCAAAATTTCGGAGCCGGATACATAAACCGGCTCATATCCGTCTGCAGTGACGGATATATTATATTCGGAATAAGGCTGTCGGTCGGCATCGGGATTCAGCGACAGCTCCAAAGGAGGGGCAGCCAGCTCTATAACGGGGGTCTGTCCCGAACTGTCGGTGGTAAGTACGTTCAAGGGGGTCTCCGGTTCTCCAGTATAGGAGACGGTGACGACGGCGTTATCCACAGGGATCAGGCCGATGCTGGAAACAACGCTGATTTTCAGAGTTCCGGCATATTGATTGTCGGCAAGTCCGGTGGGACTGCCGGATTCGGGGGATGCAGCAAGTGCTCCGGGCTCTGCAGGCGCTGTAGGGGAAAGGGATTCCGGGGAAGCTGCTTCCTGTTCGGGAAAAGCAGGTGCATCCGGCAGGGGAGTATTGGGGCCCGTCTCCTGGGATGCAGTCAGTTCGGAGGCGGAAAAGGCTTTTGTAAGCAAGTTTTCTGCGGACATAATGAACCTCAAAAGGTTTGTTATGGTATATATATGATTTTTTTAAAAATATGTGAAAAAGTGCTTGACGTTTTGCCGCGGCACGTGTATTATTGTATTATAAAGTCAATACAATAATACAGAAAGGAAGATTGCAATGGCATGGGAATTGGATACTGACAGACCTATCTACGCGCAGCTTGTGGAGCGGCTTCAGATGCAGATCGTATCTGGCCATTATTTACCGGGCGGCAAGCTTCCCAGCGTCAGGGACCTGGCAGCCGTAGCGGCGGTAAATCCCAATACGATGCAGAAGGCATTTGCGGAGCTGGAGAGAAGCGGCCTGATCGTGACACAGCGGACCAACGGCAGGAACGTTACCGAGGACGAACAGCGAATACGGAACATCCGGTCCGGCCTGGCCAGGGAGCAGGTGAATCACTTTTTTACCAAGATGCAGGAGCTTGGCTATTCGGAAACAGAGACGCTGGAATTGTTAAATACAAAACAATTTCAAGGCAATATTTATGAGGGAGAACAGGTATGAATGAACTGGTAGAGCTGGTAGGGTTGACGAAATCCTACGACGCCAGGAATGTGGCGGTGAATAATATTACGCTGACGCTTCCCAAGGGAAAGATCATTGGCCTTTTAGGGCCTAACGGAAGCGGCAAGACTACGCTGATCAAGATGATGAACGGGCTGCTGACACCCAGCCAGGGAAGCATCAAGATCAACGGACAGTATGTGGGAACGGAGACGAAGGCCCATGTGGCTTATCTGCCGGACCGCACCTATCTGTCCGGGGGGAGGAAAATCAGTCAGATATTGGATTATTTCTGTGATTTTTACGGAGATTTTTCCAAGGAGCGGGCACTGGAAATGCTTCACAACCTAAATATTGACCCCTCCGTGAAGCTGAAAACGCTCTCCAAGGGCAATAAGGAGAAGGTGCAGCTGATCCTTGTCATGAGTCGTCAGGCGGATCTGTATGTTCTGGATGAGCCCATTGCCGGTGTTGACCCGGCAGCAAGGGATTATATTCTACGGACGATCATTAACAACTATAACCCTGACGCAACGGTGATCATATCCACCCATTTGATCGGGGACATAGAGCAGGTGCTGGACGAGGTTATCTTTATGCGCTACGGTCATCTGGTGCTTTATACCTCGGTAGACAATATCAGGGAGCAGCACGGTAAGTCCGTGGATGCCTATTTCAGGGAGGTGTTCGCATGTTAGGGAAATTGATTAAAAATGAGTGGAAGAACACATACAGGATCGGCTGTCTGATGCTGATCGGGCTGGTGGGCATTACCTTTTTGGGCTGGCTTGCATTTCAGTCGCCCATGTGGCGTCAGCTGTCCGATGAAAATTATTATTATCGTTCCAACTTTGGGGTGAATGTATTGAACATTGCCAGCGTCTTTACCCTGCTGCTTTATGCCATGATGCTGGTGGCGGTTTCAGTCGGTATCATTGCCTTTCTGGGGGTGCGGTTTTATAAAACCATGTACACGGACGAGGGCTATCTCACCCATACGCTTCCGGTAACGGAGGGGCAGCTGTTGTTTACGAAAACCCTGATCAGCGGTATCTGGATTCTGTTGATCAACATAGGCATTGTCTTATCCGTACTTTTGCTGATGGTGTTTATGATCAACGCCATCCTGCCTGCCGGTTACAGTTTTTCCGATTTTTGGGCGGAGTTCTGGAGAGCGTATGAGGAACAGGGCATGGAAGAGGTGTTTTTGCTTTTTGAGCGGGAGCTGGGCCTGAATTTCCGCGGCTATTTTGTCTGGTCTATCTTCTCCATGATTTTCAGTGCTTTTACCAGCATGATTACCCTTTTTGGCGCCATCTCTTTAGGCCAGCTCTTTACCAAACACAGGGTGCTGATGGCGATTGTAAGCTATATTGGTGTCAGCATGGTGAAGGGAATCTGCAGCTCCGTGGTGGAAGGCATTGTTACGGGGGCCTATGCGGGGAGTATAAACCACAATCCCAGTTTTTTGGGCAGCTATATTAATACCAACATGATTATCTCGTTGGTACTCAGCATTGTTTTTGCTGCGGTGCTATACCTGGTGAGCTGGCTGATCAATACCCGAAGGTTAAACATGGAGTAGCATTAAGCCATGCAGACAGGAAGATACAGAGTGCCCGCATGAGCTTGCTCATGAAGGGCAGGAAGTATCTTCCTGTCTATAGGGCGCAAGCCCGGCATGAAATAAGTCGCCGAAGAACTTGCGGCGGCTTATGAATGGCATGGCTTAAGAAGTGTCATAAGTCGCCGAAGAACTTGCGGCGGCTTATGAATGGCATGGCTTAAGAAGTGTC